>JBBRYA010000014.1:0-62829 GCA_038238015.1 Solirubrobacterales bacterium
CCCACCAACAAGCTAATGGGCCGCGGGCCCGTCCCGATGCGAAGGCCGAATCTATCTTTACTCGTAGTCCTCAAAGACTGCGAGCACATTTGGTATTAGCCCGAGTTTCCTCGGGTTGTCCCAATCATCGGGGTGGGTTACCCACGTGTTACTCACCCGTTCGCGGCTCTGCCCCAGGGCAAGCCCTGGTTCGTCGCTCCACTTGCATGTGTTAAGCACGCCGCCAGCGTTCGTCCTGAGCCAGGATCAAACTCTCCGTGAAGAACTGCTCACGTAGAGCTGTCGGTGCACCACACAAGGGGCTGCTCAGTACACAGAGAGCGGCCCGGGTGCGTCGACGGGTTACTACGTACTGCTTTGATTTCTCAGGCTGCCTCTCGTCGCGACGAATCGCTCCGAGCGGCAGGTCGAACCTGGACGCACACATGACGAATCCGGCCAAGGCCGGCCGCCAGGTGCGCATGCTGTTGAGTTTTCAAAGACCGTCGCGCCCCATTAGCCGGGAGGGGTCTCCTCCCATCTGACGCTGCCCGGGCAGCCCAAAGGGCTCCGAGCGGACACACGACTATAGCGCGAGCTACCGGGAAGCGAAACCCCGCCGAGCGCGCGCCGCATCCTGTGCCGGCGCGGGGGAATGTAGCACCGGAGGCCCTCTAGGCGGGCATTCGCAGGCGCCGGAACTGGCGCTTGCCGAGCTGCAGGACGCGCCCGTCGAGCTCGCCCGCGGAGAGGTCGAGCGCGGCGGGGTCGACCGGCTCGCCGTCGAGCCGGACGCCGCCCTGGGCGATCTTGCGCCGGGCCTCCGAGCGCGAGCCGCCGAAGTGCGAGGCGATCAGCGCGGGGAGGTGCACGGTGCCGCCGGCCGGCTCGAGCACGAGCTCCTCGATCTCCTCGGGCAGCTCCCGCGCCACGAAGACGCGGTCGAAGTGCGCCTCGGCCTCGTGCGCGGCCTGCTCGCCGTGGAAGCGCTCGACGAGCGCGCGCGCCAGTGCGCGCTTGGCGTCGCGCGGGCTCGCGCCCGCGGGCGGCGGCTCCCCGAGCAGCAGGTCGTACCACGAGGGCATCGCCGCGTCGGGCAGCGAGAGCGTCTTGCCGTACGTCTGCTCGGGCGCCTCGGCGACGCCGACATGATTGCCCAGCGACTTGGACATCTTCTCCACGCCATCGGTGCCCACCAGCAGCGGCATCGTCAGCACGACCTGCTGGGGCAGGGCGTAGGCGGCCTGGATCGCGCGCCCCATCAGCAGGTTGAAGGTCTGGTCGGTGCCCCCGAGCTCCACGTCCGCGCGCACCGCGACCGAGTCATAGCCCTGCAGCACGGGATAGAGCAGCTCCAGCAGCGAGATCGGCTGCCGGCCCGCGAAGCGCTTGGCGAAGTCGTCGCGCTCGAGCAGCTGGGCGATCGTGACGTGGCGCACGAGCCCGAACAGGTCCTCCATCGTCATGTCGAGCCACTCGGAGTTGTGGCGCAGCTCCAGGCGCTCGTCGGTGTGCAGGACGCGCCCGGCCTGCTCGACGTAGGTGCGCGCGTTGGCGTCGATCTGCTCGCCCGAGAGCACCGGCCGGGTCGCCGAGCGCCCGCTCGGGTCGCCGACGCGCGCCGTGTAGTCGCCGATGATCAGCACCACGGTGTGGCCGAGGTCCTGGAACTCGCGCAGCTTCTGCAGCACCACGGTGTGGCCGAGGTGCACGTCGGGCGCGGTCGGGTCCAGCCCGAGCTTGACCCGCAGCGCGCGACCCTCGCCGAGCCGCTGCTCGAGCGCGCCCCGGGGCAGGAGATCGACGGCGTTGCGGCCCAGCTGCGCAGCGGTCCGGACGGCCTCGGGAGCGGGTTCTGGCATCCGGGCCAATGCTAGAGTGGCGCGCAGGCTCTGCCCGCGCCGTTGAGACAAATCGCGGCCGTCGTAGGCAGACGCCCGCCGTCGCGGGCCCCGTCCATCATGAGCCCCGAACGCATCATCCACCCGGCCGATCCAGCCGAAGCTCCGCGCGTGGTGCCCCTGCACCCGGAGTTCGCCGACGGCAACGGCGGACCTCCCGATCCCCCGCGCCGCGTGCGCGTCAAGAAGCTGCGCGTGCTCGGGCTGCTTGTGGTGCTGGGGCTGCTGGCGGCGGTCTCCACGGTGTTCGGGATGATGATGGCCGTCGCCTCGGACCTCCCGGCGCTCGAGGAGCCCTCGTCCCAGAACTCGGTCATGGTCGACCGCCGCGGCACCCGGCTCGGGCTGCTGACCGGCAACCAGAACCGGATCCTGCTCAACGAGACGCAGATCGCGCCGTTCATGAAGCAGGCGGTGATCGCGATCGAGGACAAGCGCTTCCTCACCAACGACGGCGTCGACCTTCGGGGCATCGGGCGCGCGCTCTACCAGGACGTCGTCGCCAAGCGCGCCGTGCAGGGGGGCTCGACCATCACCCAGCAGTTCGTCAAGAACGCGCTGGCCGCGCAGAACAAGCGCACGCTGTTCGTGAAGCTGCGCGAGGCAGCGCTGGCCTACCACCTGACCCGCCGCTGGTCCAAGCAGAAGATCCTGCGCAACTACCTCAACACGATCTACTTCGGCAACGGGGCCTACGGGATCGAGTCGGCCGCGCGCACCTACTTCGCCAGTCGCCATCCCGGCTGTGAGCAGACGGTCAAGACGCGCCCGTGCGCCTCTCAGCTCAAGCCCGAGGAGGCCGCGCTGCTGGCCGGCATGGTCGCGTCGCCCAGCGGCTATGACCCGATCGCCCACCCGCAGACCGCCCAGCGCCGGCGCGACCTCGTGCTCGCGCGCATGTACCAGCAGCACCTGATCGCCCGCGAGCAGTACGACCTGGGCACCCAGGAGGCGATCCCGACGCGCCGCGACATCCGGCCCCCGCGCGAGGACACCCGCTACCCGTACTTCACCTCGTGGGTCAAGCAGCAGGTCGTCGACAAGCTGGGCGGCGGCCAGACCGGCGCGCGCCAGGCCTTCGAGGGCGGGCTGACCGTGCAGACCACGCTCGACTCGCGCTTCCAGGACGCGGCTAACGCGGCCGTCCAGGCGTGGCTGCCCAACCTCTCCGGGCCGCGCGTCTCGCTGGTGGCCATCGACAACCGCAACGGCGAGGTGCGGGCCATGGTCGGCGGCGACGACTACAACTCCTCGCCGTTCAACCTCGCCACCCAGGGCCAGCGCCAGCCCGGCTCGGCGTTCAAGCCGTTCGTGCTGGCCGAGGGTCTGAAGAAGGGCTTCGGGCCGGGCTCGCTGTTCACCTCCAAGAAGAAGGTCTTCAAGGTCAAGGGCTCAATCGAGCGCTTCACCGTCGAGAACTACAACAACGCCTACGCCGGGACCACGACCCTCGCCAACGCCACCGCGCAGTCAGACAACTCGGTGTTCGCCGAGCTGGGCGTCGACGTCGGCACGGCGAAGGTCGCCAGGCTCGCGCGGCGGATGGGGATCCGCACGCCGGTGTCGCACAACCTCGCGATCTCGCTCGGCGGCCTGCACCAGGGCGTCACCCCGCTCGACATGGCCCATGCCTACGAGACCTTCGCCCGCGGCGGCAGGCTCATCTACGGCTCGATGAGCCCGGGCCGGCTCTCCAGGCCGACGACCCCGCCCGTGCCCGGGCCGGTGGGCATCCACGCGATCGGGCGCACCAAGAAGGGCGTCATCGAACCGATCAAGCTGCCCAACGGCAAGCGCGCTCGCAATCAGGTCCTCTCGCGGCGCGTGCTTCCCGAGAGCGTGGCCGGGACCGTGCAGACGCTGCTGCAGGGCGTGGTCAAGGACGGCACGGGCAAGCGCGCGGCGATCCTCAACGTCCCGGTGGCCGGCAAGACCGGGACGACCGAGAACTACTCCGACGCCTGGTTCGTCGGCTGGACCCCGGACTACACCGTCGCGGTATGGGTCGGCTACCCCAAGCGCTTCCAGCCGATGACCACCGAGTTCGCGGGCAAGGGCGTCGCCGGCGGCACCTATCCGGCCGAGATCTGGAAGACGTTCATGGACGCGGTGCTCAAGCTCGATCCGCCGCCGGGCAAGAAGCTGAACCCCGACGGGACCGTCTCGGGCGCGACCCCGGACCCCGGCGTCGCGGTGCCCACGACGCCCGCCCCGAGCACCCCGGCGGCGCCGGTCAGCCCGAGCACGCCGGCGCCCACAACCGGCGGCGGCAAGACCGTGCCGAGCCAGCCGGCGCCGACGACGCCCAAGCCGCAGCAGACCACGCCCGCCAAGCCCGCTCCCGCACCGGCGCAGGACCCGGCGACCGGCGGCGGCACCTCGCCGCCCGGCGGCGGCGCTGCGCCACCTCCGGGCTAGCGTGGGGCCATCGTCTCGCGCAGCCCGGGCGGCCACGGGCGGGACACCGAGCGCACTCCCGCGACGCTGAAGCGCCACGGAAGCTCGGCCGCCTTGGTGATCCCGATCCGCGTCCCGGCGATCGCCTCGACCGCCTGCCAGTCCGCTCGCGCGGGCTCGATCGTGATGGGCCCCGCAGTCAGGTCCGAGCCGTTGAGCTCGAGCTCGATCCCGAGCGCCTGCGTGAGCTTGCCCGGCCCCGAGCAGAGGTCCTCGCGGCGCTCGAGCCCGCGCCGCGCGCGCATCTGCTCGATGCCCTCCAGCGGCTCGAGCGCCCGGATCAGCACGGCCGCCCCGACCCCGGGCGGCTCGCAGACGGCGTTGAGCAGGGCGTGGATGCCGTAGGAGCGATAGACGTAGGCGCGGCCGGGCTCGCCGAACAGCGTGTGGGTGCGCGGCGTGAGCCCGACGTGGGCGTGGCAGGCGGCCTCTGAGTCGTGGTAAGCCTCGGTTTCGACGATCGCCCCCACGCAGCCCCCGAAGCGCAGCGTGCAGCCGAGCAGGTCGCGTGCGACGTCGAGCACTGGGCGGGCGTAGAACTCCGGCTCGAGCGCGTTCACCCGCTCGGGAGGGCGAGCTCCGCGCGCGCGTGGGCGAGCTGCTCGCGCACGCGGCCGAGCGACGTGCCGCCCTCGGAGACCTTGGACTCGAGCCACGAGCGCTGCTCGAGCACCTCGTAGTACTCCTCGTCGAGCACCGAAGAGTGGCGCGCGATCTCCTCGCGCGAGAGCCCCGACAGCCCGCGGCCCGAGTCGATCGCCTCGCGCACGAGCCCGGCGACGATGCCGTGGGACTGCCGGAAGGGCACGCCGCGGCGAACGAGCAGGTCGGCGACGTCGGTGGCCGCGATCAGCTCGTCGGCGGCCGCGGCGGCGAGGCGCTCGCGGTCGAAGCGCACGCTCTCGAGCATCCCGCGCGCGGCGGCGAGGCAGAGCTCGAGCGTGTCCACGACGTCGAAGAGGTGCTCCTTGTCTTCCTGCATGTCCTTGTTGTAGGTCAGCGGCAGCCCATGCATGACGCCGTGGAGCGCGACGAGGTGCCCGGCGACGCGCGGCGCCTTGGCCCGCAGCAGCTCGGCGGCGTCGGGGTTCTTCTTCTGGGGCATGATCGAGGAGCCCGAGGACCACGCGTCGGCGACCTCGGCGAAGCCGAACTCCTCGCTGGACCACAGGACCAGCTCGGCACCGAGGCGCGAGAGATGGGTCGCGCACGTCGCGGCGGCGGCGAGGAAGTCGAGCACGAAGTCGCGGTTTGAGACCGCGTCGACGGAGTTCGGGGCGACCGCGCCGAAGCCGAGCTCGGAGGCCAGCAGCCCGCGGTCGGTGTCGAAGTTCACGCCGGCCAGCGCCCCGGCGCCGAGCGGCAGCTCGTCGGTGGAGCCGAGGACGAACTGGAAGCGCCGGGAGTCGCGGCGGAACATCCAGAAGTAGGCGAGCAGGTGATGGGAGAGGTAGACGGGCTGCGCGCGCTGGAGGTGGGTGTAGCCCGGCATCGGCCAGTCGAGGTGGTCCTCGGCGAGGCTCGCGAGCGTCACCTGGAGGTCGTGGAGCGCCTCGAGCGTGCGCAGCGCGTGGGCGCGGGTGTAGAGCGCCATGTCCGTCGCGACTTGGTCGTTGCGCGACCGCGCGGTGTGGAGCTTGCCCCCGACCGCGCCGGCGAGCTCGGTGAGCCGTCGCTCGATCGCCATGTGGATGTCCTCGTCGTCGGGCAGGAACGGGAACTCGCCCGCCTCGAGCTCCTCCTCGACGCGCTCGAGGCCCGCGTGCAGAGCGTCGCGCTCCTCGTCGGTGAGCACGCCGGCGGCCGCGAGCATCGTCGCGTGCGCGCGCGATTGCGCCACGTCATAGGGCCCGAGCCGCCAGTCATAGCCGATCGAGGCGTTCAGGCGCTGGAAGCCCGGGTCCTGGGGCTCTGAGAAGCGCGACACCCCAGGCATGATGCCTGCGATGGACCTCCAGGTGCGCCCCGCTCGCCCCGACGACCCGGCCGCCGGCCTGCTGTATGAGTCGGCGCGGTCCTACTACGACGCCTATGCGGGGGGCGAGGCGCACGCGCGTCGCCTCGTGAGCGCGGTCTACCCGCGATCGGGTCACTCGGGAAGCTACGCGGTGTGCCGGGTGGCGCTGCTCGACGGGGAGCTCGCCAGAGTGCTCGCAGGCTTTCGCGCCGCTGAGGCCGAGGCGCTCGCCCAGCGCTTCCTGGCGCTCACGCTGCCGCGCGTCCGCCCGTGGCACTGGCCCCGCGTCGCGCGCCACCTGCGCGTCTCGCGCCGCGTGGGGCCGCTCCCACCCGCCGGGAGCTGGTACGTCGACGCCCTGGCGGTGGCCCCGGCGGCGCGCCGGCGCGGCGTGGCCCGGGCGCTGCTCGACGACGCGGCGGAGACCGCGCGAGCGCTCGGCGCGACCGGCGTGGCGCTCGACACGGGCCTTGAGAACGCGCCCGCGCGGGCGCTCTACGCGTCGCTCGGCTTCCAGCCGCGCGAGGAGCGCCCGGTGGCGAGCGCCGCCGCCGCCCGGGCGCTCGGGGGGGCCGGCTTCGTCGGGTTCTTCAGAGCTCCGGCGTAACCGCTACGGCACGCCGACGCACGGCCCGCCGCCGCACTGATCGGCGATCGAGCCGCCGATCTTCATGTGCTCGTTCTTCTGGTCCTGCGCGTTCGGGGTGCGGCGCGGGACGCCGTGGGGGTCCTGGTTACTCGCGCTGTTGACCGGCGGCGTGTTGGAGGTGGGGGGCAGCTGGTTGAAGCCGGCGCCCGCGTCCCAGGGCTCGAGCACGGAGCCGCCGGTCGGGAAGCCGGTGCGCTCGATGCCGTAGTACGGGATGACGTCCGAGCTGCGCCCGGGCAGCGTGTTGTCGGCGCGGATGCGCGCGCCGATCGTCCGCGCCTCGACGTCGGCGGCGACGTTGGCGACCTGGTGGTCCCCGACCGCGATGTGCATCAGCACCGTGTGCGACGGGGTGTTCGGATACGGGTCGCTCGTCATGTGCTGAGCGAAGCCGTTGGGGTCTGAGCGGTCCCACAGCTGCTGGATCAGCGAGAACAGCAGCGGCCGTTCGATCTCGTTCGGGTAGCTCGTGTAGAGCACCGCGCCGTACTGGGCGAAGTCGGTGGAGCGCTGCAGCAGCGTCGAGTAGTTGATCGCCGGGACGCCGAGCACCGAGCGGCGGACGTCGGGCGACACCGCGGTGACCGTGCCGCCGTAGATGCCGCCCTGCGAGTTGCCGTCGTAGAACAACGCGCTCGTGTCGAGCTTGTTCGCGAAGGCCGGCTCGGCAGGGAACCCCTTGCGCATCAGCCGGCCAAGGTAGAGGAAGTTCAGGATCCCCTGCTGCATCCGGTCGGTCAGCGTCGGGAAGCGCGAGAGATCGTTGAGGATCGTGCCGACATTCGGGACGTCCTCGGAGGCCATGCCCTTCCAGTCCGTGGCGCAGTAGATGAACTTGAAGCGCTTGACCATCTCGCGCTGCGGGCGCAGGTCGACCTCGGAGGCGTCGCCGAGCAGGCCGTGGCCGTAGAGCGACATTCGCAGCTTCTCGCCCGGCAGCAGCGTCGCCGGCAGGATGCAGTCGTAGTTGGCGGCCATCGTGTTGGCGGGGATCCGCACCGGGTCGTTGCCCGTGGCGTCGGCGAAGGCGAAGCGCGAGCCCGTCGGGCAGCCGGGCTGGTCGAGGAAGCACGGGACGAGGAACGTGCCGCAGACGCGCGTGATCGCCGCGTCGACCGGCTCGCCGTCGGGCACGCAGACGCCGGGGAATGAGGTCGGAGCGTTGCCCTGCGCGATCCCGTCAGCGAGGTTGGTGTCGCCCAGCTCGGCAAACGCCGCGTCGCGGATCTTCAACAACCGCCCGGCGATCCGCTGCGCGCTGCCGACGGTGAAGTCCCACGCCAGGTAGAGGTCCTCGCGGCCCACGCCGGCCTGGTTGAGCTTGGCGAACAGGCTCTCCATGTGGTCCCGGCGCGCCTCGACGGTCGGCGAGGTCGTGTAGATGCGATCGCGGTAGACCCGGAAGGCGCGCGACGGCTCGATCGCCGAGCCGTCCGCCCGCTTCAGCCGGCGCAGGGCGACGATGTAGCGATGTCCCTCGAGGAAGTTCTTGCCCGGACGGATGAACAGGTTGCGGTCATTGTCCGACTGGGCGTTGGCGTCGAGCTCTGACCAGATCAGCTGGCGCTGGCCCGAGTCGGCATCGATGACCACCGCCGGCTGCGAGGGATCGAATGCGCGCTGCATGTCGGTGACCGGGACGAGCCCGGTCTTGTCGAACGCGGCCTGGTTGTCGAGCCCCGGGATCTTCGTGTGGATCGGCGAACCGGGGCTGAAGCCGTCGTTGCGGTTGTAGTCGGAGGGCTCGATCGGCTTCTGGAGGACGTTGCGGGGCATCGCCGAGAGCTGGAGGTCAAGGCGCCGCCCCGTGGGTGTCGCGGGGTCCTGCCTGGTGAAGTAGTCGTTGGGCCAGGGCTGCAGGCAGACGGCGTTGTCGAGGTAGTCGCAGCCAGCGGGGGCGGCGAAGCCCGCGGTGTCGGGGTTCTCTTTGGAGCCGAGCGGAGCCGTCGTGCCGCAGGACACCCGCAGCCGCAGCAGCCGGCGCGTCGAGCGCCGCCCTGCCCGTACGCGGATGCGCCGGCGCCCGCAGGAGCGGATCGTCCGGCGCCCGGCGGCGGTCAGGCGCAGGCGGGCGCGCTTGCTGCCGCGCCGCTTGAAGTGCAGGGTGCGCCCGCGGGCGAGCTTGCCGGCGCTCACGCGCACCTTCCCCGAGCGCTTGGCGACGACCTTCACGCTCAGCGCGTTGCGCTTGAGGATCTCGGCGGGGTCGACCGAGCGCAACGACACCTTCACGAGCACGCTGGCCTGGGCCGTGCCGCCCATGAGGGCCAGCACCAGCACGATTCCCAGCACGACCCTCCGCCCCATTGCCCGCAACCTACTGAGTTTCTGCCCTTAGCGCAGCACCTCGGCGAGAGCCTCGGCCACCCGCGCGACCTGCCCCTCCTCAAGACCCGGGAAGAACGGCAGCGCCACCGAGCGGGCGGCGACGTCCTCGGCCACCGGGAACTCGCCCGTGCGGTGGCCGAAGCGCTCGCGGTAGAAGGACATCAGGTGGATCGCGGGCAGGTAGGGCTTGCTCTGGATCCCGCGCTCGCGCAGCGCGAGGATCGTGGCGTCGCGGTCGCTGCCGCGCGGCAGCTGGACCACGAAGACGAACCAGCCGCGCACGTCGCCGCCGTGGTCCTCGCACGGCAGCTGCAGGTCGCGCTCACGGACGAGGGCGCCCAGCGCGTCGCGGTAGAGCGCGGCGGCGGCGGCCCGGGCACCCAGCAGGTCGTCGAGGCGCTCGAGCTGCGCGAGCCCGAGCGCGCAGGCGATGTCCGACAGCCGGTAGTTGAAGCCGAGGCGGTCGTGGTCGAGCCAGCCCATGTCCGGGGCGCGGCCCTGGTTTCGCTCGGAGTCGATGCGCTGCTTGTGCTCGGCGCTGCCCAGCGTGAGCATCCCGCCCTCGCCCGTGGTCATCTGCTTGTTGGCGTAGAAGCCGAACGCGGCCGGGTGCCCTCGGCCGCCGACCTCGACGCCGTCGCCGTGGCGGGCGCCGAGCGCCTCGCAGGCGTCCTCGACGATCGGCAGGCCGTGGTGCTCGAGCGCCGGCACGTCGGCCGGGTAGCCGAAGATGTGGACCGGCAGCAGCGCCGTGGTGCGCTCGGTGATGGCTGCGGCGGCGGCCTGCGGGTCGAGGTTCAGCGTCACCGGGTCGATGTCGGCGAACACCGGCCGGGCGCGCTCGTAGAGGACCGCGTTGGCCGAGGCCACGAAGGAGAACGGGGAGGTCACGACCTCCTCGCCCTCCCCCACGCCGACCGCGCGCAGCGCGAGGTGCAGCCCCGCGGTCCCGGAGGACACGGCGCTGGCGTGCGGCGCGCCGATGCGCGCGGCGAAGGCCTCCTCGAAGGCGGGCACCTGCGGGCCGAGCGAGAGCTGGCCCGAGCGCAGCACGTCGACCACCGCCTGCTCCTCGCGCTCGCCCAGCACCGGGCGCGCGAGCGGGATCACGTCGTGGGCGACGCTCACCGCGAGACCTCGCGGACGCGCAGCATGCCGGCCTCGAGCGAGTCCACCAGCGCGTCCCAGCTCGCCTCGATGACGTTCTCGTGCACGCCGATCGCGCCCCACGTGTCGTGACCGTCGGAAGCGTCGAGCAGGACCCGGGTGACCGCGCCGGTGGCCTTGAACTCGTCGAGGATGCGCACCTTGTAGTTGACGAGCTTGATGTCGCGCAGGTGCGGATAGGTCTCGCAGATCGCCTCGCGCAGCGCGCGATCCAGCGCGTTGACGGGCCCGTTGCCCTCGGCCGTGCGCACGTAGCGCTCGCCGCCGATCCAGATCTTGATCGTGGCCTCGGTCTGGACCTTGCCGTCCTCGCGCTTCTCGGCGATCACGCGCCAGGACTCCAGGCGGAACAGCGGCTCGTACTCGCCGGTCTCGCGGCGGATCAGCAGGTCGAAGGAGCCGTCGGCGGCCTCGAACTGAAAGCCGCGGTGCTCGAGGTCCTTGACGCGCTCGGCGACGCGCGCGGCCGCGTCGTCGCCGAGCTCCACGCCGGCCTGGGCGGCGCGCGAGAGCACGGTCCCGCGCCCGGAGAGCTCGGAGATCAGCAGCTCGCGGGTGTTGCCGACCTCGGCCGGGTCGATGTGCTCGAAGGTCGCGGGGTCGACGTTGACGCCGGCGACGTGCATCCCGCCCTTGTGGGCGAAGGCGTTCTTGCCCACGTAGGGCTGGTCGGGGTCCGGGACGAAGTTGAGCAGCTCGTCGAGGTAGTGGGCGGCCTCGGTGAGCCCGCCCAGCGCCGGGAGGCACGCGTAGCCCATCTTGAGCTGGAGGTTGGGGACGATCGAGACGAGGTTGGCGTTGCCGCAGCGCTCGCCGTAGCCGTTCATGGTCCCCTGGACCAGGCGGGCGCCCGCGCGCACCGCCGCGAGCGTGTTGGCCACCCCGACGCCCGCATCGTCGTGGCAGTGGATCCCGACGTGCTCGCCCAGCTCGCCGACCACCGCCGCGACGGCGGCCTCGACGTCGTGGGGCAGCGCGGCGCCGTTGGTGTCGCACAGCGTCACGTACGCGGCGCCCGCCCCGGCCGCCGCGCGCAGGCAGCGCAGCGCATAGGCCTGGTCCTCCGCCCAGGCGTCGAAGAAGTGCTCGGCGTCGTAGACCACGGTCTTGCCCTCGCCGGCGAGGAAGGCGACCGAGTCCTCGATCATGCGCAGGTTCTCCTCCGGGTCCACGCGCACGACCTTGTCGAGGTGCAGCGACCACGTCTTGCCCACCAGCGTGCACACGGGCGCGAAGGACTCCGCGAGCATTCGCAGCGCCGGGTCCTCCTCGGCGCGCAGCTCGCGCCGGCGTGTCATGCCGAACGCGGCGATCTCGCCCTGGAAGCTCTCCTGCGCGAGCAGGGCGAACAGCTCGGCCTCCTTCGGGTTGGACCCCGGGAAGCCCGCTTCGATGACGTGCACGCCGAGGTCGTCGAGCAGGTGGGCGACGCGCAGCTTCTCCTCGACCGACAGCGACATGCCCTCGCCCTGCATGCCGTCGCGGAGGGTGCAGTCGTAGACGGTGACCTGCGTCACGGAGCGGGTGCCACGGCGGGCACCGGGTCCAGCCACTCCGCGTAGCGCTCCGAGCGCCCGTGCAGCGCGTCCTCGAACTCGCGCTGGACCACGCGGGTGATCTCGCCCGGCTCGCCGGCGCCGACCTTGTGGTCGTCGATCTCGCGGATCGGCGTCAGCTCGGCAGCGGTCCCGGTCATGAAGATCTCGTCGGCCAGGTAGAGCTCGCCGCGCGCGATGTCGCGCTCGACGACCTCGTAGCCCAGGTCCTTGGCGATCTGGATCGCCGACAGGCGGCTGATGCCGCCGAGGATCGAGGCCGTGTAGCCGGGCGTGGCGATCACGCCGTCGCGCACGACGAAGAGGTTCTCGCCCGTGCCCTCGCAGACCATCCCGCGCTGGTCGAGCAGGATGCCCTCCTCGTAGCCGGCCTTCTCGGCCTCGACCTTCGCCAGCACCGAGTTGAGGTACTGGCCGGTCGCCTTGGCGGCGGGGATCAGCGCGTCGTGGCCGATGCGCCGCCAGGAGGAGACCTTCGCGCGCACGCCCTTGGCCTTGCCCTCGTCGCCGAGGTAGGAGCCCCACTCCCAGACCGAGATGCAGACCTCGACGGGGCAGTCGAGCGGGTAGAGGCCCATCGGCCCCGCACCGCGGAACACCAGCGGGCGGATGTAGCAGGACTTCATGCCGTTGCGGGCGATGACCTCGTGTGTGGCGGCGCGGATCTCCTGCTTGGAGAAGGGGATCTCCATCCAGTAGAGCTCGGCGGACTTGAACAGGCGGTCGATGTGATCGAGGTGGCGGAAGACGGCCGGGCCGTTCGCGGTCTCGTAGGCGCGCACGCCTTCGAAGACCCCGGTGCCGTAGTGCAGCGCATGCGTGAGCACGTGCACCTTCGCGTCCTCGTGGGCGACGAGCTCTCCGTTCATCCAGATGAGGTCCGCTTGGGTCACGTCTGCAACTCCTCGAGTACCGCCTCGGTGGCCTCGGCGGTGGTGGCGGCTCCGCCCAGGTCCGCGGTGCGAAGCCCGCCGGCCAGGGCCCGGTCGACGGCCGATTCTACCTGCGCGGCGCCATCCTCCATGCCGAACGCGTGACGCAGCATCAGCGCGGCCGAAAGGATCATCGCGAGCGGGTTGGCCATGGCGCTGCCGGCGATGTCGGGCGCCGAGCCGTGGACGGGCTCGAACAGGCCGGGGCCATCGCCTCCCAGGCTCGCGCTCGGGAGCATCCCGAGCGAGCCGGTGAGCATCGCGGCCTCGTCGGAGAGGATGTCGCCGAACATGTTCTCAGTCAGGATCACGTCGAAGTGGCGCGGGGCGGCGACGAGCTTCATCGCCGCGGAGTCCACGAGCTGGTGCTCGAGCTCGACGTTGGGGAACTCCTCGGAGTGCACGCGCGAGACGACCTCGCGCCACAACCGGCTCGTCTCGAGCACGTTCATCTTGTCGACGCTGGTCACGCGCGTGCGGGCGGCCTCGAACGCCGTGCGGGCGATCCGCTCGATCTCGGGCACGGAGTACTCGCAGAGATCGCTGGCGTGCGTGGCCGTGCGCGTCTTCGCCCCGAAGTAGATCCCGCCCGTGAGCTCGCGCACGACGAGTAGGTCGGTGCCCTCGATGATCTCGCGGCGCAGCGGGCTGGCGTCGTAGAGCGCGGGCAGCGGGCGGACCGGGCGCAGGTTGGCGTACAGGCCGAGGCCCTTGCGCAGGCCCAGCAGGCCCTGCTCGGGCCGCGGGGCGTCGGGGTCGGTCGAGTCCCACTTCGGGCCGCCGACCGCGGCGAGGAGCACGGCCTCGGAGGCGCGGCAGGCCTCGAGGGTCGCGTCGGTCAGCGCGACGCCGTGGGCATCGATCGAGGCGCCGCCGAAGGCGTGCTCCTCGTAGGCGAAGTCGCCGACCGCGTCGAGGACTCGCAGCGCCGCGGCCATGACCTCGGGGCCGATCCCGTCTCCGGGCAGGGTGATGACGTGGTGTGCAGGCATGTCCGGCGCGGCAGGCTAG
Organism: Solirubrobacterales bacterium; assembly: GCA_038238015.1. Lineage (GTDB taxonomy): Bacteria > Actinomycetota > Thermoleophilia > Solirubrobacterales > Solirubrobacteraceae > DASQFQ01. The sequence continues at coordinate 13,938 of JBBRYA010000014.1, forward strand.
TCCCTCGCGGCCATGGCGCCCCGCGCGGTCTCGACGGCGCACAGCGCGATCAGCACCGCGGCGAGCGCGCCGACGGCGGCCCACGCCGGGAGCGCGCCGCCGAGCGCGAAGAGCACCAGCGCCGCGGCGGTCGCTGCCAGCTTCTCGTAGCCCACGACGCCCAGCACCCGCAGGGCGAAGGCGACGTGTCCGGCCAGATACAGCGCGACCCCGCCGCACAGCGCGAGGCGCGCGGCGTCACCGAGCGGGTCGCCGACGTCGCGGATGGCCTGTTTGACCCCGACGGCGAAGACGATGATCCCGGCCACGAGCAGCAGGTGCAGGTAGCTGTAGGCGTCGGCGGCCACGAGCACCGGGTCCTGATGGCTGCCCAGCCGGCGCTCGGCGGCCTCCGCCTGACGGTCGAAGTAGGTCCACCAGAGCCCGATCGTCGTCACGAGGCTGAGCGCGACCGCCGCGACCAGCTCGACCGTCAGCGGCCGGCCGCCGGCCCCCAGCCCGGCCGCGACGATCGACTCGCCGAGGCAGATGATCACGAACAGGCTGTAGCGCTCGGCGAAGTGGGCGACGGCGACCTGCTGGAGCCCGCGCAGGCGCTCGCGCGTCAGCCACGCAGGGCCCGCGTAGTCCACGGCGGCCGCCACGAGCCACAGCGCGACGCGCGCCGAGCCGTCGAGCAGCGACCCCACGAACAGCAGCGCCATGCCGATGAGCACCGTGGCCGCAAAGCCGGCGATCGCCGCCCACGCGGCGTTCCCGCGGCGCGAGGCGTCGGCGTAGAGCACGAGGTGCAGCAGCCGCACGCCCGCGTAGGTCAGGACGAACAGCGTCCCGTAGGGGCCGAAGGCCTGCGGCAGCGCCAGGCCGCTGACGAAGATCAGGACGGTCGCGACCAGCAGCAGCGTCCGCAGCGAGCGCGAGCCCGCGTCCTGCACGTTCGCGGCCCACACGAACGCCGACCACGCCCACCAGATGAGCGCCAGCACCAGCAGCGAGCGGCCGAGCCCGGCCCATCCCAGGTCGTGCGAGAGCAGCGTCGTCACCTGCGTGACGGCGAACACGAACACGAGGTCCCAGAGCAGCTCGACCGGGCTCGTGCGGCGCTCTGCCTCGGCGGCGAGCTCTGCGGGGGCGGCAGCGGCGGCGGGCCCGGACGTCGCGCGGGTGGCGCTCACGGCGCGGAGGATAGGCGGGACCTCAGCCCGAGCCAGGCCGCGAGCAGCTCGAGCTCGGCCCGCAGCGCGTCGCCGGTCTCCGGCGGCGCGTCGGGCTCGAGATGCACCGCATGGACGCGCAGGACGCCTGCATGGCGGTCGGCCTTGAGGTCGGCGCGCGCCACCAGGCGGTCGCCGAGCAGCAGCGGCAGCACGTAGTAGCCGTGCACGCGCTTGGGCCTGGGGACGTAGAGCTCCAACCGGAAGCGAAAGCCGAACAGGCGCTCGAGCCGGCCGCGCTCCCACAGCAGGTTGTCGAACGGCCCGAGCAGCGCGCGGGCCTCGACCCGGCGCGGGATGCGGGCGTCACGGTGCAGGTAAGCCGGCGCCTTCCAGCCTTCGACGCTGACCGGCAGGAGCTCTCCCGCCTCCACGAGCTCGGCGATGCGCGCTCGGGCTTCGGCCACCGGCAGCCGGAAGTAGTCGCGCAGCTCGGGCTCGGCCGCGACCCCGAGCGAGCGCGCGGCAAGAGCGACCAGGGCGCGCTGGGCGTCCTCGGGAGCCGGCGTCGGCGTATCGAGCACCGCGCGCGGCAGGACCCGCTCGGGCAGGTCGTAGAGGCGCTCGAAGTTGCGCCGGCGCGCCGAGGTCACCTCGCCGCTCCAGAACAGCAGCTCGATCGCCTGCTTGGACTCCGACCAGTCCCACCAGGGCCCGGAGCGGCGGGGCCGCTGCTCGGCGAGGTCGCGGGCGGCGATCGGGCCGCGCTCGCGCACCTGCTCGAGCACGTCGCGCAGGAGCTGCGGCCGCTCGCGCGCCACGCGCCGCATCCCGCCCCAGGCCTCGTCGTGGGCCCGCGCCATGCGCCAGCGCAGCAGCGGCTGAAGCTCAACGGGCATGAGGCTCGCCTCGTGACCCCAGTACTCGAACAGGCGCCGCGGCGCGTAGTGCGCCGCCCGGTCGACCGCCTCGCGCTCGTAGGGGCCGAGCCGGGCGAAGCCCGGCAGGTAGTGCGCCCGCGAGAGCACGTTGACCGAGTCGATCTGGACGAGCCCGACGCGGTCGAACAGCCGGCGGATCGCCCTGCCGCCGGACCGGCGCGGCTCGGCGAAGCCCTGCGCGGCGAGCGCGGCGCGGCGCGCCTCGGCGGCGGAGAGGTCGGCGCGCGGCACGCCCGCATCATGCAGGCGCGGCAGGACCTACAGCGCCGTCGTGACGGGCCCTTCCCGCTCGCGCTCCGCCTCGTACGCGTCGATCGCCTCGCCCTGCGCGAGGGTCAGCGCGATGTCGTCGAGCCCCTCGAGCAGGCGCCGGCGGATCTCCGGGTCGAGCTCGAACGCCACCGCGCGGCCCGCGAAGCGGACCTCCAGCGCCTCGAGGTCGACCTCCGCCTCGCCCGCCTCCATCAGCGCCCGCACGTCTGCCTCGCCGAGCACCACCGGCAGCAGGCCGATCTTGGTGCAGTTGGAGAAGAAGATGTCGGCGAACGACGGTGCCACGACCGCGCGGAAGCCGTAGTCCTCCAGCGCCCAGGGGGCGTGTTCGCGGCTCGACCCGCAGCCGAAGTTCGGCCCGGCGGCGAGGATCGGGTTGGCGGGCAGGTCCCAGCCGGGCTCCTTCGCCCAGTCGTAGAACAGGTACTGGCCGAAGCCGGTGCGCTCCACCCGCTTGAGGAACTGCTTGGGGATGATCTGGTCCGTGTCGACATCGGCGCGGTCGAGCACGCTGACCGGCCCCGAGACGATCTTCACCGGCTCCATCAGCTGGCCTCCCAGGTCCGGATGTCGACGAAGTGGCCCTCGAGCGCAGCGGCCGCCGCCATCTGCGGGGACACGAGGTGGGTGCGCCCACCCCGGCCCTGGCGGCCCTCGAAGTTGCGGTTGGAGGTCGACGCGCAGCGCTCGCCCGGAGCGAGCGTGTCCGGGTTCATCCCCAGGCACATCGAGCATCCCGCGGTGCGCCAGTCAAACCCCGCGGCCTTGAACACCTCGTCGAGCCCCTCGGCTTCGGCTTCGGCGGCCACCTGCTGGGAGCCGGGGACGACCATCGCGTGGACGTCGCCCGAGACGCGGCGGCCGTGGATCACCGACGCCGCGGCGCGAAGGTCGCCGATCCGCGCGTTGGTGCAGGAGCCGATGAACACGCGGTCGAGGCGGATCTCCTCGATCGGGGTGCCGGCCTCCAGGCCCATGTAGCGCAGCGCGCGCTCGTCGCCGTCTGAGCGCGGCTCGGGCACGGCCTCCCCCACGCCGACCACCATCGCCGGGGTCGTCCCCCAGGTCACCAGCGGCCCGAGCGCCGCGGCGTCGACCACCATCTCGCGGTCGAAGCTTGCACCCTCGTCGCTGCGCAGCTCCCGCCAGCGCTCGAACGCGGCGTCGAGGTCCGCGGGCGCGCCGGGGCGCCGCTCGAACCACGCGAAGGTCGTCTCGTCGGGCGCGATCATCCCCGCGCGGCCGCCGCCCTCGATCGTCATGTTGCAGACGGTCATGCGGCCCTCCATCGAGAGCGCCTCGATCGCCGGGCCGGCGTACTCGACGACGTGGCCCGCGGCGCCGTCGGTACCCATCTGGCCGATCGTGCCGAGGATCAGGTCCTTGGCGGTGACGCCGAAGCCGAGCTCGCCCTCATAGCGGATGCGCATCGAGGGCGGCCGATTCTGCGCGAGGCACTGGGTGGCGAGCACGTGCTCGACCTCGCTCGTGCCGATCCCGAACGCGAGCGCGCCGAAGGCGCCGTGGGTCGCGGTGTGCGAGTCGCCGCAGACGATCGTCATCCCCGGCTGGGTCACCCCGAGCTCCGGCCCGATGATGTGGACGATCCCCTGTCGCTCTGAGCCCAGCGAGTAGAGCGGGATGCCGAACTCCTCGCAGTTGTGCTCGAGCGTCTGGACCTGCACGCGCGAGAGCTCGTCGCGGATGCGCGCGGCGACCGGCGTGCCGTCGGTCGGGACGTTGTGGTCGGCGGTGGCGAGCGTGCGGTCGGGCCGGCGCACCGGGCGCCCGGCCAGGCGCAGCCCGTCGAAGGCCTGCGGGCTCGTGACCTCGTGGACGAGGTGCAGGTCGATGTAGAGCAGGCCGGGCGCGACGTCGTGCTCGGCCCAGATGCGATCCAGCAGCGTCTGGGTCATGAGCGGCGCAGCCCGGCGGAGACGACGGCCAGCAAGACGGCCTCCTCGCGGTCGGGGTTCTCGAAGTGATGGGGCAGGTCGGCGTCGAAGGTCACGCAGTCGCCCTCGGCGAGCTCCACGGGGTTGCCGTCGCAGACGAACGTGACGAGGCCGCGCTGGACCAGCGTGGTCTCGCGCGCTCCGGGCTCGTGCATCGGGGGGTCGCCCGGACCGCCGGTGGACGCGCCCGCGGCCAGCGTGTGGCAGGAGACCTCAGAGCGCTGGCCCGGCAGCGGGGGCGAGAGCACCTCCCAGGCGTGCCCATCGGCGCCGCCGCGGCGGCGCTCGGAGGGGCGCACGACCGTGACGGTCCCGCTCTCGTCGAGGCGCAGCAGCTGCGAGAGCCGGAGCTCGAGCCCCGAAGCGATGCGGGTGGCGACGGTCAGCGTCGGGCTCGTCTCGCCGCGCTCGACCTGGGAGAGCATCGGCGCCGAGACACCGGAGCGCTCGGCGAGGTCGCGGAGCGACAGGTCCATGCCCTCGCGAAGGGCGCGAACCCGCGGGCCGACGTGGGTGGCGGTCTCCATACGTTCGTACGTTATCGCATACAGCGCGGCTTCGTAGCCTTGGGGGATGGCCGAACCGATCGCCACCCGCCCCGACGTCCTCGTGCTCGCCGCCGGGGGGACGCTCGGCGAGGCGTGGATGCGCGGCCTGCTCGACGGCCTCTCCACCGCCGGCGGCATCGACTTCCGCGAGTGCGAGTACTTCGTCGGCACCTCCGCGGGCTCGATCGTGGCGGCCGTGCTCGCCGCCGGCCGCGCGCCCGAGGCCGGCGACGGCGCGGCCGAGCGCTGGGCCCGCGCCGCCGGGCGCAACGGCGCGGGCAGCGCGCCGGCGAGCCTCGAGCCGCCCGCCGCCCCCGGGGCGCTCGCGCAGGTCGCGCGTCTCGGTGCGACCGCCGCGGCCCCGCTCGCGCCGCTCGCGCTGGCCAGCGTCACCCCGGGCGGCGCCGCGGCCCGCGCTGTCGCCCTCAACGCGATCCCGCGCGGCAAGCGCCGCATGCCGGGCCTCGGCCGCCTGATCGACTCCCTCGGCCCGGCCTTCGACGGCCGCCTGCGGATCGTCGCCGTCGACCGCCGCAACGGCCGCCGCGTCGTCTTCGGCTCCCCGGGCTCGCCGGATGCCAGCGTCGGCCAGGCGGTGCTCGCCTCCTGCGCGGTCCCGTGGATCTTTGCCCCCGTGGAGATCGCCGGGCGCGAGTACGTGGACGGCGGCGCGTGGAGCCCGACCAACCTCGACGCGACCCCGGTCGGCCGTGGCACGCGCGTGCTCTGCCTCAACCCGACCGCCTCGATGCAGGGCGTCCGCGCCCCGCTCGGCGCGCTGCGCGGAGTCGCCAGGACCGCCGCCTTCACCGAATCGCTGGCGCTGCGGGCGCGCGGCGCGAGCGTCCGGACGATCGCTCCCGACGAAGCCGCCGCGAAGGCCATGGGCCTGAACCTCATGGACCGCGGCCGCGTCGACGCCGTGCTCGAGGCCGCCTACGCGCAGGGCCGCGCGCTGGCGACGTGAGCCACCAAGAGGTCAACCGCGAACTCTGGGACGGCATGGCCGCCCAGTACGTCGAGGCCGCGCGCCACAACTGGGCGAGCGCCGAGCCCTACTGGGGCATCTGGCGGATCCCGGAGGCCCACGTCGGCGCCCTGCCTGACGTGGCCGGCCTCGACACGATCGAGCTCGGCTGCGGCACCGCCTACCTCTCGGCCTGGCTCGCGAGGCGCGGGGCCCGCCCGGTCGGCGTCGACCAGTCCACGGAGCAGCTCGCCACCGCGCGGGCGATGCAGGCCCAGCACGGTCTCGACTTCGAGCTGATCGAGGCCGACGCCGAAGCGGTCCCGCTCCCCGACGCGAGCTTCGACTTCGCGATCTCGGAGTACGGGGCGAGCCTTTGGTGCGAGCCCGCGCGCTGGATCTCCGAGGCGGCGCGGCTGCTGCGACCAGGAGGTCGCCTCGTCTTCCTGACCAACTCGCCGCTGCTGGTGATGTGCTCCGCCCCGCAAGCCGAGGTCGCGACGCAGCAGCTCGAACGCCCCCAGTTCGGGCTCTACCGCGTCGACTGGCACGACTCCGACGGGCACGCGATCGAGTTCCACCTCCCCCATGGCGAGATGATCGCCCTGCTGCGCTCGCTCGACTTCGAGGTCGAGGCCCTGCACGAGCTGCGCCCGCCCGAGGACGCAAGCACCACCTATGACTTCGTCACGCACGACTGGGCCCGGCAGTGGCCGAGCGAGGAGATCTGGGTGGCGCGCAAGGCCCCTACGGCGTCGGGCTGAGCTCCGCCTCGGCGGCCTCCACCGCCGGCGTCTCCGCCGCCGCGACGACGCGGCGCTCGGCGTTTGACAGTGCGCGGACGTAGGCGAGCGCAGCCGCCTCGATGATGTCGGTCGAAACGCCCTGGCCGCCGGCGGACTGGCCCGCGAGCTCGAGCACTACGCTGGCCTCGCCGAGCGCGTCCTGCCCGCCGGTCACCGAGTCGATCCGGAACTCGCGCAGCCGCGCCTCGCGCTGGGTGGCGGCGTTGATCGCGCGGAAGATCGCGTCGACGGGCCCGTCGCCGGTGAAGTTGCCCTCGACGACCTCCCCCGCCGGGGTGCGCAACTGGACGGTGGCGTGCGGCGGGCGGCGGTTCGATGCCTCGACGTCGAACCAGTCGAGCGTGTAGGAGCGGACCTCGTCGCGCAGCTCGTCGGTCACGAGCGCTTCGAGGTCCATCGCCGTCACGTTCTTCTTCTTGTCCGCGATCTCCTTGAAGCGCTTGAACGCGGTGTTCAGCGTCTGGCCGGAGACCTCGTAGCCGAGTTCCTCCAGCGCGCTCTTGAGCGCGTGGCGGCCGGAGTGCTTGCCGAGCACGAGCGAGTTCGCGTCCAGCCCCACGGTGGTGGCGTCCATGATCTCGTAGGTCGAGCGCTCCTTGAGCACGCCGTCCTGGTGGATCCCCGACTCGTGGGCGAACGCGTTGCGCCCGACGATCGCCTTGTTGGGCTGCACGGGATACCCGGTCAGGCGCGAGATCAGGCGGCTCGTGCGGGCGATCTCGCGCGTGTTGATCTCCGTGCGCATGCCGACGTCGGCAGCGCGCGTGTGCAGCAGCATCACGATCTCCTCGAGCGACGCGTTGCCCGCTCGCTCGCCGATCCCGTTGACGGCGCACTCGACCTGACGCGCGCCGGCCTGCAGGCCCGCGAAGGAGTTCGCGACCGCGAGGCCGAGGTCGTCGTGACAGTGCACCGACAGCGTGACGCCACGCAGGTCGGGCACGAGCTCGTAGAGGCGGCCGAGGAAGGCCGCGTATTCCAGGGGCATCGTGTAGCCGACGGTGTCGGGGACGTTGATGGTGCTCGCGCCCTCGTCGATGGCGATCTGGATCACCTCGGCCGTGTACTCGGCGTCGGCACGGGTGGCGTCCATCGGCGAGAACTCGACGTCGTCGACCAGCGAGCGCGCGTGGGCGACCGCCGCGCGGGCCTGGCCCTTGACGTCCTCGCGCGTGGAGGCCAGCTGGTGCTCGATGTGGATGTCCGAGGTCGAGATGAACGTGTGGATGCGCGGGCGCTCGGCGTCGCGCACGGCGCCGTAGGCGGCGTCGACGTCGCCGGTGTGGGCGCGCGCGAGGCCCGCGATGACCGGGCCGGCGACCTGGCGGGCGATCACCTGCACGGCCTCGAAGTCGCCCGGCGAGGCGATCGGGAAGCCCGCCTCGATGACGTCGACACCGAGCCGCGCGAGCTGGTGTGCGATCTCGAGCTTCTCGCCCGGGTTCAGCGAGATCCCCGGCGACTGCTCGCCATCGCGCAGCGTGGTGTCGAAGATGAATACGCGGTCGTCTGCCATGTCACTCCCTTGGGGTTTTCAGCTGCTCCTTGCTTCTTCTCGGTTGGTTTGCGGCTACGCGGCCGCCACGCGCTATTCCCCCCGAGGGGGGAGGAGAAGAAGGAGGAAGTGCAGCGAGGGGGACATTCGGGAAGCAGCCTAACCGATGTTCCTCTTCTTCTCGAACCGGCTCGGCTGCTTTGGCTCCCTGCTCGTCTCCGCGGTGATCACGTTGATCCTGCTGTTCGCGCTCGGCGTTCTGCACTAGGCCGCATCGGTAGCCGTTCGGCTACCGTTTGGCCCGTGCTCCCCGCCGGAGACCCCTTTGACGCGCTCGGCGACCCCAATCGCCGGGCGATCGTCGAGCTGCTCGGCGCCGGCGAGCAATCCGTGCAGGCGATCGCCGATTCGCTGCCGATCAGCCGCCCCTCGGTGTCCCGGCACCTGCGCCTGCTGACCGACGCCGGGCTCGTGGTCGCCGAGCCCCGCGGCACGCGCCGGCTCTACCGCCTGCACGACGACGGCGTGGAGGCGGTGCGGGCCTACCTCGAGCAGGTCTGGGGCGACGCCGCGACCCGCTTCCGGATCGCCGCGGAGAACACCCGGCGGCCGTGATCGAGCCGCTGCGGCTGTCCTTCGCAGTCGACTGCTCGGCCGAGCACGCCTTCGAGACGTGGGCGACGCGCACCTCGATGTGGTGGCCGGCCGGGCACTCGGTGACCGGCGAGGACGAGCTCGAGGTGATCTTCGAGCCGTGGCCGGGAGGGCGCATCTTCGAGCGCACGCCGGCCGGGCGCGAGGAGGACTGGGGCGAGGTGCTGGCGTGGGAGCCGCCGCGGCGGCTGCGCTACCTCTGGCACCTGCGCGCCGACCGCGGCGACGCCACCGAGGTGGAGATCCGCTTCGCCGACGCCGAGGCGGGCGGCGCTCGGGTGGACATCGAGCACCGCGGATGGGAGCGCCTCGGCGAGCGCGGGCCGGGTCGCCGCGAGGCCAACCAGCGCGGCTGGGGCGGCCTGGTCCCCCACTACGTCTCGGCCTGCGCGCGGCGCTGAGCGCTCAGCCGGCGAGCCGGGCGCACTCGATGCAGAGCACGCTCTCGGGCGCCGCCTGCAACCGCGCGGGCGCGATCTCGCGCCCGCAGGCGTCGCAGGTTCCGTAGCTGCCCTCGTCGAGCTTGGTCAGCGCGCGGGCCACGCGCTCCTCGGTGACCTCGAGGCTGCGCCCGACGCCGACGTCGGGGAGCCGGCTCACCGCCTCGGTCGTCCCGTCGCCGATCCGCTTGCCGAACGCGAGGTCGGCGCCGCGCTCGGGCGCCTTGGCCAGCGCCGCGAGGCGCTCGCGCAGATCCTGCTGCTTGGCGCGCAGCTCGCGCTCGACGACTTCGAGGTCGCTCATGGCGTTCATCTTGGCAGCGGCGAGCCGCGATCAGCGGCCGGCTACTGGCGCGCGACCCACCCGAGCCGCCCTACCGTGGGCTGGATGGAACGCCTCGCGCTGGTGGTCGTCGCGCTGCTGCTGGCCGTCGCGGCGCCCGCCCGCGCCTACCAGCGGCCGACCGAGTCCGGCCCGCCACCGGTGCAGAGCTACGAGGGCCAGGTCTACGGCCAGCCGCCCTACGCGGTCGCGGAGGCGCCGCCTGCATGCACCGCGCGCGTGTGCGTGCACTACGTGACCACGACCGCCGACGCGCCGCTCAGCCTCACGGACGCCAACGCCGACTCGGTCCCGGACTCGGTGGCGCTGCTGCGCGATCAGACCGACACCGCCATCGCGCGCGAGACCGGCCAGGTCGGCTGGCCCCAGCCGGTCTCCGACGGCAGCCGCGGCGGCGATGCGCGCGTCGACCTCTACGTGCGCGACCTCAGGGGCAGGGCCTACGGCGTCACCGGCTTTGACAACGGCGAGAGCTTCAACGGCCCGCTGTCCGGGTTCGTGCTTGTCGACCGTTCCTACACCCCGGCCCCCTCCGCCGGCTCGGCCGCGAACGCGCTGCTGATCAGCGCCCACGAGCTCAACCACCTCGAGCAGTTCGCGCTGGACTCCTACTTCGAGTCCTGGTTCGCGGAGGCGACCGCCCAGTGGACGGTTCAGGAGGTCGAGCCCGCGCTGGGAACGGTGCGCAGGGGAGCCGGTGGCTGGGCGCACCAGACCGGGCTTCCGCTGCTCGCCCGCCGCCCACCGGACAACTCCCAGCCGCCGACCGCCTACACGTCGGCGGTGTTCGACGCATGGCTGGCCGGCCGCCATGGCGCCGACGCCCCGGTGCGCGTCTGGCAGGAGGCCGCGAAGGTGGCCGTCGGCCAATCGTTCGTCCCGGCCTCGATCGAGGGAGCGTTCGCAGCGAGCGGCGCAAGCTTCTTCGACGAGTACGTCCACTTCGCCGCCGCCCACCCTGAATGGGCAACGCCCTCGAGCGGCTTCCCGGACGCCTCCGGGTACCCGGACGTCGACCGCTCGGGCACCCTGGGGACGGACGGGTCGACGCTGAGCACCGTGCTCGACCAAACGTCGTTCCGGCTCTACGACGTGCCCGTCCGCCCGGGAACCTCGCTGACCGTGCGCGCGGCCGCCCCGCCGGGCCTGCAGGCTGCCGTGGCGCTCGTGGGCCGCAGGGGCGCGGCGCCCGACGCGACCGTCGACACTGCGCTCAAGGAGCTGCCCGGCGGCGGGCAGGGCGAGGTCACGCTGGCCGACCCGGGGCGCTACTCGCGGATCACGGCTGTGCTCGTCAACGCCGACGCGTCACGGGCGAGCGAGAACCGAGACGCCGGCGGGCGGTGGGTCTTCACGCGCGACGCTCAGCCGTTCACCGCGACGGCCGCCATCTCGGTGCCCCCGCCCGCACCCCCCACGCCGTCCCCCGTCAGCGAGCCCGCCCCGGCCGCCCCCGCCGCCGCCATGCCCGGGCCGCCGCCCGTGATCTCCGACCAACTCCGGCCGCTGACGCTGACGCTGCTGGGCGTGACCCGCCGGGGCCGGTCGGTGCGGGTGCGCCTGCGGTCCTCCGCGCCCGCGACCCTGCGCGCGGAGTTGCGGACCGGCGGCCATCTCGCCGGGCGCCTCGTCGCTCGACGGCGTGCGGGCACCACGGTGCTGAGCCTGCGGCTGACCGTCGCCGGGCGTCGCGCGCTCCGGCGCCCGCATCCGAGCCTCCGGCTCGTCCTCAGCGGTCGTTCGGCCGGCGGCGGGCAGGCCCGGCTCGCCCGCCGGATTGCGCTCCGCCGCTCGGGCTAACGGGCCGAGGGCTGCGCCGAGAGCGGTTGGCCGGAGCGCACGCGCGCGGCCATGTCGTCGGACTCGGCGCGGTAGACGCCCCCGTCCTCGAGCTCGATCACCGGCAGCTTCGGCTGGCCCGAGAGTGCCTCGACGTCCGGGCGCTTGCCCTTGCCGTAGCCGTGCTTGACGACCTCGTACTCGACCCCCTGCTCGTCGAGCGCCTTCTGAACCTTCCAGCAGGCGTCCATGTCGGTGTGCAGGAACGTCCAGGAGCAGCGGTGCAGCTTGATCTTGGCCATGAAAGGCCGATACCCCGCGGGGCGCGGCCCTAGGCCACCCGCAGCCGCCGCCGCGGCGGCTTGGCGCGCAGCTCGCGCACGACGGCCTGCACGAGCGCCTCGGACTCGTCGCGGCGACCATCGGTGATCGCGCCGACGAGCCCGCGCTTGCGCTCGATCAGCTCGATCATCATCTCGTCGATCGTCTCGGCGGCGAGCAGGTACCAGGCGGTGACCGCGTCGTCCTGGCCGATGCGGTGGCAGCGGTCCTCGGCCTGATCGTGGATCGCGGGGGTCCACTCGAGGTCGAGGAAGGCGACGTTGGAGGCGCGCGTGAGCGTGATGCCCTGCGCGCCGACCCGCGTCGAGCACACGATCATCTGCGGCCCGCCGGGGTCCTGGAAGGCCTGGACGGCCGCCTCTCGGGCGTTGACCGAGTCGCGCCCGAGCAGGTGCAGCGCTTCGGGGAAGCGGTCGATCACGAGGTCCTGCACCTCGCGGTTGCCGGCGAACACCACGAGCGGCTCGTCAGAGGCCAGGAAGTCGTCGATCCAGGCCAGCGCCGGCCCGCACTTCCCGCGCGCGGCGAGGCGCTTGAGCGCGTTGAGCTGGGCGAGGCGCTCGGCGCGCAGCGCGGCCGCCACACGCGCCTCGAGCTCTGAGAGGTCCAGCGGCTGCTCGCGCAGCCACGCGATCACGTCCTCCTCGGCGAGTCGGTACTCCTTCTCGTTCTCGAGCGCCACCGGGACCACGACCTGGCGCTTGGCGGGGAGCTGGGGCAGGACCTCGCTCTTCAGGCGCCGCACGAAGCAGGAGCGCCGCAGGTGCCAGTGGATGCGCTCCTCCGCCCCTGCCCCCTGGAAGCGCCGGGCGAAGCGCGCGCCGCTGCCGAACTCCTCCAGGCGCCCGATGATCCGCAGCTGGGCGATCAGCTCGTCGGGGTGGTTCATCACCGGCGTGCCGGTCAGCGCCATCCGCAGCGCGCCGTCGGGCAGGCCCGCGGCGAGCCGTCGCACGGCCGTGGTGCGCTTGGCGCGGGGGGTCTTGACGTAGTGGGACTCGTCGAGCACGAGCGCCCTGGGCTTGCGCAGCGCCAGCCGCGCGCGGTGCGCGTGGACGATCTCGTAGTTCAGGACGGCGATGTCGACCGCGCGCGGGGTCGCGCCGCCGCCCGAGATGACCGCCACCGAGCGGTGGGGCAGCCAGCGCTCGATCTCGCGCCGCCAGTTGAGCTTGAGGCTCGCCGGGCAGACCACGACGGCCGGATAGGCGTCGTCGGCCTCGATCGCCGCGAGCGCCTGAACCGTCTTGCCCAGCCCCTGCTCGTCGGCCAGGAACGTGTTGCGCGCGCGCAGGACGTAGTCGACGCCCGCGCGCTGGAAGGGCCGCAGCTCGCCGCCGAGCACGCCCTCGATCGCAAGCTCAGGCCCACTGGCAGAGCGCGAGCGCCGGACGTCCTCGATCGCGTCGTCGTGCTCGGCACGGAGGCGGTCGAGGACCGGACGGGCGGCGGGCGCGACCTCGATGCCGAAGCGGCTGATGTAGTGCTCGAGCGGCTCGAGCAGGTACGGGTCGACTGGGAGCGAGCGGCCGTGCGCCTCGCAGGCGGGAAGCGCCAGGAACGCTGGGATGGCGTCCGGATCCCAGTTGACGTCGAGCTTGAAGCGCGCCTCTCCGTAGCTCTCGATCAACGACAGCGTGGCCGGCGCCGGCGGGAGGTCGACCTGGAGGCGGTGCGCGCAGCGCAGCGCACGCTGGTCCATGCGCGAGCCGCGCAGCTCGATCAGCGTCTCGGCGACGGCGCTCGTGAACGGCAGCCACAGCCGCCCGCCCCTCTGCTGCGCCTGGCCGGCGAGCGGCTCCTCGAGCTCGCCCGAGATCGTCTCGAGCACGAAGCAGCCGGCCCCGTCGAGCCGCCCCGCGCTCACGCGGCCGATCCAGCCCGTGGCCGCCTCGCCGAGCCACTCCGACACGTCCGGCGCGACGGTCAGCCACGGGTGCTTCTCGATGACGCCCTTGACGTAGGGGGCGGTCTGGTCGGCCTGCAGCGCCCACCACTCCTTGGCGTCCCAATCGAAGCGCCGGCCGGGGATCGCGCGCACGGCGTCGACCACCTCGGGGCGGTAGGGGAAGGCGAAGACGACCGACTCGTGGCCGTGGTGGTCGCGGCGCAGCTCGACGTTGTGGACAGGGTCGGCTTCGCGCACCCCACGAGGGTAGGCGAGCCGACCGACGCGGCGACTGGTACCGTTAATGGCGTAAGCGTCGGGCAATGGGCCCGGCGAAGCAGTGCCAGCGCCCGCAGTCGTTGCTTGAAGCATCCTCGGCGTTCGCAGCACACAACGCCAGGAGAAAGCATCATGGCGACAGGTACCGTGAAGTGGTTCAGCGATGACAAGGGCTTCGGGTTCATCACCCCCGACGAGCCCGGCAAGGACCTCTTCGTCCATCACAGCGGGATCGCCGGCGAGGGCTTCAAGACCCTCGCCGAGGGCGCGAAGGTCTCCTACGAGGCCGAGTCCGGCCCCAAGGGCCCGAACGCACGCAACGTCACGCCGCTCTAAGCGGCGCGACTCCCGCACTCCCCGAAGGGCCCGCCAGACGCGGGCCCTTCGTCGTTAATCCCGGGGACGCGCGGATGCGCGTTGTCCGGAGTGGACTACGCGACTGTGCGATCTGTAAGGTGCCGCGCGATGGCTGGCTCGGAAGTGGCGGATGCGGACATCCGCCTCGAGGGGGTGACGAAGCGCTTCGGCGACACGCTCGCGGTCGACTCGCTCGACCTCGCGATCGAACGCGGAGCCTTCTACGCGCTGCTGGGCCCGTCGGGCTGCGGCAAGACGACGACGCTGCGGATGGTCGGCGGCTTCGAGGAGCCCAGCGAGGGCCGCGTGTTCCTCGGCGGCGACGACGTCACCGAGCGCCCGCCCTACAAGCGCGACGTCAACACCGTGTTTCAGTCCTACGCGCTGTTCCCCCACCTCTCGGTCGAGCGCAACGTGGCCTTCGGCCTGGAGCGCAGCAAGGTCGATCGCGAGGAGGTGCGCCGGCGCGGAGCCGAGGCGCTCGAGCTCGTCCAGCTCGGCGGGCTGGGCAAGCGCAAGCCCGCGCAGCTCTCGGGCGGCCAGCAGCAGCGCGTCGCGCTGGCGCGGGCGCTCGTGAACCGGCCCCGCGCGCTGCTGCTCGACGAGCCGCTGGGGGCGCTTGACCTGCGCCTGCGCAAGCAGCTGCAGATCGAGCTCAAGCGCATCCAGCGCGACGTCGGCATCACCTTCGTCCACGTCACGCACGATCAGGAGGAGGCCATGAGCATGGCCGACACGATCGCGGTGATGAACGAAGGGCACATCGAGCAGGCCGGGTCTGCCGCCGAGCTCTACGAGCGCCCCCGCACGGAGTTCGTGGCGAACTTCCTCGGGGTCTCCAACCTGATCGACGCCCGCCTGCGCGCCACCGACGGTGCCCTGGCGACCGTCGAGACGCATGACGGCGCCACCCTGCGCGTGCCCGCCGACCGCATCGGCCCCCACGGCTCCGACGCGATCCGCGTCGGCGTGCGCCCGGAGAAGATCACGCTGCACCCGGCCAACGGCGCAGCCCCCTCCGACGGCAACCGCCTGCGCGGCACCGTCGTCGTGGCCGCCTTCCTCGGCGTCTCGATCCAGTACGTGATCCGGGCACCCGGCGGCGAGGAGCTCACCGTCATCGCCCAGAACCTCGACGGGTCCGAGCCCGAGTCGCTCGGGCCCGGCCGCGAGGTCGACCTGACCTGGAACCCCCATCACACCTTTGTCGTCGGCAAGGAGCCACCCACATGAGCGATCCCCATCTCGAGCAGGCCCTCGAGGAGTTCTTCGAGGCCGAGCGCCTCTCGCGCCGCGGCTTCCTCGGCCGCGCCGGCAGCACCGGCGTCGCCCTCACCGGGCTGTCGGCGGTGCTCGCAGCCTGCGGCGGGGTCAAGGGCGAGGCCCAGAAGAGCAAGACGACCAAGGTCGCCGTCGTCAGCCATCCCAAGACGACGATCGGCGACTGGACGTTCGCCAACTGGCCGCTCTACATCGACAAGCAGGTCATCAAGGACTTCAACAAGAAGTTCGGCGGCCACTGCAAGTACGTCGAGGAGATCAACGACAACAACGAGTTCTTCGGAAAGGTCCGCCAGCAGCTGCAGGCCAAGCAGCCGATCGGCCGCGACATCGTGACCCTCACCGACTACATGGCCTCGCGCTGGGTGCGCCTGAACTACTGCCAGCCGCTCGACAAGAAGAACATCCCGAACATCTCCAACCTCGAGGACAACCTCCGCACCATCAACTACGACCCCAAGCGCGAGTTCACGCTGCCGTGGCAGTCGGGGGCGATCGGCCTGGGCTACAACCCGAAGAAGACCGGGCGCGAGATCAAGAGCGTCAAGGACCTCTTCGACCCGAAGTTCAAGGGTCGCGTGACGATGCTCTCCGAGCCCTACGACTCGGCCAACACGGTGCTGCTCGGCGACGGCGTCAACGCCTCCAACGCCACGATCGACCAGATCCTCGGCGCCATCGCGAAGATCGACGCGGCCAACAAGAAGGGCCAGTTCCGCCGCTTCACCGGCAACGACTACACGACCGACCTGGCCAAGGGCAACACCTGGATCGCGCTGGCCTACTCCGGCGACCTCGTGCAGCTGCAGTCCGACAACCCGGAGCTGCGCTTCGCCTACCCGGAGGAGGGCGCGATGCTCTTCACCGACAACATGATGCTCCCGACCAAGGCCGAGCACCCCTATGCGGCCGAGACGATGATGAACTACGTCTACGAGCCCGAGGTCGCGGCCACGATCGCCGCCTACGTCAACTACATCAGCCCGGTGAAGGGGATCCAGGACATCCTCGCCAACCGCAAGGGCGGCGCGGCGATCGCCAAGAACCCGCTGATCTTCCCGAGCGCCGCCATCCGCAAGCAGCTGCACCCCTACCCGGCGCTGTCGCCGAAGGACGAGCAGACGATGCAGCAGGCGATGGCCAAGGTGACCGGCGCGTAGTGCTGCGGCTGTCGCTGAAGCGGCGACGGCAACTGCTGCCGTGGCTGTTCGTCGGCCCGGGTCTGATGTGGCTGATCGTGTTCTTCGCGATCCCGCTGCTCAACCAGGCCAACGTCTCGCTGCAGAGCGGCGACGCCGAGACGGGCTATGCGTTCAACTGGGCGTTCGGGACCTATACGAGCGCGCTGTCTGACTACCAGACGCAGTTCGTGCGCTCGCTCGGCTACGCGGCCACGGCGACGCTGCTCGACCTGGTGATCGCCTTCCCGCTCGCGTACTTCGCGGCGTTCAAGGCCGGGCGCTTCAAGAACCTGATCCTGCTGCTGATCGTGCTGCCGTTCTTCACCTCCTACGTGCTGCGCACGGTGGCCTGGCAGCTGATCCTCTCCGACGGCGGCTGGGTGACCAACCGGTTCCGCGACGTCGGCCTGATCGGCGCCGACGGGCGGCTGCTGGCCTCGCGGACGGCGGTGATCGCGGGCATCACCTACAACTTCCTGCCGTTCATGGCGCTGCCGCTCTTCGTGTCGCTGGAGAAGATCGACCGGCGGCTGATCGAGGCGGCCACGGACCTCTACGCCAGCCGCGCCCAGGCCTTCCGGCGCGTGACGCTGCCGCTCGCGCTGCCGGGGATCTTCGCCGGCTCGCTGCTCACCTTCATCCCGGCCTGCGGCGACTTCATCAACGCCGCGCTGCTGGGCACCTCGCGCCAGTACATGATCGGCAACGTCATCCAGTCGAAGTTCCTGACGATCCTCGACTACCCGACGGCGGCGGCGCTGTCGTTCATCCTGATGACGCTGATCCTGGTCGGGGTGCTCGTGTACGCGCGGCTGCTGGGCACGCAGCAGCTGACCGAGGCTGCCTTCTGATGCAGGGCCGCAGCGACCGCATCCGCGGCTGGGGCCTGGGCATCTGGTCGGCGATCGCGCTGCTGTACCTGTTCATCCCGATCTTCATCGTCGTGCTGTTCTCCTTCAACGACAACAAGGGGCGCTTCAACTTCACCTGGCAGGGCTTCACGCTCGACCACTGGGCCCAGCCCTTCGCCGATCCCGACCTTGCGACGGCGCTGAAGAACTCGCTGCTGATCGCGGCGATCACGACGGTGATCGCGACCGCGCTCGGGACCTTCATGGCCCTGGCGCTCGTCCGCTATGGCTTCCGCGGGCGTGGAGCGGTCGACATGCTGGTCTTTCTCCCGCTGGCCACGCCCGAGGTGGTGCTCGGCGCCGCCCTGCTGGCGCTGTTCCTGACCGCCGCCGTCTCGACCGGCTTCGTGACGATCGTGATCGCCCACGTGATGTTCACCGTGTCCTACGTGGTGGTGACCGTGAAGGCTCGGCTTGAGGGGATGGACCGCCACATCGAGGAGGCCGCGATGGACCTCGGCGCGACCGAGTGGGCGACCTTCCGCAAGGTGACGCTGCCGATGATCGCCCCGGGCGTCGGCGCCGCCGCGCTGCTGGCCAGCGCGATCTCGATCGACGATTACGTGATCACGAGCTTCAACGCCGGGCAGACCACGACGTTCCCGCTGTTCATCTTCGGCGCGACGCGACAGGGGGTCCCGCCCGAGGTCAACGTGCTCGCCAGCGCGCTGCTGTTCGCGGTGCTGATCCTGATGGGCCTGAACGTGCTACTCCAGCGCCGGCTGGCGCGGCGATCGCTGGCGCGCGAGCTCGTCGACGAGCCGCAGGCCGGCGCGCTCGTACCCGCCCGCGGCTGATGCTCCACGACGCCCTGGGGTGGTGGATCGCCGAGGCCGGCGCACCTGAGCAGCTCGCGCCGCTGGCGGGCGACGTCGACGCCGACGTCGTCGTCGTCGGCGGCGGCTACACGGGGCTGTGGACCGCGTTGCACGTGCTCGAGGCCGAGCCGGAGGCGCGCGTGGCCGTCCTCGAGGCCGGGCGCTGCGGCTTCGGGCCGAGCGGGCGCAACGGCGGCTTCCTGTCCACGCTGTGGCTGAGCTTCCCGTCGCTGCGCGAGGCGTTCGGGGTCGAGCGCGCGCGCGAGCTGTGCGCCGCCTCCTCGGAGTCCGTGCGCGCGGTCGGCGCGTGGTGCTCGGAGCAGGAGGTCGACGCCTGGTATCGCGAGGCGCCGCAGCTCGTCGTCTCCGCCGCTCCGGCGCAGGACGGCGTCAGCGCGGACGCGGTCGACGGGCGCGAGGTGGTCGCGCTCTCGATGCTCGACGTTCGCTCGGTCTGCGACTCGCCGGTGTTCCGCGGCGGCGTGGCGGCGCAGCTCGGGGCCACCGTCCACCCGGCGCGGCTCGCGTTCGGGCTGCGCGAGCGCCTGCTCGCGCGCGGCGTGCGGATCTTCGAGGGCTCGCGCGTGCGCGCGCTGCGGGCGGCGACCGCGCAGACCGCGGGCGGGTGCGTGCGGGCGCGCGCGGCGGTGGTGGCGATCAACGCCGCGTCGGGCGCCCTGGCGCCGCTGCGTCGGCGGCTGACCGTCGCCTCCAGCCACATCGTGATGACCGAGCCGGTGCCCGAGGTCGCCGAGGCGCTCGGGTGGACCGGCGGCGAGGCGATCTCCGACGGCCGCGCGCTGCTGCACTACACGCGCACCACGCGCGACGGGCGGATCCTCTTCGGCTGGGCCGGCGGACGGATGGGCGCCGGCGCGCGCACGGGCGGGCGCATGGAGGTCGACCGGGCGGTGATCGCGCAGGCGCAGCGCGACCTGGTGCGGATGTTCCCGGCGCTGGCCGGCCGGCGGATCGAGCACGCCTGGGGCGGCCCGATCGACGTCTCCCCCACCCACCTGCCGACCGTTGTCTCGCTCCCCGGCGGCCGCGCGTTCGCCGCGTTCGGCTTCACCGGCAACGGCGTCGGCCCCTCCCACCTCGCCGCGCGCTCGCTGGCGTCGCTCGCCCTGGACCGCCGCGACGCCGCGGCGAGCTGGGCGTGGGTCGACCCGGCGCCGAGCAGCGTCCCGCCCGAGCCGCTTCGTGTGGCGGGCGCGACGGTCATCCGCGAGGCGCTGCTGCGCAAGGAGGCCGCGGAGGAGGCAGGCACCCGGGCCGACCCGCTCTCGCGTGCGGTCGCGGCGCTGCCCGAGCGGCTGGGGCTGCACATCGTGCGGTGAGTGCCCGGGGCCCGGGCTCAGGCCTTTGATCCCGGGCGAGCCGCGGACCGGTTGTGCGATCGAGGCGAGGCGGGTCCGACTAGGCTGCCGGGCATGCCCGAGCTTCCCCTGACCGGCGGCTGCCTCTGCGGCGCCGTGCGCTTCGAGATCTCAGAGCCGCTGCAGGGCGCCGGCTACTGCCACTGCACCCGCTGCCAGCGGCGCTCGGGAAGTGCGGCGGCGGTGTCGGCGAGCCCGGTCCCGGGCTCGTTCCGTTTCACGGAGGGCGAGGATCACGTCGGTGTGTTCGTCCCACCGTCCGGCGGCTTTCGTAAGGGATTCTGCCGCTCGTGCGGCTCCGCGCTGTTCGCCGGGCCGCCCGACAGCGACGAGGTCGCCGTGGTGCGCATGGGCGCCTTCGACAGCGACCCCGGGGTCCGCCCCAGCTTCCGTCAGCACACGTCCAGCGCGGCGGTCTGGGAGCCGATACCCGACGACGGGCTCGAGCGGTTTCCGGGGGCTCGGCCGGCCTGATGACCGCTCTGGGAAACCACGGCAGCTGACCGCCGCCCGGACGTCTGCCCGGTCGGGCCTTGACCGCCCTTGCCGCGGCGAGGAGACTCGCGCCGAGCACATGACCCGGCACGCCCGCGACGCCACCGGTCAGGAAGAGCGCACCGACGAGGACCGTCCCATGCCGCTCGCGCACGAGGCCGAGCAGATCGCGCATGATCGGGGCCGCCTGGACGATCGGCGGCTCGAGCAGGCGCAAAGCGCACCGCTGCGGGTCGCAATGGTACGCCAGGCCCAGCACGCCTACGGAAACCGCGCGGTCGGGCGCATGCTCTCCCGGGTGCCCAACCCCGCGCTCGAAGCCAAGCCGGCGATCGGGCACAAGACCGGCAAAGAGGTCGACGCCTACCTCGACGCGAGCCCTTTCTTCAAGAAGCTCGTGGCGGACGCCGTCAAGGCTGGCAAGAAAGCCGACGGCCACGTCCACATCTACACGAAGGCCGACTTCCTAACGAAGTGCGAGGCCTACCTCAAGGGCAAGGAGAACCCGAACACCGGGGCGGTCTTCACCGACGCCGAGGCCACGGAGTTCGCCAAGACGGTGAACGCCTTCCAGGAGGCGAGCGAGATCCACGTCAACGAGGAGCGCGGCGAGGCGGCCACCACGGTTCACGAGTCGATGCACCTCTTCGCCGAAGCCTCGGTCGTCGACAAGGTCGGATTCAACGTCAACGAGGGCATGACGGAGTACTTCACGCGCAAGCTGTGCGCAGAGCAGACGCCGGCCATCCCGCGCAGCGACTATTACTCAGACCAGCACAAGTCGGTCAAGAAGCTCGTCGGCTACGCCACTGAGGACGTGGTAGCCGCGGCGTACTTCGGCGGCAAGCTCGCCGAGCTGGGGGCCGCGGTCGACAAGAAGGCCGGGGCGAGCGGCGCCGGGACCTACGCCAAGTGGATCGGGTATATGAAGCTCGGGAAGTACGCTGAGGCCGATGCGCTCCTGTAGGTCGCGGTGACGAACGTCCCTCCCCTGCCCGCCGGCGAGGTCGTGCCCTCATTTCAGGAGCTGGCGGAGCGTCTGGCCTCCGCGGTCCCGGACGGTGACCGCGAGACGGCGCGCTCGCTCCTTGCAGAGCGGATCCTCCCGAGTGCTCTCGGCGGCCTCGCTGAGCATCCTCGCCCGCGCCGGCTGACCGAGGTCGTGTACGAGGACCTCGGCGAGCGCCTCGCCGCCGCGGCTCCGGACGAGCGGCTGGACATCCTGCACGAGGCGGCCGAGGTGTCCGAGATCCGTGCGCTCGCCGCGAGCGCCCTGGGTCTGGCGGTGGCGCGATATCTCAACGAGGACCCGAACGCCGTGCCCCGAGCCGGCGTCTGGCTCGACGCCGAAGCCGACCGATGGCGGCAGCGGCCGCGCGACGACATCGCCGCGGAGGCGGAGCGCCGACTCGTGGAGCTGGAGGCCTGGAAGGAGCGGGTGCAGGAGCAGCGTCCGGCGCTCTACGAGACTCGGCGCATGGATGCCGTGAACGCGACGCTCGCGCTGCAGTCCGCGCGGTCGGGCTCCTTCGGCACGGCATCCGGCCCGCTGCTGGACTTCCTGTCGGAGGTCGGCACCCCCGGCCAGCGGCTGGACATCCACTAGGCGGCGTGCAGCGCGAGCAGCGCGCGGCGGGACGGCGATGGCGAGGTCATCGAGCCGAGCATAGGCTCGGCGGCGTGGGAGCCGATCCACAGGACGGGCTCCCGCGCCACCCAGCGGTGCGCCCGGGCGCCTAGCACTCTTCCTTCTTGGCGCCCACCCGCGAGCGGGTGGCGACTGACTTGCCGGCCGACTTGGCGGCGTTGCCGGCGAAGCGCGCCGCGGCCCCGATGCCGCCGAGCGCGGAGCTCGCCGCATGCTTGGCCTCGTTCGCGTTGGCGGCGGCCTCGTTGCCCTGGCGCGTCGCGGCGCCCTTCACGCCTGCCTCCTCTGACTGCTTGCGCTGCTGGTTGCGCTTGCGGGTCGCGGCTGCCTTCTTCGCCGCGGCCTCGCGGTCGGCCTTCGTCTGCGCCATCGATGCTCCTCTGGTCGGGGTTGCTGACACGGTGTTACCCCTCCGGCCGGGCGCCCGATCAGGCAAGTTCGTCGCCGACGCGGAGCACCCCCGGGCGCAGGACGAGGGCGCCTATCGCCAGGCAGGCGTCGCGCTCGCGGGCGATCGTGCGCAGCACGCCGAGGTCGCGCTCGATCCCCCCGGGCTGCGGCCGCGTGGTCATCACGCAGCGCTGGATCCGCTTCCCGACCGCGAGCCCAACCTCCCCGAGGCTGACCTCTGAGCCGACGAGGGCGTCCTCGCCCTCGCCCTCGAGCAGCACGTTGGAGCGGAACCGGCGCCGGTCCCAGTCCCCCACCGTCGCGGTCGAGACGAGCGACACCCGGGCTCGCCCGGAGTCGTGGAAGGGGCCGGAGGCGCCCTCGAAGGCGCTCCAGGCCGAGGTGGCCTCGTGCTCGAAGTCATCGGGATCCTCGGACCGGCGCGCGGCGTCGGTGTCGGAGGAGCGCAGCTGCACCGGGCGCCCGATCCACGCTGAGAGGGCCTCGTCGCCGGCCGCCTCCGAGCCGTCGGGAAGCGTGATCTGCACGCCCCCATCCTCGCGCAGCCGGGCGGAGGCGAACAGCAGCTCGGGCACCCGCCGCGCGGTCAGGCCGAGCCCAGTCTCCGTGTCATAGATCGCGTAGCGGCGGTCGCCCTCGAGACCGGCGGCGCCCACCGGCACCGACTCGAGCTGCTCGCCCTGCAGCGACTTGACCGGGTAGCGCCAGAGCTCTGCGATCTGCACGCAGGCGAGTCTGCCATGGTGGAGGCATGCCCATTCCCCCCCGCAGCGTCAAGATCGGCGAGGACGAGCGGCGCGGATGGTCCTCTGAGCGGCCGCGCCGGCCCGGCGAGCCCGAGCGCCCGCCGCGGCTCGCCGACGTCGGCGTGCGCGGGCGCGTGCTCGCCCCCAGCGACCGACTGCGCTACGCCCCCGGGAGCCTGCTGCTGCTCGCCGGGGCCGACGACGCCGCGCGCGAGAGCTTCGCCGCCCGCGTGCTCGAGGATCAGAGCGTGCTGCTCTCGATGACCAAGGTCCGCGGCCTGCTCGAGGGTCGCGTGGCGCCTGAGGAGATCGACGAGAAGGCGCAGGCGCTGCTCGACGCGGCGGCCGCCAAGCGCCTGGCCTCCGGCCAGACAGTGGTGGTGCCGCTGCGCACGCTCGACGCCGAGGAGCGCGAGCACTACGTGCGCATGGCCGCGCCCCACCGGCGCCCCCGCCACCTGATCGTGCTCGAGGCCGGCAAGGACAAGGTCGCCGAGGAGGACCGCGCCGCGCTGACGGCGCTGCGCACCGCGCTTGACGCCGGCGCCCTCGGCCAGGAGGGCTTCGTCACCTCGCTGCGGCTCGGTGGCAACACGCTGACCGAGCTCAAGCGCATCGTCTTCGCCCCGCCGCCGCGCGACGACTGAGCTACAGGCCGATGACGCGGCCGGCGATGAAGCCGTCCGAGGCGACGATCTGCTCCACCAGCTCCGCGGGGACCGCAGCGTCGGTGGTGATGGCCATGACCGCGACGTTGTCGCGATGCCCGTCAGAGCCCGGGGGCTCGCGGCCGACGGCGGCCGAGGAGATGTTCAGCCCGTGGTCGCCGAAGATCGAGCCGACGCGCCCGATCATCCCCGGGACGTCGGAGTAGCGGAACAGCGCCAGGTGGCCGTCGTCGAGCTGGAGGTTGAAGCGCTGGCCCCAGGCCTCGAGCAGGTGCGGGCGGTGCAGCTGGCCGAGCGTGGTTCCGACCACGCGGACGCGCTCGCCGCCTGACTCGATCGTGATCCGGACCAGGTCGGTGAAGTCGCGGGCGACGACCTGCTTGGTCTCGGCCACGGTGATCCCGCGCTCCTCGGCGATCGAGGGCGCGTTGACGAAGTTGACGTCCTCCTCGGTGTGGCCGGCGAGCACGCCGTTGATGACCGCGATGGTCAGCAGGCGCGTGTCGCGCTCGGCGATCCGGCCGAGGTACTCGCATTCCACGCGCTCGACGCTCGAGGCCTCGCCGAGCGACATCGCCAGGCGGCCGAGCCGCTGCGCGAGCGGCAGGAACGGGCCGAGCGCCTCCATGTCCTCGGCGGAGACCGCGGGGATGTTCACCGCGGTCGACACGACACCCCCGGTCAGCGCGGCGACGACCTGCTCGGCGGTCTGGATCCCCGCGCGGTCCTGGGCCTCGGTGGTCGAGGCCCCGAGGTGCGGGGTCACCACGACGTTCGCATAGCCGTCGAACAGCGGGTAGTCGGTGATCGGCTCCGACGGGAAGACGTCGAGCGCGGCGCCCGCGACCTTGCCGGAGTCCAGCGCGTCCTTGAGCGCCGCGTCGACGACGAGCTCGCCGCGCGCGCAGTTGATCACCCGCACGCCGTCCTTCATCTGCGCGAAGGCCTCCGCGTCCAGCCAGCCGCGGGTCTCCGGGGTCTTGGGCAGGTGGACGGTGATGAAGTCCGACTCGCGGTACAGATCGGCGCTCGACTCCGCCTTGTCCACGCCGAGCTCGCGGAAGCGCTCGGAGGAGACGAACGGGTCAAAGGCCAGCACCCGCATGCCGAAGCCGCGGGCGCGCGCGGCTACGAGCTGGCCGATGCGGCCGAAGCCCAGCACGCCGAGGGTCTTCTCGTAGACCTCGACGCCGCCGAACTTCGAGCGCTCCCACTTCCCCGCGGTCAGCGACGCGTGGGCCTGCGGGATGTGGCGGGCGAGCGAGAGCATCAGCGCGACGGTGTGCTCGGCCGCCGCGATGATGTTCGACTGCGGGGCGTTGGCGACGATGATCCCGCGCTTGGTGGCGGCCTCGACGTCGACGTTGTCGACGCCGATCCCCGCTCGGCCGATCACCCGCAGCGAGTCGGCGCGCCCGATCAGCTCGGCCGTGAGCTGCGTCGCGGAGCGGATCAGGATGCCGTGGTAGTCGCCGATGCGCTCGGCGAGCTCCTCGTCGGTCCAGTCGACGCCGAGGTCGACGGCGAAGCGCTCGCGCAGCATGTCCACGCCGGAGTCGGCGATCTTCTCCTTGACCAGGATCCGGTACTGCTCTTCGAGCACGGTGCTACCCGGTCGGGGCGGAGGCCGGGACGCCGGCCTCCAGGAAGACGCGCTGGGCGGCGCCGACGCCGGCCCCGTGCTCGACCTCGTGGCCGAGCTGGTCGAGCACCATCTCCAGGCCCGAGAGCGAGGTCAGGATGTCGAAGGCGCCGAAGTAGCCGCAGTGGGCGACGCGCAGGATCTTGCCCTTGAGGTGGTCCTGGCCGCCGTTGGCGGTGATGCCCAGCTTGCGCAGGGCGCCCGGGACCTTGCCGCCGTCGATGCCCTCCGGGAGCTCGAGCGCGGTCACGACCGTCGAGCGCTCGTCCGGGTCGCCGTAGAGGTCGAGCCCCAGCCCGGCGACCCCGGCGCGGGTGGCCCGGGCCAGCAGCGCGTGGCGGGCCAGCACGTCCTCCAGGCCTTCGCGGGCGATCATGTCCAGGGCGACGTCGAGCCCGAGGAACAGCGGGACGGCGGGCGTGAAGGCGGAGTTCCCCTGGCGCTGGGCCTTGGCGGTCTTGGCCCAGTCGAAGTAGTAGCGGCCCGCCGGCGACTCGGCCGCGTAGGCCAGCGCGCGCTCGGAGACCGAGGCGAAGGCCAGGCCGGGCGGGCACATCAGCGCCTTCTGGGAGCCCGAGACCGCGACGTCGATCCTCCATTCGTCCTGACGCAGCTCGGCCGCCCCGAGGCCCGAGACGGCGTCGACGACCAGCATCGCGTCGTGGCCGCGGACGACCTCGGCGATCGCGGCGACGTCGTGGACGATGCCGGTCGAGGTCTCGCTCAGCGTCGCGAACACGACATCGATCCCGGGGTTCTCGCCCAGCAGCCGATCGATCTCGGCCGGGTCCAGGCGCTCGCCCCAGCCGGGCTCGTAGCGCACCAGCTCGCCGCCGTAGGCCTCGACGAGCTGGATCCAGCGCTCGCCGAACTTGCCCGCCGCGCACGCGAGCACCGGGCGGTTGGGGCGCACGAGGTTCGCGGCCGCCGACTCCATCGCCCCCGAGCCGCTGGCGGCGAAGGTCAGGACGTCGTTCTCGGTCTGAAAGACGCCGGGCAGCTTGCCCAGCACCCGCTCGTAGATCTCCACGAAGGCCGGCGCGCGGTGGTAGAGCATCGGCGCCGCCATGGCCTGCGAGACGGCGGGGGGCAACGGAGTGGGGCCGGCGGTCATCAGGTACTGCTTGGTGAACGGGTTCGGCGTCACGCGGCCGGAGAGGTTAGCGGCCGGACTGGCGCTGCCGGTCGAGCTCGTGCTTGAGGTCGCGCTGGAAGCCCTCGATCGAGAAGCCGGACGCGATCAGCACCAGCCAGACCACCATCGAAGCGACGCTCAGGCCGATGCCGATCAGCCCAAGCACCCGAGCCGTCTGGTTGCGCCCCGTCCGCCCCTCGCGGCGGGCGCGCACCGCGCACACCCAGCCCCCGGCGGCGAGCGGGAGCGAGATCGCGAAGGACAGGCCGAGCGTGATCAGCAGCAGCGCCAGGCTGATCACGCTGAGCACCAGCGCAGCGACCGAGAGGGCGCTCGAGGGCCCGGGAACCGGGGTGACGACCGCCGGTGGCGCGTGCCGGGCGTCCACGGGGCGGGCGCTCGGCGCCTGCGGCGGCAGCCAGCCGCGGATGGGCTCGTTCGGTTCGGCGATGGGGAGATTCTGCCAACCGGGGACCTCCGACGGCACGTGATTCGTAGAAGGGACATGAGCTTGCCGTCGGCCTGCGCCCAGCGGACACTCACGCCGATGGCCGCTGCCGCCCCACGGCCCCCCGCCCCCTCCCCGGTGGTGCGCGACGCCGACGACCCGGGCCCGCCCGGCCGCCGTCGCGAGCGGCAACTCGTGCGCGCGGCGCAGCGGGGCTCTGCGGAGGCCTTCGAGGCGCTGTTCGAGCTGCACTGGGCGCACGCGCACCGAGCCGCGTGGCTGGTCGTCCACGACGCCGCGGCCGCGGAGGACATCGCGCAGGAGGCGTTCATCGCGGCCCTGGCGGCGCTCCACTCCTTCGACCGGCGGCGCCCCTTCGGCCCCTGGCTGCATCGCATCGTGATCAACCGCGCAATCGACTTCGCGCGGGCGCGCCGGCTGCACGCCGTGGCGTCGGAGCCCGTCCCGCGCGGCACAAGGCCGGCGACCGCCTCGGCCCCGTGGTCTGAGGAGATCGTGGCGGCGCTCACGTCGCTGACCGCCGAGCAGCGCGCGCTGGTCGTCATGCGCCACCTGCTCGAGTTCACGCCCGGCGAGATCGCTCAGGCGCTCGGGCTCCCCCGTGGGACGGTCAACTCACGGCTTCGGCGCGCGCTCGATCGGCTCGGCGTCATGCTCGAGGAGGATCGGAATGGAGCCTGACCGCGCGCGCGAGCTCGTCCGTGGCACCCGCGCACCCGACGAGGCGGAGGCGCGGGCGAGGGCCGCGACGCGACTCGGCGAGGCCTATGCGGAGCGACCGGTACAGGTGCCAACCCGCCGATTGCCGGTCGCGGCAGCGACCGTTGCGGCGCTGCTGGCGCTGGTGGCGGCCCTGAGCCCGCCGGGCGACGCGGTCGCCGACTGGGTCCGTGCGGCGGTCGGGCTCCGACCTCATACGCCCACGGGCGGAGTGCGGACGGCGGGCGGGCGGCTGCCCTCCGCGGGGCGGCTGCTGGTGTCGGGCGGCGGGGCGGCGTGGATCGTCGAGCGCGACGGCTCGCGGCGCCGGCTCGGCGCGTGGTCCGGCGCGGCGTGGTCACCGCATGGGCGCTTCGTCGCGGCCTGGCAGGGCCGCCGGCTTGCCGCGCTCGATCGCCGCGGGCAGGCGCACTGGTCGCTGCTCGCCCCGCGGCCGGTCACGAATGCGCTGTGGTCGCCGAGCGGCTTCCGCGTCGCCTACCGCTCCGGGCAGGACCTGCGCGTGGTCGCGGGCGACGGCACCGGCGACCGGCTGCTCGACGCGGGCACGTTCACCCCGATGGCGTGGCGGCCGGGCCCCGCGCACGTGCTCGCCTACTCCTCCGGCGGCCACGTCGACATATACGACGTCGACTCGAACCGCAGGCTCGCGCGGATCCGCCTGCCGCACGTCCCCGGCCGGCTGGCGTGGTCGGCCGACGGCACGCGCCTGTACGTGGACCTGCACCACTCGCTCGCGGTGTTCGACGCGCGCGGCCACCGGCTCGGCCGGATCGAGATGCCGCGGGATGAGTCGATCACGACCTTCGCGCCCGCCCGTTCGGGCGCCCGCGTCGCCGTGGCACGGAACACCCCGGGCCTGCGTCAGAGCGAGGTCGTGCTCGCGGGACTCGGCAGCCGCACGCGCGTGCTGTTCACCGCGAGCGGGCGATTCACGAGGCTGCACTTCTCACCCTCGGGCGGCTGGCTGCTGATCGCCTGGCCACTCGGGGATCAGTGGGTCTACGTCCGGGCCGGCACGAGCGGCGCGCAGCGCGTGCTCGCGGACCCCCGGGTGTCGGAGCGCTTCCACCGCGGGTTCCCCCACGTCAGCGGCTGGTGCTGCCCGCCGTGAGCTTCGCGTTCGCCACGCTGGCGGCGACGGCCCTGATCGCCGCCGGCCCCGCGCCCCCGGGCTACGTGGCGCCGTGCCCCAGCGGCGTGAGCGGCGGCCTGCCCTCCGACTACGAACGGTCGAGCCTGCTCGCCGGGCCGCTCGCGCTGTACCCGGTCCGCGGCGACTACCCGCGCTACCCGGCGCGCTTCATCGTCTCGGTGCGCGAGAGCTACCGGCGCAGCCTGCGCTCGTTCGACGGCCGCCGCCTGACGCGCCGCGAGCGGCGAGAACAGCGGCGCCTGCGGGCGGCCGTCAGGCGCGCGTCCGCCCACCGCTACGCGGCCTTCGAAGCAGTTGCGGCCGTACGCAACGGCGGCACGGTGACGCTCGCCGTGGCTCCGGAGGACCGCGACCACGTCGCTTTCCTCTTCGACGCGCACGCCTTCAGCCATGCGGACGAGGGCTACGCGATCGCCGACGGCACGGCGGCCGTCACGTTGCACGGCTGCACTGCGCCCTACACCCAGTACCAGGGCGGCTTCGTCGCCGACGGCCCGCGTTGCGCGACGCTCGAGGCGTGGATCGACGGCGCCGTCACGCCGGAGCGCCGCGTCGTGTCCTTCGGTGCCGGCCACTGCGGCTCGCCCGAGCAGACGCGCCCCGGCGGCCCACCGCCGCCCAAGCTCGCGCTCGGACCGCGGCCCGCGGTGGTGGCGCGGGGCTGCCGCCGAGCACGGCTCAGCTGGTGCCCGTCGCGCTGGCCGGTGCGTCCCGGCTCGCACCCGCAGGGGGGACGCGACTTCGCCCGCGGCGGCGCCCACCTGCTGTCGTTCTCCGACCCTGCCGTGGAGGGCGAGGGGGGTCACCTCCTGATCGGAGAGCGCCCAGCGCCCTATGACCTTCGCGGCACGGCGGGCGCGGCCTTCGCGCGCCGCGGGCGCGACCCGCTGGAGCTGCCCTCGGCGCGCGTCCTGCGCCGCGCCCGGATCCGTGGTCACGCCGCGCTCGTCCTCGCCGCGCCGCCGTTTCCTCGTGGCGGAATCCACGGCAACCACGTGATCGTGGTCTGGAACGAGCACGGCCGCGGGCGCGTCGTGTCGCTGCACTTCCGCGACCAGCTAGACCCGGGCCGCTACGACGGCGCCGATCGCATCAGGGTGGCGCTGGCGGTGGCCGCGAGCTAGAAGTCGGTCTGGATCCAGTCCATGTGGGAGCGCAGCTCCTTGCCCTCGCGCTCCACCTGGTGGTCGGCCTGTTCGGTGCGCATGCGCTGGAAGTTCTCCTGGCCCGCGCGGTTCTCGGCGATCCACTCGCGGGCGAAGGCGCCCGACTGGATCTCTCCGAGCACGTCCTTCATCTCCTGGCGCGTCTCGGGCCCGATGATCCGCTTGCCGCGGGTCAGGTCCCCGTACTCGGCGGTGTTGGAGATCGAGTAGCGCATCCCGGTGATGCCCTTCTCGTACATCAGGTCGACGATCAGCTTGAGCTCGTGCAGGCACTCGAAGTAGGCCAGGCGCGGGTCATAGCCGGCGTCCACGAGCGTCTCGTAGCCCGCGCGCACGAGCTCGGAGACGCCGCCGCAGAGCACGGCCTGCTCGCCGAACAGGTCGGTCTCGGTCTCCTCGCGGAAGGAGGTCTCGATGACGCCGCCGCGGGTGCAGCCGATGCCGCGCGCATAGGCGAGCGCCAGCGCCAGCGCGGAGCCGGAGGCGTCCTGCGCGACGGCGACGAGGCCGGGAACGCCGCTGCCCTCGGTGAACTGGCGGCGCACGAGGTGGCCCGGGCCCTTGGGGGCGACGAGCGCGACGTCGACCTCCGGCGGGGGCTCGACCTCGCCGTAGTGGACCGAGAAGCCGTGGCCGAAGAGCAGCAGGTTGCCGGGGCCGACGCCGTCGGCGATCTGCTCGCGCCAGACCTCGCCGTGCTTCTCGTCGGGCAGCAGGATCATCACCACGTCGCCGCGCGAGGCGGCGTCGGTGACGCCGGTCACCTCCAGGCCGGCGCGGCGGGCCTGCTCGACCGAGGCGGAGTCCGGCCGCAGCCCGACGACCACCTCGACCCCGGAGTCCTTGAGGTTCAGCGCGTGGGCGTGGCCCTGCGAGCCGTAGCCCAGGATCGCGACGGTCTTGCCGTCGAGCAGGGAGAGGTCAGCGTCGTCGTCGTAGAACATGGGCGGCGGAGGGTAGCCGCTACGCCGTCGCGGCCGCGACCCACGTGGCCGCGGGCAGCACGAGCGTGCCGTCGGGAGCCTCGAAGTCCGCCGACTTCGAGCGGATCGCGGCGAGCACGTCCTCGCGGGTGACGTCGTCGAGGTCGCTCAGCGCGTCATCGAAGCGCGGCGAGAGGTCGCGCTGGGTAGCGATCCAGTCGTTCGCCGTGGGATAGGTCATCGCGAACGGGATCACCTCGACCTCCGGGCTGGTGAAGCCGGCGTCGTCGAGGCGCTCGGCGATGACGCCCTCGCGCGCCCAGGCGAATTGGCCGGGGGCGTCGCGCTCGGGGCGCTCGACGATCCCGCGCTCGACGAGCTCGCGCATCGGGATCGAGGCCCAGGGGTTCTCGGCCGCCGGGGTCCAGGCGGCCAGCGCCACGCGAGCGCCGGGGCGCAGGACGCGGCGGGTCTCGCGCAACGCGGCCTCGGGGTCGGGCATCAGCATGTAGCCCCAGCGGCAGAGCACGCCGTCGAGGCTCGCGGCCGGCTGGTCGATCGACTCGGCGTCGATCTGGCGGAAGCGCACGCCCTCGATCCCGAGCTCCTCGGCGCGCGCCTGCGCGGCGGTCAGCATCTCCGGCACGAAATCCGAGCAGGTCAGCGTGCCGCCCGGGGCGATCAGCTCGGCGGCGAGGAAGCCCACGTCGCCGAGGCCGGCGGCCAGCTCGAGCAGGTCCTGCCCCCGCTGCGGGGCCAGCAGGTCGATCATCCGCACCGAGACGGCCATGGTCGCCAGGCGCATCGCCTCGCGCCGCTGCGCCCAGCCGCGCGCCGAGCGCGCCCAGCGCTCCCGGCTCTCCGTGCGGATGTTCTCTGGCGTGCTCAGCTACAGCTCCCGGCGAAGGAGCTTCCCAGACCCGGTGCGCGGAAGCGCGCCGACCAGCTCGAAGCTCTTCGGGACCTTGTAGCCGGCGAGCCGTGTGGCGCAGTGCGCGCGTAGCTCGGCCGCGCTCGGCGCCTCGCCCTCGATGGCCACAACCTTGGCGCTGACCGCCTCGCCCCACAGCGGGTGCTCGCGCGCGAAGACGCCCGCCTCGGCCACGCCGGGATGGGACTCGAGTACCGCCTCGACCTCGGCGGGCGCGACGTTCTCGCCGCCGGTGATGATCGTGTCGGCCTTGCGGCCCACCACGACCAGGCGCCCGGCCTCGTCGAGCCGGCCGAGGTCACCGGTGTGGACGACGTGCCGGCCCGCCACCGCGTCGCCGGTGAGGAAGATCTCGCCGTCCTCGGCGATCGAGAGCCCGAAGCCGTGCAGCGGCCGCCCGGCGGTGTCGAGGTCCCCGGGCTCGGAGAGCGTGACCGTCGAGCAGGCCTGGGTGAGCCCGTAGCTCTGGGCCACCGGCAGGCCGGAGGCGCGGGCGCGCAGCAGCAGCGCCCGGGTGACGGTGCCGCCGCCGAGCACGATCAGCCGCAGCGACGGCCCGGCGGTGACCCCCGCGTCGAGCACCCGCTGGAGCATGGTCGGCACCAGCGAGGCGACGTTCACATCCTCGCCCAGCGCGCGCGCCACGCGCCCAGCGTCGAAGGGCGGCGGCTCGAGCACCAGCGTGGCGCTGCGCGCGGCGCAGCGCAGCGCGGCCATCAGCCCGCCGACGTGGGAGAGCGGCAGCGGGCACAGCCAGCGGTCGCTGGAGCGCAGCTCTGTGGCGTCCGTCGCGGCGCGCACGTGCGCGGCGACGTTGCCGAAGCTCAGCTCGATCGGCTGCGCCGCCCCGGTCGTGCCCGACGTGTGCACGACGAGCGCGACGGCATCCGGATCCCACGCCTCCTGGGCGACGAACAGCCCCGTGTCGCCGCTGAGCGGCGCGTCGACAACCACGGCGGCGGTGCGCGTCTGCTCGGAGCGCTCGCGCTCGCCGAGGCGCGGGTCGACCGGGATCGCCGCGGCGCCGAGCAGCCCGCAGGCGTGCAGCGTCTCGACGAAGGCTCGCCCGGGCGGGAGCGCGATCGCCACGCGCGTGCCGGGCTTGACGGCGCGCGCGGCGAGCGCGCCGGCGGCGCGCGTGGCACCCAGCAGCAGTTCGGCATAGCTCACGCTGCCCTCGGGCGTCACGAGCCCCGCGCCGTCGGGCCGCTGGGCGGCGGCGCGCGGCAGCCATGGGTCGATCTCCACAGGGCGAAGGCTAATGTCATCGCCATGCCAGTCGACTGGGCCGCCGCCGGGGAATACGGCGACATCCGCTACGAGACGACCGAGGACGGGATCGCGAAGATCACGATCAACCGGCCGGAGGTCCGCAACGCGTTCCGTCCCGAGACGCTGATCGAGATCTCCGACGCGCTCGAGCGCGCCCGCGAGGACACGGCGATCGGCGTCATCGTGCTCACCGGCGAAGGCCCGGACGCGTTCTGCTCGGGCGGCGACCAGCGCGTGCGCGGCGACACCGGCTACGTGGCCGGCGGCGCGAGCGTCGGGCGCTTCCACGTCACCGACCTGCACGTGCAGATCCGGCGCCTGCCCAAGCCCGTGGTGGCGATGGTCGCGGGCTACGCGATCGGCGGCGGGCAGGTGCTCCACCTCGTCTGCGACCTCACGATCGCCGCCGACAACGCGCGCTTCGGCCAGACCGGCCCGCGCGTGGGGTCCTTCGACGGCGGTTTCGGCGCCGGGCTGCTCTCGAGCCTCGTCGGCCCGAAGAAGGCCAAGGAGTTCTGGTTCCTCTGCCGCCAGTACGACGCGCGCCAAGCGCTGGAGATGGGGCTCGTCAACACCGTCGTGCCGCTCGCCGCGCTCGAGGAGGAGACCGTCGCCTGGTGCCGCGAGATGCTCGCGCTGTCCCCGTTCGCGCTGCGCCTGGCCAAGGCCAGCTTCCACGCCGCCGAGGACGGGTTCAGCGGGATCCAGCAGCTCGCCCACGACGCCAACCTCCTGTTCTACGCCAGCGAGGAGGCGCAGGAGGGGCGCGACGCCTACCGGGAGAAGCGCCCGCCCGACTTCGCGCGCTTCCCGCGCCGGCCGTGACTGGCGCGCCGCTGGCGGCCGAGCGCCCGAGCGCCCTGCGGATCTGGGCGATGGCGGCGCGGCCGCGGACGCTTCCCGCGGCGGTCGCGCCAGTGCTGGTGGGCACCGCGCTGGCAGCCACCGAGGACACGTTCAGGCCGGTGAGCTTCCTTGCTGCGCTGCTCGGTGCGCTGTTCATCCAGGTCGGCACGAACCTCTCAAACGACTACTCCGACGCCCGCCGCGGCGCCGACACCGAGGACCGCCTCGGCCCAGTGCGCGTCACCGCGGGCGGGCTGGTGCCGCCGCGCCAGGTGCTCGTCGCCACCTACGTCGCGTTCGCGCTGGCGGTGCTCGCGGGCTCCTACCTGATCGCGACCGCGGGCTGGGAGCTGCTGCTGGTGGGCGCCGCCTCGATCCTCGCCGGCGTGCTCTACACCGGCGGCCCGCGGCCCTACGGCTACGAGGGCCTCGGGGAGGTCTTCGTCTTCCTGTTCTTCGGCGTGGTCGCTGTAGCCGGCTCCTACTTCGCCCAGGTCGAGCGCGTCGAGTGGGAGTCACTCGTACTCGCGGTCCCCGTCGGGTTGCTGGCCGCCGCGATCCTCGTCGTCAACAACACCCGCGACCTGGAGACCGACCGCCGCGCGGGCAAGCGCACGCTGGCGGTGCGGCTCGGGCGCGAGCGCTCGCGCACGCTCTACGCCGCGATGCTGGTGGGCGCCTTCGTGACCGCCCAGGTGCCGTGGCTGCTGGGATCGCTCTCCCCATGGCTCGCCCTGACGCTGCTGGCCGCCCCACTCGCCGTCGCCGTCGTGCGGACGGTGCGCGCGCGCACCGATGGCCCGTCGCTCAACGGCGCGCTGGCCGCCACTGGGCAGCTCCAGCTCGCGTTCTGCGTCCTGCTCTCGGCCGGCATCCTCGCGAGCTGATGTACCTGGAGGTCGAGCCGCTCGCGCTGGCGCTCCGCGAGCCGCTGCGCTTCCCCTGGGGCGTGCTCGAGGAGCGCACGCTGCTGCGCGTCACGATCATGACCGCCGACGGCAGCGAGGGCGTCGGGGAGGCGGCGCCGCTCGAGCCCTATGACGGCGTGTCGCTCGGGGTGGTCGTCGCCGCGCTGGACGCCTATGCGGAGGTCCTGGACGAGCTCGGCGAGCCCGAGTCGCCCGAGCACGCGCTCGAGGCCTGCCGCGCGGAGCGCGACCTCCCGCAGGCGCTGGCGGCAATCGACCTCGCGCTGTGGGACCTGGCCGGCAAGCGCTCCGGGCGCCCGGTGGCGCAGCTGATCTCGATCGAGGCCGCGCGCTCGATTCCCGTCAACGCGATGATCGACGCCCGCGACCGCGCGGGGGCGGCCGGGGCGGCGGCGGCCGCGGCGCAGGCGGGCTTCGACACCGTGAAGGTGAAGGTCGGCGCCGGAGACGACGCCGGGCGCCTGGCGGCGGTGCGGGCGGCGGTCGGCGGCGGCGTGGCGATCCGCGTCGACGCCAACGGCGCCTGGGAGGTCGACGAAGCCGTGGCCACGCTGCGCGCTCTGGCCCCCTGCGGGATCGAGCTGGCCGAGGAGCCCGTGCACGGCGTCGAGGAGCTGCGCGAGGTGCGCGCGGAGGTCGATGTCGCGCTCGCGATGGACGAGACGGCCGCCGAGCCGGGCGCGTGCGGATCGGGCGCGACCGATGCGGTGTGCCTGAAGATCTCGCGCTGCGGCGGCATCTCCGGCGTCTTGCGCGACGCGGCGGCGGCGCGCGCGGCCGGCGCCATCCCCTACCTCAGCTCGACGCTCGACGGCCCGATCGGGATCGCCGCCGCCGTCCACGCCGCGGCGGGCCTGAGCGCGGGCGGCCCGATGCCCGCCCACGGCCTGGCCACGCTCGAGGCGCTGGCCGAGCCTGGCGAACGCCTGCGGGCGGTGCGCGGTGCGATCCGCGTCCCGCACGAGCCCGGGCTGGGCGTCACATGAGCGCGCCGGTCACGATCTGGTACTTGGAGATGACCGCCTCGGCGCAGCTGCGCCCGGCGCGCGCGCCCGAGGCCGGCGCCGCGATCGAGCGCCTCGACCCCCCGGAGCCCGAGCTCAACCGGCGCCTGTACGAGGCCGTCGGGGGCGACTGGGGCTGGACCGACCGCCGCGGCTGGGACGACGCGCGCTGGCGTTCGCACGTGACGCGGGATGAGGTCGAGACGTGGCTGCTGCGGGTGGGCGGCCAGCCGGCGGGCTACGCCGAGCTGATCCGGGCTCGCGGCGAGGTCGAGATCGCCTCCTTCGGCCTCCTGCGGAACTTCCACGGCCGCGGTCTGGGCGGCGCGCTGCTGACCGCCGCGGTGCAGGGCGGCTGGGCCCAGGGCGCCGGCAGGGTGTGGCTGCACACGTGCTCGCTGGACTCGCCGGTGGCGCGCCCGAGCTACGAGCGCCGGGGCTTCCGCCTCTACCGCGAGGAAGCGGCGCGCGCGACGGCCTGAGGCCGCCGCTCGGCTACGCCTCGCCGCGCCGCCCTAGACGCCGGCGCAGGGTCGCCCCTCCGAGCGCCAGCGCGGCTCCGGCCGCAGCGATCGCGCCGAGCTCGAGGCCGGTGAACGGAAGCGCGCCGCCGCTCGCCGGGCGCGCCGCCGACTGCGGCGCCGCGGCGCTTCGCGGGGCGGAGGCGCCCTGCTGGCGGCGCTTGCGCTGCTTGGCGGCCGGGGTCGCGGAGGCCGCGGGCGCCGCAGCGGCGCTGGGCGTCGGCGTCGGGGTCGGCGCGGCATCGAGCTCGACGACCTGCTGGAAGGTCGGGCGGTTCTGCCAGTTAATAAGGGGCTGCGTGATCGCACCGATCGCGGACTGCTCGATGCTGTCGAAGCAGAGCTGGTCGTCGAGCTGCCGGTTCTCGTCCTTCGCACAGGTCTCGTCGGTGTACGTCGCGGCCCGGTCGGCGGCAACCGCCGCGCGCAGCGAGGTCAGGAGCGCCTCGCGGCAGGCGCTGCGGTCGCCGTCGCCGCAGTAGACGCGCGAATGCGGTCCCTTGACCTCGTCGCCGAGCAGCTGCCTGAGGTCCTTCTGCACGTAGGAGTACCAGCCCGCAATGTAGGCGGAGCCGAGATGGGCGCCGTCGCCGTTCGGGGTGTTGTCGAGCTCGATCATGCTCAGGATGCGGTCATAGAGCGCGGAGCCGAGCGCCGGGCGGAACTCGTCCGGCACCAGCCGCGGCCACCAGGCGTCCATGATCTTCACCGCGTCGGAGTGCTCGTAGGTGCCGTTGCCGTCGCGATCGCGGCGATGGGCCCCGTCGTGCTGCCAGTCCGCGAGCTCAGCGATCGGGCCGGTGAGCGACGGGTCGGCCGGATCGCCGATGACGCGGAGCAGGAACGGCAGCACCTGGCGGCCGCGCAGGTCGACGGTCGCCGCATCCGCCATCGCGTCGGTCAGCTCGGCCGGGGTGATCTTCTCCCCGCCCGCGATCCGCGGCTTGAGCGCATCGTCGAGCGACTGCGAGCGGAAGATCGAGCCGTAGGAGTAGTTCTCGTCGGCGGCCCGGTAGCCGGGCGCCTGCTTATTGTTCCAGCTCGTCATGTACGGGGGGTTGATCGCCTGGGGATGCTGCTCGAACGGCGTGTAGCTCGCCACGAACGTCGCCGGGTCCCAGTTGCGCCACTGGAACGCGCAGGCGTCCGTGGGGCACGCGCGGACGGGGAAGTTGGGGTCGGTGCCGTCCGCGCGCTGCGGGTTGTCACCCGAGTTGAAGTACGCGATGTCCTTGCGGTTGGCGAAGAACCAGTTGAACGTGAAGCCGATCCGGCTGGCCGCCTTCTGGAACTCGGCGGGGCTCTCCATCCGGTCGGGCGTGTTGAAGTCCAGGAAGCCGCGGGCGGAGTCGAGCTCGTGCTGGTAGGTGCTGCGCAGCTGGGTGTAGACGACGGGGGTGCCGCCGACCTTCCCGCGGGCGGTCTCGATCCCGAGCTCGGTGCGGTTGGCCTGCAGGGTCTCGGTGCCCGGCAGCGAGGAGTCGGCCGCGTTCGGAACCCACTGGTTCGTGCGCGTCAGCGTCTCGAAGGGCTTGCACTGCCCGCGATAGCGGTAGTGCGTGGAGTCGAGCGAAGGGGTCCCGCCGCCCGGCTCGCAGAGGTCGAGCGCGAAGGTGTCGACGATGTCCTGTCCGGCGGAGGTCGCGCTCCAGGCGTAGTCGCGGCCCCGGCCGAGCTGGATGTAGAGGTTCACGCCTGGAAACGAGGCGCCGCGCGCGTCGATGGCCGGCCCGGCCGCCGACGCGGGAGCGTGCATCTCGAGCTCCTGGAGGATCTGCGGCGCGAAGTAGCCCACCTGGGGCCCGAACACCGCGACCGGCCGGCCGCTCTCGGACTCCGCGCCGGACACCACCAGCGAGTTCGACGCACCCTCGGGGAAGACCGCTCCCTTGCCGAAGATGCCTCCCCGGCGCCCCCGCCGTCCCGCTGAGCGGACGACGTCGGTCTTCACCACCGTCCCGTCGTCGGGCACCGCGAGGCTCTCGGCCGCCGGGTGCTCGGGCGGCGCCTCGTAGGGGAACGGCTGGTCGATCGTCGTCGGCGCCTCGGGGTCCTCCGCGTTGCGGAAGTCGTCGAACACCTTGCGGCCATCGGCTCCGAACTGGGCGCGCGCGGCGAGCAGGACGAGCGAGGAGTCGAGCTCGCGCCCCCCGCCCTTGCCGAAGATGCCGCCGACGAGCGACGCCGTCGCGATCAGGTCGGTGACCTTCCACGGCTCCGGGCGGCCGACCCCGCCGTCCCCGTTGGGGGTGATCGCGGCATATTCCCCCGGCAGCTTCTGCACCGGGGTAGGGCCGTTCTTGGCACCCTCGGTGGGCGTGGCGGTGCCGGTCGCCTCGGCGATGTAGCGGTTGATGCCCTCGACGTAGTTGCTGAGGTCGTTCTGGATCACGCGCCCGTCGTCGCCGTAGAGATCGTCGAGGCGGTCGAACTGGCGCTGGAAGTCCTCCTCGGTGTACGGGGCGGCCGCCCACTGCTCGCGATCCATCTGGCGGTTGGACTGCGAGCCGCCGACGAACGACGAGAGCCGCGCGCGGCCGACGTGGCGGAGCACGTCCATGAAGAAGAGCCGGTCCTCGGCGCCGACGTAGCCGGCGCCGAACATCGTGCCGGCACGCGTGGAGCCGTAGATGTGCGGCACGCCGTAGCCCTTGTCGCGGAGGACGGTGACGTCGTCGCGCGGGCTGTAGCGCTCCTCCACGTCCCCGTCGCGGACGCCGAAGCTCGCGTCCTTGAAGTAGGTGCTGAGGTCGCCCGCCTGCAGCGAAGGGCTGGCCTGCACCAGATCGGCGTAGGGCTTGAGCTGATCGCTGTTGTGCGGGGGCCGCGCCTTGGT
Source organism: Solirubrobacterales bacterium (assembly GCA_038238015.1). Lineage (GTDB taxonomy): Bacteria > Actinomycetota > Thermoleophilia > Solirubrobacterales > Solirubrobacteraceae > DASQFQ01. The sequence goes on from JBBRYA010000014.1 coordinate 53,247, forward strand.
GGCTTCGAAGGCCAGCAGGTCGGCCGCGCTCGCGTGGCCGTTCTGGCCCGAGGGCAGGATGTTGCGAAAGCCCCCGGCGTCGTTGGCCCGGTAGGCCTGAGGCTCCGGCGCGGCCTGAGCGCCGGCGGCGTTCAGCGCCGCCGCGAGGACGAGCGCCGCGAGCGTGCGCGCCGGCCGACCCCATCCTTGCGTCCGTCCCCTGCTGCGTCCCACTGCCCCTCCGTGACCCCCGGGGCGCGCGACGCTACCAGCTGTTCACGGGCCGCGCGCCAGGTGCGCCTCAGGCGGCGAGGGCTCCGGCGACGGCCTCCGGGCGCTCGAGCGCGACGGCGTGGCCGGCGCCCTCCACCACCACGACCGACGCGTCGGCGATCGCCGCGGCCATCTGCTCCGCGATCGCCCGGAACTTCGCGTCGCGCTCGCCGACCACGAGCGTCGTGGGCACGCTCAGCTCGGCGAGGCGGTGCCACAGCGGCGGCATGGTGCCGGTGCCGAGGCCTCGGAGCTGGTCGGCGAGCTCACCGGGCGCATGGCGCAGCCGGTCGGCGTGAGCCGCCGCCGCGAGCTCGGGCGGCTGGCCGGCGAACAACGGCTGCGCGGCCCACTCCTCCGCGAAGGCCTCGGTGCCGATCGCCTCGATCCGTCCCGCGAGCGCGTCGTCGGCGGCGCGGCGCGCCGCCCGCTCGCCGGGATCGGCGAGCCCGGGGCTCGCCGACACCAGCACGAGCGCGCTCAGGGACACGGCCCGCGTGAGCGCGAGGGCGAGCGCGAGACGTCCGCCCAGCGAGTAGCCGGCGAGGATGGCACCGGGTGCCACGATCGCGGCGAGCCGGTCGAGCTCCGCGTCCCACGGTCCCGTGCCGAGCTCGGGTGCCAGCGCGCGGTACCGTGGCCCGAGCGCCCGCACGACCGGCTCCCAGCTCGCGCTCGTCTGGGTGAAGCCGTGGAGCAGCACGAGGTCCGCGGGCACGCCCTCACGATGACAGCGATGGACTCCCACCTCGGCCTGCGCGCGTTCGTCGACGAGCTCGCCCGCTGCGGGGCGCGCGAGGCCTGCACCTCGCCCGGCTCGCGCTCGACCCCGCTCGTGCTCGCGCTCGCCCGCGAGCCCCGTATCCACGCCAGGTCGCACATCGACGAGCGCTGCGGGGCCTTCTTCGCGCTCGGCGCCGCCAAGGCGAGCGGGCTCCCGGTCGTGCTCGCGTGCACGTCGGGCACGGCGGCGGCCAACTACGCCCCGGCGGTCAACGAGGCCCACGAGGCGCGCGTGCCGCTGCTCGTGCTTACCGCCGACCGCCCGCCCGAGCTGCGCGAGGTCGGGGCCGGCCAGACGATCGACCAGGTCAAGCTCTACGGGAGCGCCGCGAAGTGGTACTTCGAGGTCGACGACCAGGCCGCGACGCCGGAGCGCCTGCGCTGGCTGCGCCAGCTCGCCTGCCGCGCGTTCTGGACCACGCTCGAGGGCCGCCCCGGCCCGGTGCACCTCAACTTCTCCCTGCGCGAGCCGCTCGTGCTCGACGCTCCGCTGCCCGACGACGAGCCCGGCGGCGGCGGTCGCGCGGGCGGGCGGCCGTGGGTGACGCGCCCGCCGACCCTGCTCTCCCCCGCCCCGGCGGTGCTCGAGAGCCTGCAGGCCGAGCTCGAGCGCGCCCCGCGTGCGCTGGTCGTCGCCGGGCGGGCCGAGCGCGACCCGGCTCTGGGCGGGGCGATCGCGGAGCTGGCCGAGCGGCTCGGGGCGCCGCTTCTGGCCGAGCCGCTCTCGGGAGCGCGCCGCGGGCCGGCCGCGGTCGCCCACTACGACGCGCTGCTGCGCGACCCGGGCTTCGGCGCCGCGCACGCGCCCGAGCTCGTCCTGCGCTTCGGCGACCTGCCGACCTCCAAGCCCCTGCGCCAGTGGCTCGCGAGCCTCGACGTGCTGCAGGTGGCGGTGGACGCCGAGGCGGCGTGGCAGGACCCGGCCGGGCGCGTCGGGACGATCATCACCGCCGACCCGCGCCTGCTCGCCGAGGGGCTCCAGCCGCGCAAGGGCGCCGGCGAGCGCGCATGGCTCGACGGCTGGCGGCGGGCGGACCGCGCCGCCGCGGGCGCGATCGCCGCGACGCTCGACGGCCTGAGCGAGCCGCGAGTGGCCGCCGAGCTCGGCGTCCGGCTGCCCGCCGAGGCCACGCTGGTCGTCGCCTCCTCGATGCCCGTGCGCGACGTCGAGACGTTCGTCGGGGTGCGCGAGCCCCCGCCCCCGCGCGTGCTCTCAAACCGCGGCGCCAACGGCATCGACGGCACGGTATCGACCGCCTTCGGCGTGGCCGCCGCGTCCCCGGAGCGCCCGACGGTGCTGCTGATCGGCGACGTCGCGCTCGCCCACGACGTCGGCGGCCTGCTCGCCGCGCGCCGGCTCGGGCTCGCGCTCGTCGTCGTGCTGCTCGACAACGACGGCGGCGGGATCTTCCACTTCCTCCCCGTGGCTCGCGAGGGCGAGGCGTTCGAGACCCACGTGGCCACCCCGCACGGGCTCGACTTCGCTCACGCCGCCGCGCTCTACGGCTGCGCGTATGAGCGCGTGCAGGACCCCGAGTCCTTCCGCGCGGCCTTCGACGGGGCGCTGGCGGCCGCCACGACGACGCTGATCCACGTGCGCAGCGAGCGCACGGCCAACGTCGAGCTGCACCGCCGCGTCTGGGATGCCGTCACGGCGTCCGTCCGGGCCGCCGCCTAGCGTCCCGCGGGTGCAGCAGAGTCTGATCGAGGACGCCCCGGCAGCCCCCGCGCCCGAGCCCCGCACCACCTCCAAGGGCATCGGCGCGGGCGACATCGTGCTGGTCGACAAGAAGGGCCGGCGCTTCCACGCGCTGGTGACCGAGCTCGACCAGCAGCAGACCGGGCGCTTCGAGCTGTGCGTGCGCCCTCTGGACTCGCGGATCTCCTACCGGACGGCGACCGTCCGCGAGGTCGTCGAGGTCTGGCGCAAGTCCCGCCGCTCCCAGCCGGCGTGAAGAAACCATGAACAGCGGCGGGTTGCGCGGGTAACGGCCGGGCGGTTGCGGTAAGACAGTGTCGGTGGCGGTCACCGACTCCCTCACAGAGGCCCGCCGGCGGACGCTTGACCTCGTCGACCCGCTCACCGACGCGCAGGTCGAGGGCACGCACTCGGAGCTGATGAGCCCGCTGGTCTGGGACCTCGGCCACATCGCGGCCTACGAGGACCTCTGGCTCGTCCACCGGCACGGCGGCGAGCCGCTGATGCACCCGGAGCTGGCGGCGATGTACGACGCCTTCGAGACGCCGCGGGCGGTCCGCGGAGACCTGCCGCTGCTCCGCCGCGCCGAGGCGCTGGACTACCTGGCCGGCGTGCGCGAGCGCGTGCTCGGCGTGCTCGAGCGCGAGGGGCCCTCGCCGCTGCACGAGCTGGTGCTCCAGCACGAGCACCAGCACAACGAGACGATGCTGCAGGCCATGGAGCTCGGACGCCTCGCGACGGCGCCCGGCCTCGCCGCCGCGCCGCGCCCCGCCCTCGCAGCGGGGACCCACAACGGCCTCGAAAGCGCGCTCGTCGCCGGCGGCTCGTCGACCATCGGCGCCCCCGACCAGCGCTTCTCCTACGACAACGAGCGCCCGCGCCACGCCGTCGAGCTGCCCTCCTTCCGCATCGGGCGCACGCCGATCACCAACGCGACCTTCCTGCGCTTCGTCGAGGGCGGCGGCTACCAGCGCCGCGAGTGGTGGTCCGACGAGGGCTGGTCCTGGAAGGAGGACTACGACATCACCCACCCTGGAGGGTGGGCCGCCGGTCCGGACGGATGGCGGCAGTGGCGCATCGACGGTTGGGCGCCGCTGCACCCCGACGAGCCGGTTGTCCACGTCTCCTGGTTCGAGGCCGACGCCTTCGCGCGATCGCACCGAGCCCGGCTCCCCACCGAGGCCGAGTGGGAGAAGGCGGCGACCTGGGACCAGGAGACCGAGACGGCAAGAAGCTTCCCCTGGGGCGAGCAGCCCCCATCGGCCGGCGACGGCCGCGCCAATCTCGACCACACCTGCCTCGGCCCGCTGACGGCCGGCGCGCTACCCGCCGGAGCCGCGCAGTGCGGCGCGCTCGGGATGCTCGGCGACGTGTGGGAGTGGACCGCGAGCGAGTTCGGCGGCTACGAGGGCTTCGCCGCCCATCCCTACCGCGAGTACTCCGAGGTCTTCTTCGCCACCGGGTATCGGTGCCTGCGCGGCGGCTCGTGGGCCACGCGGGCGCGGGTCGCCACGCCGAGCCTGCGCAACTGGGACCTGCCGCAGCGCAGGCAGATCTTCTCCGGCCTGCGTCTGGCGTGGGACGCGTGAGCGGCGGCGCGGACATCCGCAGCACGCTGGCCGAGGACGTGCTTGACGGGCTCACCCGCCCGTGCAAGGAGCTGTCGCCCAAGTACCTCTACGACGCTCGCGGCGCCGAGCTCTTCGAGCAGATCTGCGAGCTGCCCGAGTACTACCCCACGCGCGCCGAGCGCGCGATCCTGCAGGCGCGCGCCGGGGCGATCGCCGAGGCGACGGCCGCCCGCGAGCTGGTCGAGCTCGGCTCCGGCTCGGCGTCGAAGACGCGCGTGCTGCTCGACGCCATGGCGAGCGCCGGGACGCTGCGGCGCTACGTGCCCTTCGACGTCTCCGAGGCCCAGCTGCGCGAGACGAGCGCCGCGCTGGCGGCGGCCTACGGGGGCCTCAAGGTTGACGGCGTCGCCGGCGACTTCGAGTCAGACCTCGGCGCGATCCCGGCCCCCCGCCCCGGCGAACCGCGCATCGTCGCCTTCCTCGGCGGGACGATCGGCAACTTCGCGCCGGGCAGCCGCCGGCGCTTCGAGCGCTCGCTGGCCGCGCTGCTCGGGCCCGATGACTTCCTGCTGCTCGGCACCGACCTCGTCAAGGATCCCGCCGTCCTCGAGGCGGCCTACGACGACGCCGCGGGCGTCACCGCCGAGTTCAATCGCAACCTGCTGGTGGTGCTCAACCGCGAGCTCGGCGCCGACTTCGCCGTGGACCAGTTCGAGCACGTCGCGTTCTACGACCGCGAGCGCGAGTGGATCGAGATGCGGCTGCGCGCCCGCCGCGCCTGCCGGGTTCGCATCGCCGCGGTCGACCTGGAGGTGGGCTTCGAGCGCGGCGAGGAGCTGCGCACGGAGATCTCGGCGAAGTTCACGCCCGAGCGCGTGGCGGCCGACTTCGCCGCCGCGGGCCTCGCCGCCGTGAGGAGCTACACGGACCCCGACGGGCAGTTCGCGCTCTGGCTGGCGCGGCGAGGCTAGCCCGCGAGGATCGGGAGCAGCGCGCCGAGCTTGACCTCGGTCTCGGCGAGCTCCTCCGCGGGGTCTGAGTCGCGCACCACGCCCACGCCGACGTGCAGGCGCGCCTCGCGGCCGCGCAGCAGCGCGCAGCGCAGCGCGACGCAGTACTCGCCGTCCTCGTTGGCGTCCGTCCATCCGACCGGCCCCGCGTACCAGCCGCGGTCCAGCCCCTCCAGCGCGGGGATCAGCGACACCGCGGCCTCGTGCGGCTCGCCGCCGACCGCCGGGGTCGGGTGCAGCAGGCCCGCGAGCTCGATCGCGCTGTGCGGCTGGGTCAACTGGGCGCGGATCGGCGTGGCGAGGTGCTGGATGTTGGCGACCTTGACCAGCACCGGCTCCTCGGGCGCAGCCACCCAGACCGCATGGCTGCGCAGCGTGCGGGCGATCCGCCGCGCCACGATCTCCTGCTCCTCGCGGTCCTTGGCCGACCGCAGCAGCTGCTCTCCGAGGTGGTCGTCGACCGCCGGGTCGGCGGAGCGCCGCGCCGAGCCGGCGAGCGCCACGGTGGAGGCGCGCAGGCCCTCGCGCCGCACCAGCAGCTCGGGTGAGGCGGCCACGAACGCCGCGTCGCCGCGGCCCACGCAGAACACGAAGCAGGAGCCGAAGGCGGCGCGCAGGACGCCGAAGACCGCCGCGGCGTCGTGCGGCTCCGGCGCGGACACGGCGACCTCGCGGGCGAGCACGATCTTCTCGAAGTCGCCGGCGCGGATGCGCTCGACCGCGCGCGCCACCGCGGACTCGTAGTGCTCGGGGGGCGCGACGCTGAAGATGCGGAAGCGGCCTGCCGGGGCGGGGTCGACGAGCGGCAACGCGCCGCGGCGCAGCTCGGCGAGGCGTGCGAGCAGCCGCTGCGCGATCTGGTCGGGCACGTCGTCGGGCGTCGCGAGCGCGGCGAGCGTGAGGCGGACGTCGCCGTCGCGCCTGGCCAGGGCGACCTCGGGGACGACTAGGTCGGCGGCCCCGAAGCCCGCCCAGTGCGGCGCCGCGCCGCCCTCGGGCGAGAAGGCGAAGCCGCCGACCGCGACGAGCCCGGCACCGGGCGGGCCGTCCGGCACCGCGGTGACCGCGCTGCCGGCGAGCCGGCGCCACTGCGCCGCCACGTCGGGGAAGCGGCGCTCGCCGGCGGAGTCGATGCGACGCACGCAGCCCAGCGCGGCCAGGGCGGCGCCGGCCCGGTCGGGCTGCTCGAAGCAGAACCAGTCCTCGCCCGGGCGCCGCGAGGCGAAGGCGACCGCGCTCGGGTCGACGTCGCCGTTCACTCGCACCGTCAGGCCGAGCAGCACCTCGCCGCCGTCACGGCGAGCCTGGCCGATGGCGCGCTCGCAGCGCGCGAGCAGCTCATCGCACTCGCCCGCGCTCAGCGCGAACGGCGGGCGCGCGGTGGTGGTGGCGAGCGCGGGCATGCCCCTCAAGGGTACGGCGCGACCCTCAGGCAGTGCGCGCGAGCCAGCGCTCGAGCGCCGGCCAGTAGCGCTCCGGCGCCTCGGCGAACGGGAAGTGCCCCGCCCCCTCCACGATCAACAGCTCGCCGCGCGGCGCCGTCTCGGCGATCCGGCGAGCGGCCGCGGGCGGCGTGGGGCGATCGTGCTCGCCGGCGAGCGCCAGCACGGGGATGTCGCTCGCCACCAGCGCGCCGAGCGCGTGAAGCTCGCCCCAGTCGCGCTCGCCCATCATCTCCGGCTGGTAGATGACGTCGGCGAAGGCCGCCTCGAGCGCGGGCACCGCCGCGGGCGTGCCGGCGAAGAACGGCATCAGATCGAGCCACACGCCGCGGGTCTCCTCGGGCGTCGTCACCGAGTCCTCGCGCTCGAAGGCCACCTGCACCGTGGCCGCCACGTCCTCGGGCAGCCCCTCCAAGTCGTGCTCGGGCGCCCCCGGGGCCGGCTCCTCGTCAGCGTCGGTGCACGAAGCGATCAGGCGGGCGGCACTGCCGGGGAACTCGATGAGGTGCGCCATGGCCACGAAGCCGCCGAAGGAGTGACCGAGCAGCGTCCAGTCCTCGAGCGCCAGCTCATCGGCGAGCCTCTGCACCGCCCGCGCGAACCCGGCGTAGGTCCACTCGGCGGGGTCGCCCCCGGGCGAGCGGCCGTTGCCCGGCAGGTCGACGACCAGGAGCCGGTGGCTGTCCGCCAGGGCCTGGGCGCCGGGGAGGAACACGGATCCGTCGATCCCTGGGCCGGGGTGGAGCAGCACCACCGGCGGCCCCGCGCCGAAGTCGCGTACGTACAGCTCGGGCGCGGCTCAGGTCTCCCCGCGCCCGCGCGAGATCGCGATCTCGCCGGTCCGCGCCATCTCGACCAGCCCGAACGGGCGCACCATGCGCTCGAAGGCCTCGATCTTCTCCCACGGCCCCGTCACCTCGATGATCACCGAGCGCTTCGTCACGTCGATGATCTTGCCGCGGAAGATCTCCACGATCTGCATGACCTCGCCGCGGGCGGCGCCGTCGACGGAGACCTTGAACAGCGCCAGCTCGCGGGCGACGGTGTCGGCCGGCTCGAGGTCGCGGATCTTCAGCACGTTGACGAGCTTGTGCAGCTGCTTGGTCACCTGGTCGATCGGGTGCATCGCCCCGTCGAGCGTGAGCGTGATGCGCGACAGGTGCGGGTCGTCGGTCGGCCCGACCGCCAGCGTGTCGATGTTGAAGCCGCGCCGCGCGAACAGCCCGGCGATCCTCGTCAGCACGCCCGCCTTGTTCTCGACCAGGATCGAGAGCGTGTGCTTGCGCCCGGTGCGCACCCCCGTCGAGGCCTCGAGCTCGGCGAGGGTGAGGATCTCCTTGGTCCCCGGCTCCCCCACGACGCTCAACCGACCATGTCGCGCGCGGCGGCGCCCGGCGAGATCATCGGGTAGGTGTTCTCCTCGCGGGTCACGCGAACGTCGACCACGACTGGCCCGGGAGTCTCGATCGCCGTGCGCATGTCCGCGACCAGCGTCGACTTCTCGGTGAGGCGCATGCCCGTGGCGCCGTAGGCCTCGGCGAGCTTGACGAAGTCCGGGAAGCGGCCCGGGTCCACGTGGGAGTAGCGGCGGTCCCAGAACAGCTCCTGCCACTGGCGGACCATGCCCAGGTAGCCGTTGTTCATGATGAACACCTTCACGGGGATGTCGTTCTCCGCGCAGGTCGCGAGCTCCTGGGCGTTCATCTGGATCGAGGCGTCGCCAGTGATCAGGCAGCTCGGGAGCTCGGGCACGGCGACGGCGGCGCCCATCGCGGCCGGCAGCCCGAAGCCCATCGTGCCCAGGCCGCCCGAGTTGATCCAGCGTCGCGGCTGGGCGAAGTGGAAGTACTGCGCCGCCCACATCTGGTGCTGGCCGACGTCGGAGGAGAGGATGCACTCCCCGCCGGTGGCCTCGTAGAGCGCCTGGACCATGAACTGCGGCTTGATCTCGGAGTCCGTGGAGTCCTCGTAGCGGAGCGGGTGCTGTGCCTGCCAGCCCTCGATACGCTCCCACCAGGCCGCCAGGCGCGCCGGGTCGGCGCCCGTTGCGCGGTACTCGGCGGTCAGGCGCGGGAGGATGTTCTTCGCGTCCCCGACGATCGGGATGTGCGCCGGGACGTTCTTTGAGATCTCGGCCGGGTCGACGTCGATGTGGACGAACTTGGCCCGCGGCGCGAACTCCGACAGCTTGCCGGTGATGCGGTCGTCGAAGCGCGAGCCGATCGCGACGATCAGGTCCGCCTCGTCCATCGCGTAGTTGGCCGTGCGGGTGCCGTGCATCCCGAGCATCCCGAGCCACTGCGGGTGCGGGGCGCCGAACGCGCCGAGGCCCATCAGCGTGGCGGTGACCGGGAAGCGGTCGGCGAGCGCGAGCTCGGTCAGCTCGGCCGAAGCGCCGGCGTTGATCACGCCGCCGCCGACGTAGAGCACGGGCCGGCGCGAGTTGGCCAGGGCCTTGGCGGCGATGCGAATCTGCTTCTGGTTGCCCTCGGTGGTGGGCTGATAGCCGGGCAAGCGCACGTCGCCGACGGGCTGGTAGTCGATCTCCGCGCGCGTCAGGTCGGTCGGCATGTCGATCAGGACCGGGCCGGGGCGGCCGGTGCGGGCGATGTGGAAGGCCTCGTGCACCGCCCGCGGGATCTCCGCGGGGTGCTGGATCATGAACGAGTGCTTGACCACCGGCATGGTGATGCCGAAGGTGTCGGCCTCCTGGAAGCCGTCGGTGCCCAGCAGGTCGGTGCGCACCTGGCCGGTGAAGACCACGAGCGGGACGGAGTCCATCATCGCGTCGGTGAGCGGGGTGACGATGTTCGTTGCGCCGGGGCC
>JBBRYA010000015.1:0-59925 GCA_038238015.1 Solirubrobacterales bacterium
CGCCCACTGCTGCACTCCGACCACCCCGGTCCTCCCGAGCTCGCTCTGCGCAAACGAACCCAGGCTCCGAGAACCACCGGACGATCAGGCGGTCCACTTTTCAACCGGCGCAGGTGGTCCAGTCTTCACCCGGCGCCGACAAGAGTCAGGGAGAGAAGCAGGCACAGGCGGGAGAGACCAGGAAGGAAAAGAGGAAAAGACGGAAGAGACGGCCGAACGGGGAAGCGGGGAGGAAAGCGACAGGGCGAGAAGCGAGCGGGCCCAGCGTGATAGCTGAAGAAGAAGAAGTGGTGGAAGAGGCCGGAATCGTGTTGCGCGTTGCGGGGGTCTACCGGCTTAGGGGATATGGGGTTATTGGCTGAGAGGCTGCGCGGCGTGGGCTGTGGCACCCGCGGGTTGAGCCCGAGAAGCGTCGATCTCCAAGGGCAGCGTCAGCATCTCGGGGTCGTGGGACTCGAGCCATTCGGACACGCCGGCCTGAGCGGCTGTGTCGCGCGGCTACTTCGGGTGGAATTCCATGCTTGACGCCGATGAGGTCGAGGCAATCGCCCAACGGGTCGTCGAGCTCCTGCAGCCGGCGACTCCCGACCGCGGGTGGGTCAGGGCGGAGGTGGTGTGCCGCCGGTTCGGGGTGAGCCCGACCTGGGTGTATGCCCACGCGAATGAACTCGGCGGCATCCGACTCGGGACCGGTCCGAAGGCCAGGCTCCGCTTCGATCTGGACCGCTGTCGGGCAGCGATCGAAGGGATGGCGCGGTCGGCTCCTTTGGGCAACGGGCGCCCACCGCGCAGGCCTCGGGTGGCGCCCCCGCCCGACTCGGTCGAGCTGATCCGTGGCCGGTCCGGGCGATGACCGGGACGGCACCTACGATCCCTCGTTCACGTGTCGTTCGATCAGGAGTAGATCCGCTTTTCATGGCGCGACCAGCCGTCGGCACCGTCATCCGCAGACGCACGAAGCAGGGGACTTCGTTCGCGTTGCGCGTCTCCTACGGCGGCACCAAGCCCGTCATTCAGCTCGGCGGCTCCTGGGAGGGCTGGACGGAGGAGCGAGTGCAGGCTGAGCGGGAGTACGTCGCGGCTCAGATGGCGCGAGGCGAGTGGCTCCCGCCGGCGACGCAGCGCCAGTCGGTCGAGGCGCCCGTGGCGGCTTCGGTGAGCTTTCAGGTGTTCGCCTCTGGCTGGCTTGCGCGCCGCAAGCCGAGGGTGGAGGCCAAGACCTACGCGGATTACCACTGGCGGTTGCGCGCCGGCATGGACCACTTCGGCGCCTACCGGCTCGACGAGATCGACGCTGGCGTGATCGACGACTTCGTCGATGGAGCACTTCGCGAGCGCGACGCGATCGAGCGGGCCGCGGCCGACGGGACGCCACTGACCGAGACGGTGAGCGACAAGCACGGCCGCTCTTACGTGCGGCGTCGGCGCGGGCTGGACCGCTCCTCAATCAACAAGGTCATCGCCGGAGTCCGGATCGTCCTCAAGGATGCGCAGCGCCGCGGACTGATCTCGGTCAATCCCGCGGCAGACCCCGCGTGCCTCGTTTCGACCCCTCGTCCGAGCCGGTCTTTCCTAGAGGCCGAGCAGATCGAGGAACTGCTGCAGGCGGCCGCGGACATCGAGAAGGGCCATCGCGGTCTCGACTGGCAGAAGGTCGGCTACATCCGTGACTCGAGCGCGAGCAACCTCAAGCTCGCTCGGGAGCTCGGCGTCTCCGACGTGCTGGTGTCCAAGGTCCGCCGTCGCCTGCTTTGGAACGAGGAGGCGGCGCCTCGCAACCGCAACGACATTCCGCGGCGCGCGATCCTCGCGACGCTCGTGCTGGCCGGCGTGCGGATCTCGGAGCTCTGCGGCCTGGTCGGGGAGGACGTCGATCTTGCGTCTGGGCGGATCCGCGTTCGGCGCGACGTGACCAAGACCGACGCCGGCGAGCGGTTCATCCCCATCGTCCCCGCACTGCGCGAAGCGCTGGTCGACCACCGAGCGACGCATCATTACTGCGGAGGGGACTTCGTGTTCGGGACCCGTACCGGAGGCCGTAACAGTCCCGACAACATCCGTGCTCGCATCGTCGCGGGCGCTCATCAGCGGGCCAACGAGCGGCTCGCGGACGCGAGCCGTCCTGGTATCGGCCACCTGACCCCGCACACCCTCCGCCGGACCTTCGCCTCGCTGTTGGCCGAGAGCGGCGTGAGCCCGCGGCGGGCGATGTACCTGCTCGGCCACACCGACCCGAAGCTGACGATGAGCGTCTACCAGCAGGTCCTGGACCTCAGCGCCGAGGGCGAAAGGACACTCGCCAGCGTGCTCGGCGGCGACCTCGTCGAGGTGGGTCTGATGCTCTCCGGGCGGTCCCAGAACGGCGCTCTCGCGGTCGTGAATAGACACGCAATAGACACTCAGGCCTCCAGCGCCGCCTTGACGCGATCGCAGGAATCGCGCTAGAAACACGAAAGGCCCGCAAACGCGGGCCTTTCGTCGAAGCGGATGAAGGGACTCGAACCCTCGACCTTCTGCATGGCAAGCAGACGCTCTAGCCAACTGAGCTACATCCGCGCGAGGGGCGGAGGATAGCGGTGAGCCGGGCGCGCTGCCTGGGTAGGGGTCCTGGAATGCCCAAACAGAAAGTCCTCGTCACAGGGGCCACAGGGTTCGTCGGGGCGCACGTCACTCGCGAGCTGGTGCAACGCGGCGACCACGTGCGCGCCGGGTACCGCAACCCGAAGCGCCTCGACCGCCTCGGAGGCCTCGACGTCGAGCCCGTCGCTGGCGAGGTCCTCGACCTGGACGCCATGCGCAAGGCGATGCGCGGCTGCGACGTGGTCTACCACGTGGCCGGCATGGTCGGCTCCAAGCCCGTCGGCAAGGTGTGGGACATGAACCAGCGCGGCCCGCTGGTCGCGGTCGAGGCGGCGGCGTTCGAGAGTGTGAAGCGCGTGGTGCTGACCTCGACGATCTCGGCGGTCGGGACGGCCAACGGGCGCCCGGCGGACGAGGAGAACCCCTATCCCGAAGAGGGGCTCGGGCTTGTCTACGCCGACGCCAAGCGCGGGGGCGAGCGTGAGGCGCTGGCGGCGGGCGAGCGTCTCGGGGTCGAGGTCGTGGTCGTCAACCCGGCCTATGTCCTGGGCGTGCCGGTGGACACCTCGCAGCCGGGGGAGACCTCCACCCGGATCGTCGGCAACTACCTGCGCGGCCGCCTGCCCGCCGTGCTCGACGCGTCGATCAACTTCGTCGACGTCGAGGACGTCGCGATCGGCCACCTCCTCGCCGCCGACAAGGGGCGAGCGGGCGAGCGCTACATCCTCGGCGGTCAGAACCGCCCGTGGGCCGAGCTGATCGACATGGTGGCCAGGGCCTCGGGGCGCCACCACCCGCTGCTGGTGGTCCCCACCGAGGTCGGCCGCCTCTCGGAGCTTCGCGAGAGGATCGGGCTGCCCGGGGCGATCTCCGCCGAGGCGTTCGGCCTGATGGGGCAGGACTGGCGCTTCAGCTCCGCCAAGGCCAAGCGCGAGCTCGGCTACCGCCCGCGCCCGCTGGCCCAGACGGTCACCGCCACCGTCGAGTGGTACCTGCAGCTGATCCGCGACGGCGCCTTCGACGACTCCCAGCGCTCGGCGATGTCGGTCGTCGCCGAGGGCCTCGGGGCGATCGGCCGCCTCGGGCTCTTGTGGCCCCTGCGCCCGGCTGAGAAGCTGCTGCGCAGGAGGTTGATCGCCGGCCGCTGAGGAGGTCGAGACGCAGATGAAGCTGTCCTACGCGCAGGGAATCGGCACCACCGCCCTGCTGGGGGAGACGATCGGAGCGAACTTCGACCGCGCGGTCGCCGAGCACCGCGAGCGCGAGGCGCTCGTGGTGCGCCACCAGAACCTGCGGCTGACCTACGGCGAGCTGGCCGAGGCGGTGGACTCGATGGCGCGGGGCCTGGCCGGGCTCGGACTGGGCAAGGGCGATCGCCTCGGCATCTGGGCACCCAACTGCGGTGAGTGGGTCATCGTCCAGTTCGCGACGGCCAAGCTCGGCGTGATCCTCGTCAACGTCAACCCGGCCTATCGCACGACCGAGCTCGCCTACGCGCTGCGCCAGTCGGGCTGCCGCGTGCTGATCGCGGCGCCCGAGTTCAAGGGCTCGGACTACCGGGCGATGGTGCAGGAGGTCCGCGGCGACCTGCCCGAGCTCGAGCACGTGATCTTCCTCGGCGACGAGGTGCACGCGATGCTCCAGAGCGCGCCGGCGGTGATCGACTGGCCCGAGCTGGACTTCGACGACCCGATCAACATCCAGTACACGAGCGGCACCACCGGCTCGCCCAAGGGCGCAACGCTCTCGCATCACAACATCCTGAACAACGGCTTCTTCGTCGGCGAGGCCTGCGGCTACTCAGAACAGGACCGCGTCTGCATCCCGGTGCCCTTCTACCACTGCTTCGGCATGGTCATGGGCAATCTCGGCTGCGTCACCCACGGCGCCTGCATGGTCGTCCCGGCCCCGGCCTTCGAGCCCGGGGCGGTGCTCGAGGCGGTCGAGCAGGAGCGCTGCACGAGCCTCTACGGCGTCCCGACGATGTTCATCGCCGAGCTCGACCACCCGGACTTCGCCGCCTACGACCTGACCTCGCTGCGTACCGGGATCATGGCCGGGTCGCCGTGCCCGGAGGAGGTCATGCGCAAGGTGATCGAGCGCATGCACATGGAGGACGTGACCATCTGTTACGGGATGACCGAGACCTCACCGGTGTCGACCCAGACCGCTGCCGACGACGAGCTCGACCGCCGCGTCGGGACCGTCGGCCGTGTCCATCCCCACGTCGAGGTCAAGATCGTCGATCCCGAGACGGGGCTCGCCGCGCCGCCCGGTGAGCCGGGCGAGCTGCTGACCCGCGGCTACTCGGTGATGCTCGGTTACTGGGGGGACCCAGAGCGCACCGCTGAGGCGATCGACCGCGCGCGCTGGATGCACACCGGCGACCTGGCGACGATGGACGAGCAGGGCTACGTGAAGATCGTCGGGCGCTCCAAGGACATGATCATCCGCGGCGGCGAGAACGTCTACCCGCGCGAGGTCGAGGAGTTCCTCTACTCCCACCCCGCGATCAGCGACGCCTCGGTCTACGGCGTGCCGGACCCGCGCTACGGCGAGGCGGTGATGGTGTCGGTGATCCTGCGCGACGGCGAGCAGCTCACCGAGGAGGAGCTGCGCGCGTTCTGCGCCGGGAAGATCGCCCACTTCAAGGTGCCGAGCCACATCGCGTTCGTGGACGAGTTCCCGATGACGGTGACCGGCAAGGTCCAGAAGTTCCGGATGCGCGACGCCGCGATCGAGCGGCTCGGGCTCGCCGACGCCCAGCCCGTCTGAGTGCGCCGGTAGTGGCCGAGCCGCTGCACCCGGCGCTGCGCGCGGTGAGCGACGCGGTGCTCGCCGTCGCCTCGCGGCTCTCCGTCGAGGACGTCCTGCAGCAGCTCGTCGATCGCGCCCGCGAGCTGGGCGGCGCGCGCTACGCGGCGCTGGGCATTCCCGACGGCGAGGGCGGCTTCAGCCGCTTCCTGGTCTCCGGCATGAGCGACGCGCTGATCGCGACCCTCGGCCCGCTCCCGCGCACCCACGGCCTGCTCGGCGCGATGCTCGAGGCCCCCGGGGCCTACCTGACCGAGGACATCCATCGCGACCCGCGCTTCCGCGGCTGGTGGCCGGCCACGCACCCCGACATGCGCTCGTTCCTGGGGGTCCCGATCGTGGCCGTGGACGGCGTGATCGGCGCGTTCTACCTGACCGAGAAGGAGGACGGTGGGGTGTTCGGCGCCGAGGAGCAGGAGCTGATCGAGCTGCTCGCCGCGCACGCCGCGATCGCGATCACCAACGCGCGCCTCTACGAGCACAGCCGCGAGCTCTCGATCCTGTCCGAGCGCCAGCGCCTCGCGCTCGAGCTCCACGACGTCGTCAGCCAGAAGCTCTTCAGCGTCGTGCTGACCTCCGAGGCCGCCTCGACGCTGCTCGAGCGCGACCCGGCGGCGGCGCGCGCGCAGCTGGCGCGCTCCCAGGAGCTCGCTCGCGAGGCGCTCGAGGAGCTTCGCTCGCTCGTGCTCGAGCTGCGCCCGCCCGACCTCGCTCGCGACGGCCTGGGCGGGACGCTGCGCAAGCACGTCGAGGTGCTGCGGCGCCTGCACGAGGTGGAGCTCGAGCTCGAGGTTCGCGAGGACGCGGGGCGTCCCGCCGACGTGCGCCGCGACGCCGAGGTGCTGCGGATCGCCCAGGAGGCCCTGCACAACGCGCTGCGCCACGCGGCCGCGGGGCGGATCTCGGTCCGCCTGGAGGCGGGCGAGCAGCGGCTCACGCTCGTGGTCGCCGACGACGGCGCCGGCTTCCACCCGGCCGATCCGGAGCTGCGGGCCACCCACCTCGGCCTGACCTCGATGGAGGAGCGCGCGCGGCGGCTCGGCGGGCGCCTCGAAGTGCGCTCGGCGCCCGGGCAGGGGACGACGGTGACGCTGGAGGCGGGCGGTGGCTGAGTCGATCGGCGTCCTGCTGGTCGACGACCACGCCGTCGTGCGCGAGGGGCTGCGCTCCTTTCTCGAGCTCCAGGACGGGGTGCGCATCGTGGGGGAGGCGGGCGACGGGGAGGAGGCGGTGCGCCAGGCCGAGCGCCTGCGGCCGGACGTGGTGCTGATGGACCTGTCGATGCCGCGCCTCGACGGCGTCGGCGCGATGCGCGAGCTGCGCCGCCTGGTGCCCGAGTGCCGCGTGATCGTGCTCACGAGCTTCGCCGAGGACGAGCGCCTGCTGCCCGCGATCCGCGCCGGCGCGGCCGGGTACCTGTTCAAGGACGTCGAGCCGCAGGAGCTCGCGCGTGCGGTGCGGGCCGCCCACGCCGGGCAGGCCGTGCTCGACCCCGCGGTGGCGGCGCGGCTGGTCGAGGCGATCGCGCAGCCCGCGGGCGAGTCGGCGGCCGAGCGCCTGACCCCGCGCGAGCGCGAGGTGCTCGCGCTGATCGCCGGCGGGCTCTCCAACAAGCGGATCGCGCGCGAGCTCGGACTGTCGGAGAAGACGGTCAAGACCCACGTCGGCCACGTGCTCGCCAAGCTCGGGGTGAGCGACCGCACGCAGGCCGCGCTTCACGCCGTGCACGCGGGGCTGCTCGGCCCGCGGTCCTAGGCCCAATTGCCCGTGGGAACTCAGACCATGGCCCGCCTAGGTTGGACCGCATGCCCACCGCCATCATCACCGGAGCCTCCCGCGGCCTCGGCCTCGCGCTCGCCCGGGCGCTCGCGGCCGACGGCTGGCGCCTGATCCTCGACGCCCGCGGGGCCGCTGAGCTCGCGCGCGCCGCAGCACCGCTCGGCGACCGCGTCACCGCGATCGCCGGAGACGTCTCGGATCCCTGGCACCGCAGCGCGCTGGTCGCCGCCGCCGGTGAGCGGCTCGACCTGCTCGTCAACAACGCCAGCACGCTGGGCCCGAGCCCGCTCCCCGCGCTCGCCGACCTGCCCGCCGAGGAGCTCGAGCGCGTCTACCGCGTCAACGCCGTCGCGCCGATGGCGCTCGCCCAGCTCGCGCTGCCCCGGCTCGCCACCGACGGCGCCATCGTCAACGTGACCTCCGACGCCGCCGTCGAGCCCTACGAGGGCTGGGGTGGCTACGGCTCCTCCAAGGCGGCGCTCGAGCAGCTCACCGCGATCCTGGGCGCGGAGCATCCCGAGCTGCGCGTCTACGCCGTCGACCCGGGCGACATGCGCACGCAGATGCACCAGGACGCGTTCCCGGACGAGGACATCTCCGACCGCCCGCCGCCGGAGGACAGCGTGCCCGGGCTCCTCGCGCTGATCGGCGGCACGCACCCGAGCGGCCGCTACCGCGCCGCCGAGATCGCGGCCCCGGCGGGCGCGTGAGCGCGCTCGCCTTCGAGCTGCCGGGGGCGCTGGAGGCCATCGAGCCGCCCGAGGCGCGGGGGCTGGCCCGCGACGAGGTTCGCCTGATGGTCGCGCGCCGCGGCGACGGCTCGCTCGTGCACGCCGGCTTCCGCGACCTGCCCGATCATCTGGCCTCCGGCGACGTGCTGGTGATCAACACCTCCGCGACCCTCCCGGCCGCGATTGCAGCCCGGCGCGAGGACGCCGCCGAGCTGCGCGTCCACGTCGCGATGCCGGCGCCCGGGCTCCCGGGGCCCGGCTGGTGGGTGATCGAGCTGCGCAGCGCCGACGGCGCGCGGCCGTTCCGCGGCGGGCGGGCCGGCGACCGGCTCGTGTTGCTCGGCGGCGCCCAAGCCGAGCTCGTCGCGCCCTACGCGGGCGGCTCGCGGCTGTGGCTGGCACGGCTCGACGGCGAGCTTGCGCTGCCACACGTCCTCGCCGCCCACGGCTCGCCGATCCGCTACGGCTACGTCCGCGAGGAGTGGCCGCTGGAGGCCTACCAGGCGGTCTACGCCCTTCATCCCGGCAGCTCGGAGATGCCCAGCGCCGGCCGGCCGTTCACGGCCGAGCTCGTGACCCGGCTGGTGGCGGGCGGCGTCCAGGTCGCGCCGGTGGTGCTGCACACCGGTCTCTCTTCACCTGAGCGCCATGAGCCGCCGCTGCCCGAGCGCTACGAGGTCCCGCCCGCGACCGCCGAGCTCGTCAACGCCGCCCACGCCCGCGGCGGTCGCGTCGTAGCCGTCGGCACCACGGTCGTGCGAGCGCTGGAGACCGTCGCCGATGGGGACGGGACGGTTCGCCCTGACCGCGGGTGGACGAAGCTCGTGGTGGGGCCCGAACGCGGACTGCGCGCCGTCGATGGCCTGATCAGCGGCTGGCACGAGCCCGAGGCTTCGCATCTGCAGCTGCTCGAAGCGGCGGCGGGCGAGACCTTGCTTCGCCGGTCCTACCGCGCGGCGCTGGCGGAGGGCTATCTGTGGCACGAGTTCGGGGACTCGCATCTCGTGCTGCCTTGAAGCGGGCGCCGCCACGAACGCCGCGCCTAACCGCCCGCCCGAAGCTCCCACACCTGATCGTGCACGCCACCGCCCGCGTCGCGCCCACCCGCCACGATGACGCGCCCCTCAGCGGCGGCCGCACCCACGTCGGACAAGGCCAGGGGGAGGCGCCCGGCGTTGCGGGAGCGGCCGGTCGCGGGGTCGATGGCGAGGATCTGCCGGGTCTGGGTGCCCTGGTCGCTGCCGCGCCCGCCGAGCAGGTAGACGCGCGCGCCGAGGCTGACGGCGGCGGCGTGGGTGCGCGCGGCGGGCAGGCGGCCGATGCGGCGCGCGCGACCGGTCGCGGGGTCGAAGAGCAGGATCGTGCGCTCGGCCGCCACCCCGGCGGTGCCGCCGGCGATCAGGAGCTTGCCGCCGACCGCGGCGACCGACGCGTAGCGCAGCGCCACCGGCAGCCGGCCGACCCGGCGCGCGACCGCCTGGCCGGGGCGCCAGGCGAGGATGGAGTTCAGCGGGCTCGCGCCGTCGTAGCCGCCGACGACGTAGGCCGTCGAGCCGATGCTCGCCGCCGCGACGTCGGAGGCCGCGATCGGCAGGCGGGCCACCACGCTCGAGGTCCCGCCCGGGCGCAGGCGCGTGATGTCGGCGCTGGAGCCGAGGTCGCCGCCGCCGAAGAAGTAGACGCCGCTGCCGATCCCCGCTGCGGCGGCGTCGTGCAGGCGCCGGGGCAGGCGGCCCGTCTGGCGGGGCGCGCGCGTGCCGGGGCCGACGGACTCGATGCCGTCGACGGAGACGTCGGCCGAGTTCAGGCCGCCCGCGAGCAGGACCTGGCCTGCCTTCGTGGCGGCGGTGGCCGGGTCCATGAGCGGAGCCGGCAGGTGCCCGATGCTCCGGGAGTGCAGGGCGACCGGCGGCTGCGCCGCCCGCTTCGCCGTGCTCGAGGCGGGCGCGGCGCTCTTGCCGCCCGAGCCGCCACCGCTCCGGGCCCCGGCCGAGCTCGAGCCGCCGCAGCCGGCGAGCAGGGCCGCGCACACCAAGGCGAGAAGGGAAGCGACGCGCACGGCCGTCAAGATGGCAGGCTCGCCTTGGCCTCACCTGAACGGGCCACCGCGCGGGCCGGCAGCTCCAGCGTAAACGCGGAGCCCTCCACGCTGACACGCCCACGGTGGCGTGCCGCGGTCGAGGCGACGATCGCCAGCCCGAGCCCTGAGCCGGGCCGTCCAGCGGCGTCGCCGCCGCGCCAGAAGCGCTCGAAGAGGCGCTCGCGGTCGGCTTCCCGGGGCCCCGGGCCGCCGTCGCGCACGGTGATCGCCGCGCGTTCGCCCTCCTGGATCAGCGTCACCGTCACGGGCGCCGCCGGTGGACCGTGCACCAGCGCGTTCTCGATCAGGTTCTCCAGCGCCCGCCCCAGCGCCTGAGCGTCGGCGTCGCCCAGCACCGCGTCGACGCGCCCGAGCTCCACGCGCTCGTGACCGCCCGCGGCGGCGCGGACGAGCTCGTCGAGGCGCACCGGCGCCGGCTCGGGCGCGCCGGCGTGCTCGCGCTCGAGCGTCAGCAGGTCGTCGACCAGCCGGGCGAGCCGCGCGGCGTCGTGGCGCAGGTCGGCGAGCAGCTCGGCGTCGGCGCCGTGGCGCGCGGCGTACTCCGCGTTGCCGAGCAGGCTCGTCACCGGAGTGCGCAGCTCGTGCGAGGCGTCGGCGAGGAAGCGCCGCTCGCTGTCGCGCGCGCGATCGAGCGCCCCGAGCATGCGGTTGAGCACCTCGGTGAGCTCGCCGATCTCGTCGTCGGCGCCGGCCTCGGGCATCCGCCGCGCCGGATCGGTGGTGCGCTCGATGTCGCGTGCCGCGTCCGTGAGCCGTCGCAGCGGGCGCAGCCCGCGGCGCGTCAGCAGGGCGGCGGCGGCGCCCGCGAGCAGCAGGGCGCCCAGCGCAGCGACCAGGAGCGCCACGCGCAGGCGGTGCAGCGTGCGCGCGATGTCCGAGACGTCCGAGCCCACGAGCACCGCGCCGCCGGCCGCCGGGCCACCCGCCTCGGGCAGCGGGGCCGAGTACAGCCGCAGCGGCACCCCGCCGAGAACGATGTCCTCGAAGCCCGCGCGGCCTGCCAGCGCGCGCTCTACGCCGCGCCCCCGCGGCAGCAGCCGCGCGCCGAGCGACTGCGAGCGCGCGACGATGCGGCGCCGCGCGTCGAGCACCTCGACCACGACCTGGCGCCCGCCGCCCGGCGCCTCCAGCGCGCCCGGGGCGGTCAGCACCGCGGGCGCGGACACGCTCAACCGCGCGACATCGACGGCGCGCTGGCGCAGCGCGCGGTCCAGCGACCCGTTGAGCTCCTGCTCCGCGATCGCCCCCGCGGCAACGCCGAACAGCGCGAGCGCGGCGAGGATCGAGCCGAGCGCGGCGGCGACAAGCCGGGCGCGGAGCGTGCGTGGTCTCACGGACGCAGCATGAACCCCACGCCGCGCACCGTGTGGATCAGCGGCGGATCTCCGAGCTTTGAGCGCAGCCGGCCGACGTAGCGGTCCACGACATTGGGCACGGCGGCGTCGTCCCAGACCTGCTCGAGCGCACGCTCGCGCGTGAGCACCGCGCGCGGGTCGCGCAGCAGCAGTTCCAGAAGCGCGGCCTCGCGGCCCGACAGCTCTACCGAGCGCCCGTCACGCGTGGCGATCCGCGTCGCGATGTCGAGCGAGAGGTCGCCAAAGGCCAAGCGCTCGGCGTCATGGGTCCCACGGCGCGTGAGCGCCCGGATCCGCGCCACCAGCTCCTCGGTGGCGAACGGCTTGACCAGGTAGTCGTCGGCACCCGCCTGCAGGCCGGCCACGCGGTCGGGCACCGCGTCGCGCGCGGTCAGCATCAGCACCGGCGTGCTCACGCCCTTGGCGCGCAGGCGCCGGCAGACCGCCAGGCCGTCCATGCCCGGCATCGCGACGTCGAGCACGATCACGTCCGGCGTCGAGCGCTCGGCCTCGGCCAGCGCCGCCCCGCCGTCGGCCGCGACCGCCACCGCGAATCCCTCCGCCGCGAGCGTCCGCGACAGCATCCGCTGCAGCGGCGGGTCGTCGTCCACCACGAGCACAAGCTCGCGGGCGGCGGCCGTCAAGGGCTCAGCCGCCGGCGACGTCGCGGCGCAGGAAGACCAGGTAGGCGCCCGCCAGCGAAGGCAGGCCGTAGAGCGCGCAGACCCAGGCGGCCCGGATGATCGGGTCCCAGTCGGCCGGTTCGCGCAGCAGCCCCTGCCAGGCGTTGAACTGCGTGCTCAGCAGGTAGGGCCGCAGCCCCTCCAGGCCCGGCAGGATCCCGATCAGCTGGATCAGCAGCGAGACCATCAGCGTGCCGGTGATCGCCGCAGCGCTGTTGCGGGTCACCGTCGAGAGCAGCAGCCCGATGCACGCGATCGCGAGGATGGGAATCAGGTAGACGAGCAGGCTCCCCGCGACCAGCTCGAGCGCATGTGTCGCGGGAATGGGCGTGCCCGAGAGGCTGACCAGCGGGTTGAAGCCCGACACCAGGCAGCCTGCGACGATCGCGACGATCCCGTTGAGCACGATCGCGGCGATCGCGTAGGTGCCCGCCGCGAGCGTCTTGCCCGCGAAGATCTGCCCGCGGCCGAGCGAGCGCGTGAGGATCGTCTTGAGCGTCCCGTTGTGGTCCTCGGAGGCGACGATGTCACCGGCGACCAGCGCCGTGATCAGCGGGAACATCCAGATCGAGCCGAACAGCAGCAGCACGAGCGGGATCGCCAGCCCGCTGGTGTGGATGTAGCGCCCGAAGGCGACGTCCTCGGGCCCGCCGGACTGCAGGCTGACCGCGGTGACGAAGATCAGCGGAACCACGACCGCTGCGCCGAGCCCGAGGTAGGTGCGCTTCTGGAAGCGCAGCTTGCGCAGCTCCCAGCGGTAGACGGTCAGGGCGGTGGCGTTCATGCCGCGTCCTTGACCAGCGCGGGGGAGTCGTGCGTGGGCGCCGGCTCCTCCTTGCCCTCGGTGAGCGAGAAGAAGAGGTCCTCGAGCGTGACGGTCTGCGGCGCCAGCGCGCGGATCAGCGCACCCGCCTCGATCAGCGCGACCGAGAGCTCGGGGATCGCGGACTCCTCGCCGGTGAAGTGGATCTCGCCGCTCTCGGCGTGCGGCTCGGCGATGCCCCGCTGAGCGCGGCAGATCTCCAGCGCGCGCGGGTCGTCGGTCGTGCGCAGGCGGTAGACCGAGGCGGCGGTGCGCTTGAGCTCTGAGATATGCCCCTCGTAGACGATCCGGCCCGTGCGCACGATCGCCACGCGGTTGCACAGCTCCTCGACCTCGGCGAGCAGGTGGCTGGAGAGCAGCACGGTCATGCCCTCGTCGGCGAGCCGGCGGATTAGCAGCCGCATGTCGCGCATGCCCGCCGGGTCGAGCCCCGTCGCGGGCTCGTCGAGCAGCAGCAGGCGCGGGTTGCGCAGCAGCGCCGCGGCGATGCCCAGGCGCTGGCGCATGCCGTGCGAGTAGCCGCCCACGCGGTCCTTGGCGCGATCGGTCAGCTCCACGGTGTCGAGGGCCGCCGGGATGCGCTCGGCGGAGTCCCCGCCGTCGAAGGCGGCGAGCAGCTCGAGGTTGCGCTGCCCGGTCAGGTACGGGTAGAAGCGCG
The DNA here is from genome assembly GCA_038238015.1 of Solirubrobacterales bacterium. Taxonomy (GTDB): domain Bacteria; phylum Actinomycetota; class Thermoleophilia; order Solirubrobacterales; family Solirubrobacteraceae; genus DASQFQ01. The sequence continues at coordinate 13,525 of JBBRYA010000015.1, forward strand.
GCGCCTCCACGAAGCCGGCCACGCCCTCGAGCGCCTGCACCCCGGCCTGCGGGTCGCGGCCGAACAGCCGCACGCTGCCCTCGGTCGGGACGATCAGGCCGAGCATCATGCGCAGCGACGTCGTCTTGCCCGCCCCGTTCGGTCCGAGGTAGCCGTAGACGTCGCCGGGCTCGACCGTCAGGTCGACGTGGTCGACGGCCACGATCTCGTCATAGCGCTTGACGAGACCGCGGATCTCGATCGGCGTGGCGTCCATCAGAGGCCGCGAGCGGCGGCCTGCGCCGCCGCCGGGGGCACCGAGCCGAACACCGTGTAGGCCACGCCGCCGCGCTCGAAGCGGATCATCGTCGCCAGCGCGGTGTCGAGCTCCTCGCCCGTCGCGCCGTTGATCGACACCTTCGGGAGCGTGAGCCCGCCGCCGTGATCGCCGTGCTTGGGTGCGGGGGCCTGCGACTTGGCGGCCTCGGCCGGCTGCTCGAGCACCATCACGCCGCCGAGGTCCTGGCCGTAGGTGACGAGCGCGGCCTTCTGGCCCTTCCAGTCGACGAGGCGCACCTCGTGACGCGGCAGGCCGACCAGCGTGCCGGGCGCGGAGAGCTTGAACGGCAGCGCCTTGGACACCGCGTCCACGCCGCTGACCGACTTGTCGGCCTGCTTGGCGTCACCCGCATGCTTGCCGCCCTGCGGGACGTCGACGTTGACGACCTTGGCGGCGGCGGGCGGGGAGACGTGGAAGGCCTTCGCATCGACCGGTCCGTAGGAGATGTTCTCGGCCTTGAGCTCGAGCACCGGCGTCGTGTTGCCCTGCGCGTAGACGGCGGCGCGCAGCGGGACGCCCTTGGCGGCATCCCAGGCGACCTCGCCGGCGCCCAGCAGGCCGCCGGAGTGCTTCGGCGAGATGCGCACGGTGTAGGCCGGCTGGTCGGCCACGTTGCTCGGCGTCGCGCCCGACAGGTCGGCGCTCTTCATCAGCTCGTCGATGCCCTTCTGGACGTCGGCGAGCGTCGGCGCCTTCTCGGTCTTCGCCGAGTCGGCCGTGCTCGAGTCCTGCGGGAGCTTGGCCTTGTAGACCGTGTTCGAGCTCGGGTCGTAGACCCAGGCGCTCGTGCCGTCGGAGACGATCTGCGCGTCGCCGTTGTCAGAGCGCAGCTCGAGGCGCAGCTTGTGGTCGGGGCCGAGCCAGAGGCGCCCGCTGGCGCCCTTGAGGATCGGTCCGCCGCCTTCGAGGCTCGAGGAGTCGATGAGCTTGTTGGTGAAGGTGATGTCGGCGGTGATGCCGTTGACCTCCGGGGCGGTGGCCGCGTCGCGGACGGCTTCGGCCAGCGGCTTGGCCGGAGGAACCTGGCCGCCGCCGCCGGCACCGAGGGCGATCGCGGTGCCACCGGCGGCGACCACCACGAGGGCCGCGACGAGGGCGAGGAGACGATGAGTGGGGAGGGTGCGCAGGAAGCTCATGGCGATCACCGTACGGAGAGACCCTGAAAGAAGCTTGACACCTTGACGCGCCGCCGCTCCCCGGGCGGGTACTCACAAACGATGCGCCTACTCCTCACCGCGATGGTCCTTGCCCTGCTCGCCGTCCCAGCCTCCGCCATGGCGGGGGAGAACAGCGTTGAGCGCGCGTCCGGCGCGGGCTCGCAGAGCACCCCGATGGGCAGCGACGCGTTCACCACGCACATCGCGTTCTCGGCCACGCATGACGTGCTCACCAATGAGGTCAAGGGCTACTTCGTCGCCAAGGGCGCGCTCGACGGCATGCCCTTCCGCCAGCAGGGCGAGGTCACGTGCCTGAAAGTGGTGGGCAACCAGGCCTCGATCAAGTATCGCTTCGACCGCGCCTCGGGCGGCACCGCGACGTTCGAGGGCGGCGGCATCGAGGTCTTCGTCGAGGACAAGGGGCCCAAGGGCGACCGCGCGACCTTCGGGCCGCCGCAGCCGCCCGGGATCTTCCAGACCGACGAATCGCGCTGCGACGACCCCAACATGACGTTGACCTACCAGCCGCTCGACTCCGGCAACTTCGTCGTACGCAACGACGGGTAGCCTCGCGCCCGTGAGCGCGGGCCACTACGACGAGGCCTACGACGACCGGGGCGAGCCGCGTCCCCACTACCGCGACGCGCTGGACGCGCTCGCCGGGCGCGACCTCCCCGCGCTCGAGGCGGAGCTGCGCGAGCACGTGCGCAGCCGCGCGGTGCGCTACGGGTCCACCGGGCCCGACGCCTTCGTGGTCGATGCGGTGCCGCGACTGTTCACCGCGCCCGAGTGGGACGAGCTCGAGCGCGGCCTCGCCCAGCGCGTTCGCGCGCTCGACGCGTTCCTGCGCGACGCCTACGGTGAGCGCCGGATCGTCGAGGCCGGGGTGGTGCCGCTGCGCCTGATCGAGGACGGCGCGTTCTATGAGCCCGACATGCAGGGCGTCGAGCTCCCGCTGTGGGCGGGCTTCGCGGGCCTCGACGTCGTGCGCGGCGCCGACGGCGGCTTCCGGGTGCTCGAGGACAACCTGCGGATGCCGACCGGCATCGGCTTCGCCCCGCTCGCCTGGGAGGTCGTGGGGGAGGTACTCGGCGATGCGCTCCCCGGCTACGAGCCGGCGCCGGGGGCGGCCCTCGAGCGCTTCGCCGGCGTGCTGCGCGCGGTCGCCCCCGACGGTCGCGACGAGCCCTCGGTGGTCGTGCTCGGCGACGGCTTCGAGAACGACGCGCAGTGGGAGATCTCCGACGTCGCCTTCCGCCTCGGGGTGCCGATGGTCACGCTCGACGACCTCGAGCAGCGCGACGGGCGCGTGTACGCGCGCGTCGACGGGCGCCGCCGCGAGGTCGACGTCGTCTACCGGCGCTCGAACTACCACCTGCTGCGCGACGAGGATGGGTCGCCGAGCGCGCTCGCCGAGAAGCTGCTCGAGCCGATGCGCCGCGGCACGGTGACCGTCGTCAACCCGCCTGGGGTGGGGATCGCCGACGACAAGCTCGCCCACGTCTACGTCGCGGAGATGATCCGCTTCTACCTCTCCGAGGAGCCGGTCCTGGCCTCCGCGACCTCCTACGACCTCGCCGGCGACGACACTCGCGCCGAGCTGCTGCCGCGCCTGGGCGAGATGGTCGTGAAGGTGCGCGACCGCGTCGGCGGGGAGGGCGTGCTGATCGGCGAGGAGGCGGCGCAGGCGGCCGAGGACATCGAGCGGCGCCCGCAGGACTACATCGTCCAGGAGATGGTCGAGCTCTCGCGCCACCCGACGCTGATCGGCGGCGAGCTCGTCCCGCGGCGCATCGATCTGCGGCCGCTGATCGCCTTCGACGGCCGTGACGACGCGGCCGTCCTCGGGGGTCTCACGCGAGTGGCGCTCGGCGACGGCTCGAAGGTGGTGAACATGGCGCAGGGCGGCGGCGTCAAGGCGACCTGGACGGCCGGGCCTTTAGAAGACCCGAAGCGCTCCTGACAGACTGCTTGGGATGGCCGAGCACGAGCGCCGCCCCCACCTCACGCCGAAGACCCCCGAGCCCAAGGGCGGCGAGCGCAGCCCGTCGCGGCTGAACATGCGACGTCCGCGCTTCATCGTGATCGTGCTGGTCCTGCTCGCGATCAACTACGCGAGCGTCGCGCTGCTCGGCCCGGGCCGTCAGCCCTCGATCAAGGTCCCCTACAACCCGACCTTCCTCCAGCAGGTGGACGCCGGCAACGTCGAGCGCATCTCGACCAAGGGCCCCACGGTCACCGGCAAGTTCAAGACGGCCGTCAAGCCGCCGGAGAACGCCAAGGGCGCCGCGGCGCGCGACTTCGAGACCGAGATCCCGAGCTTCGCCGACAACGTGCAGCTCTCCAAGCGGCTCGAAGCCAAGAACGTGATCGTCCAGGCCGAGCCGATCAACTCGGGCAGCCTGCTGCTGAACATCCTGCTCGGCTTCGGGCCCGTGATCCTGCTGGTCGGGCTGTTCGTCTTCCTCGCCCGCCGTGCGGGCGGCGGCGCGGGCGGCATGGGCGCCCTCGGCGCCTTCTCGCGGTCACGCGCGCGGCGCTCGGAGGGCGGCGAGCAGCGGGTGAACTTCGCCGACGTCGCCGGCATCGACGAGGCCAAGTCGGAGCTGACCGAGATCGTCGACTTCCTCAAGAACCCCGAGCGCTACCAGCGCCTCGGCGGCCGGATCCCGCGCGGCGTCCTGCTCTCGGGCCAGCCGGGCACCGGCAAGACGCTGCTGGCCAAGGCGGTGGCAGGCGAGGCGGGCGTGCCGTTCTTCGCGATCTCCGCCTCGGAGTTCGTCGAGGCGATCGTCGGCGTCGGCGCCTCGCGCGTCCGCGACATGTTCCGCGAGGCAAAGGCCGCGGCCCCGGCGATCATCTTCATCGATGAGCTCGACGCGATCGGGCGCTCGCGCTCCAGCGGGGTCGGCTTCGGCGGCGGCAACGACGAGCGCGAGCAGACGCTCAACCAGATCCTCACCGAGATGGACGGCTTCGACACCGGCGACACGGTGATCGTGATGGGCGCGACCAACCGCCCAGAGATCCTAGACCAGGCGCTGCTGCGCCCCGGGCGCTTCGACCGTCGCGTCACCGTCCCCCCGCCCGACAAGGACGGACGGCGCAAGATCCTCGAGGTCCACACGCGTTCGCTGCCGCTGGGCGGCGACGTCGACCTCGACCGCCTGGCCTCGACCACCCCCGGCATGGTCGGCGCCGATCTCGCCAACCTCGCCAACGAGGCCGCGCTGACCGCGGCGCGGCGCTCTCACGACAAGGTCGAGCAGGCCGACTTCACCGACGCCCTGGAGCGCATCGTGCTGGGCGCGCCGCGCGGCACCGTGCTCTCCGATGAGGACCGCCACCGCGTCGCCTACCACGAGTCCGGCCACGCGCTCGTGGGGATGCTCACGCCGCACGCCGACCCCGTCCGCAAGGTCTCGATCATCCCGCGCGGGATGGCGCTCGGCGTGACGCTCTCGGCGCCCGACTTCGACAAGGCCAACTACGAGGAGCACTACCTGATCTCCAAGATCAAGGTCGCGCTCGGCGGCCGCGTCGCCGAGGAGGTCGTGTACGGCACGATCACCACGGGCGCGGAGTCAGACATCGAGCAGCTCACTCAGATCGCGCGCCACATGGTCGGGCGCTGGGGCATGAGCCGCCTGATCGGGCCGATCGCGGTGCTGCCCTCCGAGGCGCGCGGGCCGATGCTGCCCGGTGCCGCGGAGACCTCGCCGCAGACCCAGCATCTGATCGACGAGGAGGTCAAGCGGATCGTCGAGGAGGCTCACGACGAGGTCACGCGGTTGCTCACCGACAACCGCGAGCGCCTGGAGTCGCTGACCAGCGCGCTGCTCGAGCACGAGACGGTCGACGAGGACCAGGCCTACGCCGCGGCGCAGGTGCCCCACAAGGCGCGTGAGACCACGGCGGGCGCGCCGGCGCTCGTCGCCTACGAGGAGCCCGGCAGCTAGCCGACGGCCTGGCCGCGCTGCACGCCGGTGTCGCCGCGCGCGACGCGGTCCAGCGGCTCCTGCTTCGCCGTGCCGTCCTCCTCCAGGTAGTCGCGCCACGAGCGCGTGGGGGCGTAGCCGAGCAGCTCGACCGCCTTCGCGCAGGTGATCCCGCTCGCGTCCTCGCGGTCGAGGTCGCGGATTGCCACCGCATCTCCGTGGTGGTGGCGGATCAGCTCCGCGAGCGGCCGGTTGGCGTGGTTGTCGGGCGAGGCGATGTAGAAGACCTCGTGGCGGTCGAGGTCTGACTCGGCCGCCAGGCGCAGCGCGTCGGCGAGGTCATAGACGTCGATGTAGCTCCAAAAGCTCGCGCTCGGCGAGCCCTCGGGATCCTGCAGCGCGCGCGAGAGGTTGGTCGCGTAGTTGGCCTCCCACTGCACCCAGCTCGGGCGGATCGTCAGCGCGCTGATGTCCGAGCGGCGCATCGCCGCGTCCATCAGCTGCTCGGAGAAGTGCTTGGCGGTCGCGTAGGGGTCCTGCGGGCGGATCGGGTGGCGCTCGTCGACCGGCGCGTAGTCGGGCAGGAACTCGCGCTCGGGGAAGAAGAAGCCCGGCACGGTCTCGCTGGACACGTTGACGTAGCGCGGGACCTCGAAGCGGATCGCCGCCTCCAGCGTGTTGAACACGCCCATCAGGTTGTTCTGGAAGACGACGTGGGGCGGGTTGCGCGTGGGCTCGGGGATCGCAGCGGCATGGATCACCGCGTCGTGGCCGCGGACGACCGCGAAGGCCTGGCCGGCGTCGGTCAGGTCGGCCTGCATGTAGGCGGGCGCACCCGGCGCCGGCGCTTCGAAGATCGGCGACCCGAGATCGCAGGCGCTGACGTCGTGGCCGGCCTGCTGGAGGACGTCGACGGTGGCGGCGCCGACCTTGCCGCGGGAGCCGGTGACGAGGATGCGCATGGCCGGGCACCATACGCTGGCACCCATGACGGACCCGCGCCAGCTCGTCGAGCGCCTCCACACCGAGCTCTTCGCGTCGGGCGACCTCGCGACGCTCGACCGCTTCTTCGCCCCCGATGTCGTGTCCCACGACATGCCGCCCGGCTTCCCGCAGGGGATCGAGGGGGTCCGGCGGTTCTTCCAGACGTTCCGCGACGCGTTCCCCGACGTCGAGGTATGCGTCGACGAGATCGTCGTCGAGGGCGAGCGCGCCGCCGTCGCGACCACGATCTCAGGCACCCATCGCGGCGAGCTGCTGGGGATCGCCCCGACCGGCCGGCACGTGGCGGTGACCGGGATTGACCTCGTGCGCGTGGCGGACGGCCGGATCGTCGAGCACCGCGGGCTCACCGACACGGTCGGGCTGCTGCGCCAGCTCAGCGGAGGCTGACGGCGGGGCCTCGGCGCCGGGCCCCGCCGCTCGCCCGGCCTACTGCTTCGCCGACCAGGCCACCTCGCCCGAGTCGCAGGTCATGAGCGTCGCGCCGGAGGCGTCGCGCAGGATGCCCTTGAGCTGCCACGTGCCCGACGCCTTGGAGTGCGCCTTGTCGAGCTTGCCGGTCATCGAGCCCGACGCGAGCGCAACGCTCGCGAGTACGGCGCACGGCGTGGTGATGCGTCGGTGATCCAGCATCGAGTCTCCTCCTCGAGGCAGTCCAGCGTGGATAGGGAGGGCGGCGCTGGGGCCCCGGCGGGCCGCCCGCGAGGCCGGCGAGCTGCAGCCGGTCGTTGAATTCAACGAGCCGGGCGCCGTGAGGTTGCGGCTACCGACGTGCAGAAGGCCGGCACCGAGGCCGGCCTTCCGGGAGAAAGTGGCCACCGCTCGGTGGCCTCGCGGCGCTGGGCGCCGCGGTCAAATCGCTACAGCGGGCTGTATGTCAGCCCCTGCGGTCCGGCGGACTGAGCTCGTCCATTGGACGGTCCTCCGTGGGTCGCTGTCGAGAGCCAAGCTATCACGGCGGGAGCGCCAGTCAGGCTCTTTTCAGGTCATCTGCCGATGCTCTGCGCATGGCAACTACTGGCGAAGCCGCCTCGCGAACCACGAGCACCGACACCGGCACCTCCGATCGAGCGAGCCGCGGCAGGAAGATGCTCAACAAGGTCCCGGAGGTCACGCTCTACTTCTGGATCATCAAGATCCTGGCGACCACCGTGGGTGAGACGGCGGCGGACTTCCTCAACACGAACCTCAACTTCGGCCTCACCGGCACGAGCCTGGTCATGAGCGGGGTCCTCATCGTGGCGCTGGTCTTCCAGTTCCGGCTGCGTCTCTACGTGCCGGGGGTCTACTGGGTCGCCGTCGTCCTGATCTCCGTCGTCGGCACGCTCATCACCGACAACCTGGTCGACAACTTCGGGGTCGCGCTGCAGACCACCACGATCGCCTTCGCCATCGCGCTGGCCATCACGTTCGCGGTCTGGTACTCGAACGAGAGGACACTCTCGATCCACACGATCTTCACGACCAAGCGCGAGGCGTTCTACTGGCTGGCCGTCCTGTTCACGTTCTCACTGGGCACGGCCGCGGGCGACCTCACGGCCGAGAAGCTCAACGTCGGCTACCTGAACTCGGCGCTGCTCTTCGCCGGGTTGATCGCCGTCGTCTATGTCGCCCACGTCAAGCTCGGCCTCAACGCGATCCTCGCCTTCTGGATCGCCTACATCCTGACCCGGCCGCTGGGCGCCTCCATCGGCGACTACCTGTCCCAGGCCAAGAAGGACGGCGGGCTCGCCCTGGGCACGACGGTCACCAGCATCATCTTCCTGCTCACGATCCTCGCCGTAGTGGTCTTCCTAACCATCACCAAGCTCGACCGGACCGAGCACCAGGACGGCGCGGAGCCCGCGCGAGCCTGACGCTCGGGTCGCGTCGGAGAGGCGCCGACCAGAATCGAACTGGTGTAAACGGCTTTGCAGGCCGCTGCGTAGCCACTCCGCCACGGCGCCGGGGGCGGCTACATCCTAGGTGGCCGTCGGCCGCTCAGTCGTCCCAGTCGGGCGCGAAGCCCGGGTCGATGCCGCGGCCGTCCTTGGGCAGCGCGTCGATCCGCGCGCGCTCCTCATCGGTCAGATCGAAGTCGAAGACCTCGAAGTTCTCGGCGCGCCGCTCGTGGCTGGAGGCCTTCGGGATTGCGGAGACGTTGGGCTGGTCGAGCAGCCACCGCAGCGCGACCTGACCCGGGCGCTTGCCGTGCGCCTCGGCGATCTCGATCAGCGCGCCGTCCTCAGCAACGCGGCCCTGGGCCAGCGGCGAGTAGGCGGTGAGCATGAAGTCCTTCTCGACCGCGCGCGCCAGCAGCGCCGACTGGTCGAGGAACGGGTGGTACTCGACCTGGTTGGAGAAGATGGGCGCGAGCTCGAGCGCCTCGTCGAGCAGCGCGACGGGGAAGTTGGAGACCCCGAGCTGGTGGATCAGCCTGTCCTGGCGCAGCTCGACCAGCGCGCCGAGCGTCGGCGCGAGGTCGATGTCCTCGTTGGGCCAGTGCAGCAGCAGCAGGTCGAGGTAGTCGGTCCCGAGCGAGCGCAGCGAGTCCTCCGCGGCCGCCCGCAGCGCGGCCGGCTCGTACTCCTCGCGCCAGATCTTCGTGGTCAGGAAGATCTCCTTGCGGTCCACGCCGCTCGCCGCGATGCCTCGTCCGACTTCCGCCTCGTTGTCGTAGGCGCGCGCGGTGTCGATGTGGCGGTAGCCGATCTCGAGCGCGTCGCGCACCGCGGCCTCGGCCTCAGGCCCCTCGATCTGCCAGGTCCCGAAGCCGAGCTTGGGGACGGTCGTGCCCTGGATCTCGAGGGCCCGCATGGAAGCGTCGATCGTGGTCATCCGAACCCCCTACCCCTCGCCGCCCCCTTGCTAGCCTTCGCCACCCTCCCGGGCGATTAGCTCAGCTGGGAGAGCGCCGCCTCGACAAGGCGGAGGTCACTGGTTCGAGCCCAGTATCGCCCATCTCGGAGGTCGTCGTTGTTGCGCGGAGTCAGCCGCGCCAGCTCGGGCCCGGGGCGGTGCAGGACGACCGTTCGCAGCCGCCCGACGTCGCTCCCCACCCCGTACAGGTGCTCACCGATGCGCCGAAGTATCGGGCACAATGCGGTCTTGCTCGCCTTCCTCGCCCGGCGCCTGTTCTTCGCGGCCGTCGCGCTCGTCGCGGTGGCGGCGATCGACTACGCCATGTTCGACCTCCCGCACGGGCTCGAGCGGGTCTTCTTCCACCTCGACTTCGGCGTCGCCTGCTCGTACCCCGGCTGGCCGCCGGTGACGAGGCTGTTGGGGCGCATGTGGCACGCCGACGTCTACCTGCTGCTCGGCGGTCTCGTGCTCGGCGTCACGACGGGCCTCGCCGCCGCGGTTTTCTGCGCGACCCGCCCGCGCTCGCTCGCCACGCGCGCGATCGAGACGCTCGCGCTGACCTTCTACTCGATGCCCGTGTACCTGTTCGGCGCCGGCCTGCTGCTGCTGTTCGAGCCGAGCTTCGGCCTGCTGCCGTCACCGGTCTTCTTCCACCCGCAGGACTAGGCGCCGCTCGAGAACCCGTGGCGGTTCTTCGAGGCGATGCTCGTGCCGTGGATCCTGGTCACCGCGCCGTTCGGCGCGGTCGTGATGCGGCTCGCGCAGGCGGCGATCCTCGAGGAGATCGACAGCGACTACGTGCGCACCGCCGCCGCCAAGGGGCTGTCGCGGCGAGAGGTGATCCGCCGGCACGCGGCACGCCCAGGCTACGTCTCGGTGGCCTCGCTGATCGGCGTGTGGGTGCCGACGTTCGTGACCAACATGGTGCTGGTCGAGTTCGTGTTCTTCATCCCCGGCTTCTTCGGCCCGTCGAGGCGCGCATTCGGCCAGGCGCCGTCAGCGATGAGAAAGCATGACCCAATCGGCACGATCGACATCCCGATGGTGCAAGGGCTCGCGCTATGGGCGGCGCTGCTGATCGTGCTCGTCAGCGCGCTGGCAGACGTCGTGCTCGTCATGCTCGACCCGCGGGTGCGCTCGACCGGACGACCTGTCGGCTAGGCGCCGGGACCGCGATCCGCGTCGGGCACTCGCGGCCGCGCAGCGTGACCTCACCGTCGAGCGCCCCAGTGCGCGGCCTCCTCGCCGAGCCAGCGGACCGGCCCATGGCCTACCGTCGGTGGAGATGACTGCCGCCACCACCCTCGAGCACCGCGCAACCACCCTGCTCCACGAGCTCGCCGGAACGGGCGCGAGCTTCCACGAGCACCAGCTCGAGGCAGTGCGCGACCTTGTCCAGGGTCGCGCCCGGGTCCTGTGCGTTCAGCGCACAGGGTGGGGCAAGTCGGCCGTCTACTTCCTGGCGACAGCGCTGGGGCGCGAGGCGGGCGCCGGCCCAACGCTGATCGTGTCGCCGCTGCTCGCGCTGATGCGCAACCAGGTCGCCGCCGCCGAGCGCATCGGGATCCGCGCGCATACGGTCAACTCGACCAACCGCGACTCGTGGGGGGAGGTGCGCGAGCTGCTCGAGGGCAACGCGGTGGACGTCCTGCTGATCAGCCCGGAGCGGCTGAACAACCCGCAGTTCCGCACGGGGATGCTGCCGCTGTTCGCCGAGCGCGTCGGGCTGCTGGTGGTCGACGAGGCGCACTGCATCTCCGACTGGGGCCACGACTTCCGCCCGGACTACCGGCGCCTGGCCGAGATGCTCGAGCGCCTGCCCTCCGGCGTGCCGGTGCTCTGCACGACCGCCACGGCGAACGACCGCGTGATCGCCGACATCGAGGAGCAGCTGAGCATCGGCCACGCCACGCAGCTGCTCACCTACCGCGGGGCGCTCGGGCGCACGAGCCTGCGCTTCGAGGTCGTGGACCTCCCGAGCCAGGCCGACAGGCTCGCGTGGCTTGCCCAGCACCTGCCCGAGCTGCCGGGATCGGGCATCGTCTACACGCTCACGAAGCGCGACGCCGACCTTGTGGCCGACTGGCTGAGCGCCCACGGCGTGACGGCCGAGGCCTACAGCGGTGACAGCGCGACCGAGCAGCGCGTCGCCGTCGAGGAGCGCCTGCTCGGCAACCAACTCAAGGCAGTGGTGGCCACGAGCGCGCTCGGGATGGGCTACGACAAGCCCGACCTCGGGTTCGTCGTGCACTACCAGGCGCCAGGCTCGGTGATCTCCTACTACCAGCAGGTCGGTCGCGCGGGGCGAGCCATCGAACACGCGGAGGTCGTGCTGCTGCGGGGAGCGGAGGACCGGCGGATTCAGGACTTCTTCATCGAGCAGGCGTTCCCGCGCCGCGAGGTGGTGGACACGGTGCTCGGCCATCTCGGCGAAGCCGGGCAGGCCGGCGTGTCGACCCCGGAGCTGATGGCCCAGGTCAACCTGGGCCGCAATCGCGTGGAGGCGATGCTGAAGGTGCTGGACGTCGAGGGCGCGGTGCAGCGCAGCAACAATCGCTGGCACGCGCGCCCTGGCAGCGGCTGGTCCTTCGACGCCGACCGCTACGAGCGCATCACCGCGTTGCGCCGCCGCGAGCAGGCGGCGATGACGCAGTTCGGCGCCGACGGGCGCTGCCTGATGCGCGCGCTGCAGGAGGAGCTGGACGACCCCGCTCCGGAGGACTGCGGGCGCTGCTCGGTCTGCGCCGGCCCGCGCCACGACGGCCCGCTGGACGCCGGCCTGGTGCGCGAGGCGGCGCTGCACCTACGCTCGCGCCCGCTCGTGCTCGAGGTCAAGAAGATGGCGCCCGATCCCGAGGGCGCGATGCGCAAGATCCCAGACGGCGTGCGCCCGGAGGAGGGGCGAGCGCTGGCCCGCCTCGGCGACGGCGGCTGGGATCCGCTCGTGCGCGAGGGCCGCAGCGAGGGCCGCTTCTCCGACGAGCTGGTCGAGGCCGCCGCCGAGGTGGTGAGGACGTGGCGGGTGCCGGTCGCGTGGATCGCGGCGGTGCCGTCGTGGCGCAGCGGCGAGCTCGTACCGGACCTCGGGCGCCGGCTCGCCGAGCGGCTCGGGCTCCCGTACGCGCCGGTGCTCGAGCGAGTGCGCGACGCGCCGCCGCAGCGCGAGATGGCCAACTCCCATCAGCAGGTCGCCAACGTGCGCGGGCACTTCGCGGTCAGCGCGGCGCCGCCCGCCGGGGCCTGCCTGCTCGTCGACGATCTGCGCTTCAGCGGCTGGACGCTGGCGATGCTCGCCGGCCAGTTGCGCGGCAAGGGCTGCGACGCGGTGTATCCGCTGGCGCTCGCCACTGCCTATTAGCGGCCCCCGCCGTAACGCGCCGCCCTCCGCCCGTGTCACCCCTTCGTACCGCAAACGGGTCCTCCCACCCAAGGAGACACATGAAGCGCTTCATCACCATCCTGCTCTCGCTCGCCCTGTTGGGCGCGCTGAGCTTCGGCACCTCGGTCGTCCGCGCTGAAGACGGACAGTCCGGCGATCAGCAGTCCGGCCAGTCCGGTTGCGTCGCCAACGGCAACCACGACGACGGCGACGCGCAGGACGCGCGCACGTCTGGCAACCGCGAGGGCACGACGTCGGGCGACGACCTCGAGGGGACTGACCAGAACGACCAGATCGACGGCAACGAGGGCGACGACTCGCTCGACGGCGACCAGGGCGACGACGACATGTGCGGCGACCAGGGCGACGACACGATGCACGGCGGATCGGGCTCGGACACCATGACCGGCGGGCCCGGCGACGACACGCTCGACGGCCAGAGCGGCGACGACAACGAGCAGGGCGACTCCGGCAACGACACCGTCAAGGGCGGCGCGGGCGCCGATGTCCTCAAGGGCGGCTCAGGCCGCGACACGCTCAGCGGCGGCGCCGGCAACGACCGCATCAACAGCCGCGACGGGCAGCGCGATCACGTCAGCTGCGGCACCGGCAACGACACCGTGCGGGCCGACCGCAAGGATGTCGTCTCCAGCAGCTGCGAGCACGTCTCGCGCTAGACCGCGGCGAGAGCGGGCGCGGGGCGGGCGCCCGGGCCCGCCCCCCGCCGTGCTTGCTGCGCTTCGCCGCCCGAACGCCGGGGACACGCCCCCGTGCACACCGGCCCGCTCGCCCGGGGAGGTTGCGGCTTACAGCCGCTCCGCGCGGGCGGGGGAAGCGAAGACTGCGCTGCCGTTGTACGGGCCGGCGCATGAATGCTTCCTGAACGTGGCTACAGGGGCGGCAGTGGAGCGCCGGCGACCAGCGCGAGCTTCTGCGCGCGCGTGAGCTGCTTGATGCGCCACTCGAGGCGGCGGGCGGCGGTCGCGCTGTCGAGCTCCCAGGAGGCGGCGAGCTCCACGGGCCGGCGGCTGGCGGTGTAGCGGCTCGCGCTCCCGGCCTCGTGGGCGGCCAGGCGCCGCTGCAGGTCGATCGACCAGCCGCAGTACAGCGAGTTGTCGGCGCAGCGCAGCAGGTAGAGGTGGACGGCCATCAGTAGCCGCGGAACACCTTGCCCTGCGCGCGCAGCGACTTGAGGTCGAGGCTCCCGCTCTTGCGCACGGGGAACGAGATCACGTCGGGGTCGCCGTCGGAGACGTAGCGGGTCGCGGGGTGCGCGGTGAGTGCGCGCAGGAAGCCGTGGGACTGGTCGGGACGGGATCCCGTCTGGACGCGCGGGATCCGGTAGGGGTCAAAGCGCCGGTCGCCCGGGGGCCACGACGGGCCGCCGGACACCTCGAGCGCGCCGCGCAGCGTGTAGCGGTGGCCCCGCCAGCTGCCCTGCTTGAGCAGGCCGATGTCCGCCGGGTAGGCGCCGAAGGGCACCGCGAGGCTGACCACGCGGTAGCCCGGCAGGTGCTTGTGGATCTCGATGTCCGCGCGCGCGAGCTGCTCCTGGACCATCGCGGGCGGCGACTGCTGCAGGTTGGCGTGGTAGAGCGTGTGGGAGCCCACCTCCATCCCCGAGCCGACCAGGTAGCGCAGCTTGCGCGTGGCGAGCTTGTCCTGGTCGAACAGGTGATTGGGGCGATCGGCCTTCGGCAGCACGAACCAGGTCGCCCTCAGCGGCCAGTCGGGATGGCGCCGGTGGAAGTCCGCGAGCACGCCGACGGCGCCGCCCGGGTCGGGCACGAGCTTCCCGCCCCGCCGCACGAGCGTGAACTGCGAGTCGCTGGAGTCGTCGAACGTCAGCGCCACGGGCGTCTTTCCGGCCGGGACGTCGATGTGGTCGGCCAGCAGGTCGCGGACGTTGATCGGGAAGTAGTCGTGGTCGCGCAGGTAGGTCAGCTCGCGCCGGAACGCCGCGGCGGAGATCGTCCACTCCGGGGCGAAGCTGAGGTCGCCGCCGACCCGGTGGTACTCGAGCACCATCAGCCTGCCGGCCTCGTTGGCGTGCATCCGCCGCGCGTCGGCGACCGTCGGCGTGTGGTGCACCGGTTTCCCGCCGCTGGCCGGCGCCTTGCGGGGGCCCGAGCCGGAGCCGCCCCCGCAGCCCGCCAGAGCGACGCACAGGAGCAGGGTGAGCGTGACCCGGCGCACGGCGCGAGTGTAGGGCGAGGATTGCAAACGCGGCGGGGTGGGCACGTGTCGGAGCAACCCAACCCAAGGAGGAACGCCAATGGTCGTCTTCGGCGTCGGCACCATCACCATCGTCCTCATCGTCGTGCTCGTCCTGCTGCTGCTCGGCTTCTTCGGCCGCGGCCGCTTCTAAGCCCGCGCGGATGGACATCGCGCCGCTGGGCCCGTTCACGGTCAGCCGGCTGTGCCTGGGGACCATGCTGATGGGGGCCAAGACCCCCGTCGAGGAGTCCCACCGGATGCTCGACCGCTTCCTCGAGGCCGGGGGCAACTTCGTCGACACCGCCGACACCTACTCGGACGGCGGCTCTGAGGAGACGCTCGCGCCGTGGCTGGCCGAGCACCGCGGCGAGGTGGTGCTCGCCACCAAGGTGCGCTTCCCGGTCGGCGATCCCGGCGGCCAGGGCCTGGCGCCCGACCGCATCCGCAGGGCGTGTGACGCAAGCCTGCGCCGCCTCGGCGTTCAGGAGATCGACCTCTACCAGGTCCACGCGCCCGACCCCGACGTCCCGCTCGAGGAAACGCTGGAGGCGCTCGACAGGCTCGTGCGCGACGGCAAGGTCAAGGCGCTGGGCGCCTCGAACTTCCCCGCCTGGCTGCTGGCCTGGGCCGTCGCGCTGCAGGACCGCGAGGGCTGGGCGCCGTTCGTCTCCCTGCAGCCGCAGTACTCGCTTGTGGAGCGCTCGATCGAGATCGAGATCCTGCCGTTCTGCCGCGCCGCCGGCCTCGCCGTGATCCCCTGGGGCCCGCTCGGGGCGGGCTTCCTCACCGGCAAGTACTCGCGCGACGCGCCGCCGCCGGAGGGCAGCCGCATCGCGGACGCGAGCGACGATCTCGAGGAGGCCCAGGCGCGGCGGGCGATCGAGCGCAACTTCGCCACCGTCGACGAGGCGCAGGCGATCGCGGAGGAGAAGGGGGCGACGGTCTCCCAGGTCGCCCTGGCGTGGCTGCTCGGCGTGCCCGGAGTGACCGCGCCGATCGTCGGTCCGCGCACCTTCGAGCAGCTCGAGGACCTGCTCGCCGGCGGGGAGGTCACGCTGACCGAGGAGGAACACGAGCGCCTCGCTTCGCATGCGCCGCCGCCCGCGCCCTATCCCCAGCGCTTCCTCTCGGAGCAGAACGGGATCGGTGACGTGACGGCGCTGACGCGCGCCTGAGCGGCGCCCGCGGCTCAAGCGCCGCCCTGCGGGGCCGATGGGGGTGTCAGGCCCGTGTCCATCTATGCCCGCATCCGCCTGCTGCTCGCCGTCTCCGTCCTGCTGGTCGGTGCGAGCGTGTGGCTCCTCGCCGGGCAGCAGCGCGCCGCGGTGGTCGGCATGCAGAGCCAGCTCAACACGTCCAGCGGCCTGCTCACCTCGATGCTCGACCAGGAGACGGGCCTGCGCGGGTTCGCACTCACCGACCGGGAAGTCTTCCTCGAGCCCTATCAGATGGGTCAGGATCAGTTCGAGCGGGTGCTCTCCCGGGCGACGTGGAGCTCTCGCAGCGATCCGGTGGCCGCAGGCATGGTGCGCGACCTGACGTCCACGGCCCGCCAGTGGCAGGCGAACGCCTCGACGGCCGTCGATCAGGTGCGCCGGCGCGGGGCCGGTGCGATCAGCGTCGAGGAGCTCGTTTCGCGAAAGCAGCTGATGGACCGCTATCGCGCGCAGCTCGCCACCTACCGCGACCGGCTCGAGCGCCATGCCCGCGACGGCCTCCAGCACGCGCGCTATCTCGCGGTGGCCTCCGTCGTGCTCTTCGGGACGATGGCCCTGGGGCTCGGCATGCTCGCGGTGGAGCGCACGGCGCGGGTCGACGCACGCCGGCGTCGGCAGCACGCGGAATTCACCGAGGCGCTGCAGGGCGCAGTCGACGAGGTCGAGGCCAAGGAGCTGCTGCGCGGCCAGGCCGAGCGGCTCGTCAACGGCGCCGACGCGGTAGTCCTGACCCGCAACGCTAGCGGCAACTCGCTCGATGCGACGACCGACCCCTCGGCGCTCCCGGGCCTTCCCGAGGCGCTGCTCGGAGCGACCCCGCGCTCCTGCCTGGCCATCCGCCGCGGGCGCACGTACGAGCGCGCGGCCGGCGAGCAGCCGCTGCAGGCGTGCGAACTGTGCTCAGGACTTCCGGGTGCCTCCATGTGCGTGCCCTCGCTCGTCGGCGGCGAGGTCATCGGCACGGTCCTCGCGGTCAAGCACGGCGCGCTCAAGGAGGTCGAGCGCGCGGGGCTCGCCGGAGCCGTGACCCAGGCGGCGCCCGTCCTGGCCAATCTGCGCAACCTCGCGATCGCCGAGCACCGCGCGGCGACCGATCAGCTGACCAAGCTCCCGAACGCCCGCACGGTGCAGGAGACGCTGATCCGGATGGTCGCCCAGGCGCAGCGCTCGGGCGACCCGCTCGCCGCCGTGGTGGTCGACCTCGACCACTTCAAGGCGCACAACGACCGCCACGGCCATCAGGCCGGCGACGAGGTGCTGCAGGCGGTAGGCGCGGCGCTGCGCCGCGGCGTCCGCATGAGCGACTTCGCCGGCCGCTGGGGCGGCGAGGAGTTCCTGCTGCTGCTGCCCGGCACCGATCTCGACGGCGCCGCGCTCGTCGCGGAGAACCTGCGCCGGGCGCTCGACGGCCTGCACGTCCCCGGGGTCACCGCCCACGTCACGGCGAGCCTCGGGGTGGCCACACTGCCGCTGCACGCCGAGGACGGGCCCGGGCTCGTCCGCGCGGCCGACCGCGCGCTCTACGCCGCCAAGGCGGCGGGGCGCAACCAGGTGATGCTGGCCACGGCCGGCGTCGCCACCGTGGCCGCGGACTGACTCAGAGCGCCTCCAGCAGGCGCTCGAAGTCCTCCTCGCTGCTCCAGGCGCCCACCGAGGCGCGCAGGAGCTGGGTGCCCGGCAGGTCACGCACCACCACATCGCGCTCGAGCAGCCGCGCCTTCGTCGCTGCCGGGTCCGTGTCCTCCCAGGACACCAGCGTGGTGTGGCCGCGGGGGGCAACCGTGCGGCCGTGGGCCGCCAGTCGCTCGGCGAGGCGGTCGGCCAGGATGGGGCCACGGGCCAGCACCGCGCTGAGGTCGGCGTCGTGCAGGACGCGCAGGGCGGCGGCGCTGAACGCCACTCCTTCGCGCGGCAGTGCCGGCGTGTCGTGGCGGCGCGCGCCTGGCTTGAGCTCGGAGTCGATGCCGCGCGACGTGTCGGCGAGTGAGATGTAGCTCGGGGCGATCGCGCGCACGCGCTCGCCGAACTCGGGCTCGACGTAGAGCATCCCGGTCCCGTCGGCGCCGCACAGCCACTTCTGCCCGGCCGCGGCGTAGACGGCGCAGCGCAGCTTGCCGACGTCCACCGGCACCGCGCCGGCGCCCTGTGCGCCGTCGAGCAGCACGGGCACGTCGACGTCGGCGAGCGCCGCGGGGGCGAGCTCGCCCGAGATCCAGCCCACGTGCGAGCAGGCGACGAGCGTCGTCTGCGGCCTCACGGCGTCCGCCACCTGCGCGAGCGGCACGGCGCGAACGCGCGCCCCGCGCTCGCGCGCGGCGCGCAACGGCCCGATCAGGCCGGGATGCTCCTGATCGGAGGTGACGATCTCGTCCCCTTCGCCGATCTCCAGCCCCGCCAGCATGCGCCCCAGGCCCTCGCTGGTGGAAGTCATGAGCGCCAGGTCCTCGACGGCGCAGCCGAGCACCCCGGCGTAGCCCACGCGCAGCTCGTCCTGGAGGGCGAAGCGGCGCTCGAAGTGCGCGGTCGCGCGCCCCTCGCCGAGCTCGGACTCGAGTTCCTCCCGGGCGGCGCGGACCGCCGCGGCGGGCACGGGCCCGTCGGTGCCCGCGTTCAGGTAGGCAAGCCGCTCCAGGACGGGGAACTCAGAGCGCAGGGCGGCGGGGTCCACGGCCGCGGACAATAGGCGCCCGGTTGGGTCAGCGGCCGCACACCGGCCACTGGCCGGGGCCGGCCTGAGCGTAGAGCTGCGCGGCGCGCCGGTCCTGCTCGGCCTCGGACGCGGCGGCGGGGTTGCCCGAGCCGCCCACGGCCGCCCACGTCGCCTGGGTGAACTGGTACTTGCCGTAGAAGCCGTTGCCGGTGTTCGTGGAGGGATTGCCCCCCGACTCGCAGGCGGCGATCGCCTGGAGGACCGGAGGCGCCGTCGAGCCGGCCTCGCGGCGCGTCCGCGTCCCGCTCAGCCGGCGGATGCGCGCGCGCAGGCGCCGGTTGGAGCGGCGCAGGTCGGCCGCTGTCTCACCCCGCAGGCGCGTCGCGTAGTCGTGGGGGAGCGTCGCGCCCGACAATCGGGCGGCTCCGCGCGCGAGGCGCACATGAGCCGCGCGCAGCCGCGCGGTCGTGTCGCGCCGGTGGGCGGCGAGCATCTCCGCGCCCACAGTGGGGTGCTCGCCCAGAGGAGCGCGCACGGCCGCGGGCGCGGTGGCGGCGGGGTCGGGGGCATCGGTCGCGACGGCCACGCTCGGCACGGCGAGCAGCGTCCCTGCGACCGCGACGGCGGTCTTGGCATGCATGTCGGATTCCTTCCGGTCGGCCCGCGCATCCGGTGCGGGCAGCAGTCAGTCGTTTGGCCGGCGGCGCGGTTGCACATCAAGACCGCCGGGGTTCCGACGCTAGCAGGGGGCGAACGCACGTTCCATTGCAGCGATGTGACGTTCGTCACGCGCGCTCGTGGGTAGCAACCCGGTGAACGAAAGGGGAGAGCAATGGGCACGTCAGCCTCCACCGCACCCGCGACGCCGGCTGTTCGAGCCGGCGACCAGAACTGGTTCAGCGCGCTCGACGACCGCGGGCGCAAGGCGTTCCGAGCCGCGTTCGCCGGCTACTCGCTGGACGCCTTCGACCTGATCATCCTGACGCTGACGCTGACGGCGATCGGGTCGACCTTCGGCGTCTCCAAGGGCGCCACCGGCGCGCTCGCCACGGTCACCCTCAGCTCGTCGGCGCTCGGCGGGGTGCTCGCCGGGATCTTCAGCGACCGCATCGGGCGCGCGCGCACGCTCATGTTCACGGTCGGCATCTACTCGGTGTTCACGCTGCTCTCCGGCCTGGCGTCGAGCTACGACATGCTGCTGGTCCTCCGGATCTTCCAGGGCATCGGCTTCGGCGGCGAGTGGGCGGTCGGCGCGATCCTGGTCGCCGAGATGATGCGGCCCGAGTCGCGCGGCCGCGCGCTGGGCGTGATCCAGAGCTCGTGGGCGGTCGGGTGGGCGCTCGCGGTGATCGCCTACACGATCGTGTTCTCGCTGGTCGCCGAGACCGAGGCATGGCGCTGGCTGATGGGCCTCGGGATCCTGCCGGCCCTGCTGATCCTCTACATTCGCCGCAACGTCCAGGATTCCGTGCTCTTCGAGGAGACGAAGGTAAAGGAGGAGCGCGGCGACCAGGAGGCCGTCGACGCCCATGCGCTGGAGTCGCCGCTGAAGCAGATCTTCCGCCGCGACCTCGTGGGAGTCACGGTCGCGGCGTCGGTGCTGGCCACCGGCATCCAGGGCGGCTACTACGCGATGTTCACGTGGATCCCGACCTACCTCAAGACGGAGCGCAACCTCTCCATCGTCGGTACCAGCGGCTACCTTGCCGTCGTCATCGTGGGCGCGTTCTGCGGCTACCTGACCAGCGGCTTGGTCCACGACCGTCTCGGTCGCAAGAAGGCCTTCACGCTGTTCGCCGCCGCGGCCGGTGTCTCGCTCGTGGCCTACTTCCTCGTTCCCAAGGGCTCCAACACGACGCTTCTGATCGTCGGCTTCCCGCTCGGATTCTTCGCCTCGGGCTGCTTCTCGGGCTTCGGCTCCTACCTGTCTGAGCTCTATCCCACGCGGGCGCGCGGGACAGGGGCCGGCTTCTGTTACAACGTCGGCCGGGCCTTCGGAGCGCTGTTCCCCGGCATCATCGGCTTCCTCGCGACGGCCATCGGGCTCGGCGGGGCGGTGGCCTTCGGCGTCTTCGGCTACGTGCTCGCGATCGGCGCGCTGCGCTTCCTGCCCGAGACGGGCGGCAAGGAGCTCGTCGCCGTCGAGTGAGCGCACTCGCCGACGCGCTCGCCGCAGCGCGGACCTACGACCTCGAGCAGCCGCGCTACGCGGGCGCGCCCGTGTTCCCCGCGCACGAGCCGGGGCTGCTGCTGCACCTGCACCGTCGCCACGAGCGGGGGACGGGGGAGGCGCGCACGAGCGCGTCGGCGCTGCTGGTGATGGCCGAGCATTCCGGCACGCACATCGACGCACTCTGCCACCAGGCCGAGGACCTCACGCTGCACGGCGGGATCGCGGTCGACGCGAGCGTGCAGACCTCGACCGGGTTCACCGAGCTCGGGGCCGAGACGATCGCGCCGCTGCTTGCGCGCGGGGTCCTGCTCGACGTCGCGGGCGCGGGCCACTCGGCCGGCGGTGCGGACCTCGAGCGCGCGGCCCGCGGCCTGGAGATCCGCCCCGGCGACGTCGTGCTCGTGCGCACCGGCGCGGGCGCGCTGTGGGAGGACCGCGCCGCCTACGAGGCGGCCGGCGGCGTCGACGCGAGTGGGTCGCTGTGGCTGGCCGAGCGCCGCCCGCTGGCGGTCGGCGCCGACAACCACGCCTGGGACGTGCCCGGTGCCGTCGACCCGGAGCTCGGCAGCCTCCCCGGCCATACGCTGCTGATCGTGCGCGCGGGCATCCACATCATCGAGTCGCTCTACCTCGAGGCGCTGGCGCGCGACGGCGTGCGCGAGTTCGCGTTCTTGTGCCTGCCGCTGAAGCTGCGCGGCGGCACCGGATCGCCCGTGCGGCCGCTGGCGCTCGTATGAGCGGCGTGATCGTCGCGATGGGCGGGGGCGGCTTTGCGACCCAGCCCGACGACCCGCGCCTGGACGCCTTCATCCTCTCGCTCGCGCGGCGGCCCCGCCCGCGCGTGTGCTTCGTCGGCACGGCGGGCGGCGATGACCCGCACTTCCTGGCGCGCTTCTACCGCGCGATGGCCGAGCACGACTGGCGGCCCGACGACCTCGGCCTCTTCGAGCGCCGCGTCGGCGACCTGCGCGGCTTCGTCCTCGAGCAGGACGTGATCTACGTGGGCGGCGGCAACACCGCGAGCCTGCTGGCGGTGTGGCGCGCCCATGGGCTCGACGCCGTGCTGCACGAGGCGTGGGAGGCCGGCGTCGTGATGTGCGGGGTCAGCGCCGGGATGAACTGCTGGTTCGAGGCGTCGGTGACCGACTCATTCGGCCCAGGGGTGGCGCCGCTGCACGACGGTCTGGGGCTGTTGCGCGGCAGCGCGTGCCCGCACTTCGACGGCGAGCCGCTGCGCCGCCCGGCCTACCTGCAGCTCGTCGCCGACGGCTTCCCGCCCGGGTATGCGGCCGACGACGTGGCGGCGCTTGTGTTCCAGGGGGGCGAGCTGAGCGAGGTGCTCACGACGAGCGAGGGTTCGACGGCGTACCGGGTGGAGGTGGAGGGGGAGCGTGCGCTGAAGGCGCGCGTGCTCTGACGCGCACGGTTCGCCGGCCCCTACAGCATCGCCTGGCGCTCGTCGCGCTCGTCGGTGACGAACATGTGCCCGGGCGCGTGGGTGATCATCAGCTCCGGGCGGCTGGCGACCGCCACCGCCTGCGGGGTCACGCCGCAGGCCCAGAACACCGGCAGCTCACCCTCACAGAGCTCCACCGGATCGCCGTAGTCTGGCCGCGCGAGGTCGGCTATCCCGAGCTCCGCCGGGGACCCCAGGTGGACGGGGGCGCCGTGCACCGGGCCGTAGCGCGACGTGATCTGGGTCGCCCGGATCGCCTGGTCGGGGCGCATCGGGCGCATCGAGACGACGAGCGGGCCGCTGAAGCGCCCAGCCGGCACGCAGTCGCGCGAGGTGCGGTACATCGGTACGTTGACGCCCTGCTCGAGGTGGCGGATCGGCAGCCCGTCTGCGAGCAGCGCGCGCTCGAAGGTGAACGAGCAGCCGATCAGGAAGGCGACGAGATCCTCGCGCCAGTGCTCGGTGGCGTCCGTCGGCTCGTCGACGAGCTCGCCGTCGCGCCAGACGCGGTAGCGCGGGACGTCGGTGCGCAGGTCTGAGCCCGGCGCGGTGCGGGCCGGCTCGGGCGAGCCCGGGTCGGTGACGTCGAGCACCGGGCACGGCTTGGGGTTGGCGACGCAGAAGCGCAGGAAGTCGAAGGCGTCGGCCGCGGGCAGCGCCACGAGGTTGGCCTGGGTGAAGCCGGGAGCGAGGCCCGCGGTGGGCGCGGTCCACTCGCCGGCGCGGACCGCCGCGCGCAGCTCGGCTGGGCCCGCGTCTAGCATCCGACGCCGCATGGACGTCATCCTTCCCGACGGCACCACTTTGCAACTCCCGGACGGCGCCACCGGCGCCGACGCTGCTGCGGCGATCGGCCCGGGCCTGGCCCGCGCGGCGCTGGGGATTGACGTCGACGGGGAGGTTCGCGACCTCGCGCGGCCGCTGCACGACGGCGCGCAGGTGGCGATCATCACCAGCCGCGACCCGCAGTCGCTCGACGTGATCCGCCACGACACCGCGCACGTGCTGGCCGCGGCCGTGCTCGACCTCTATCCCGGCACGAAGATCTCGATCGGGCCGCCGATCGAGGACGGCTTCTACTACGACTTCGAGTTCCCCGAGGGCGTGACGGTCTCCGACGGCGATTTCGAGGCGCTCGAGGCCAAGATGCGCGAGCACGTCAAGGCCGACGAGCCGTTCGTGCGCGAGGACGTCAGCGTCCCGGCGGCGCTCGAGCGCTTCCGCGACGAGGGCCAGGACTACAAGGTCGAGCTGATCGAGGACCTGGTCGCGAACCAGGGCGTCGAAACCGTCTCGCTCTACAGCAACGGGCCCTTCACCGACCTCTGCCGAGGCCCGCACGCGCCCTCCACCAAGCGGATCAAGGCCTTCAGGCTGACCAGCGTCGCGGGCGCGTACTGGCGCGGCGACTCAGAGCGCCAGATGCTCACGCGCATCTACGGGACGGCGTTCCACACCAAGGAGGACCTGGCGGCGCACATGGAGCGCCTCGAGCAGGCGCGCGCGAGAGACCATCGCAAGCTCGGTCGCGAGCTCGGCCTGTTCCTGTTCTCGGACGTCTCGCCCGGCTCCCCGTTCTGGCAGCCGGCCGGGATGGTGATCTGGAACGCGCTGACCGAGCTGTGGCGCCGCGAGAACCGTGAGCGCGGCTACCGCGAGGTCAGGACGCCGATCCTCTACGACGTGGACCTGTGGAAGCAGTCGGGCCACTGGGACAAGTACCGCGACAACATGTACTTCACCGACGTCGAGGAGCGCCCGATGGGCCTCAAGCCCATGAACTGCCCGGCGCACATCCAGATCTACAAACACGACCGGCGCTCCTACCGCGACCTGCCGATCCGCTACTCCGAGGCCGGGCTCGTGCACCGCCACGAGCCGAGCGGGACGCTGCACGGCCTGCTGCGGGTCCGTCACATCACCCAGGACGACGCGCACATCTTCTGCACCCAGGAGCAGGTCGAGGACGAGGTCGTCGCGTGCCTGGACTTCGGCTTCTTCCTCTACGACCTCTTCGGCTTCACGCCGCGCCTGGAGCTCTCGACCCGGCCCGAGCAGCGGATCGGCAGCGACGCGATGTGGGACCGCGCCGAGTCTGCGCTGGAGGGAGCGCTGCGCAGCAAGGGCCTCGAGTACGAGGTCAACGCGGGCGACGGCGCCTTTTACGGGCCCAAGATCGACCTGCACATGACCGACTCGATCGGCCGCTCCTGGCAGCTCGGCACCGTTCAGCTCGACTACTCGATGCCCGAGCGCTTCGAGCTCACCTACACCGGCGCCGACAACGCCGAGCATCCGCCGGTGATGATCCACCGCGCGCTGCTCGGCTCCTTCGAGCGCTTCATCGGGATCCTGATCGAGCACTACGCGGGCGAGTTCCCGCTCTGGCTGGCTCCGGTCCAGGCTGCCGTCCTGCCGCTGGCCGACCGCCACGAGGGCTACGCGCACGAGGTGGCGGCCGCGCTGGCCGCCGCCGGGCTGCGCGCCGAGGTCGACGACCGCACCGAGTCCGTCGGGCGCAAGATCCGCGACGCCGAGCTGCGCAAGGCGCCCTACATGCTGATCGTCGGCGATCGCGAGGCCGAGCAGCGCGCGGTCGCGCTGCGCCGCCACGGCGAAGGGGACCAGGGCACGCTCTCGCTCGAGGAGGCCGTGGACCGCCTGAAGGGCGAGGCGGCGCCGGCGTGATCCTCGTCGCGATCGTGCTGGCGCTGCTGATGCTCCCGGCCGTCGCGCGGGCGGGGACGGCGGAGATCGTGACCGTCTCGAGCTGCGGCAGCGACGTCGCCTGTTCGAAGTACGCGGGCGGCACGCCGGTCCCGGTGGTGACCTACACGGCCGCGCCGGGAGAGAACAACCGGGTGGGGGTCCTACGTCCGGCCGAACGCGTCGTGATCCACGACGACACGGCGACGGTCACCGCCCGGGCGCCGTGCGAGGCGATCGACGCCCACGAGGCGTCGTGCCCGCCGGGCGGCGGCTCGGGAATCGCCGGCCTGAGCGTGCTGCTCGGCGACGGCAACGACTCCGTGGGGATCCTCGGTGCGGTTGGCGCCGCGACGCAGCTCTCCGGGGGTGACGGCGGCGACTTCATCACCGGGGGCCTCGACGCCGACACGATCGACGGCGGGGCGGGCTCTGATCGCCTCGACGGAGGCGCCGGCCGCGACGTGGCGCTCTACGCGGGGCACGCGACCGCGGTGACGGTCGATCTCTCCGCGGGGAGCGCGGACGGGCCGGGCGAGCACGACACCCTCGCCGGCTTCGAGCAGGTCACCGGAAGCGCGTTCGCCGACACGCTGATCGGCTCGGCCGCGGCCGACGTGCTCGACGGCGGGCCCGGCAACGACGCGCTGCGCGGCGGCAGCGGTGACGATCAGCTGATCGGCGACGTCGGAAGCGACCGCCTGTCGGGCGGCGCGGGCGACGACCACCTCTCCGGCGACCCCGAGCAGGGCGACGGCGTCTACACGCCTGAGATCACGTTCGGCAACGACCGGCTCAGGGGCGGCGTGGGGAACGACGTCCTCGGCGATCCCGGCGGGGTCAACGTCTTCGACGGCGGCCCCGGCAACGACCTGCTGGCCGCGCGCAACCGCCGCCGCGAAGCCGTCCGCTGCGGGCCCGGGCGCGATCGCGCCTACGTCGACCGGCGCGACCGCCTGTCGGGCTGCGAGCGGCGCCTGCTCAAGTCGCCTCCCGGCGGTTGAACCCCCGCCGCACCGCTATACTCACCGACGTTGATCACGCGTTCCCATACCGCGCCGCCGCTTTCCGCTTGACGCCGCGCCGCACCGAAATCTCCTAGTGCCGGTCCCTCGCAGATTCGACCGGCAGCCGCCGGAACGCGATACCACCCGTATCAACGAGCGCATCCGCGTTCCCGAGGTTCGCCTGATCGACGAGAACGGCGAGCAGGTCGGGATCATGCGCACCCAGGACGCGCTCGCCCGCGCGCAGGAGCGCGATCTCGACCTCGTCGAGGTCGCGGGCGACGCCAAGCCGCCGGTCTGCCGCATCCTCGACTACTCCAAGTACAAGTACGAGCAGGTGCAGAAGCAGAAGGCCGCGCGCAAGCACCAGCAGCAGATCAACATCCGCGAGATCAAGTTCCGCCCGAAGATCGCCCAGCACGACTACGACACCAAGAAGGGCCACGTCATCCGCTTCCTCAGCGGCAAGGACAAGGTCAAGGTGACGATCATGTTCCGGGGGCGCGAGATGGCGCACCCCGAGCGCGGGGAGATGCTGCTCAACCGGCTCGCCGACGAGCTCGGTGAGCTGGCCGTCGTCGAGCAGCGCCCGCAGCAGGACGGGCGCAACATGGTGATGATGCTCGGGCCGTCCAAGGTCGTCGTCGACCCCGCCTCTCCCGCGGCCGCGCCGGAGGCCAATGCGGAGGAGCCAGAGCCCGCGCAGCCGCGACGGGCCGCGCCTCAGCAGCACGAGACGGGCTCGGCGCTCCCCGCCGAGATCCGCCCCGAGCAGATCTAGCGTCGACCAGGCGCGCTGCACGCGGCCGTCGCTCCGTCAAGCGCGGCCATGAACTCGTCCGGGTGCTTGGTCCCGATCAGCCAGCGGCGGGTGGGACCGGCGCTCTCGTCCGTCTCGAGGTAGATCGCCGAGGGCGCCCCTGTCACCGCGACCAGGCCCCTGATCACCGGGTTCTTGCGCATCCGCCAGACCATCGCCGCCTGCGCGAGATTGAGGCCCACGAGGGCGAGCCCCGGCACGGCGGCGATCCCGGCAATGGCCGGCAGGCGGGTTGCGCTGCGCCCGAGGGCCTTGCGGATCTGCTTGAGCTCGTCCCCCTCCACGATCCGCGCCTCGCTGATGTGCTCGAGCGCGATCGCAGGCCGCCACGGAAGCGCGAGCTGCCGTTCGTGGAGGCGGATCGGCGACGTGCGATAGGCGATCCAGATCCAGCCGAGCCAGAACGCGGCGCACCCGCTCGTGACGAGGAAGAGCCACCAACTGCTCGCCAACGGCTCGCGGGGCGGGAGCAGGACGACGATCAGAGCGGTGGCGTTCGCCCCGAGCACGAGCCACAGCGCGAAGCGCCAGGGGAAGAGCTGGCGCTCCTGGTAGACAATGGCGTCGGCCATTGGGCGTTCCTTTCCGCTGACGGCGGCGGCTGAACCTCGAGGCTCGCCGGCTGAGCTAGCGTCCACCATGCGCGCTGCGCGCGGCCATCGCGCCGTCGAGCGCGGCCATGAACTCGTCCGAGTGCTTCGTGCCGAAGAGCCAGCGGCGGGTGGGACCGGCGCTCTCGTCCGTCTCGAGGTAGATCGCCCAGCGCGCTCCCGTGGTCGCGACCAGGCCCCTGAACACCGGGTCCTTGCGCCTGCGCCGGAGGCTCGACGCCTGCGCGAGATCGAGGCCGGCAAGCCCGATCCCCGGCACGGCGGCGAGCCCGGCGCCGGCCGGCAAGCTGCGGCTGCCGCGCTCGAGGGTCTTGCTGATCTGCTTGAGCTCGTCCCCCTCCACGATCCGCGCCTCGCTGATCTGATCGAGCGCGATCGCCGGCCGCCACGGGGGGTGCAGATACCGCTCGTCGAGGCGGATCGGCGCCGTGCGAAGCGCGATCCAGACCAACCCGAAGGTGAACACGGTGGTCCCATTCGCGAGGAGGAAGAGCGACCAACTGCTCGCCAGCGGCCGGCGGGGTGGGAGCAGCAGGACGACGACGACGACGACGTTCATCGCGAGCGCGAACCACAGCGCGAAGCGCCGGGGGAAGATCTGGCGCTCCTCGTAGAGAACGGTGTCGGCCATCGGGCGTTCCTTTCCGCTGACGGCAGCGGCTGAACCTCGAGGCTCGCTAGACTCCCCGGCCGTCATGCCCAAGATGAAGTCCCACTCCGGCGCCAAGAAGCGCTTCCGCAAGACGGCCACCGGCAAGCTCCGGGCCCGTCACTCCTTCTCGAGCCACATCCTCGAGAAGAAGTCCCCCAAGCGCAAGCGCATGTTCAAGGAGCCCGTCGAGGTCTCCAAGTCCGATCACAAGCGCGTGACCCAAATGCTCGGGGGCAACGGCCGATGACCCGCGTCAAGCGATCGGTCCACGCGCGCAAGAAGCGCCGCGCGACGCTGAAGCTGGCCAAGGGCTATCGCGGGGAGGCGCACTCCAACTACAAGCGCGCCAAGGAAGCGGTCATGAAGGCCGACTCCTACGCCTACCGCGACCGCCGCAACCGCAAGCGCGACTTCCGCCGCCTGTGGGTCACCCGCATCAACGCGGCGGCCCGCCAGGAGGGCATGACCTACGCGACCTTCATGCACGGCCTCAAGCTGGCCGGCATCGAGCTGGACCGCAAGGTCCTGGCCGACATCGCCGTGCGCGATGCCGAGACGTTCCGACGCTTTTGCGACAGCGCCCGCGAGGCGTCCTCGGCCTGAGCGGCGACGACTCCAGACCCCGGGCGCCCCTCCGACAGGACGGGCGCCTTTTTTTTCGCCACGACGATGATCACCAGCCCCAACAACGAGACCCTCAAGGACATCCGCAAGCTCGGCGGCCGCCGCTGGCGCGACAAGACGCGCGAGTTCGTCGCCGAGGGCGAGGACCTGATCGCCGCCGCGGCGGCGGCCGGCTGGCAGCCCTCCGCGCTGCTGTGCGCCGCGGACTCCGGGCTCGAGGGGGAGGAGGTCGCCCCGCACCTGCTGGCCCAGGTCTCCCAGCTGGGCTCAGGCACGCGCGCGATCGGGGTCTACGCCCAGCGCTGGGCGCCCGAGCCGCTCGGCCCGGTCTGCATCGCGCTATGGGGAATCGGCGATCCCGGCAACGTCGGCACGGTGCTGCGCAGCGCGCTCGCCTTCGGCGCGGGGAGCGTGGCGCTCGGCCCGGGGACCGCCGATCCCTACGGCCACAAGGCCGTGCGCGCCTCGATGGGGGCGCTCTTCGACGTGCCCGTCGCGCGGGTCCGCGACCCCTCCGAGCTGCCCGGCCGGCGCGTGGCGCTGGTCGCCCGCGAGGGCCGGCCGCTGCGCGAGCTCGAGGCGACGGAGGTCACGCTCGTGGTCGGCGCGGAGCGCGACGGACTTCCCGACGCGGTCGTGGGCGCCTGCGACGACGTGGCCCACGTCCCGATCCGCTCGGAGTCCCTGAACGCGGCGATGGCCGCCACGGTGGCAATGTACGAGCTGACCCGATGATCGACCGCATCCAGCAGATCGAGCAGGACGCGGCGCAGGCGGTCGATCGGGCGGGCAGCTCGGAGGAGCTCGAGCGGATCCGCATCGAGCACCTCGGCCGTAAGGCCGAGCTGCCCCAGCTGCTGCGCGGCGTCGCCCAGCTCCCCCCCGAGGAGCGCGCCGCGGTGGGCAAGCGCGCCAACGAGGCGCGCGCGGAGATCGAGCGCGTGCTCGGCGCCCGTCGCGAGGAGCTCGAGCGCGCAGAGCTCGACGCGCGCCTCGCCGCCGACGTCGTCGACGTCACCCTGCCCGGCTCGCCGTCCCAGCCCGTGGGCCGCCTGCACGTGCTGACCCAGACGCGGCGCGAGCTCGAGGACATCTTCGTCGGCCTGGGCTTCCGCGTCGTGGAGGGCCGCGAGGTCGAGACCACCTACTACAACTTCGACGCGCTCAACCACAGCCCGACGCATCCCTCGCGGCTGTGGTCGGACACGTTCTACGTCGCCGACGACGTCGTGATGCGCACGCACACCTCGCCGATGCAGGTGCGCGCGATGGAGGCGCAGCCGCCGCCGCTGTACATCGTGATCCCCGGGCGCACCTACCGCCGCGACAACGACGCCACGCACACGCCCCAGTTCCACCAGCTCGAGGGCCTCGCGGTGGATGAGGACATCACCCTCGCCGACCTCCAGGGCACGCTGCTGGCCTTCGCCCGCGCGGTGTTCGGCGACGAGCGCAAGGTCCGCCTGCGCCCGCACTTCTTCCCGTTCACCGAGCCCAGCGTCGAGCTCGACGTCTCCTGCTTCAACTGCACCGGCGGCTTCATGCGCGATGGCTCGCGCTGCCCGCTGTGCAAGGGCGAGGGCTGGATCGAGCTGCTCGGCGCCGGCGAGGTCGACCCGAACGTCTTCGAGTACGTGCGCGAGTACGGCTATGACCCCGAGCGCCACGAGGGCTTCGCCTGGGGGATGGGGATCGAGCGGATCGCGGCGCTGAAGTACGGCGTCCCGGACCTGCGGCTGCTCTACGAGAACGACCTGCGCTTCCTCGAGCAATTCGGATGAGGCCCTGATGCTGCTTCCCCTGCTCTGGCTCCACGACTACTGCGATCCCGGCCTCGACGCCCAGGCGCTCGAGGAGCGCCTGACCATGACCGGCACCAAGGGCGAGCGGATCTACGTCCACGGCGTGACCGCGCTCGAGAACTTCATCGTCGGCCGCGTCCTGACCGCCGGGCGCCACCCCGACGCCGACCGCCTGACCGTCTGCACGGTCGCGCTCGGCGAGGGCGACACGGCGCAGATCGTCTGCGGTGCGCCCAACGTGAAGGAGGGCCAGACCGTCGCGGTGGCCCGGCCCGGCGCCGTGATGCCCGACGGCACGCGCCTGAAGAAGGCAAAGCTGCGCGGCGTGGAGTCCAACGGGATGATCCTGGCCGAGGACGAGCTGGCGATCGGGACCGACCACAACGGGATCATGGTGCTCGACGACGAGCTGGTCCCCGGGACGCCGCTGGCAGACGTCCTGCCGATCGCCACCGACGTGCTGGAGCTCGAGATCACGCCCAACCGCCCCGACTGCCTGGCGATCTACGGCGTCGCGCGCGAGGTCCACGCCGCGACCGGCGCGCCACTGGCGCCGCCGCCGTGGAGCGGGGTGCAGTCGCCCGAGGGCGAGGTCCCCGGGTTCTCGGTCGAGGTGCGCGACCGCGAGCTGTGCCCGCGCTTCACGCTGCGGCTCTTCGAGGACGTCCGCGTCGGCCCCTCGCCGCCGTGGCTGAAGGCCCGCCTGATGGCCGCCGGCCAGCGGCCGATCAACAACGTCGTCGACGTGACGAACTTCGTGATGCTGCTCTCCGGCCAGCCGCTGCACGCCTTCGACGCCGGCCTCGTGGCCGGCGGGCGCCTGGTGGTGCGCAGGGCACAGGACGGCGAGACGCTGACCACGCTGGACGACGTCGAGCGACGGCTGGACGCGCAGATGGTGGTGATCGAGGACGACGAGGGCCCGACCAGCATCGCCGGCGTGATGGGCGGCGCGCGCTCGGAGGTCTCGGGCGCCACGACACGCGTGCTGTTGGAGGCGGCGACGTGGAACGGGCCGAACATCCAGCGCACCTCGACGCGGCTGGGCCTGCGCACCGAGGCCTCGGGGCGCTTCGAGAAGCAGCTCTCGCCCGAGCAGGGGATCGAGGGTCAGCTGCTGGCCGCGCAGCTGATGGAGGAGGTCTGCGCCGCGCGCGCCGCGGGCGGGATCATCGACATCGGTGGTGCCCCGCCCGCGCCGGGCCCGCTGCGGCTGCGCGAGACGCGCGTCGAGGCGCTGCTCGGCGCCCCGATCGCGCGCGGGGAGCAGCGCGCGATCCTCGAGCGCCTCGGCTTCGAGGTCTCCGAGGCCGGCGACGGGCTCGACGTGCTCGTCCCGCACTGGCGGCGCACGGACGTCACGCGCGAGGCCGACCTCGTCGAGGAGGTCGGGCGCATCTGGGGCTTTGAGAACCTGCCGGTGACGCTGCCCTCGCGGCGGGGCGTCAGCGGGCGCCTCGAGCCCGCGCAGCGCCTGCGCCGCCGCGCCGAGGACGCACTCGTGGGCTGCGGCCTCTACGAGATCCTGGGCTGGAGCTTCGCGTCGCCGGCGCTGGTCGACCGCCTGTCGCTGCCGGAGGACGACGGCCGGCGCGCGGTCGTCACGCTCGCCAACCCGATGTCCGAGGAGCAGTCGGTGCTGCGCACGACGCTGCTGGGCTCGCTGCTCGACAACGTGCGGCGAAACCAGGCGCGCGGGAGCGAGGACGTGCGGCTTTGGGAGCTCGGCGCGGTCTACCGCGCCACCGGCGAGCAGTTGCCCGACGAGCAGCAGCACCTCGGCGCGCTGCTCGCCGGTCGCCTGCGGCCGCCGAGCTGGCGGGATGCCGAGCCGCCGGCGGGTGACTTCTTCGCGGCCAAGGCCGTGCTCGCGGCGGTCATGGACGCGCTGCGCGTCCCGTGGGAGGTCGAGGCCGCGCGCGAGCCGTTCCTGCACCCGGGCCGCGCCGCGCACGTCCTGGTCGCCGGTGAGACCGCCGGCTGGCTGGGCGAGCTGCACCCGAGCGTCGCCGCGCGCTGGGACGTCGAGCGCGCGGCGGGCTTCGAGCTGGAGCTCGACACGCTGCTGGACGCCGCGGTGCAGGTGCCCGACTACGAGGACCTGACCTCGTTCCCGGCCGTGCGCCAGGACCTCGCGCTCAGCGTGGGCGACGACATCGCGGCGGCCGACGTCGTTGCCGCGGTGCGCCAGGCGGGCGGCGCCCTGCTGCGCCGGGCGGAGGTCTTCGACGTCTATCGCGGCGCGCAGGTGGGAGAGGGCCGCGCGTCGCTGGCGCTGCGCCTGGAGTTCCGCGCTGCTGACCGCACGCTCACCGACGCTGAGGTCGCGCAGCGGCGCGAGAAGATCGTGGCGGCGCTGACCGAGCAGCTCGGGGCGCAGTTGCGTGCCTGACGTCGCCGTCCTCGGAGCCTCGGGCTACGCGGGCGCGCTCGCGGCGCAGCTCGTCTACCGCCACCCGTTCTTCTCGCTCAAGCACATCACCGCGCGCTCGGAGGCGGGCGTCTCGCTCGGCGAGCTGCACCCGCGCACGCGCGTCCCGCTCCTGCTCGAGGCCTTCGACGCCGACGTCCACGGCGAGGTCGACGCGGCGCTCGTGGCCTGGCCCCACCGGGTCAGCGCCCCGGCGGTCGCGGCGCTGCGCGAGCGCGGTGTGCGCGTGGTCGACCTGTCGGCCGACTTCCGCCTGCACGATCGCGCGGTCTACGAGGACTGGTACGGCCCCCACGGCGCCCCCGCGCTGCTCGGCGAGGCCGTCTACGGGCTCCCCGAGCTCCACCGCGAGCGCATCGCGGATGCCCAGCTCGTGGCCAACCCCGGCTGCTACCCGACCGCCGCGCTGCTGGGCCTGGCGCCGCTGGCGCGCGACGGGCTGCTCGCCGACGTGGTGATCGACGCGAAGTCCGGCGTCTCGGGCGCGGGGCGCGAGCCGAGCCGCAGCACCTCCTACGTCGCGGCCGACGAGAATGTCACGCCCTACAAGGTCGAGCGCCACCGCCATACGCCCGAGATCGAGCAGGAGCTGGGCGCGCTGGGCTCCTCGCTGCCCATCACCTTCACGCCCCACCTCGTTCCGCTCGCCCAGGGCGAGCTGGTGTCCTGCTACGTGAAGCTCACGAGCGAGCTCGACGAGGGTGATCTGAACGATCTCTTCCATGCCGCCTATGACGACGAGCGCTGGGTCGAGGTCCGCTCCGGGCCGCCTGGGGTGCTCGACGTGCGCGACACCAACTACTGCCGGATCTCGGTCCACCACGAGCCACGCACGGGCCGCGTGCTGGTCTTCGCGGCGATCGACAACCTCTGGAAGGGCGCCGCCTCCCAGGCGGTGCAGAACCTCAACCTGATGTTCGGCCGCGACGAGTCCGAGGGGCTCGGGGCATGAGCTCGCGCTGGGTGCAGTGGCCCGAGCACGTCGCGCAGGCGCCGGCCGGGCTGCCCGCGGGCTTTCGCGCGGCGGGGGTGGCCTGCGGGCTGAAGCCCAGCGGCGGGCTCGACATGGGGCTGCTCGTCTCCGACGCACCCGACACGGTCAGCGCGGCGCGCTTCACCCGCTCGGGCGTGCTCGCCGCGCCGGTGCTGCTCTGCCAGGAGCGCTGCCGGCTGGACGCCCTGCGCGCGGTGGTGGCGAACTCGGGCAACGCGAATGCTGCCACCGGCCGGCGCGGGATCGACGACGCGGCGCGGATGCAGGGCGCCGCGGCGATGGCCGTAGGGGTCGAGCCCGAGCGTGTGGCGGTCGCCTCGACCGGCGTGATCGGCGTGCCGCTGCCGCCCGACCCGGTCACCAAGGGCATCCTCGCCGCTCGCGAGTCGCTCGATCCCGCTGGGGAGGACGCCTTCGCCGAGGCGATCCGCACCACCGACCGCTTCCCCAAGCAGGTCGCGCTCGACGTCAGCCTGCCCGGCGGCAGCGTCCGCCTGACCGCGCAGGCCAAGGGCGCGGGGATGATCTCGCCGGCCTTCGCAACGATGCTCTGCTTCGTCCAGACCGACGCCGGGCTGGCGCCGGAGACCGCCGACCTGCTGCTCGGGGTCTGCGTCAAGCGCTCCTTCGACCGCATCTCCGTCGACGGCCAGCTCTCCACCAACGACACCGCGATCCTGATGGCCTCGGGCGCGAGCGGCGTGCAGATCGCCCCGGAGTCCGACGACGAGCTGCGCTTCGGCGAGGCGCTCGACGCCGCGCTGCGCGAGCTCGCGCTGGCGATCGTGCGCGATGGCGAGGGCACGCGGCGCAGCGGGCGCGTGCTCGTCCACGGCGGGGACGACAGCGTGGTGGCGGGAGCCGCGCGCGCGGTCGCGAACTCGCCGCTGGTCAAGGCCGCGCTGCACGGCGGCGACCCGAACTGGGGCCGCATCGCGCAGGCGGTCGGCGCCGCGCTGCCCGGCACCGCGCCGCTCGCGCTCGACATCTGGATCGAGGACGTGCAGGTGTGCTCGGGCGGGGCCGCGGTGCCCTACGACGCGCCGGCGCTCGCGCGGGCCGTCGCGGGCGAAGAGGTGCAGTACACGGTCGGGCTGCCCGGCGAGGGGGCCGAGGCGGAGGTCTTCTTCTCCGACCTCTCCCACGACTACGTGACGATCAACGCGGAGTACACGACATGAGCGAGCGGAGCGAAGCGGAGCGGTGGCAACCCGGCGTAGCCGGGTTCGACAGGATCGGGACCCTTCTCGAGGCGCTTCCCTATATCCGGGAGTTCCACGGCCAGACCGTCGTGATCAAGTACGGCGGCGCGGCGATGACCGACACGGCGCTGCGCGAGGAGTTCGCGCGCGACGTGGTGCTGCTCAAGTACGTCGGCCTGAACCCGATCGTCGTCCACGGCGGCGGCCCGGAGATCACCGACTACATGCAGCGCCTGGGCATGCCGGTCGAGTTCGTGGGCGGGCTGCGCGTGTCGGACGAGAGCACCGTCGAGGTGGCCAAGATGGTCCTCGTCGGCAAGGTCAACAAGGACATCGTGCTGCGCCTGAACCGCCACGGCCAGCCCGCCGTCGGGCTCTGCGGCGACGACGGGCTGCTGTTCCGCGCCGCCACCATGGAGGGGCCTGAGGGGCAGGACATCGGCTACGTCGGGCGGATCGATCGCGTCGACGTCGGCGTCGTCGAGCACATCGCCGCCGACTACATACCGGTGATCGCGTCCGTCGGCGCCGACCGCGACGGGCGCTCGCACAACATCAACGCCGACGAGGCCGCGGGCGCGCTCGCCCGCGCGCTGGGGGCCTACAAGGTGATCTTCCTCACCGACGTCGCGGGCTGGCTGCGCGACCCCGCCGACCCCGCGTCGGTCATCTCCGAGACCTCCGCCGACGAGGTCGAGGCGGCGATGCCCACCGTCGCGGGCGGCATGCGGCCCAAGCTCGCCGCCTGCCTGGACGCCATCCACGGCGGCGTCACGCACGCCCACATCATCGACGGGCGCGTGCCGCACGCGCTGCTGCTCGAGCTGTTCACCGACGACGCGGGCGTCGGCACGAAGGTGTGGCCGGCGAAGTGACGGGCGCGCTGATCCCCAACTACGCGCGTTACGACGTCGAGTTCGCGCGCGGCGCGGGCGCCAGGCTGTGGGATTCGGCGGGTGAGGAGTACCTCGACTTCCTGGCCGGGATCGGGGTCTGCAACACGGGCCACTGCCATCCGCGCGTGGTCGCCGCCGTCCAGGAGCAGGCCGCGCGGCTGCTGCACGTCTCCAACCTCTTCTACACCGAGCCGATGGTCCGCCTGGCCGAGCGCCTGGCGGCGCGCTCGCTGGGCGGCAAGGTCTACTTCGCCAACTCCGGCGCCGAGGCCAACGAGGCCGCGATCAAGCTCGCGCGCAAGGCGCGCCCCGGCGGGCGCTTCGTCGTCCTGCACGGCGGCTTCCACGGCCGCACCTACGGCGCGCTGTCGGCCACCCCGCAGGAGTCAAAGCAGGCGCCGTTCGCCCCGCTCGTGCCGGGCTTCGACGCGGTCGCCGCGCAGGACGCGGCCGCCGCGGTCGGCCCCGATGTGGCCGCGGTGATCGTCGAGCTCGTGCAGGGCGAGTCGGGCGTGCACGCGCTGCCCGATGAGGTCGCGCGCGATCTGCGCGCCGCCTGCGACGAGCACGGCGCGCTGCTGATCGTCGACGAGGTTCAGACCGGGATGGGGCGGACGGGCACGCTGTGGGCCTACGAGGCGGTGGGCGTGACGCCGGACGCGATCACGCTCGCCAAGGGCCTCGGCGGCGGGCTGCCGATCGGCGCGCTCGTGACCGCGCCCGCCTACGGCGAGGTCTTCGCCCCCGGCGACCACGGCTCGACCTTCGCCGGCAACCCGCTGGTGGCGGCCGCCGCCAACGCCGCGCTCGACGTCATCGACGACCCGGAGCTGCTCGCCCACGTCGCCGAGGCGGGGGCGCTGCTGGCCGAGGGCATCCGCGAGCTCCCCGGCGTGGTCGACGTGCGCGCCCGCGGGCTGATGGTCGCGGCCGACGTCGACGCCGACGCGCCGGCGCTCGTGCGGCGCGCGCTCGTCGAGCAGCACCTGGTGATCAACGCGACCGGGCCGCGGACGTTGCGCTTCCTGCCTCCGCTGGTCGTCGAGGAGGCCCAGGTGCTCGAGGCGCTGCGGCGGTTGCGGGCCTTGATGGAAAGCTAGCCGGTGTCGGTCGCGGCCAGCGCGCTCTCCAGCGCCGCTGCCAGCGTCGAGAGCGGCTCCGCGGTCGTGGTCCCGCGCGCGTGCAGCGTCGAGGTGTGGCGGCGGCCGTCGAGCTCGGCGGTCCAGACCTCGCGCGACGCGTGGATCACCGGGGTGTCGGGGTGGTGCTCGGCGGGTGTGGAGAAGAAGCCGGAGTCGGCGATCGACCTGCGCAGAGCCTCGAGCGGGGCGGCCTGGAGCGTCGCCTGTCGAGTCCACCTCGGCTCTGATGGCTCTGAGCGCTCGAAGCTCAGGTCCCCGTCCTCGAGCGTGGCGGCGACGTTGCCGCCGGTCCAGACGGTTCCGTCGGCCGTGATGCGATCGATGTAGGCGTCCTCGCCCGTCTCGATGCGGCGCTCCAGCAGCAGCGGCTCCGGCGCGTCAGACAACGGCCGTGCCAGGGTCGGCCCCGCCGCCGGGCGTCCCGGGGACCGGGAAGTCGCCGACGCCGCTCGGCGGGTCGACCTTCTGCGTCGCTCCGTAGTCCCAATCCGCCATCGCGGTGACCTGCTTGAGAGCGTCGAGGAAGGTCACGTAGTGCTGCGGCCTGACCACGTTGCCCTCGCTCATGATGTTGTCGGAGGTGGCGTGCATCGCGCCGGTGTGCCCCGCGGCGGCGGCGATGTCGGTGTGCTCGGTCTTCTTGCCGGCGCCGTAGGCGCCCGCACCGGTGTACTCGTCGTCGAGACCGAACATGTGCCCCGATTCGTGCGCCGCCACCGTCTGCGCGTCGCCCGTTCCGACGGTGACGTGGCCGCCTTCGCCCTCGCCGCCGTCCTCGAACTTCGCGCGGGAGGGATCCACGCCCCCGCCCTGCTTCAGATGGTCGAGGACCGCGTCGAAGCGGTCGCGGCGCTGACGTGCGTCCTTGCCCTGCACCCGCACGGTGAGGCCGGCGGCCTCGATGGTCGAGCCGGGGGCGGCGTTGGGCATCTCCTTCGCCAGCCGCCACACGGTGCCCACCGAGCCCGGGGTGAGCAGCCCCTTGCCCGGCTGGAAGCTGAGATCGCGGTGCAACAGCTCGTCCTTGCGCGCCGTCACATCCTCGGAGGTGATGTTCATGACGTTCCCGAAGGCGCCGGCCGCCTTGCCGCCGGGCCGGCTCACGTCGGCGGCGCCGCCGATGAAGCCCTTCGCGACCTTGTAGGTGTTGACGAGCATGTGCTGATCGCCCGCCTTGCCGCCCGCAGCCGCGACCTTGGCGACGTCGACCTTGAGCTCAGTGGTCGCCCCGAGGTCCCGCCAGTACTCCTTGGTGCAGTGGAAGGGGTGCTTCTTGCGCCACGCCGCCTCGACCGAGCTCTTGAACCCCGTCAGCAGGTCCGTCTCGTCTGAGGAGTCCGGGCCTCCCGCGCTCGACCACGTCCACTTGGCGACCTCGGCGGCCCGCGCCGCCTTCGGCAACCGGTTGATGGCCGCCGCGGCGGCCGCCGTCTGCGCCGAGGGCTCGATCGCCTGCGCGCGCCCGGCGGGGTCGATCGACATGCCCGCGAGGAACAGCACGGCGCCCTTAAGCATGACGAGGAGCTCGGCCTTCGCGGGGTCGTACTCGACGTCGAAGCCGCCGTAGTAGTTGTCCTTGTTGGTCGCGGACGGGTTGTAGGTCTGCGGGCCCTTCTTCCCGGCCGCGATGAACGTCTCGCGCTCCTTGCGCGCAGTGTCGAACGCCTCCTGCGGGCTGTTGGTCAGCGCGGGGGGCGCCACGACGGGCTGACGTAGCAGCATCCGCGCGACCGCCGCGTTCCCGGCGGACCGCTGGAGCGCCACCACGGTGGCGCGGTTCAGAGCGCTCCCGCGGGCCGGGTCAGACGGCGCGACCGCGAGCTCGGCGACCGGTGCGGCCACGGGCGCCGCCTCGACGGCCACGCGCTCTGCGTTGACTCGCTCGGCCTCGTGCTCCATCGGGGTCATCATCGTTCATGGGCGGACCGGCGTGCAAGGGCGGCCTCAGGCGTTCGATGCGCTGTTGCGATGCGGACTCAGCCGCCGTCCTGAGGGCTGCCCGGGCCACGGCGTGGCTATGACCTCGCCCTCCATCTCGGTCGGAACCCGATAGAGGCGGCAGACCAGCAACCGCTCCCTCGCCCGGCGCCCCTTGACGTTCGAACCGCCTCACCTCCGCACCCGCGGGTCCATCCACGCCTGCGCCAGGTCCGCGAGCGTGGTGCAGAGCACGATCAGCGCGGCGCTCACGATGACCAGGCCCTGCAGCAGCGTGAAGTCGCCGACCGCGGCGGCGCGCGCCGTCCGGCTGAGGACGCCCGGGAGGCTGAACACCAGCTCCACCAGCACCGCGTTGCCGATGATCAGCGACATGTTCACGCTCACCAGCGAGAGCACGGGCGCGGCCGCGGGGGGCACCGCGTGGCGGCGGATCACCGTGCGCTCGCGCAGCCCCTTGGCGAACGCCGTCTGGACGTAGTGCTCGTCGAGGACCTCGAGCAGCGAGCCGCGCATCATCCGCAGGCTGAGCGCGGCGATCGGGAAGGCGAGGACCAGCCAGGGGACGCTCATCGCGTACAGCCAGCCGAGCGGGTCGCTGGTCGGCGGCGCATAGCCCTCGAGCGGCGGGAAGAACGGCAGCTCCAGCGGCGCGTCGATGCCCGGGGAGAAGAGCAGGATCGACATCAGCCCGACCCAGAAGACCGGCGCGATCAGGCCGATCGCGGCGATCGCCTCCAGTACGCGGGTGCCCGGCCGCCGGGGGCGCGTGGCCGCGACGGCACCGCCCGCGATCCCGGCCAGCACCCCGAGAGGGACGGCGATCAGCAGGAGCGAGAGGTCCGCCGGGATCCCTTCGAGGATCAGGTCGGACACCGGGCGCGTGTCGCCGATCCGGGAATCGCCGAGGTCGAAGTGCAGGAAGGCGCGGACCAGGAAGGCGCCGAGCGAGGGCCCGCCAGGCTCGAACGCGTCCGGGCGCAGCAGGTGCAGGAACACGAAGGTCACGGCGCTCACCGCCACCACCACGGCGAAGGCGGCGATCACGCGGCGCAGGATCAGGGCGGCCACGGCGCGGGCACGCTAGCGAGCGCGGCGCTCGCGTAGGCTCCCCGGCCGATGACCGGCGAGCCGAGAGAGCCCATCCGCACCGAGGTCCACCGGGTCGCCGACCCGGAGGCGACCCGCGTCGCGAGCTACCTCGCCCAGCCCGGCGAGGTCGGGCGCGTCCTGCTGCTCTACTCCGGCGGCCTCGACACCAGCGTGATGCTCAAGTGGATCCAGGACGAGTACGCCGCCGAGGTCGTCGCGCTCACCGTCAACCTCGGCCAGCCGGGCGAGGACTACGGCGTGGTCAAGGGCAAGGCGATGGACCTCGGCGCGATCGAGGCCCACGTGGTCGACGCGCGCGAGGAGTTCGCGACCGAGTACGTGCTCCCGGCGATCCGCGCCAACGCCAACTATGGCGACGGCTACCCGCTGTTCACCGCCCTCGGGCGCCCGCTGATCGCCAAGCTCGCGGTCGAGTACGCGCGCCGCTCGGGCTGCGACACGATCGCCCACGGGTGCACCGGGAAGGGCAACGACCAGGTGCGCATCGAGGCGACGGTCGCCACGCTCGCGCCCGAGCTGAAGGTGATCGCTCCCGTGCGCTCGTGGCAGATGGGGCGCGACGAGGAGATCGCCTACGCGCGCAAGCACGGCATCCCGGTCAAGGGCGGCACCGAGACCGCGCCGTACTCGATCGACGACAACCTCTGGGGCCGCTCGTCGGAGGGCAAGTGGATCGAGGACCTCTCCCACGCCCCCGACGACGACGTCTTCCAGCTCGTCACCCGGCCCGAGCTCGCGCCCGACGAGCCCGAGGTGGTCGAGGTGCGCTTCGAGCGCGGCGTCCCGGTGGCCATCAACGGCGAGCAGTTGGCGCTCGCCGAGCTGATCGACCGCGCCGCCGAGCTCGGCTGCCGCCACGGCGTCGGGATCGTCGACCACATCGAGGACCGGATCGTCGGGCTGAAGGTCCGCGACATCTACGAGGTGCCGGCCGCGGCGATCCTGCTCCCGGCCCACCGCGAGCTCGAGCGCCTGTGCGGCACGATCCACCAGAACCAGTTCAAGCCGCGCCTGGACCAGCAGTGGGCCTACCTGGTCTACGCGGGGCTGTGGTGGGAGCCGCTGCGCACCGACATCGAGGCCTACATCGAGCACGTCAACGAGCGCGTGACCGGGACGATCGGGCTCAAGCTCTACAAGGGCACCGCCCGCGTGGTCACGCGCGAGAGCCCCAACGCGGTCTACGACGCCCAGCTCGCGACCTTCGCGGAGTCGGGCGGGCTGTTCTCCCAGCAGGCCTCGCCGGGCTTCATCGAGATCTGGTCGCTGCAGTCGCGGATGGCCCGGCGCGTACACGAGTCCGGCCAGGGGTAGGCTCCCGCGCATGTTCTACAAGCTGCTCGGAATGCTCGTCTGGAAGGCCGCCGGGATCTTCCTACGCCGCAAGCTCGGCTCGGCGCCGGTTCCCGTTCCCGTGCTCGCCGGTGCGATCGTCGCGCTCTTCGTGGGCGTAGCGCTCGCGCTCGCCAAGCGCGGCTCAGACGACTCCGTCTACTAGGAGGCCCGCAGCCGCTCGGTTGCCCCGGGGCCGCTTGCGCGGCTAGTATCGCCGCAGCCCGTGAGCGAGAAAGCCGAGCCCGCCGCCGCACCCCTCGAAGCCGTCGCCGCGCCGCCCACGGCCGCCCCCGCAGAGGCGCTCACGGTGAGCGCATCGGCGGCAGCGAGTCTCGCGCGCAGCGCCTCCGCGGTCGGCAACGCCGCCTTCACGCGCTGGGCCCGGGCGGGCGGGGGCGCGACGGCGCCGCCACCCTCGCTGTCGGCGCGTGACGCCTGGGGCCCCGGGCTCGCCCGTACCCCCACTGCCCCGGCACCGGCCGCCTCGGGCGCCCCGCCCGCCGGGGGCGCGAAGGCCGACGACAGCACGCCTGAGCCGATCGAGGTCAAGGGGATGAAGCTCGGCAAGGAGATCCTGGAGGGCGTCATCCCGGCGGACGGCGGCGATCTCACGAAGACCTTCGCCGGCCACATCGGCCATCAGGCGTCCTTCGGGCCCTACGGGCTGCAGGTGCCGCTGTTCCCGGGGATCTTCGCCGGCTTCGGCGCGGGTGGAGCGATGAGCGCGAAGGCCGACGGGTCGCTCACGCTCACCGGTACGAACATCGTGAACGCGGCGTTCGGTCGCGCCAAGAAGCAGGAGCTCAGCGCCACCGGCGACGGGAAGGCCAGCGGGACGATCGCCGGCAGCCTCACGGCCGGGCTGAAGATTGGCATCCCGGGGGCGCTCAACGTCGGCGTGTACGGGCAGGGGACGCTCGCCTTCCGCGCCGACGGCGATGCGCACTTCGGCGGCTCGCTCAGCCGCCTCAAGGCCAAGGGCGACGGCGAATGGCTGCCCTGGAGCGGCGACCTCACGTTCGACGCCCACCTGCGCGGGTCCCTGATCGCCGAGGCGGCGGGCTACTTCGAGTACCAAGTGCTGT
Source organism: Solirubrobacterales bacterium (assembly GCA_038238015.1). Classification (GTDB taxonomy): domain Bacteria; phylum Actinomycetota; class Thermoleophilia; order Solirubrobacterales; family Solirubrobacteraceae; genus DASQFQ01. The sequence goes on from JBBRYA010000015.1 coordinate 56,232, forward strand.
GGATCATCCGCGACCAGTTCGGCAAGTTCAAGATCGGCCAGTGGACCCTCGCGGACGCCGGGCTGGACATCAAGGGCACGATGGGCCCAGGCCGCCCGCTGCAAGTCGAGATCAAGCCGTGGGTCGGCCCGATGATGCAGCCCACCGTCACGCAGGAGCTGCGGGCTCGCACCGAGCCAGAGCGAGAGCAGGCCAAGAAGCTCTCGAGCGCCGGCGCCGCCGGAGCGCCGGTCATGCGCAAGGCCCGCAAGCTTCTGCGCGACGATGCGCCTCCGCCTCCGGCGGATGACGCGGGCGGGGCCCAGGCGCCTGCGGCCGCCGCCGCCCCCCCGCAACCGGCGGGCGCCGGTGCCGCGGCACCCGCTCCCGCGTCGGCCGGCCGTCCGATCGACCCCGGAGCTCTCGCTGCGGCGGCCGGGCTGGCCGGCGGGGGCGGGACGATCGTCCTCGAGGCCGCGCCGAAGATCGAGGAGGCGTGACGGCGCCACCACGGAAGGTCGCGGTACAGGCGCTGGTGGCGGAGTCGGTCGCGGTGGCCGACGGCCGGCTGTTCGTGCACGGCGCCGGCTGGTCGCACCTGCGGGTGCCCGCGCTGCCCGCCCTCCCGGGCCGCCTCGGCGTGGGGCTCCTGATCTCCGTGCCGAGCGAACGCTCGGGGCAGCCAATCGCTCTGTCGCTGCGGATCGCTGGGCCCGACGGCGAGTCGGTCGCGCTGCTCGCCAACCCGGACGGCCAGACGCTGGTCGCGGCGGAGGCGGCAGGCACGCTGGTCGCCGAGGCGGCCCCTGACGGGTCGCCGCTTGCCGCCCAGCTCGTGCCGCTCGCTTTCAACCTCGACGGCCTGCGGCTCGAGCACGAAGGCGCCCACGAGCTGATCGTGGAGGCCGACGGGGTCGAGGCGGCGCGGGCGACTTTCGCCGTGATGGTCGAGCCGGCGGGGTGATCGGCGCCACGAGCGTGCGCAGGGCCCGCGCCGTGCTGTGCGAGCGCCAGGACCCGGCGGCGACGCTGCGTGCGTGGCGCCGCGGGCCGTGGGCGCACGAGGCGGCCGCGGGCGACCCGGCGGCGTTTGGCCTCCCCGCGGAGCCCTTTACGCTCGAGTCGCGCCAATGGGTCGACGTGCCCGAAGCGCGGGCGCGCGAGCAGCGCGGCGACCTCGTGCTCGTGCGCGACGGGCCGCGCTGGTGGCGCTCGGCGCCGGGGATCGGCTTTACGGAGGGCGAGGAGCCCGCCAGCAGCATCGATGCCGCCGCGATCCTCCAGCTCTGGGTCGACCCGCAGCCGCTCGCCGGTCTGCTGAATCTCGAGCCGGAGGGCGAGACGACCCTGCTGGGGCGCGCCGTCACCAAGGTGACGGCCAGCGCCGGCGTGGGCGACGCCTACGCCGGCGAGCTGGCTCCGCTCGGGTGGGGAGCCGAGCGGTGGGAGCTGGTTGTCGACGCCGAGACCGGCATGCTCATGGCCACCGCCGCGTACGTGGGTGACACGCCGTTCCGCCGTGTCGAGGCCATGGAACTCGGGCTCGACGAGCCGTTCGACGACGCGCTGTTCCGGCCGCCGGCCGGCTGACTACGAATTCGACAGCAGGAACGCGAGCACGAAGCCCGCGGTCGTGACGAGGCCGACGACGCTGCCGCCCTCGCCGACCGCCTCGGGCACCATCGTGTCGGAGAGCATGACCAGGATCGCCCCGGCGGCGAAGCCCTGGATCAGCGCGATCGTCAGCTCCGGCGCGCCGTCGAGCACGAGGTAGCCGATCGCGGCGGCCAGCGTCGAGGCGATCAGCACCCCGGCCCAGAGCAGGAGGATGTAGCGCGTCGAGCGGCCGTCCTTCTGCATCCCGACGCTCGAGGCCAGCGATTCCGGGAAGTTCGAGAGGAAGACCGCGGCGACGACCGCGATGCCGATCTTCCCGCCCCCGAGCAGGGTCGCGCCGATGGCGACCGACTCGGGGATGCCGTCGAGCAGGGCGCCCAGCGCGAGCGCCGATCCGCCGCCGCTCTGGCCCTGATGCTCCTTCTGGCCACCTGAGCGCTTCCGGTGCTCGCCGCCACGGCGGTCGATGATTGCGTCGCCGATGAAGAACGTGAGCGCTCCGGCGGCCAGCCCGCCGATGACGGCGTCGGTGCCGGAGCGGTCGAAGGCCTCCTTGGTGAGCTCGAAGGCGACGGCGCTGATCAGCACACCCGCCCCGAAGCCCATGATGATGCCGATCAGGCGCCGGCTGAACGGGGTGTAGATGCCCGCCAGGGCGCCGACCAGAAGCGACGCGCCCCCGACGAATCCCCAGAACGCGGCCTCGAGCATGAGCGCGCAGGCTACCGGCGCGCATGGCAGATCAGCCGCCGGTGCGTCTGGGAGCATCGCGGCGTGCCACCCGACTTCCGGCAGTCGCCTCCGCGCGCGCTCGAGGGCCTGACCGTCGAGGCCGTCGAGTGGCTGCCTTCGGGCGGGGACACCGGGTTGCTGCGGGTCCGCGGGCGCTGGGAGCCCGGCGCGAGCCGGCCGGCCGGGCTGCCGACGCTGTGCGCGCGCGGCGTCGCGAGCGTGGAGCGCTTCGAGTCGCTGCCCGACGCGCCGTCGGGGCGCGACGGGAGCGTCTGGCGCGGCGCCTACCTCGCCCCCGCGGGCGCTCTGCGGACCGAGCTCTGGCTCGAGTGGGCAAGCGGCGAGCGCTCGACGCTGCCCGCCGCCGCCGGGCTCGACGCCGAGCCCGCGTCGATCCCCGAGCCCGAGCCGGAACCCGATCCTGGCGGGCAGGTGTTCGACCGCGCCGTGCTCGCCGAGCGCCGCGCCCGCCGCGCCGAGGCCTCCGAGCAGGCGCAGGCCCGCGTCGCCGGCGAGGCCCTGCGGGCGGTCGAGGCGCTGGAGCTGCGCGGCAACGAGCTCGAGGAGCGCGCGGAGGAGCTGGCCGCGCAGCGCGACGCGCTGACCGAGCAGCTCCGCGAGCTGGAGAGCGCGGGCGTGGACCCTGACGTCGCGGCTCGCGAGGAGCATCAGCGGCTCGCGCTTGCCGACGCGCTGGCCGCCGCCGCGCGGGCTCGCATGCAGGCGCGCGACTGGCGGCTGGGCATGCGGACCTCCGAGGTCGCGCGTGCCGGCGAGGCCGTGCGCCTACGCGTCGGCGAGGCCCGCCACGCGCGGCGGCGCCCGCTGTACGCCGAGATCGCCGAGCGCGAGGCCGAGCTCGAGGAGCAGCGTGGGCAGGGCGAGCGCCTGGCCGTCAAGCTGGCGCACTTCCGCGAGCAGGCGGCGGGTGCGGCGGCCGCGCTGGACGAGGCGCGAAGCGAGTCCGCCCGGGCCGGGGAGGCGCTCGCCGCCGAGCAGGCCGCGCGCGAGCAGCTGCGCGGGCGGCTGGCCGAGCGCGAGACCGAGCTCGGGCAGCTGCGCGCGGCGCTCGAGTCCGAGCGCGGGCGCACCGGGACCCTCGAGGCGGCGCTGGAGGCCGAGCGCAGCGCGCACGCCGGCGCCGGCGCGGAGCTGGCGACCGTCCGCACGGCCGCCGCGGCGGCGCAGGCGGGATTGCGTGCGGAGGTCGTTGCGCGCACGGCGCTGGACGACGAGATCGAGCGCGAGCGTGCGGCCCGCGCGGCGCTGATCGTCGCGCTCGACACCGGTCGCAGCGCGCGCGAGAGCCTCGAGGCCCTGCGGTCGGGGCAAACTCCTGCCCCTTCCCAATTGTCGGGTGGGCGGA
>JBBRYA010000016.1:0-57510 GCA_038238015.1 Solirubrobacterales bacterium
ACGCTCGAGAAGAAGACCAAGCTCGAGCTCTACCTGACGATCGGCCGCGGCCGGGGCTACCGCCCCGCGGAGGACAACAAGTCCGCCGACCAGCCGATCGGCGTCATCCCGATCGACTCGATCTTCTCGCCCGTGCGCCGCGTGGCCTACGCGGTCGAGGGCGCCCGCGTCGGGCAGCGCACCGACTACGACAAGCTCACGCTCGACATCGAGACCGACGGCTCGATCGACCCGCAGGCCGCCCTGCGCGAAGCGGCGGAGATCCTGATCTCCTCGCTGTCGATCTTCACCGACGAGGACCGCATCGAGGAGCTGCGCGCCGGCCCGACCGCGATCTCCGCGCTCGACAACGGCGCCGGCAGCAGCGCGAGCGCGCTGGCCGCGGCGGGCGGCCGCGTGAGCGGCGGCCCGATGGACGACATCCTGATCGAGGAGCTCGAGCTGGGCGTGCGCTCCTACAACTGCCTCAAGCGGGCCGGCATCCAGACCGTCGGCGACCTGGTCGGCAAGTCCGAGGGCGAGCTGGCCGCGATCCCGAACTTCGGCAAGAAGTCGATCGACGAGGTCATCGAGACGCTGACCCAGCGCGGGCTGGGCCTCCGGGGCGACTGATGCGCCACCAGAAGACGCGTCACAAGCTCTCGCGCACGTCCTCGCACCGCAAGGCCCTGCTCGCGAACCTGTGCGTGGAGGTCATCGACCACGAGCGGATCAAGACCACCGAGGCCAAGGCCAAGGCGGTCAAGCCCGAGGTCGAGAAGCTCATCACGCTGGCCAAGCGCGGTGACCTGCACGCGCGGCGCCAGGCGATCTCGACGCTGGGCCACCCCCACAAGGGCGTCATCTACAAGTTGTTCGACGAGATCGCCCCGCGCTACACCGCCCGCCCGGGCGGCTACACGCGGATCCTGAAGCTGGAGGCGCGCGCCGGCGACGCCTCCGAGATGGTCTACCTCGAACTCGTCTAGCTCGCGGCGGCCTTGGTCGCCAAGCTGACCCTCGAGTATGACGGGACGCACTTCGCGGGCTGGGCGGCGCAGCCCGGCCGGCGAACCGTCGGCTCCGAGCTCGAACGCGCGCTGGGCGTCGTCCTGCGCGAGCCTGTGGCGCTGACCGTCGCGGGGCGCACCGACAAGGGCGTGCACGCTCTCGGGCAGGTCGTCTCCTACCCGGGCCCGCTGCCTCCGCTGCGGTCGCTCAACGCGGTCCTGCCGGCGGAGATCGCCGTGCTGGCCGCCGAGGAGGCTCCGGACGGCTTCAGCGCCCGCCACGACGCCACGAGCCGCTCCTACCTCTACCGGCTGCTGGCGCGCCCGGCGCCCTCGCCGTTTGAGCGCACGCGCTCCTTGTGGTGGCCGCACCGGATCGACGAGGAGGCGCTGCGTGCCTGCGCCACGGCGCTGCGCGGTCGCCACGACTTCACCGCCTTCACCCCGAGGGAGACCTACCACCGTCACTTCGAGCGCGAGATCCTCGACACCGGCTGGGAGCGCACCGGGCCGTGGGGCGACATCCTCGAGTTCCGCATCGAGGCCGACGCGTTCATGCGCCACATGAACCGCGTGCTGGTCGGGACGATGCTCGAGGTCGCGTCGGGCAGGCGCACGGTCGGGGACTTCGAGCGGCTGCTCCAGGGCCGCCCGCGCTCAGACGGCGGGGCGACCGCCCCGCCGCACGCGCTGTACCTGGCGGGTGTGCGCTACGCCGCCGCACGCGGTCGCGCCAAGTCCTGATCCGCTTCCAAGAGCGTCCCGCAGGAACTTGGGATGCAGGCAAAGGCTGTCCTCTCCCTGGTCTCCGCGGCGCTCCTCCTCACCGGTTGCGGTGGCGGCGGGAGCACCGCGCGGAAGCCGGCGGCGGCGACGGCCACAGCCACAGCGACCGCCCCGGCGAAGACCGCCGCGGGCGCACAGACCGTGAAGATCGCCGGCTTCGAGTTCGCGCCCAAGACGGTCACCGTCAAGGCCGGCACCCGGATCACCTGGGTCAACGAGGACGCGACGAACCACACGGTCACCTTCACCACGGGCCCCGGGGACCTGGGCAACGTCGACTCGCACAAGAAGCTCAAGGCGAGCTTCAAGAAGCCGGGCCGCTACGCCTACGTCTGCCAGTACCACCCGAACATGAAGGGCACGGTCGTCGTTCAGTGAACCCAACGCAAGGAGAAGGCGGCATGGAGGCAGGACTGCACGAGTCCGCGACGCTCGCGGACGTCGACCGCGACGGAGCGCTCGCCGAGGCGGTGCACGAGCTCGGCGGCGACACGCGCGCGGCGTTCCTGCGCAAGGGCGCATTGGTCGCCGGCGGCGGGCTGGCGCTCGGCGCCTTCCCGGCCGGTTTCGCGATCGCCCAGGGCGGGGTGCCCAAGGGCGACCGCAAGATCCTCAACTACGCGCTGACGCTCGAGTACCTCGAGGCGGCGTTCTACGCGGAGGCCAACGCCAAGGGCAAGCTGACCGGCGAGACCGCGCACTTCGCCCAGGTGGTCGGCGCCCATGAGGCCGCCCACGTCGAGGCACTCAAGAAGGTGCTCGGCGCCAAGGCGGTCGCCAAGCCGTCCTTCGACTTCCAGGGCACCACCGGGTCGGAGAAGACGTTCCGCAAGACCGCGATGGTTCTCGAGGACACCGGGGTCTCGGCCTACCAGGGCCAGGCGCCGAACATCAAGACCACCGCGGTGCTGGCCTCGGCCGGCGCGATCCTCGCCGTCGAGGCGCGCCACGCCGCGTGGATCCGGGACATCATCGGCGGCGGCCAGGGCGTCCTGCCCGCGCCGGCGGCGTTCAGCACAGCCAAGTCCATGACCGAGGTCCTCGCTGCGGTGAAGGCCACGAAGTTCATCAAGTCGTGAGCGAAAGGAACTCGAACATGACCCCTGACATCACTCACCTCGAGCGGTTCGACACCGACGGGGCACTGGCGGAGGCGGCCGACGGACTGAGCCGCTCGAGCTTCCTGCGCCGCTCCGGGCTGCTGCTCGGCGGCGGCATGCTGGCGGGCTCGCTGCCGGTCGCGTTCGCGCGCGCCCAGGGCGGGCTGCCCAAGGGCGACGTCGCGATCCTCAACTACGCGCTCACGCTGGAGTACCTCGAGTCGGCCTTCTACCAGAAGGCCATCTCCGACGGGGCGCTCAAGGGCGAGTACGCGCGCTTCGCCAAGACCGTGGGCGCGCATGAGCAGGCCCACGTGCAGGCGCTGAAGAAGACGCTCGGTGCCAAGGCGGTCAAGCGCCCGAGCTTCGACTTCCAGGGCACCACAGGTGCCCAGGCGACGTTCGCCAAGACGGCGATCGTGCTCGAGGACACCGGCGTGCAGGCCTACCAGGGCCAGGCCGGCAACATCAAGACGCCGGCGGTGCTCAAGGCGGCGATCTCGATCCACCCGGTCGAGGCGCGCCATGCGGCGTGGATCCGCTCGATCGTCGGCTCGGGCAACGACCCGTCCCCGGCGCCCGCGGCGTTCAACCCGGCGCTCGACATGGCCTCGGTGCTGGCTGCGGTCAAGGGAACCGGGTTCATCGCCACGAAGAGCGCCGCAGCGGGCGCCGCGGTCGGCGCGCAGCCGGCCATGACCGGCTAGGAAGCGCGGGAGCGGTGGCGGGCCGGGTCTGGCCGCCACCGCGCCGGCACTCACCATGCGCGGGCGACTCACCCGTACGCGGGCGCTGGCCGGCGCCGCGGTGCTGATCCTCGCGGGCGCGGCGCTGGGGCTCGTCCTTACCGCGGCGCTCGGTGGCGGCGGCGACCGTCCGGCCGGCTCTGGCAGCCTGAGGGATCTCCCGGGCCAGGTCGGCGCCGGCGCCGAGCAGCGCTTCACCCCCCAGGCGCTGGAGGGCAAGCTGGGCAAGGGCCGCAATCTCGTCGCCACCGCCCGCGGCCGAACCGTATCGGTCTACCGGCATGCGGCGCCCGGGCGCCCCGCGCGGAGATTGACCGCGCGCCGCGCCGGGGCCCGGCGGCTCCCGCTCGTGTTCCTCGTCCGCGCGCGCCGGGGCAGCTGGATCCGGGCCTACCTCCCGTCCCGCCCGAACCTGAGCTCGGGCTGGCTGCGCGCGCGCGACGTCACGCTGGCCACCACGCGCTACCGCGTGACCGTCGAGCTGCGCCGGCACCGGCTGACCGCGTGGCGTGACGGCCGCCCGTTCCTGCGCGCGCACATCGGCACGGGCCGGGCGGTCTCGCCCACGCCGACCGGGCGCTACTTCGTCACCGACCTGCTGCGGCCACCGGACCCGCACGGGTTCTACGGTCCGTACGCGCTCGGCCTCTCGGCCCACTCGCCGGTGTACACGAGCTTCGAAGGAGGCAATGGCCAGGTCGGCATCCACGGCACGGACCGCCCGGCGGCGCTCGGCCAGGACGTCAGCCACGGCTGCATCCGGGTGCGCAACGCCGTGATCACGCGCCTCGCCAAGCGCCTGCCGCTCGGCACGCCGGTGGACGTCTCCCGCGCCTGAGCGCCGCCACCGGCGGGGGCGGATCGGCGCCGTGCGCGTCTCTATGCTCGAAGCCGATGCTGCGGGTGCTGCTCACCAACGACGACGGGATCGAGGCCGAGGGGCTGCAGGCGATGCGCCGGGCGCTTAACGAGCTCGACGACCTCGAGCTCGCGGTCATCGCCCCCGACTCCAACCGCTCGGCCACGGCGCGCTCGATCACGACCCGCCGCCCGATCTGGGTCGAGGAGGTCGACTTCGGTGACGGCAGCGTCGGCTACGCCACCGACGGGACGCCGGTGGACTGCGTGCGCTTCGCCGCGCTCGGGCTGATCGAGGGCTTCACCGCCGACCTGATCGTGTCGGGGATCAACCACGGTTCCAACCTCGGCGACGACATCACCTACTCAGGCACCGTCGCCGCCGCGTTCGAGGGGGTGATCCTCGGGATCCCCGGCATCGCCGTTTCGCAGCAGTCGATGGCCCGCGAGATGGACTTCCGCCTCGGTCACGCCTTCGACTTCGAGTCGGCCGCCGCCTTCACCGCCCGCGTGGTGCAGGAGATCGAGGACGTCCCGCTGCCCGAGGGCACGCTGCTGAACATCAACGTGCCCGCGGGGGACATCGCCGGGGTCGAAGTCGCCCGCCTGGGCAAGCGCATCTATCGCGACCAGCTCTCGCTCGTCGACGAGGCCTCCCAGCGCAAGCAGTACCGGATCTACGGCGACGCGCCGGGCTACCACGACGAGGAGGGCACCGACCTCGCGGCGGTCGCGGCCGGCCGGGTCGCGGTCACCCCGCTGCACTTCGACCTCACCGACCGGCCCGGGATCGAGACGTTGCAGGGCTACGACCTCGCGCGCCTGCTGGAGCCGGCCGCGCGCGAAGTCGAGTGACGCCCGAGGCACGCGCGGCCGAGCTGCGCGCCGAGCTCGACCGCCACAACCACCGTTACCACGTGCTTGACGACCCCGAGGTCGGCGACGACGTCTACGACGCGCTGCTCGACGAGCTGCGCCGCATCGAGGCCGAGCATCCCGAGCTCATACGCCCCGACTCCCCGACACAGCGGGTGGGGGCCGAGCCGGTCTCGCGCCTGGAGAAGGTCACGCATCTGCAGCCGATGTTCTCGCTGGCCAACGCGCGCTCGGAGGAGGAGCTGCGCGCCTGGGTGACGCGGATGCGCTCCCATCTCGCGCGCGAGGGCATCGACGATCCCGACTTCCAGTTCGTCGCCGAGCCCAAGATCGACGGCCTCGCGATCTCGCTGGTCTATCGCGACGGCCTGCTCGACCGCGGGGCGACGCGCGGAAACGGCGAGGTCGGCGAGGACGTCACCCACAACCTGCGCACGATCGGCTCGATCCCGCTGCAGATTCCCGACGCCCCGCCGCTGGTCGAGGTGCGGGGGGAGATCTACATGTCGCTGTCGGACTTCACGGCGCTCAACGAGCGCCGTGCGGAGGCGGGCCTCTCGACCTTCATGAACCCGCGCAACTCCGCCGCGGGGACGATCCGCCAGCTCGATCCCGCGCTGATGGCCGAGCGGCCGCTGTCGATGTGGTGCTACGGCATCGGCGCCACCGAGGGCCTGGCCTTCGAGGGCCACTGGGAGGCGCTGGAGTGGCTGCGCGCCCACGGCTTCCGCGTCAACGGCGACGTTCGCCGGCTGAGCACCGAAGACGAGGTCGTCAAGCAGTGCCTGGCCTGGCAGGAGCGTCGCGGCAGCCTCGACTTCGAGATCGACGGCGTCGTCGTGAAGGTCGACGACTACGAGCTGCAGCGGCGCCTCGGCGTGGTCGGCCGCGACCCGCGCTGGGCGATCGCGTGGAAGTTCCCGCCGACCATGGCGGTCACGACGCTGCGCGACGTGATGTGGAACGTCGGGAAGTTCGGCGACCTGCACCCGTTCGCGTCGCTCGAGCCGGTGCACGTCGGCGGCGTCACGGTCAAGCTCGCGACGCTGCACAACGAGGAGGACCTCGCGCGCAAGGACATCCGCGTCGGCGACGAGGTGATCGTGCTGCGCGCCGGCGACGTGATCCCGCAGGTGCTCTCCCCGGCGCCGCACGCGGTCGAGCGCCCGGACCGGTCGCCGCCCCCGCGCCCGCCCGAGCGCTGTCCCGGGTGCGACACCCCGACCGTCAAGGGCGCCGGCGTGTTCACCAAGTGCCCGAACCGCAACTGCCCCGACCGCCAGTGGCAGCTGCTCAAGCACTTCGTCTCGGGTGGGGCGATGGACATCGAGGGGCTGGGCGAGAAGCAGGTCGCGGTGCTCCAGCAGCGCGGGCTCGTGCACACGGCGGCCGACTTCTACCGGCTGACCCAGGAGCAGATCATGGAGCTCGAGGGCTACGGCGAGGTCTCGGCGACGAACCTCCTGCGCTCGATCGAGGCGTCCAGGGAGCGGCCGTTTGGCCGCGTGCTGTTCGCCGTCGGCATCGAGGGGGTCGGCTTCGTCACGGGGCGCAACCTCGCCCAGCAGCTTCGCTCGCTCGACGCGCTGCTGGCGGCGACGCCCGAGCAGATCGCCGAGACGCCGGGGATCGGGCCGATCGTCGCGGAGCTGATCGCAGAGCAGCTGGCGGACGAGAAGATGCAGGCGCTGCTGGCCGACCTGCGCGAGCTCGGGCTGCACTTCGAGGTCGAGGGGCCGCCACCCGGCGAGGGTCCGCTGGCCGGGCAGACCTTCGTGCTCACCGGCAGCCTGCCCGAGCTCACGCGCGAGGACGCGACCGAGCGCATCGTGGCGGCCGGCGGCAAGGTGACCTCCTCGGTGTCGAAGAAGACGAGCTACGTGGTGGCCGGCGCCTCGCCCGGGTCAAAGCTCGAGAAGGCCAAGCGCCTCGGGGTGCCGGTCCTCGACGAGGACGGGCTCGTAGCCCTGCTCTCCGGGTAGGCTCGCGCGATGGCCGCGGACGAGGAGGCGCTCTACATCATCGTGGAGATCCCGAAGGGATCTTCGAACAAGTACGAGTGGGACGACGAGCTCGGTGCCATCAAGCTCGACCGGCTGCTGTTCTCCTCGCTCGGCTACCCGACCGACTACGGCTTCTTCCGCGACACGCTGGCCTCGGACGGCGATCCGCTCGACGCCATGGTGGTGGTGAGCGAGCCGACCTTCCCCGGCTGTTACATCGAGGTCAAGCCGGTCGCGCTGTTTCGCATGCGCGACGAGAACGCAGAGGACAACAAGATCCTCTGCGTGCCCCTGACTGACCCCAACTGGAGCCACATCGACACGCTCGACGACCTGCCGATGAGCCTGCGCGACGAGATCTCGCACTTCTTCGCGATCTACAAGACGCCCGACTGGAAGGTCGTCAAGGTCGACGGCTGGTACCCGAGGGAAGAGGCGCTCGAGTCGATCGAGCGCGCGCGCAAGCGCTTCCGCGAGCGCGACTAAAGGCCGGGCGCGGGTGCCACCGGCGACCGGGGCTGGTAGCGAGCCAGCGCCACCGTCATGCGGTCCTGCAGGCGGCGGGCGCCGGACACGCTGACGCCGTTCATCAGGAAGGCGAAGGCGACGCGCGCCCCGCTCGTGCTCAGGCAGTAGCCGGCCAGCCCCGAGACCCCGTTGAGGGTGCCGGTCTTGGCGTGGCAGCGATCCCGTGCGGCGGTGGCGCGCATGCGCTTGCGCAGGGTGCCGGTGCGCCCGGCGGTCGGCAGCGAGGCCTCGAAGGCGGATGCGGCCTCGCTGTCGGCCATGCGTGCGAGCAGGCGCACCGCGTCACGCGGGGTCGTGGCGTCCTTGCGAGAGAGGCCGGAGCCGTCGACCACGCTCGGGCTCAAGCCGAAGCCCCCGAGCGTGCGCCGGACGATCGCGGCGCCGGCTCCGGTGCTGCCGCGGCCGCCGAACTCCGCGCCGACGGCCTTGAGCAGCGTCTCGGCGGCGAAGTTGTCAGACGGGACGTTGATGAGGCGGATCAGCTCGGCGATCGCCGGCGAGCCGTGATCGGCGAGCGGCACGGCACCGGGCGGCGTCACGCCGCTCACGGCCGCCGCGCCGGTCCTGATCCCGCGGGTGCGGAGGGCGCGCTGGAGCGCTTCAGCGGCGAACTTCGCAGGCTCGGCCTGGAAGTAGGGACGGCGCTTGCCGCTGCGGCCGCGGTTGAAGGTCAGCGCGCTCAAGGGCCCGACGTCGCCGGTCAGGCGGAAGCCTGACGACGGCACGCCCCGCAGCGCGTCGAATGCGGACTCGTCGCCGACGATCCTCCCGGTGATCCCCGTGAGCCCGGCGCCGACCAGCTGGTCGGCGAGCTCCTCGACCTGCGCGGTGCCGAACGTCGGGTCGCCTCCGCCGTGCAGGTAGAGGTCGCCGTTGAGGACGCCGGCCTGGTCGACGCCGACGCTGCCGAGCACGCCGGTGTGCAGACTGCCGTCGACCCCGTAGAGCGTCAGCGCCGTCGAGGTCGTATAGAGCTTCTCCACGGAGGCGGGCACCCGCGGGGTGTCGGGGCGCACGGCGTAGATCTGCGCGCCGCTGTCGAGGTCGATCGCCAGCGCGCCCGACGCGCTCCCGGCGAAGCGCATCTCGCGCTTGAGCACCGACACCGTCGCCGAGGCGCTCGCGGCGTGAGCGGCCGGAGCCAGGGTCAGCGCGCAGACGAGCGCGAGCAGGGAGCTGGGGAGGCGAACGGTCCGGGCCATCGCGGTTCGAGGGTAGGGAACCCGGCGGCGCGGGCGGAGTCGCGGTTGCGATTCGCCGGTGGGACGGCGATAGTGGGGCGATGGACGTCCGGCGGGGCCTGCTCCGCATCCTCGTGCTCGCCGCGGCGGCGCTGGCGCTGGCGCCGGCGGCGGCGCTGGCCGCCGGGCCGACCTGGCTGCAGCCCGAGACGATCGGCAGCGACACCAGCAGCGGCTACGCGCCAGATGTGGCTGCCGACAGCGATGGCAACTCGGCAGCAGCGTGGATCGGCGGGTTCAACGACAGCACCGGGATCACCCCCGTATACGCCTCGGTGCGCCCGCGCGGGGGCCCGTGGGGGTCGGCCGAGGATCTCGATCCGGGGGCGGGCAGCAACACCGGTCGCGCATTGATCACGGCCCTGCCGAGCGGCGAGTTCGTGGCCGTGTGGACCGGGTCGAACACGGATCTACGCTGGGCCCATCGCACGGCGGCCGGCGCGTGGAGCGCGCCCGCCCTCCTCACCGCCTCGGGGACGTGCTGCGCCGAGGCTCGGCGGCTGGTGGCCGGGGCGGATGGCAGCGCCACGCTGCTCTGGAGCGACAACGAGGGCGGCTATGTGAGGCATACGAACACGAAGTCTCCCGGGAGCGAGACCTGGGATGCGACCGAGGACCTCCCTTCCGGGAACGGCAACGTCCCGGAGCTGGCGGTGGCAGCTGACGGAAGCGCGGTGGCCGCGTGGTCAGGTGCGTGTTCCACGAGCTGCATCTTCGCGTCGTTCAAGCCTGCGGGCGGCGGCTGGGGAAGCACCGAGACCGTGGCCCCCGTGACCGGCACGCTCACCGGCATGGGCCTCGCGCCGCGGCCGGGCGGCGAGTTCACCGTCGTATGGTCCGAGGGGACGCCGAGCGAAACCGGTCCGGCACCGCCCGGGACGATCTTCAGCTCCGACCGCTCCGCCGGGCCGGCCACCCCCGCCGGGCCGGCCACCCGCGGCTTGTCACCCACGAAGTGGGCGCCGCCCCAGACCGTCGCCGAGCTGCCTGATGACGTACCGGGCTGCGGACCCGGGACCCCCGACTGCCTGGACCTCGCGGCTGCGGGCGACGGCACGCTCGCGGCTCTGTGGGGCCAGTCCCAGGGCACCCCGGAGGTCAACTCCAACACCCGACCGGCCGGTGGTGCCTGGCGCGCTGCTCCTGAGCCCGTCTCCGACGGCCAGGGCCCCCTGGCCCCCTACGCGGCCTTCACGGCCGACGGGACGGTCGTCGCCGCATGGATCGAGAACGGGAGAAACCGCGTCGCTCGAGCGGCGCACCGCCCGCCTAGCGGAGGCTGGACCTCGCAGGACCTCGGCACGCCGGTGCCCGGTGGCGAGATGAGCCTCGGCGACGTCGCCGCCGACGGCGAGGGCAACGCCGTGACCGCGTGGCAGGACGGAACGACCGTGCGCGCCGCCGGCTTCGACGGCGCCGGACCACGCATCGACCCCTTCTCGTTGCCGGCCGGCGGCCGGGCGGGCGACGCGCTCGCCTTCGCGGCCGGCGCGAAGGACACCTGGTCCTCGGTCAGCGCACTCGACTGGGGCTTCGGCGACGGTGCGAGCGCTTCTGGGGACTCGGTCAGCCATGTCTACGGCGCCGGCGGCGATTACGCCGTGAAGCTCACCGCCACCGATGCGGTCGGCAACGCGTCGAGCCGCTCTGGCACCGTCTCGGTCGCCGCCGCGCCGACCCCGACCCCGACCGTCCCGCCGCCTCCGCCGGGGAAGCCGTGCGGGCCGGCGGACGCCGACAGCGACGGCATCGGCAACGCCTGCGACGTCAGCAACGGCGCCACCCGGCCGATCCCATTCAAGACGGCGACTGCGCGGGTGATCTCGGGCGAGGTCTTCCTCAAGTTGCCGGCCGGCGGCCAGCTGGCGCGCTCGAGCGCCGCGGCGCCTCCCGGCTTCACCAAGCTCGAGGGTGCCGTCACGATCCCGCTGGGCACCACGCTCGACACCTCGAAGGGCCGCGTCGAGCTGCGCACGGCCGCCAGCCTCAAGCGCACCGAGACCGGGCAGTTCTTCGACGGTGTGTTCACCGTCGAGCAGCGGCGCAAGTCGCCCTGGGGGCGCGGCGTCCGCCCCCTCGGCATCAACACCGAGCTGAGGCTGACCGGAGCCTCGTTCTCGGGCTGTGGGTCGCGCTCGGCGTCGGTATCGGCCGGTTCCAAACGCACCGTGCGACGTCTGTGGGGGGACGCGAAGGGCCGCTACCGCACGACCGGCCGGCATGCGGCCGCGACTGTGCGCGGCACTCGCTGGCTCGTCGAGGATCGCTGCGACGGGACGTTGGTGCGCGTCGCTCGCGGCGAGGTGAAGGTCAGGGACCTGGTGCGCAACACGGTCGTGTTCCTCTTGGCGGGACAAAGCTACCTCGCGCGCGCCCGCTAGACCCGCGCCCATAGACTCCCCATGGCGATGGGCAAGGTCGTCAAGCTCGACACCCCGGCACGCCGGCGGGCCAGGAGCACCGGGACGGGCCGGCGCCCGCGCCAGTCCAAGACCGCCCTGGTGCTGGGCGGCGGCGGCTTCACCGGCGGCGTCTACGAGATCGGGGCCCTGCGGGCGCTCGATCTGCTGTCGGTCAACCGCAGCGTCAACCAGTTCGACATCTACGTGGGGACCAGCGCCGGCGCGCTGGTGGCGGCGCTCACGGCCAACGGCGTGACCCCCGAGCAGATGATGCGCGTGGTCAACAACCAGGTGCCGACGCCGTTCCGGGACATCAACCTGGACATGCTCCTGCGCCCGAACTTCAAGGAGTACGCGGTCAAGGCCGCGCAGCTGCCGCTGCACCTGCTCGGCGTCGCGCGCTCGGTGGGCCGCAGCCTGGGCTCCTTCTCCACGGTCGACCTGGCGATCGCGCTCGCCGACGCCCTGCCCTCGGGCGTCTACACGGGCTCCGGGATCGAGGAGTACGTCCGCACGGTGCTCTCAGACCCCGACCGCACCGACGACTTCCGCCTGCTGCAGAACGAGCTCTACCTCGCCGCGACCGACCTCGACACCTGCGAGCGCATCGTGCTCGGCGCCGAGGGCTGGGACGACGTGCCGATCTCCAAGGCGGTCCGCGCATCGACGGCTCTGCCGATGGTCTACAAGCCGGCGGTGGTCAAGGACCGCGAGCTCGTCGACGGAGGCGTCGTCTCGACCACCAACCTCGACATCGCGGTCGAGGCGGGCGCGCGCTTCATCGTCGTGGTCAACCCGCTCGTGCCGTTCGTCAACGACTTCTCGAAGTCGATCCCGACGCTGCTGGGCACCCGCCCGCGCCGCGTGTCGGACATGGGTTTCCCGAAGATCGCGTACCAGACCTTCAAGCTGCTGGCCTACCAGCGCCTGCACGAGATGGCGCGCCAGTGGCAGGACCGCTACCCGGGCGTGGACATCATCCTGATCGAGCCCGAGCCCGACGACGAGCTGATGTTCGAGACCAACGTCCTGAACTACTCCTCGCGCGTCGAGGTCGCCCGCCACGGCTTCGAGTCGGTGACGGTCAAGCTCGCCGAGGACTACGAGGACCTGCGCGAGGTCTGCGGGCGCCACGGCATCGAGATCTCGGCCACGCGCGTGCGCAAGGTGATCAAGCACTTCTCCGCCGAGAAGGAGAAGACCCGGGCCTGGCGGCGCATCCTGGAGCAGACCACCGGAACCCTGCTCCGGCAGTCCGCCCAGGACTAGTGGCCTACGCCGCGACCGCGTCGGACTCGGACGCCAGCAGCCGGGCGGTGCCCGTGAGCTCGATCAGCCTCTGGACCGGCCCGGGCGCGACGGCGACGCGCAGCGCCCAGCCCTCTTGGCGCGAGGCCTCCTGGGCCTCGAGCAGCACACGGAGCGCGGAGCAGTCCATGAACGTGACCCCGCGGAGGTCCACGAGGAGCTCCGTCCCGGCGGGAGGGTGGATGGCGAGTCGCTCGCGCATCGCAGGAGCGGTCGCGATGTCGAGCTCGCCGGACAGAACAAGGGCCATTGCGTTCTTGTACCCGCCCGGTAGCGGATCGGATCATGGATTAGGTCAGTGTGTCTGCCACAAGACGTAGGCGGTAGCGCAACCGACATCGTGGGTAGGGGTTGCAACATGCCGATGCGAGCCACCACCGTGCGCTTCAGTGCCCCGATTTGGAACCTGCTCGAGAGCGAGGCCGAACGCGAGGGCGTGAGCGCAGCTCAGTTCATCCGCGACGCCACGATCCTGCGCGCCGCCTACGCAATGGGTCAGCGCGGCGATGCCGGTTTCGAGCAGGCGCTCGCCCGCGTGGCCCCGGCGGGCGCCCCTGAGCCGGTCGACAAAGGGACCAAACGGCGCGAGGCGCTGCTCGAGGCGGCCGCCTCCGCGGTCCGCGAGCCCGGGCGCCTCGACGCGCTACACGCCACCGGGCTGCTGGACTCGGAGGTCTCGCTGTCCTTCGACCGTCAGGCACGACTCGCCGCAGAGGTGCTCAACGCCCCCGTCGCGCTGGTGTCGCTGGTCGACTCAGACCGTCAGTTCTTCAAGAGCTGCCTCGGCCTGCCGGAGCCGTGGGCCTCCAAGCGCGAATCGCCGCTCACCCACTCCTTCTGCCAGCACGCGATCGCCAGCCGCGAGCCGCTGATCGTCGACGACGCGCGCGAGCACGAGTTGCTGGGGGACAACCTCGCGATCCGCGACATGGGCGTGGTCGCCTACGCCGGCATCCCGCTCATCGACGCCGCGGGGCACGCGCTCGGCACCCTGTGCGTGATCGACAGCCAGCCGCGCCACTGGTCGACCCATCAGATCGAGCTGCTCCGCGACCTTGCCGCGTCCGTGGTCACGGAGATCGCACTCGCGACGGCGGCCGCCGCTCAGCCTGAGTAGAGCGACTCGAAGACGTCGGCGTACTTCTCGTTGACGACGTTGCGCTTGACCTTCAGCGTCGGCGTCAGCTCGCCGGTCTCCTGGGTGAGGTCGTGGTCGAGGATCGCGAACTTCTTGACCTGCTCGACCTGGGCGTACTTCTTGTTGGCCTCGTCGAGGACGCCCTGGATGAGCTCGTGGACCTTGGGGTCCCTGGAGAGCTCGGCGGGATCCTTGGAGAGCTCGTGCTCGGAGGCGAACTGCACGATCTCATCGGGATCCAGGGTCACCAGCGCGACGGGGTAGGGCCGGCGGTCGCCGTACATGACCGCCTGGGAGATCCAGCGCGACTGCTTGAGGTCGTTCTCGATGTTGGCGGGGGTCAGGTTCTTGCCGCCCGCGGTGATGATGATGTCCTTCTTGCGCCCGGTGATCGAGAGGAAGCCGTCCTCGTCGAGCGAGCCGAGGTCGCCCGTGTGTAGCCACCCGTCGACGATCGTGCCGAAGCTCGCGTCGTCGTTCTTGTAGTAGCCCCCGAAGATGTTCGGGCCCTTGATCAGCACCTCGCCGTCCTCGGCGATCCGGACCTCGGCGCCGGGCAGTGCGCGCCCGACGGTGCCCAGCCGGAAGTTCTCCGGGGTCTGCGTGGTCGCGACGGTCGCCGTCTCGGTCATCCCGTAGCCCTCCATGACCGGAACGCCGCAGGCGTAGAAGAACTCGAGGATCTCCTTGGCGATCGGCGCCGCGCCGGTGTTGGCCTGCTTGAGGCGGCCGCCGAATGCTCCCCGGACGTTCTTGAACAGCGCCTCCTCGGCGCGGTCGAACTTCTCCTGCAGGTCGGCGGGCACCTCCTGGCCGGCGGCCTGCAGCTCGCGCACCTTCAGCCCGACCTGCGTCGCGCCCTTGATCAGCTCGGGATCGCCGTTGGAGGTGACCAGCGTGTAGATCTTCTCGAAGATCCGCGGGATCGAGGGGAGGTAGTCGGGCTTGACCTCCATCAGCTCGGGGACGATCTGCTTCGTATCGCCGCTGAAGTAGGCGATGCCGCCGCCGAGGTCGAAGGCCAGCAGCTGGATCAGCAGCGCGTAAGCGTGGGCGAGCGGCAGGAAGAGGTAGACCATGTCGCCCGCTTCGAGGACGGCGATCTCCTCGCACATGTTCACGACCTGCCGGTAGTTGCGGTGCGCGAGCACGCAGCCCTTGGGCGGCCCGGTCGTACCCGAGGTGTAGATGATCGTGTACGGGTCCTCGGGGTCGACGGCCTGGGAGCGCTCGGTCAGGTCGGCCTCCTCGACGCCGCGGCCGCGCTCGCGGACCTGCTCGAGCGACAGGGCGTCGCCGATGTCGCCGCCGGCGTCGATGACGACGACCGTGCGCAGCTCGGGCAGGCGTTCCCGGACCTCGATGATCTTGGCCAGCTGCTCGGCGTCCTCGCAGACGACGGCCACCGACTCGGAGTTGCCGGCGACCCACTCGCACTCGCCGGGGGAGTTGGTGGGGTAGATCGGGACCACGACGGCGCCGGCAGCCGAGATCGCGAAGTCGGCGTAGGACCACTCGGGCCGGGTGGTGCACAGCAGCGAGACCCGCTCGCCCGGCTGGATGCCGACGTCCATCAGCCCGCGCGCGATCTCCGAGACGATCGTCCCGACCTTGGCGTAGGAGACGTCCTGCCACTCGCCGTCGCGCTTGTGGCGCACGGCGACCTTGTCGGCGTGCTGCTCGACGGCCAGCGCCAGCAGGTCGGCGATCGTCTTTGACCCGGTCGACGCCGCAGCCGGCTTCACCGTGCTTGCTTCCATCCGGTTCGCTCCTCCTCGCTATCTCAGGGGAGCGCGATTGTAATGTCGTTGCGCGGCCTCTGGGCCGCACGCGGTGCGGCTAGGCGGTGGCCACCCGGGCTGTCGTGGGGACCGCCAGCGGATCCTGCTCGCTGAGGTTGGCCATGAACAGGGTCTTGTCGATGCGACCCTGGAAGATCGGCACGCCCATCTCCATGCACTTCTCGATCACCTCACGGCGCTCCAGTCCGGCTTCGCGCGCAAGCTCCGTGGGGGTGAGGTGAATTGCCATCGCTGCTGTCCTCCTGGTGAGGTTTGCCTCGTTTCGAGCACGGTACCGGGTGTTCCTGACGGTCTCAACGCCATCGGCTCAACGCGGGCTTAACCTTTCCGCTCGCAGCGACTCTGTGCGCCAGTGCCGGCTATCGCCGCGACGAATTGCCCGAACGCCTGTCCAGAAGGGGATCGGGCGAGGTTTGGAAGCCCCCGAACTTGGCGATACACGCTCCACTGAACGCACCTGTTCGGATGTCGCGCGCCAGGGCCGCGCGGCTTTCTCTGCACCTCTCGCGCGAAGGATGGGATCAGTGGGTAGGGGAACGATGGTGTTGGAGGCGCCCGCCCAGCGGGATCAGCTCAGCGAGAGGGACGCCGACCAGGAGCTCGTGGCCGCCGTCCGCGCCGGCGACGAACGGGCCTTCGAGGCCCTCTACGCGCGTTATCATCGCCGGATCTCCGCCTACGTCCTCGGCATGGTCAAGGACCACGGGCGCGCGGAGGACGTGACCCAGGAGGTCTTCATCTCGGCGCTGCGCCGGATGCGCGAGACCGAGCGCCCGATCGTGTTCCGCCCCTGGATCTACGAGATCGCCAAGAACGCCTGCATCGACCAGTTCCGGCGCACCCGCCGAGCCGAGGAGATCTCCTTCGAGGGCGGCGACGGGCTCGGGGCGGCCGACCAGGGCCGGCTCGTGGCGACGGACCCCACACCCGACGCGGCGGTCGATGCCAAGCAGCAGCTCGACCACCTGTGCGGCGCCTTCGGCGGGCTGTCTGACAGCCATCACGAGATCCTCGTCCTGCGCGAGCTCGAAGGCCTCTCCTACCGCGAGATCGGCGACCGCATGGGGCTCAGCCGGCCGGGCGTCGAGAGCACCCTCTTCCGCGCGCGCCGCCGCCTGACCGAGGAGTACGACGAGCTCGTCTCGGGCCAGCGCTGCCTGCGCATCCAGAGCATCATCCTCGAGGCGGGCGAGACCGCCCCCGGCACGCGCGACTCGCGGCGCCTGGCGCGCCACGTCGCCCACTGCCAGCCCTGCCGTCGCGAGGCGGCGCTCGCGGGGCTCGACGCGGCCCTCCTGGCGCACCGCCCGGCGCGCCGGCGCATCGCCGAGAAGGTCGCGTCGCTGCTGCCGCTGCCCGCGTTCCTGCGCGCCCGCGTGGTGGGCAACAGCGCCCCGATGGCGGGCCCACTGTCGGAGCCGATGGCCGCCGCGCTGTCCAAGGCCGTCGCGGTCGCCGCGACCCTTGCCATCGCCGGCGCCGGGGCGGGAGTCGGGACCGGCAGCGCGTCCTCTGACCTCCCTCGCGGCGCCTCGGCTGCCAGGCCCACGACGATCGCCCCCGTCGCCGTCGGCGCTCCCGCGGCGGCCCCGGCCGCGTCGCGCTCGGTCCTCGCCGCCCGGCACGCGGACCGTCCGACGCGCGCGTCCGTCGGCTCGTCCCGGACCGTCCACCGCGGCGGCTCCTCCCGCAGCCTGCCGCCGGCGGGGCACCAGCCGCGCTCCAGCGCTGCACGCCCCGGCGCCCGTGCGCCGGCCCCCGGCGGGCAGAGCGAGCCCGGCGGCGGCGCCGCCTCCGGAGCACCGTCCTCCTCGGCCCCGGCAGGCGGCGGTGGCGCGTCCTCGTCACGGCCGGTCGTGCCGGACGTCCCCGCGGCCCCGAAGCTCCCCGTCCCCGTCCCCGATCCCACCGGCGTCACGCCCACCCAGGTCGGCGACACCGTCAAGGCGGTCCAGGAGACGGGCGCCGAGGTGATCGACACGGCCGGGCAGGCGGTCTCCCAGGCCACCGACGCCCTGCCGGTCAAGCTCGGCGGGTAGCGGCCGCTGCGCGAGCGCGTATAGCCTCCGGCTCGTGCCCGGGGACGACAGCAGCGACGCGGCCTCCTTCGTCGAGTCCCTGATGGACACCAACCTGTACTCGATCGGGGCGTACTTCCACGATCGCCACCCCGAGCTGGTCGAGGACGTGGTGGCCGAGGCCGAGGGGATCGAGCGCGAAGGCCTCGAGCGCTACGCCGAGCAGGAGGACCTCACGCTCGAAGCGGCGGTCCAGACCCTCGTCACCGGCCTTGCGGTCCGCTACTACCGTGCCGTCAACGGTTAGCCACTAGACTCGCCGCCATCGGGGCGTGGCGCAGCCTGGTAGCGCGCGCCGTTCGGGTCGGCGAGGTCCCCGGTTCGAATCCGGGCGCCCCGATATCTCTTGCGGTGGGTGAATCCCTATCGGCGCGGTGGGTGTTAGGGTGCCCTAACGATGAGGGCCTCTACCCCTCCGTGCCGCTCCCGCCGGCTCACCCGCACCGCCTGGTGGGCGGGCGCGACGCTCGTCGTCCTCGCGCTGGTCTACCTGATGGCGACGGCCGGCACCGGCCCCGCCGACCCGACCGAGGTCGTCGCCCCGCAGAGCCACGCGACGGTTGTCGTCAACGCCGGGATCATCGTCTTCCGCGAGGGCCTGGAGGCGGTGCTTATCTTCGCGGCGGTCACCGCGAGCTTCCTCGGCGCCAACCGCGCGCGCCGCCGGCCGGTTGTGCTCGGCGCCGCCCTGGCCTTCGCCGGCGCGGTCGCGACATGGTTCGCCGTGCAGGCCGTGCTCGACGCCGCCTCGCCGCTGGGTCCCCGACTGGAGGGGATCACGGGCTTCATCGCCGTCGTGGTCCTGCTGATCGTCCTCAACTGGTTCGTGCACAAGGTCTATTGGTCGGAGTGGATCGGGCGCCATCACCGCCAGCGGCGCAAGTTGCTCGGCAGGACGGGCGCGGCGGCGACGCTGGGCCTCGTGGCGCTGGGCTTCACGAGCGTCTTCCGCGAGGGCTTCGAGGTCGTCCTGTTCCTGCAGAACCTCGAGCTCAAGGCCGGCGGGACCGCCGTGCTCGAGGGCGTGGGGCTCGGCCTGGCCGGCACCGCCGCCGTGGGCGTGGTCACCTTCTGGCTGCACCACCGCCTGCCTTATCGCCGGATGCTCGTGCTCACCGGCGTGCTCGTGGGCATCGTGCTCTGCGTGATGATCGGCGGCACCGCGCTCACCTTCCAGGATCTCGGCTGGCTCCCGCGCCACGCGACGCCGTTCACGCTGCCGGGGTGGATGGGCACGTGGTTTGAGATGTACGCCTCCTGGGAGACGCTCGGCGCCCAGGTGCTCGCCGGTCTGTTCGTGGTCGGCTCCTACTTCCTCGCCGAGGAGATGAAGGTCAAGCGCCCGCAGCGCCGCGGCCTCGAGCCCGCCGTGCGCGCACAGGCCCCGCCGCCCGCGGAGTCCGCGGCGGCGCCGGCCTGGCGCAGCACCTCCCCCGCCTGATCGCGGCGGGGCGAGGAGGGGCGGCCCGGCCGGCCGCCCCGCTCGCCGCGTCTCTACGGGTTGGTGTAGAAGCCGCCCCAGATGTCCGAGTTGCCGAACGTGTTGGTCTCCGGGGGCACGCAGGCCTGCTGGGGGGCCGGCTTCGTGGGGGCGGCGGCCTGCTGCGCGGGGGCGTCCGCCGCGGACTCCCCCGGATCCTCGTCGGCGGGCTTCGCGGCGCCCGAGCGCACCGCATCGACGAATCGCTGCCTGTAGTCGTCGATCGCCGGGCAGTCCTGGGCGAAGCGCACGTCGTTCCACACCGCGGCGACGCCGCTGTTGGAGGCCGACGCGTAGTTGTAGTCGCCCAGGAACTCCGCCACGAGGTTGTTCTGGCTCGAGCCCCTCGCGTCGCCGTCGTCGGCGCGGTGGACGTCTGTCCACTCCCCGGGGCGACCCGCGGTGACGTCCGCGTGCCGCACTACGCCCTGCTGCTGGCGCGGCTGGGCGGTCGTGGACTGCCATGGCTGACGGAAGTTGTCGTAGGTCAGCCAAGCCTCCCTCCCGTCGGGCGAGAGCGCGACGGCTGGGAAGTTCGGCCGGTCGCTCGCGGGCGAGCCATCCGGCCCGTCCTGGAAGGACTCGCCCCTGTCAACCGAGGAGCGCACGAGCACCCGCTCGTTCGGCTGCGGGTTGGTGTCGCTCGGCGTCACCGGCTGGGCGTCGGGCCCGGCCAGCAGAATGGTGTCCGGCGCCGGGTTGCTGCCGACCTTACCCGTGGGCGCCCCATTGGCGATGTCCACCGTCGGGAACGTCGAGGTCCGCGCCCCGGCGATGCCGTCGAAGGACTCGCGGCCGGTCGCCGGGTCGGGCAGGCCTACCTCGTCCACCCGCGCCACGATCCGCGGCCGCTCGAAGTTCTTCCCGCCGTTGAACGAGCGCTGCTGGAAGAACACCGCGCCGCCGGTCTTGATGTCCGTGCCGACGTGGTAGACGTAGACGACGCCGCGTGAGTCGGTGCGGACGGCGCAGCCCTGGCGCCCGCCCGTCTGGGCGTTGTTGGTCGCCGCGGTGATGGAGCTCTGCGTCCAGGTGTTGCCACCGTCGGTGGAGCGTGCGACGAGCAGCGGCTCGCCGCCCCCGCCGACGCCGTTGCCGCGGAACGCCACGTTGCAGATGTAGACGTTGCCGAAGTACGGGCTCGAGGCGGCGTTGTCGGCGAAGATCTGCTCCTTGTCGGAGAACGTCGCCGAGCTCTGCTTGCTCACGAGCACGGGCGTCATCCAGGCGCTGTTAATGCCGCTCTTGGCGCGAGCGTAGTCCTGGCTGTCCAGGCGCGAGACGTAGACGGCCTCGGCGCCCTTGAACGCCTGCTTGCCCGGGAAATTCGAGGCGAGATTGGCGTAGTAGAGCCGCGAGCCGTTGGCGTAGCTGAAGGTCCCGTTGCGGCGCTGGGGCCCCCACGCGAGGGCCGGGTCGCCGCCCGAGGCCAGGCCGGCCTCGAAGTAGCGCGGGAGCGTCCCGATCGGGCCGCTGGCCGGCATGCAGCCGGGGTCGGGCCCGACCGCGCCGCGGCAGGACAGAGCCACGCGCGCCGAGTAGCCGCTGTAGATCGGCTGCTCGTAGGTGCTGCCGCCGTCGCTCGAGAGCGAGACACCCGACACACCGACGCCCGGAGTGAACGGGCAGGTGTTGTCAGCGCCCGCGTTGCAGTCCTCGAGGTCGATGTTGTCGTTGGCGCCGGCCGCGACGCGGCTGGGGTCGCTCGCGTCCACGGCGACCGCAGGCTCGTTCTGCTTGTTCTGCGAGAACGGCGACGTTTTGCTGCCGTTGGTGACGAGGGTGTCCTGCGCCGAGGCTGCGCCGGGCAGTACGAGGAACATCAAGCCGGCAAGGATCGCGAGCGGCTTCTTCATGGGCCCTTCCTCCAGGGTTCGATCGGTATGACGGCGTGCCACGTTACTCCGAGGCGGCAGCTCGTGTGCTGGTATGACGGCAACGTGACGCGATTGGCGTGCATGGCGGTGGCGAGCCTGCTGCTCGCGGCAAGCTGCGGCTCGGGGAGCGGTGGCGACGATGCGCCGGGCGGCACGCCGGCTGCGGCCACCGAGACCCCCGCCGCCTCGCCCGCGGCACGGCAGGGGGTCAAGCTCGTGCGCGTCGGGCGCTTCGAGCAGCCGCTCTACGTGACCGCGCCGCCCGCGGACACGCACAGGCTCTTCGTCGTCGAGCAGGGCGGTCGCATCCGGGTGGTGCGCGGGGGCAAGGTGCTCGCCAAGCCGTTCCTGGACATCACGAGCCAGGTCACCTCGGGCGGGGAGCAGGGGCTGTTCTCGGTCGCCTTCGCGCCCGACTACGCGAGCTCTGGGCGCTTCTACGTCTACTTCACCGACCGGGCGCAGAACCAGCGCGTCGTCGAGTACCGGCGCGCGAGCGGGGATCGCGCCGACCCGGGCTCCGCGCGCCAGCTGCTGCTGATGCCCGACCAGGAGCCAAACCACAACGGCGGGCTGCTCCTGTTCGGCCCCGATGGCAAGCTCTACATCGGGACCGGCGACGGCGGCGGCGGCGGCGACCTTCACGGCCCGCGCGGCAACGCCCAGAACCTCGGCAGCCTGCTCGGCAAGCTGCTGCGCATCGACCCGCGCCCGGCCGGCGGCCGTCCCTACGGCGTCCCCGGCGACAACCCGTTCGCCGGGCGCTCAGGCGCGCGCGGCGAGATCTACGCGTACGGCCTGCGCAACCCGTGGCGCTTCTCCTTCGACCGGTCGACCCGCGATCTGACGATCGGCGACGTCGGCCAGGACAAGGTCGAGGAGGTCGACTTCGCGAGCAGGGCGCGGGGGAGCGGGCGCGGGACGAACTTCGGCTGGCGCCCGTTCGAGGGCCGCGCGCGCTACACGCCCGGCGAGTCCGCCCCCGGCGGCGTGCTCCCAGTCATCCAGCGCACCCACGATCGGGGCTGGTGCTCGGTCACCGGCGGCGTCGTCGTGCGCGACCCCGGGCTCACCGCGCTGCGCGGCCGCTACCTGTTCGGGGACTTCTGCAAGCCGGGGATCATCTCCGCCCGGCTGGGCTCCGGCGGGGCGCGCGACGTGCGCGCGACCGGCCTGCGCGTCCCGAGCCTGTCCTCCTTCGGCGAGGACGCCTCCGGCCGCGTCTACGCGGTGTCCTCCAGCGGCCCGGTCTACCGCCTGGCCGCACGCTGAGCGGCGGCGATGTCCTCGCTCGGCGACTACGGCATCTCCCGGCTGCGCGCGGACAACGCCGGCCCCTACACGCTGTCGGGAACGAACACATGGGTCCTCGGGCGCGAGCCCGCCTGGGTGATCGATCCCGGGCCGGCGCTCGAGGGGCACCTCGACGCGGTGGCCGCCGAGGTCGAGGCGCGCGGCGGCGCCGGCGGGATCGCGATCACGCACGACCACGCAGACCACGTCGAGGGTGCGGGGGCGCTGCGCGAGCGCCTCGGCGCCCCGACGGTGGGCGCGATGCGCCACCCTGCCGATGTCGTGCTCGCCGACGGCGACGTCTTCGGGCCGCTGCGGGCGTTCGCGGTGCCGGGCCACGCGCCCGACCATCTCGCCTTCGTCGCCGGGCCGGCGTGCTTCACCGGCGACGCGGTGCTCGGCGAGGGCAGCGTGTTCGTGTCCGGGGACCTCAGCGGCTACCTGGCGGCGCTCGAGCGCCTGCGCGAGCTGCCCCTCGAGGTCATCTGCGCTGGACACGGCCCGCCGGTGTGGGAGCCGCGCGAGAAGCTCGGCGCCTACCTCGCCCACCGCCGCGAGCGCGAGCGGCGGCTGCTCGAGGCGCTCCAGGACGGCCTGCGCGAGCGCGACGAGCTGCTCGACCGCGTCTGGGACGACGCCCCGCACGAGCTGCGCCCGGCCGCCGCCGTCACGCTGCAGGCGCACCTCGAGAAGCTGCGGGAGGAGGGGCGCCTGCCTCTTGGAGCCGGCGCCGAGCCAGGGTCATCGCCGCGCTGAGCGGGCTGGTCTGGCCGCGCTCGGCCTCCTCGAAGATGGTGCTCAGCGTCTCGCCGATGCCGAGCACCCGAGCTCGCGCGCGCTCGCGGTCGTAGCCGGCGGGCTCGAGCTCCACCGAGATGTTGATGATCCCGCCGGCGTTGGCGACGAAGTCGGGAGCCCACAGGACCTCCCGCGCGGTCAGCGCCCCGGCGAGGGCATCGGTCGCGAGCTGGTTGTTGGCCGCGCCGGCCACCACGCGGCAGCGCAGCGCCGGCACCGAGTCGTCGTCGAGCACCGCGCCCAACGCGCACGGCGCGACCACGTCGACGTCCGCGAGCAGGGCGGCGCGCGGCTCGGCCCACTCCGCTCCGAGGCGCTCGGCCAACCGGCGCTTGCCCTCGTCGACGTCGGAGACGATCAGCCGAGCGCCGCCCTGTGCGAGCAGCTCGCCGACCTTTGCGCCGACGCGCCCGAGCCCGACCACCGACACGGAGCGGCCCTCGAGCGACGGAGTGCCCCACACGCTCCGGCAGGCGACACGGATGGCGGTCTCCACTCCGAGCGCGGTCCAGGGGCTCGGATCCCCCGAGCCGCCGGCAAGCCCGGTGACGTGAGCGGTGCGCTCCGCGATCACCGTCATGTCGGCATCGGAGGTGCCAACGTCCTCCGCGGTCACGTAGCGGCCCTCGAGCGACTGCACGGTGTCGCCGAAGTCCAGCAGCGCGGCGCGCCGCTGCTCGGGCACGGGCGGCGGCTCGCCGGCGCGAAGGACGATCACGCCCTTGCCGCCACCGAGCGGCAGGCCGGCCACCGCCGACTTGAAGGTCATGGCCCGCGACAGGCGCAGGGCGTCGCGTACGGCGGCGCGCGAGTCCTCGTAGGGCCACATCCGGCAGCCACCGAGCGAGGGCCCGCGAGCGGTCGAGTGCACCGCGACGATCGTGAACAGGCCCGAGCGGCGCCCGCGGCGGACGAGCAGCTCCTCGTGATCGAGGGTCTCCGGGTAGGGCTCGATCCCGTGAGGCTAGTCGCGCGCGTCAGCGCGCGGCCGGCCCCGAGTCCGCGCCGCCCGAGGCCAGCGCGGGCGAGGCGGTCGCTCCCGGCTGGGTGCCGGCAGGCTCGGCGGTCGCCGGGCCCTTGACGGGCTGCGACCCGGCTGGATCCGCGGCCGGCCCCGGCGTGGCGGCCGGTGCCTCGGGCGAGGCCGCCGCGACCGGCTCGGGCGGCGCGGTGGCGCCGCCCGTGACCACCGGATCGGGGTCGGGCGCCGACGTCACGTCGGCCGGGAGCTCGGAGGTCGCCGGGTCGACGGCCAGCGGATCGTCCAGTGCCGGTCCGACGATCACAGCGTCGACCGGCTTGGCCTTCGCCGGGCGTTCCCCGACCGGAGTGCGGACGGTCGCGGGCGCGGCGGCGGCGGTACTGATGAGCGCGGCGTGGCCCGCTGCCCGCGTCGTCTCCGGCGCCGGCACGACCCGTGCCGCGGGCCGCGCCCAAGGCGTCGCGTGGTCGGCCAGCCGCTGGACCTCGACCGCGCTACCGGCCGCGACCACCGCCGTGCACACGACCGCGGCGACCTTGCAGGCGGTGATGGTGGCGCCGGCCGCGGCGCTCGTGGCGAGCGCCCCGCCGCCACCGCCGGCCGCGGCACCACCGGCGGCAGCACCGCCGCCGCCAAGGCCCAGGAGCTGAGCCGCCAGGGCGACCGGACCGGCCACGCCGGGAGAGAGCGCGGCGAAGGAGCGGCGCATGCCGCGCAGCGCGGTGCGGTACTCCTGGCAGCCGTCGCATTCGCGCAGGTGCTTGCGCGCGCGGCCCGACGCCTTCACGCCGCGGTCATAGGCGCCCATGAGATCCGCGCGGATGACCTCGCAGTCGGTGTCGCGCGCCTCCGCGGCCTCGACGAGCCCGACGCGGGCGCGCACGAGCAGCGACTTCACTGCCGGAACGGTGACGCCGAGCGCCGCCGCGAGGTCGGCGTAGGACATGCCGTCCATCTCGCGCATGAGCAGCGCCGAGCGCTGCTGCTCGGGCAGCCGGCCGACGTCGGCGACGAGACGCGCGAGGTCCTCGCGGCGCTGGGCGTCCTCGAGCGGGTCGTGCAGCGGCGTGCGCGAGACCTCGTAGATGTCCGCGGGCGGCGGGGTGGGGCGCCGCAGGTGATCGATGCAGCGGTTGTGGGCAACGCGATAGAGCCAGGCGCGCACGTTGACGTCGCGCTCGTCGTTGCGCAGGGCTCCGAAGGCGCGAACGAAGACGTCCTGGAGCACGTCCTCGGCGTCCTGGCGCGAGTGCGCGGAGAGCATCTGGCGCACGTAGGCGAACAGGCGCTGGCGGTAGCGGTCGTGGATCGCGGAGAACGCGTCGTCGCTGCCCGCACGGAACAGTGCCACGAGCTGCTCGTCGGAGCGCAGGCGGAGCAGCGGGGTGGGAATCGAGAGGCGAGTGAGGCTCGCCGGTGCGCGAAGGGCTGATGCTTCCACGGTGGTTCCGCTCCTGTCAGTGCGGTGACGCCGACTCTAACCTCTGGCGCGGCAGGAAGTTGTGTTGTTGTGAGCTATTTCACCCTCCCCATCCGCGAAGGCCTCGAGCTGCCCCTCTCGGAGGTCGAGCTGCGCGCCAGCCGCTCCTCCGGGCCCGGCGGCCAGCACGCCAACGTCACCGCCTCGCGCGTCGAGGCGAGCTTCGACGTGCACGCCTCCGCGACCCTCTCCGAGGCGCAGAAGGCGCGCATCGCCGGGCGGCTCGGCTCGCGCGTGACCGCCGCGGCGCAGGACACGCGCTCCCAGCACCGCAACCGCGAGCTCGCGCTCGAGCGCCTCGCGAGCCGGCTCGGCTCCGCCCTGGAGGTGCGACGCCCGCGAACCAAGACGCGTCCGACGCGCGCTTCCAAGAAGCGCCAGGCGGAGGCCAAGCGCCGCCGCGCGGACATCAAGCGCGGGCGGCGCCGGCCGGACCTCGACTAGTGGACCCGTCCGCCTAGCCCCCGATCCGGATCAGCTTCTTGTTGACGAACTCGTCGATTCCGTAGCGGCCCAGCTCGCGCCCGAACCCGGAGCGCTTGACGCCGCCGAAGGGCAACTCGGCGCCGTCGGCGCCGACCACGTTGATGAACACCATCCCCGCCTCGATCTTCTCCGCGACGCGCAGCGCCTGCTCGGAATCGGTGGTCATCACGTAAGAGCCGAGGCCGTAGGGCGTGTCGTTGGCGAGCTCGACCGCCTCCTCCTCGGAGCCGACGCGGTAGACCGATGCGACGGGACCGAAGAACTCCTCGTGACGGGCGTCGTTGTCCGGGCCGATGTCGGTCAGCACGGTGGTCTTGAAGAAGTTGCCGTCGTGGTCGCCGCCGGCGACGAGGGTCGCGCCCTCCTCGATCGCGCGGCGCACCTGCTCGGCGAGGCGATCGGTGGCCCCCGAGGAGGAGAGCGGGCCGATCTCGGTGTCGGGCTTGGTCGGGTCGCCCGGCTCGACGGCGGTCATCGCGGCGGTGAACTTCTCCAGGAACGGCTCGTAGAGGTCGTCGACCACGATGAAGCGCTTGGCGGCGTTGCAGGACTGGCCCGTGTTGTCGACCCTGGCCGCGACCGCGGACTCCACGGCTCCGTCGAGGTCGTCGGTGCTCAGCAGGATGAACGGGTCCGAGCCGCCCAGCTCGAGCACGACCTTCTTGAGGTTGCGACCGGCGATCTCGGCGACGGCAGCGCCCGCGCGCTCAGAGCCGGTCAGCGACACGCCGCGCACGCGCGGGTCGGCGATCACGGTCTCGATCTGCGCGTTCGTCGCGTAGACGTTGATGTACGCGTCGGCCGGGAAGCCGGCCTCCTGGTAGAGCTGCTCCATCGCCGCGGCGGACTCGGGGCACTGCGGGGCGTGCTTGAGCAGGATCGTGTTGCCGATCGCCAGGTTCGGGCCCGCGAAGCGCGCCACCTGGTAGTAGGGGAAGTTCCACGGCATGATCCCCAGCAGGACCCCGTAGGAGCTGCGGCGCACGAACGCGGAGCCGTCACCGTCGAGCAGGTCGATCGGCTCGTCGGCCAGCAGCTTGGGCGCGTTGTCGGCGTAGAACTCGTAGATCGCGGCGGTGAAGTCGAGCTCGGCCAGCGCCTGCTCGACCGGCTTGCCCATCTCGCGCACGATGATGTCGGCGAGCCGCTCGCGCTGCTCGGCGTGCAGCTCCCCGATTCGGCGCACGAGCGCCGCGCGGTCATCGACCGTCGTGGAGGCGCTCCACTCCCGGTGCGCCGCGTCCGCACGGTCGATCGCCGCGCGCAGATGTCCGTCGGAGATGGTCGGGTACTCCTTGACGGTCTCTCCGGTTGCCGGGTTCACGACGGCGTAGTCGCTCATGCTCTTCTCGCTTGATCAGAAGGTCGGGACTCCGGCATCCTCGCATCCTCCCGGCCCAGTGCACGTAGGCTCTGCCCATGCGGCGTGTGGTGGTGCTCGGAATTGTCCTTGCCGGGGTGCTCACGGCGCCCGC
The DNA here is from genome assembly GCA_038238015.1 of Solirubrobacterales bacterium. GTDB lineage: Bacteria > Actinomycetota > Thermoleophilia > Solirubrobacterales > Solirubrobacteraceae > DASQFQ01. Next base: position 27,727 of record JBBRYA010000016.1, read on the forward strand.
GGGCGCGACGCTGGTCTACAGCCGCCCCGGCAGCTCTCCGCAGCTGACGGCGCACGTCTATGCGGCGGCCGACGACGGCTCCGGGGCGCGGCGGATCGCCGCCGGCTACGAGCCCCAGGTATCGCCCGACGGGCGCACGGTGGTGTTCCGGGCGCGCCGGCCCGGGTCCCGCGAGGCGCTGCGGACGGTGCCGGCGGCGGGTGGCGCGTCGCGCACGCTGGCGAGCTCGTCGCAGCCCGTCGGCGCGAGGTTCTCGCCGGATTCGACGCGCGTGGCGGCAGAGATCGACGGGCGCCGGCTCGCGGTGTTCGACCTCGCCACGGGTGCGCGCACCGACGTGGCGCGCGGCTCCATCCAGGGTCTGAGCTGGTCGCCGGCGGGGACGACGCTGGTCTACGGGCGCGCCGAGAGCGCGTCCGTCGGCGCGCCCAGCGATCTCTACAGCGTGCCCGCCGCGGGCGGCGCGCCGCGGCGGCTGACGCGCGACCAGCGCTCGATCGGGCCGGTCTGGGGGAGACGCGGGATCGCCTACGTCAAGGAGCAGCGCCGGCCCGGCGACGCGCCGCGCTACGACGTGTGGCTGCGCCCGCCGCGCGGTGCGGCGGACCGGCAGCTCACGCACGTTCCCGCCGGCCCGCTGGTCAGCGGCCTGGTGCCGGTCGACTTCTCGGCCGACGGCTCCCGGCTGCTCGCGCTCTTCGTCGGCACCGACACGGGCGTGGGGTACGCGGTCTCGGTCGCCTCCGGCCGCGCCCGCGCACTCAGCCCCAACGTCGAGACCGGGCTCGTGGGCGTCGCGCTCTCCGCCGACGGTAGGACGATCCTCGCGCAGACCGGCGGGCTCGATCCGTCCAACCACCACGACGTCGTCGCCGTCCCGTTCGGCGGCGGAGGCGTGCGCGTGCTGGCGCGCGGGGGCTCGACGCCCGCTTGGAGCCGCTGAGGCCTGCGTGAAGCTCGACGCCTTCGCCCGCCGGCCGCTGACCTTCGGCCCCTCGCCGGTCCACCGGCTCGAGCGGCTGACCGCGCACCTGGGCGGCGCGTCGGTGTGGGCCAAGCGCGAGGACTGCACCAGCGGCCTGGCCTTCGGCGGCAACAAGACGCGCAAGCTCGAGTACCTGGTCGCCGACGCGCTGGCCAAGGGCTGCGACACGCTCGTCTCGATCGGAGGCGTGCAGTCCAACCACACACGCCAGGTGGCGGCCGTGGCGGCGCACCTCGGGTTGAAGTGCGTGCTCGTCCAGGAGCACTGGGTTGACTGGCCGGAGGTCATCTATGACCGCGTGGGCAACATCCAGCTCAGCCGCATCATGGGCGCCGAGGTGCGGCTGGACGCCGCCGGCTTCGGCATCGGCTTCAAGGACAGCTGGGAGCGCGCGATCGCCGACGTCGAGGCGGCCGGCGGCGTGCCCTACGCGATCCCGGCCGGCGCCTCCGATCACGAGCTGGGCGGCCTGGGCTTCGCCCGCTGGGCGCAGGAGCTGGCCGCGCAGGAGCAGGCGCTGGGCGTGTTCTTCGACACGATCGTCGTCTGCTCGGTAACGGGCTCGACGCAGGCCGGGATGGTGGCCGGCTTCGCGGCGCAGGAGCGCGAGCGCCGCGTGCTCGGGATCGACGGCTCGGCGCGGCCGGCCGAGACGCGCGAGCAGGTCGCGCGGATCGCGCGCGCCACCGCCGCGCTGATCGAGGTCGGCCGCGAGCTTCGCGAGGACGAGATCGTGCTCGACGAGCGCTACCACGCCGGCACCTACGGGATCCCCGACGAGCAGACGCTCGAGGCGATCCGCACCGCGGGGCGGCTGGAGGGCATGCTCACCGACCCGGTGTACGAGGGGAAGTCGATGGCCGCGCTCATCGACCTCGTCTCGCGCAGGGAGATCGAGCCGGGCGCCAACGTCCTCTACGCCCACCTCGGCGGGCAGCCGGCGCTCAGCGCCTACGCGGGCGTCGTGACGTGACGATCGAGACCGCGGAGCCCTCGCCGGTCGAGCTCGCCGTCCTGGACGGCGTGCAGCGGCGTGTGCTGTGGCTCGCGGCGGCGATCGTGCACCACGCCAACCACGTCCGCCCCAACCGCTCGGGCGTGAAGGTCGGCGGCCACCAGGCCTCGAGCGCCTCGATGGTCTCGCTGATGACCGCGCTGTGGTTCGCGTTCCTGGAGGCGCCCGACCGCGTCTCGGTCAAGCCCCACGCCTCGCCGGTCCTGCACGCGATCAACTACCTGCTCGGGCGCCTGGACCGCGAGTACCTGACCACGCTGCGCGAGTACGGCGGCCTGCAGTCCTATCCGAGCCGCGCCAAGGACCCCGACCCCGTCGACTACTCCACGGGCTCGGTCGGGATCGGGGCGACCGCCCCGATCTGGGGCGCGCTCGCCCATCGCTACGTGGCCGGGCACTTCGACGTGCCGGTCGGCGGGCGCCAGATCGCGCTGATCGGGGACGCCGAGCTCGACGAGGGCGCGTGCTGGGAGGCGATCGCCGACCCGATGGTCGAGGGCCTCGGCGAGGTGCTGTGGGTCGTCGACCTCAACCGCCAGTCGCTGGACCGCGTCGTGCCCGCCATCGCCGCGGGGCGGCTGGCGAGCATGTTCGAGGCGGCGGGCTGGCACACGGCGATGGTCAAGTACGGCCCGCGGCTGGCGGCCCACGTCCCGCTGCGCGAGCGCGTCGAAGCGATGCCCAATGAGGAGTACCAGCGCCTGCTGCGGGCCGGCGCGCCAGAGCTGCGCGAGCGCCTGGAGGTCGACGCGGAGGATCTCGACGACGACGACCTGCTGGCCACGTTCCGCGACCTCGGCGGCCACGACCTCGGCGCGCTGCTCGACGGCTACCGCCAGGCCGACGCGGTGCGCGACCGCCCCTCGGTCGTCTTCGCCTACACGATCAAGGGCTGGCGGCTGCCGACCGAGGGCCACCCCGCCAACCATTCGGCGCTGCTCAACGACGAGCAGTACCTCGAGCTGGCCGCGGCCCTCGGGGCGGATCCCGCGGACCCGTGGGCCGGCTTTGAGGACGGCAGCGCGGAGGCGGAGCTGTGCGCAGCGGCGGCGCGCAGGCTCGAGCGGCCCGCGCCGCGCTCCGTGCGCGAGGCGCCGCAGGTGCCCGAGCACCTTGGCCGGGCACACACCGGGTCGGAGTCCACCCAGCAGGCGTTCGGGCGCTTCTTCGTCGACCTCGTGCGCGAGGCGCCGGAGGTGGCCGAGCGCGTGGTCACCGTTTCGCCCGACGTCGGCACTTCGACCAACCTCGGCGGCTGGATCAACAAGGCGGGCATCTGGTCCCCGGGGGACAGGATCGACTGGTTCGCCGACGACACCGACACGCTCGTGCGCTGGCGCGAGTCAGACCATGGCCGCCACATCGAGCTGGGGATCGCCGAGGTCAACCTCGTCGGGCTGCTCGGCGAGCTCGGCGCCACGTGGTCGCGCGACGGCCAGCCGCTGCTTCCCGTAGGGACGATCTATGACCCGTTCGTCGCGCGCGCGCTCGAGCCGTGGTCGTTCGGGATCTACGCGGGCGGCCAGTCGATCCTCGTGGGCACGCCGAGCGGCGTCACGCTCGGGCCCGAGGGCGGCGCGCACCAGTCGGTGATCACGCCCTCGATCGGCATCGAGCAGCCGGGCTGCGTGGCGTGGGAGCCCGCGTTCGGCCAGGACTTCGAGTGGACGTTCCTGCACGCGCTGTCGCGGCTGGGCCGCGAGGACGGCGAGGCCGCCTACTTCCGGCTCTCCACCCGCCCGATCGACCAGGCCCTGCACACGGGCACGCGCGAGCAGGTGCTGCGCGGCGGCTACCGCCTGCGCCCGCACGAGGCGCCCGACGTCGTGATCGCGGTGATGGGCGCGCTGGTCCCGGAGGCGCTCGCGGCCGCGGGCGTCCTCGCCGAAGAGGCCGGGCTCGCCGCCGAGGTCGTGTGCGTCACGAGCGCGGACCTGCTGTTTCGCTCCTTCCAGGCCCGCTCGGGCCTCGGCGAGGGCGACCCGGCGGCGCTCCTCGACCTGCTCCCGCACGGGGTCCCGATCGTGACGCTGCTCGACGGCCACCCGCACACGCTCGCCTTCCTCGGCTCGCCGATCGCCTGCCTCGGCGTCCAGCGCTTCGGCCAGTCCGGGGACCTCTCGGAGCTCTACGAGCACCACGCGATCGACGTCGAGTCGGTGGTCGGCGCGGCGCTGGACCTGCTGGACGCCTGACCCGCAAGGGCATAGCGTGCCGCACATGGCCTCCACCCACGAGTTCCCCACCGACCACGTCCACTACCTCTGGGACACCGGTACCGAGCCGGTCCTGTCGATCGCCGACGGCGACACCGTGGAGATCGAGACTCGCGACGTCAGCGACAATCAGATCACGCCCGACTCGGACACGAGCGTGATCGCCGGCCTGGACTGGGACCGCGTGTACCCGCTCGCCGGGCCGATCGCCGTCGAGGGCGCGCAGCCGGGAGACACGCTCGCGATCGAGATCCTCGACCTGCAGACGCGCGGGTGGGGATGGACGGCGATCCTGCCGGGGCTGGGCCTGCTCGCCGAGGACTTCCCCGACGCCTACCTGCGGATCTTCGACCTCAGCGGCGGTGACGTCGCCCAGCTCGAGGGCGCCGCGATCCCGCTCGAGCCGTTCCTGGGGACGATGGGCGTGTGCCCGGCCGGCGCCACCGCGCAGCCGATCATGCCGCCCGGGACGTTCGGCGGGAACATGGACACGCGCCAGCTCACGCGCGGCACCACGTTGTACCTGCCGGTGCAGGTCGAGGGCGCGCGGTTCTCCTGTGGCGACGCCCACGGCGCGCAGGGCGACGGCGAGGTCTGCGTCACCGGCCTGGAGGCGCCGATGTTCGCGTCGCTGCGCTTCAGCGTGCAGAAGGGGCGCGCGCTGCCCGCGCCCCAGTACCGGACCGCCGGCGCGCTGACCACGCGCGTCGACCACGGCGGCTTCTACGGGACGACGGGCGTCGGCGGCGACCTCTACGCGGCGGCCCAGGACGCCGTGCGGGCGATGGTCGGCCACATCACGGGTGAGCACGGGCTTTCGCCCGAGGACGCCTACCTGCTCTGCAGCCTCGTCGTCGACCTGAAGATCTCCGAGGTCGTCGACGCCGGCCAGTACGTCGTCAGCGCGCTGCTGCCCGAGGCGGTGTTCTCGCCCGAGAGCCTCACGAGCTGACCGCGAGCGCCTGCTCGAGGTCGCGCCACAGGTCCTCGGGGTGCTCGCAGCCGACGCTGACGCGCAGCAGCGAGGGCGGGACGGGCTCGGTGGGGTAGCGCGCGCGGCGCTCGATCAGGGTCTCGACGCCGCCGAGGCTGGTCGCGTGGGTGAGCACGCGCACGCGTGCGCAGACCGCGTCGGCCGCCTCCGCCCCGCCGTGGAGCTCGAACGCGAGCATCGCGCCAAAGCCGTCCATCAGCCGGCACGCGCGCTCGTGGCCCGGGTCGTCGGGGAGGCTCGGGTGGTGCACGGCGGAGACGGCCGGGTGGGCGGCCAGGCGGTCGGCGAGCATGCAGGCCGTGGGCTGAGCGCGGTCGAGGCGCACCGGCAGCGTGCGCAGGCCGCGCAGCGCGAGGAAGGACTCGAGCGCCCCGGGGGTGGCACCGGTCCGGGCGCGCGCGTGGCGCAGGCGCTCGACGCGCTCGGGGTCGCGGGCGCTGGCGACGCCGAGCAGGAGGTCGGAGTGCCCGCCGATGAACTTCGTCGCGCTGTGCATCACCACGTCGGCGCCGAGCTCGAGCGGGCGCTGGAGCAGCGGCGAGGCGAAGGTCGAGTCGACGACCACCGCCGTCCCCGCGTCGCGGCAGAGCACGTCGAGCTCGGCGATCCCGATCAACGGGTTCGTGGGGCTCTCCAGCCACAGCAGGTCGGCGCCCTCGGCGGCCTGCAGGGTCGCCTGCGTGTCGGTCACGTCGACCGACTGCAGCTCGATCCGGCCCGCCTCGGCGCGTTCGCGCAGCAGCTCGCGCACCCCGGTGTAGCCGACCTGCGGCCCGACCACGCGCGCCCCTACCGGGAGGTCCTCGAGGATCGCGGCCGCGGCGGCCATGCCCGACGCGAACGCCGTCGTCACGCCGCCCTCGAGCGCGCCGAGCGCCTCCTCCAGGGCGGACCACGTCGGCGAGCCCTCCTCACGGGCGTAGCCGATCTCGCGGTAGCTGGACGCGAGCACGATCGGCTGGTTCAGCGGCGCGTCGGGCACCGCCGGGCCGCGTCCTGCCTGGATCGCCCGGGTCGAGGGATGCAGCTGGTCGCCGCTCATGCCCGGTAGCCCGGCTCGCCGGGCAGGACGACGCGCGCGACCTCGCCCTCGGTCACGACCTGCGGCTCGATCGGCTCGACCGTGCGCCCGCGCGCCCAGGCCAGCAGCTCGTCCGCCGACGCGAAGCGCTCGAGCTGCTCGAGCGTCTTGATCGTGGGGAACACGAGCACGATCTCCTCGCGCGCGTGGGCCTCGAGCGCTCCCCGCGGGGTGAACCAGCCGAGGTCGACCATCTCCTCGCCGTCGGGTCGAGGCTCCGCGCCGGCCGGGGCGGCGGCGAGGTAGAAGTGGGTGTCGAAGCGGATCCTGACCTGCGCCGGAGTGATCCACTGCGAGAACTTCACGAGCGCCTCCGGGTCCGCGAGGGCCACGCCCGCCTCCTCGGCGACCTCGCGCGCGGCGGCCACGCGATGGTCCTCCTCGGGGTCCACGGCTCCGCCGGGGAACACCCACGCGCCGCCCATGAAGCGCTGGGCGGGGTTGCGCTCGAGCAACAGCACCTCGAGCGTCTCCGCGCCACCGCGCAGCAGGATCACCGTCGCCGCCTGGCGGGGCGCCGTCGGGGCACCGTCGTTGAGCTCCTCCCCAGGGGCTGACCGGTCGACCTGCATCGCGGGGCGACCCTACTATCCGTGGCCATGACGACGACAAGCACCGCTCAGAAGTGGATCTGCGAATCCTGCGGGTTCATCTACGACCCGGCCGACGGCGACCCCGACGGCGGGATCCCGCCCGGGACCCCGTTCGAGGAGATCCCCAAGGACTGGTTCTGCCCTGTCTGCGGGGCCCGCAAGGCCGACTTCTCGCTCTACGAGGACTGAAACCCCACCCGCAGGCCGCGCCTCGGGCCACGCTAGCGTGGTCTGACTGATGCCCGGACGCCGGCCCCTGCCTCCGCTCGAGCTGCTGGTGTTCGTGGTCGGGTCCTCGACGCTCGGCGCCGAGATCGCCGCGGCGCGGCTGCTCGCGCCGTACTTCGGCGCTTCGACGGTCGTGTGGGCGAACACGATCGCGATCGTGCTCGTGGCGCTCTCGATCGGCTACTGGTTCGGCGGGCGGATGGCCGACCGCCACCCCGACCTGCGGTCGCTGTGCCTGCTGGTGCTCGTCGCCTCGCTGCTGCTCGGCCTGGTCCCGATCGTGGCCGGCCCGTTCCTGTCGCTGAGCGTCAAGGCGTTCGACACCTACTCGCTGGGCGCGTTCGCGGGCTCGCTGCTGGGCGTGCTCGCGCTGGTGGCCCTGCCCGTGCTGATGCTGGGGGCGGTGTCGCCGTGGGCGATCCGCCTCAAGCTCGAGGACCTCGAAGCCTCGGGCGAGACGGCGGGCCGGATGTACGCGATCTCGACGGTCGGCTCGCTGGTCGGCACGTTCGCGAGCGCGCTGCTGCTGATCCCGCTGGTCGGCACGCAGCGGACGTTCCTCACCTTCGCGCTCGCGCTTGCGGTCGTCGCCGCGCTCGGCCTCGGCCGCCGCTGGGCGCTCGCCCCGCTCGCGGTCGCGGGCCTGCTCGCGCTGCCGATCGGCACCGTCAAGGCGGCCGAGGAGGGCCGGGTGATCCACGAGGCCGACACCGAGTACCAGTACGCCCGCGTGATCGACTTCCCCGGGGGCGAGCGGCGGCTCGAGCTCAACGAGGGCCAGGCGGTCCACTCGATCTACAGGCCGGACACGGTGCTGACCGGCGACTACTGGGACGGGCTGCTCGTGCTGCCCTTCGCCACGCGGCCCGCGCCGCCGCGGCGCATCGCGATCCTCGGCTTCGCGGGCGGGACGACGGCGCGGGCCTACGAGCACTACTTCCCCGCCACGCAGATCGACGGGGTCGAGATCGACGGCGAGCTGTTCGACATCGGCCACCGCTACTTCGGCCTGCACCGGCGCCCGCAGCTGCACGAGCACACCGAGGACGCGCGCCCCTTCCTGCGCCGCACGACCGAGCGCTACGACCTGATCATGCTCGACACGTATCGCCAGCCCTACATCCCGTTCTACCTCACGACGAAGGAGTTCTTCGCGCTCGCCCGCAAGCGGCTCGCGCCGGGCGGCAGCCTGGTCATCAACGTCGGGCACCCCGAAGGGGACGACAAGCTCGAGAAGGTGCTGTCGGCGACGATGGGCCGGTCCCTGCCGCATGTCGTGCGCGACCCGATGACGCCGACGAACACGCTGCTGGTCGGCTCGGTCGCGACCCCGAGCGCGGCGAGCCTGCGCGCCGCCGAGCCGGCGCTCGCCCCGGAGCTCGCGCGGCTGGCCGAGCAGTCGGCGCGGCGCCTCGCGCCGCCGCTGCGCGGCGGCCGGGTCTACACCGACGACCGCGCGCCGGTCGAGTGGCTGGTGGACAAGTCGATCGTCAGTTACGCCGCAGGCGGGAAGTGAACTGCTTCACGTCATCCGGTTGACCGCATCCAGCGCGGCGACCTTGTAGGCCTCGGCGAAGGTGGGGTAGTTGAACACCGCCGAGACCAGGAAGTCGACGGTGTTGTTGCCGCCCATCACCGCTTGGCCGATGTGGACGAGGTCGGCAGCGCTGGTGCCCAGCACGTGGACGCCGAGCAGCTTGCGGTCCTCGGTGGAGATCAGCAGCTTGAGCATCCCGTCCTCGTCACCGGTCATGACGCCCCGCGCCAGCTCCTTCCAGCGGGCGATCCCCGTGACGTAGGGCACCGCGGCCTCCGTGAGCTCCTCCTCGGTGCGCCCGACCATGGCGATCTCGGGGATCGCGTAGACGCCGGTGGGGACGAGCTCGGGCATCTCGCTCACGGGGCGCTTGAAGGCGTGCAGCGCGGCCAGGCGGCCCTGCTCCATCGCGGTGGCGGCGAGGCCCTGGCCTCCGCTCACCACGTCGCCGACGGCGAAGATGTGCTTCGCGGAGGTGCGGAAGTCCTCGTCGACCTCCAGGCGCCCGCGCGCGTCCGCCTTCAGGCCCGCCTTGGCGAGGCCGAGCTTCTCCGTGGCGCCCTGGCGACCGGTCGCGTAGAGCAGGGTCTCGGACGGGATCACCTTGCCCGAGGCGAGCTTGGTCTGCACGCCGTCGTCGTGCCTGGAGACCGAGGCGACCTTCTCGTTGAGGCGGAACGTGACGTTGCTGCGGCGCAGCAGGTACTGCAGTGTCTCGCCGATCTCGCCGTCGAGGAAGGTGAGGATGCGCGGGCGCTGGTCCACGACCGTGACCTTGGTCCCGAGCTTGCCGAACATCGACGCGTACTCGACGCCGATGACCCCGGCGCCGACCACGATCATGCTCCGCGGCACGCGGTGGTGCAGGTGCAGCAGGCCGTCGGAGTCGATGATCGTGCGCTCGTCGAACTCCACGTCCTTCGGGCGCGCGGGGGTCGTGCCGACCGCGATGACGATGTTCTCGGCGCTGTAGGTGGAGTCCTCGTCCTCGTCGCACACGCAGACGGTGTGCTCGTCGACGAACTCGCCGTCGCCGAACAGCAGCCCGACGCGGTTGCGCCGGAACTGCTCGCGCACCAGCATCGCCTCGGCACCGACCACGCGCGCGGTGCGATCCATCAGGAACTCGACCGCCGCCCGCTCCCGGCCCTCCGGGTGCAGCGGGTCGGGCATGTCCAGCGGGCGCCGCGCGAGCTCGTCCAGGACCGCCACCCGCAGCGTCTTGGACGGGATCGTCCCGGTGTGGATCGAGTTGCCGCCGAGGTGCTGCCGGCGCTCGACCACCGCCACGCGCTTGCCGAGCTTGGCGGCCTGGATGGCGGCGCGCTGGCCGCTGGGGCCCGAGCCGATGACGAGCAGGTCGAGGTCCATTGCGCCCTCATACCCCCGAACGGGCGCGACCCTACGCGGCGCGAGGCAGCGCTGAGCCGTCGAACAGCGGCGGCTGCGGCGCCCGGGCCGCCGCCACCGGGATGCCCGCGGACGGGCGGAAGCCGGTCCGCAGCGCCGCCCGCGAGAGCACGTGCGCGGCGTCGCGCAGCTCGGCCTTGGTGTGCGAGGCCATCACCGAGAGGCGCAGCCGCGACGTGCCGGCAGGCACCATCGGCGGGCGGATCGCCTGCGCGAACACGCCCTGCTCGAGGGCCGCCTCGGTGATCCGCATCGCGAGCTCCGCGTCGCCGATGACGAGCGGCACGATCTGCGTGCTCGAGCCGGCCACCTCGAAGCCCTCGCGCGCGAGCGCCGAGCGCAGGACGTCGGCGTTGGCCTGCAGCTTCTCGACCCTGCGCGGCTGCTCGCGCAGCAGCTCCAGCGCCGCCATGGCCGACGCGACGACGGTCGGCGGAAGCGCGCTGGAGAACATCAGCGAGCGCGCGCTGTTGACGAGGTAGCGGGCGAGCGAGCGCTCGCAGCAGACGTAGCCGCCATAGGAGCCCAGCGCGGTGGCGAGCGTCCCGATCACGACGTCGACCTCGCGCTCGAGCCCCGCCTCGGCCACCGCGCCGCGGCCGCAGGGCCCGATCGCGCCGGTGCCGTGGGCCTCGTCGACCAGCACGCGCACGTCGTGACGGCGGGCGAGGTCGACGATCCCCTGCAGCGGCGCGACGTCCCCGTCCATCGCGAAGACGCCGTCGGTGACGATCAGCGCGGCGCGGCCGTCGGCGTTGCGCAGCCCCCACTCCAGGTGGTCGAGATCGGCGTGGTCGTAGACGAAGGGCTCGGCGCCGGAGAGCCGGCAGCCGTCGACGCTCGAGGCGTGGTTGAGCTCGTCGCAGAACACCAGCTCGCCCTTGCCCGCGAGCGCCGGGATCGCGCCCGCGGCGGCGAGGTAGCCCGAGCCGAAGAGCACGGCGGCCTCGGTGCCCGTGAAGTCGGCGAGGCGCTCCTCCAGGCGCCGGTGCAGCGTCATGTTGCCCGACACCAGGCGCGTGGAGCCCGCGCCGACGCCCCAGCGCATCGCCGCGTCGGCAGCCGCCTCGCGCACCCGCGGATGGTCGGCGAGGCCGAGGTAGTTGTCGGAGCAGAGCAGCAGCACCGGCTTCCCATCGAGGACCACGCGTGGTCCCTGGGGGCCGCTGACCATGCGCATGCGGCGGTAGAGGCCGAGCTCTTCGAGCTCGGCAAGGCGGTCCTCGACGTCGAGCATGGCCGAACGGTAGGCGCAGCTCCGGACGCTGCGGCGGCGCGCTACTGCTCGTGCACCACCGCGGCGTGGCCGCCGCCGCGGCGCACCGGCTCGGCCGCTGCGCGCATCCGCCGGTTCTTGAGGAACTGGATGCCGGTGGCCGCCCCGATCTCGCCGCCCACGGGCAGCACGAAGCGCTGCCCGCGCGGGCTCAGCCCCGGCCCGTAGCGGTCGATGAAGCCCTGCTCGGCCTCGGTGTTCGCGGCGTTGCGCTGGGACGCGCGCGGCTGCGCGATCGCGACCGGCAGCGGCTGCTTGAAGTCGATCTCGTTGACCAGGGTCTGGAGCACCGTCGTGATGATCGTCGCGCCGCCGGGCGAGCCGAGCGCGATCAGCGGCCGGCCCTTGCGGAACACGATCACGGGGGAGATGCTCGAGCGCGGGCGCTGGCCGCCGCGCACGGCGTTGGGGTGGGTCGTGGAGTCGACGTTGAAGTCGGTCAGCTCGTTGTTGAGCAGCAAGCCGCGGCCGGGCACGACGATGCCGCTTCCGCCGGTCTGCTCGATCGTGAACGTGTAGGCGACCACGTTGCCGAAGCGGTCGGCGACGGTCAGGTGCGTGGTCGAGCGCCCCTGCTCCTCGCCGCCGCTCTGAGGCCGTGTCGGCGGCTGCGCGCCGCCGGAGAACGGGTAGGGGTTGCCGGGCTTGACCGGGCTGGTCGCGGCGCGGTCGCCGATCAGCGCGCGGCGCTGCGCCGCGAAGCCGGGGGAGATCAGGCCGCGGAGCGGGACCTTGAAGAAGCTCGGGTCGGCCAGGAACGCGTTGCGGTCGGCATAGGCGAGGCGGGTGGCCTCGAGGTAGCGGTGCAGCGCCGTCGAGCGGTCGCCGGTGAGATCGAAGCCCTCGAGGATGTTCAGCGCCTCCGTGACCGTGCTGCCGCCGCTGGAGGGCGGGCCCATCCCGAATACCTCGCGGCCGCGATAGCGGGTGTAGGTCGGGCGCCGTCGCTTGGCCTCGTAGCGGGCGAGGTCCTCGGTGGTCATGTAGCCCGGGCGCACGTTGCGGCTGGTCGGCTGCGCGACCGGCGGGTTCTGGACGGTGTTGACGATGTCGCGCGCGAGCGCCCCGCGGTAGAAGGCGCCCGCGCCGCGACGCGCGATCAGCCGGAGCGTGGCGGCCAGCTGCGGGTTGCGCTGGACCTCGCCCTTGGCGCGCGCGGTCAGGTCGGACTTGAGGTAGACGGAGCGCGTCGAGCTGAAGTCCTTGAAGATCTGCTGGTTGTCGCGCGTCTGGCCGGCGAACGTGTCGTCGACCACGAAGCCCTTGGCGGCGGTCCGGATGGCCGGCCTGAGCAGCGTGCGCAGCGTGCGCGTGCCGTAGCGGTCGAGCACGAGCTGCCAGCCGGCCACGGTGCCGGGCACCCCGACCGAGAGCCCGCTCACGCGCTGCTGGGCGAACGGGAACGGCTTGCCGGTCGCCTTGTCGATGAACGCGTCGGAGGGCATTGCCTGCGGCGCGGTCTCGCGCGAGTCGATCGTGTCCACGCGGTTGCGCCGGGCGTCGTAGAGCACCATGAAGCCGCCGCCGCCGATGCCGCTCGAGTACGGCTCGACCACGCCGAGCACGCCCGCGGCGGCTACCGCGGCGTCGAAGGCGTTGCCGCCGTCGCGCAGCACGCCGATCGCGGCCTGGGTGGCGAGCGGGTCGACGCTGGCGGCGGCGCCGCCCGTGCCCGTCGCGGTCGGCACCTTCGGCGGGGCGGCGACCTGCGCCGAGGCCCCCGAGGGCCAGGCGACGGCGAGCGCGAGCAGGACGGTGAAGAGGGTGAGGCGCGCCATGGAGGTCATTGCGCCGATCTACCCCCGTTCACACGGCGGCGAACCGCACGTGCAGGTGGTCGTCGTGATAGATCAGCGTGGAGACCACGCCGCGCTTGCCGTGGAGGGGCAGGTCCGGTCCCGTGTAGACCTTGATCGCCCGCGCGCGCACGAAACGGTCGACCAGCTCCTGGGCGAGCGCGGGGTCGACCTCGGCGGGGCGGTAGGCCTGGCGCTCGCGGCCGTCCTTGCGGGGGTAGTAGATGTCGACGTCGAGCCCCGTCTGGTGCGTCGCGTGCCCGAGGCCGCCGTAGCGCGAGCCGAAGAACCCGCCGTGCGGGCGCGAGAGGTCGCCGACCAGCACGCGCGCCCCGTCGGGATGCGCGTCGCGGTACTCGCGCAGCACGAGCTCGACGGTGTCGATCGTCTGCTGCGTGCCCCAGCGCCGCCAGCCGCGGTCGGGGCTGCGCTTGAGCACCGGGTCCCACGTGACCCAGTCAAAGCTCGCGGCCGGGAGCTGCACGCCATGGAGGAGCCGCCCCTCCGCCCGGGCCGGCGGCGGGCCGGCGAGCAGGACCGCCAGCAGCGCCGGCAGCGCCGCGAGCGCCAGCCGCCTCATCGCCCCTCCCAGCGCGGCGCGCGCTTCTCGGCGAAGGCGCGCACGCCCTCGTAGAAGTCTTCGGAGTGAAAGCAGGCCTCGCGCAGCGCGACGAGCTCGCGCTCGACCTCGGGGTCCAGCTCGCCCTCGGCGGCGAGCAGCTCTCGCAGCACGCGCTTGTTGCCGCTCAGCGACAGCGGCGCGTTGGCCGCGATCGCCGCGGCGTAGGCGACGGCGCGGTCGGCCAGCTCGGCGGCGGGCACCAGCTCGTTGACCAGGCCCCACTCGAGCGCGGTCTCGGCGGAGACGTTGCGCCCGGTGTAGAAGAGGTCGCGGGTGCGCGCGGCGCCGATCGCGTCCAGGAACTTGCGCAGCCCGGTGTGGGAGTAGACGAGGCCGAGCTTGGCCGGGGGCATCCCGAGCTTGGCCGCGTCCGCCGCGATCCGCAGGTCGCACGTCAGCGCGAGCTCGAGGCCGCCGCCGATCGCGTGGCCGTTCAGCGCGGCGACCGCCGGGAACGCGAACGCGTCGAGCGCCTCGATCGCGTCGTGGAACGGATGGGCGACCAGCGACTCGGCGCGGTGGGCGAACTCGTCGCGCGGAAGCCCGCCGATGTCGTAGCCCGCCGAGAAGACCGCGCCCTCGGCGGTGATCAGAAGGCAGCGAGCCTCGCACTCGCGCACGGTGGCGGCGATCGCGTCGAGGATCTCGTGGTCGAGTGCGTTGCGCTTGGCCGGGTTGTGGATGGTCAGGCGGGCGACGTGCGGCGCGGGCTCATCCAGGCGCAGCTTGCCGCTCGCGAGCTCATTCGAGGACAACGAGCGGATCGCCCTCCGAGACCGACTGGCCCTCCTCGCAGAGGATCTCCTTCACGCGGCCCTCGTCCTCGGCCTCGACGGGCATCTCCATCTTCATCGACTCGAGGATCACGACGGTGTCGCCCTCCTCGACGGTGTCGCCCACCTCGACCTCGACCTTCCAGACGGTGCCGGTGATGTGGGCCTCCACATTGGCCACGTGCCTGCTCCCTTTGCTCGCGCGACGGTTCGCGGACAATAGCCAGCTCTACCGGCGGTCGAGCCCGCGGGCGCGAGGTTCCGACCGCCGGTCGGTGGGCGCCGCGGGGCGCCCGCGGCAAGCTTGCACCCATGCGATCCACACAAGCGGCGGGGCCGCCACGTCTCTCCTCCTGCGACGAGCATCTCCCCGCCGCGGGTCGCAGCGGACCGCGGGGTCTTTGACCCGGGCGCCGCGGCCGATCTGGGCCCGGCCGGAGCTTCCAGAGGGCGCGCGCGCAGGACTCACGCAGCCTGTGCGCGTGACGTGAAGCTCCGGCCGGTAGCCTGCCGCGCGCATGCTGCTGGCGATCGACCAGGGCACGACCGGCACCCACTGCCTGATCTTCGATCTCGAGGGTGAGCTGGTCGGGCGCGCCTATCGCGAGTTCGAGCAGCACTTCCCGCGGCCGGGCTGGATCGAGCACGACGCCGCCGAGATCTGGGAGGTCACCCACGCGGTGGCGGGGGAGGCGCTGCAGGACGCGGGCCTCGAGCCCGGCGAGCTCGACGCCGTCGGCATCACCAACCAGCGCGAGACCGTCGTGTGCTGGGATCCGGACACCGGGGAGCCCCTGCACCGGGCGCTGGTCTGGCAGGACCGCCGGACCGCTGCGCGCTGCGCCGAGCTCAAGGAGGCCGGCCACGAGCCCGCCATTCGGGCGACGACCGGGCTGGTGCTCGACCCCTACTTCTCGGCGACGAAGATCGAGTGGCTGCTGCGCAACGTCGACGGCCTCCCCGAGCGCGCGCGCGACGGACGCGCGGTGTTCGGCACGATCGACTCCTGGCTGCTGTTCAAGCTCTGCGGCGAGCACGTCACCGACGCGACCAACGCCTCGCGCACGCTGCTGCTCGACATCTCCACGGGCCGCTGGGACCCCGAGTTGCTCGAGCTCTTCGGCGTGCCCGAGCGCTCGCTGCCCGAGCTGCGCCCGAGCTGCGGCGAGCTGGGGCGCACCCGCGCGGAGGCCTTCCACGGCCACGAGGTGCCGGTCTCCGGGGTCGCGGGCGACCAGCACGCCGCGCTGTTCGGCCAGCGCTGCCTCGAGCCGGGCCTGGGCAAGAACACCTACGGGACGGGCTCCTTCGTGCTGCTCAACGCGGGCACGGGCAAGCCCGACCCGCCCGACGGGCTGCTGGCCACCATCGCCTGGCAGATCGGCCAGAGCAGGACCTACGCGCTGGAGGCGGCGATCTTCGTGACCGGTGCCGCGGTGCAGTGGCTGCGCGACGGGCTCGGGATCATCGAAGCGGCGTCGGAGACGGAGGAGCTCGCCGCGTCGCTGGAGTCAAACGACGGCGTCTACTTCGTCCCCGCGCTCACCGGGCTGGGGTCGCCGTACTGGGACCCCTACGCGCGGGGGACAGTGGTCGGGCTCACGCGCGGCAGCACGCGCGCGCACCTCGCGCGCGCGGCGCTCGAGGCGATGGCCTACCAGGCCGTCGACGCGGTCCGCGCGATGGAGCCGAGCGCCAAGGAGCCGCTGAGCGAGCTGCGCGCCGACGGCGGGGCCACCGTGAACCGCTGGCTGATGCAGTTCCAGGCCGACGTGCTCGGCGTCCCGGTGGCGGTGCCCAAGGTGGCCGAGACCACGGCGTTCGGGGCCGCGCTGCTGGCCGCGGTCGGCGCCGGCCTGCTCACGCTCGAGGACATCGGCGCGCTCGAAGTCGCCCACGACCGCTACGAGCCGGCGATGGGCGCCGACCAGCGCGAGACCCTGCTCGACGGCTGGCACCGGGCCCTGGAGCGCTCGCGCGACTGGGCCACCGAGTGACGTAACCGCCGGCGGCGCGGGACGTATGGTGCCCGAGGAGAGCATGAGCGACGACAACCTGGTGGAGATGAAGGCGCAGGTCTACAAGGACCCGCGCCCAGAGGAGTACTTCCAGCGCTTCCACGAGCGCTCGCGCACGCGCGAGCCCGACTGGGTCTACGGGGCCGTGCGGATGCTCACCTCGCTCTACGCGTTCACGTTCTTCCGCGCCCGCACGATCGCCCCCCAGAACGTGCCCGCGGGCGGCCCGGTGATCGTGGCTCCCAACCACTTCTCGTTCATGGACCACTTCTTCGTCGGCGCGTTCGTGCGCCGCCGGGTGCGCTTCATGGCCAAGTCCCAGATGTTCAAGCGCCCGCTGCAGTGGATCTACACCCACGGCGGCGTGTTCCCGGTCCGCCGCGGCTACGCCGACGAGGAGGCGTTCATCACCGCCAACTCCGTGCTCAGCCGCAACGGGCTGATCGTCATGTACTGCGAGGGCGGGCGCTCGCGCACGGGCAAGCTCTCCGAGCAGCCGCGGCGTGGGATCGGGCGCCTCGCGCTGGAGTCCGGCGCGACCGTGGTCCCGGTCGCCATCCACGGCTCCTCGAAGGTGCGCAACTGGAAGCGCCTGCAGTTCCCGAAGGTCACCGTGCAGTTCGGCGAGCCGTTGCGCTGGGAGCACGTGTCAGACCCGACGCGCGATCAGCAGCAGCAGGTCGCCAACGAGGTCTTCGCCCAGATCCGCGGGCTCTACGCGGGCCTCGACGCGCACGGGCGGCGCGGCGTCGCGCGTCGCCTGCGCGAGCTGCGCCGCAGCGGCGGCCGCGCTACCGCCTGACGTCCTCGCAGCTTGAGCCGATCTCGTCGCCGGGATCGGCGAACACGATGTCGTTGCCCGGCCCGCAGTCGACGCGGTCCACGCTGCCGTCGACCACGTTGATGCGATCGTCGCCCTCGCCGCCGGAGATCCGGTCGGGATCCTGGTTGCCCTGGATGTTGTCGTTGCCGGGGCCGCCGTCGATGATGTCGGAGCCGTAGCCGCCCTCGATCGTGTCGTTGCCCTCGTTGCCGAGCACGGTGTCGTTGCCGAAGCGGCCGAACATGTCGTCGTTGCCGGGGCCGCCGTGGAGGATGTCGTCGCCGTTCTCGCCGTCGACGTAGTCGTCGCCGCCGTTGGCGAACAACTCGTCGTTGCCGTTGAAGCCGAAGAGCGAGTCGGCACCGTCGGTGCCGAAGAGGGTGTCGTTGCCATCGGTGCCGCGGACGGTGGAGGCCGGCGTCTCCTCGGTCGCGGGCTCCGGGGCGATCGCGATCACGGTCTCGCAGTTGCTCAGCGTGTCGCGGTCGGGGGCGGTGTTCTCGACGTAGACGGTGTCCTTGCCCGGGCCGCAGGAGACCACGTCCTGGCTGTCGTCGGCGACGCGGATCGTGTCGTTGCCGCGCCCGCCGTAGACCTCGTCCTGCCCGGGGCCGCCGATCAGCGTGTCGTTGCCGTCGCCGCCGGAGACGTAGTCGTCGCCCGAGCCGCCGTCGACGCTGTCGTCACCCTCGGAGCCGAACAGCGAGTCGCGCCCCGCGCTGCCCTTGATGTTGTCGTCGCCCTCGCGGCCGTAGGCCTTGTCGCCGGCGGGGCCGCCGTCGATCGTGTCGTTGCCCGGCCCGCCGTCGATGGTGTCCGAACCGGTCTGGCCGAGGATCGTGTCGTCGCCCTCGCCGCCCTTGACCATGCGGTCGTTGCCGCGCCCGGACTGGATGATGTCGTTGCCCGGCCCGCCGTCGATCAGCGGCTCGTTGCCGAGGCCGGCCTCGGCGATGAAGTCGTCGCCCGGGCCGCCGAGGATGGTGTCGTCGGCGTCGCCGCCGTCGAGCCGGTCGTTGCCGGGGCCGCCGTCGATGTAGTCGTTGCTCTGGCCGCCGTCGGCAAAGTCGTTGCCGTCCCCGAGCGTGATCTTGTCGTTGCCCGCGGCTCCGAACGCCCTGTCGTCGCCGTTGCCGCCGTCGAGCACGTCGTTGCCCGTGCTGCCCGACAGCGTGTCGTTGCCCTCGCCGCCCTCGAGCTGGTCGTCGCCGCGGCCGCCGCGGAGGAAGTCGTCGCCGCCGAGGCCAAGGATGTGGTCGGCGCCGCGGCCGCCCGTGAGCGTCTCGGAGAGCTCGGTGCCGGTGATAAGCGCGACGCCGGGCTGGACGGCGAGTCCGGCGGGGCGGCCGCCGGGGATGCGGACGACCTTCAGGCGCCGGTAGGAGAGGGCGGAGAGCACCGAGACGGTGCCGTCGCCCGCGTCGGCGACGTAGAGGCGCACGCCGTCGGGCGAGTAGGCGGGGACGCCGGGGCCGTGGCCGGTCCGGGGCCTGGCCTTGACCCTCGCGCGGTCGAGGTCGACCAGGACCGCGCGGCTGCCGCGGTTCGCGGCGGCCACGAACGCGCGCCGCCCCTCGACGGCGACGCCGCCGCCGCCCGAGCGCTGGCCCAGGCCGATCACGCGCGCCGTGGTCGTCGCGACCGGGTCCACGGCCACCAGGCGCCCGGTCGCGACGGCCTTCTTGCCCTTGGCGCGCACGGTCGAGGCGACCCAGGCGCGACCCTGGTCGTCGAAGGCGACGCCGCTCGCGCCGGCCACTGAGAGCTTGCGCAGCGAGCGGAAGCCCGGCAGGTCCACGACCGCGACCGCGCCTCCGGCCAGCGTCACGACGCCGCGGCTTCCGTCGCCCGAGACCGCGACCTGCCTGGCGCGGCCGGGCAGGCGGATCGTCCCGATGCGCCGCACGGCTGCGGCGTCGATGACCTCGAGCGCGCGGCCGCGCGCTGCGTAGACGCGGGCGCCGTCAGGGGAGATCCCCAGTGCCGAGGCCGGCGAGGGCAGCGTCACGCCGCCGCTGCGCGCCCGGCTGCCGAGATCGATGCTGACCACCTGGCTGCCCGCGGCGACAAACGCGCGCGAGCCGTCCGGGGCCGCGGTGACGGCGCGGCTGCGCCCGGGCAGCCCGATCCTGCCGGTGAGCTGGTTGTTGCCGACGTCGAGCAGGCTCGCGCCGGTGTTGCCGCTCGCGACCACGACCACGCGCGCACGGGCGGCGGCCGGGGCCAGCAGGAGCAGGAGGAGCGCGGTGAGGAGGGCTGGGCGCACGAGGGGCTCAAACCCCAGCGGGGTCCGCGGGTTGCGGTCGGCCAGGCATGGTCCGGGTATCTTGCAGCGCCTCGTGCAGCTGCTGCGCTCAGGAGTGCTCGACGGCCTGGCCCTGCTCTACGCCCACAGCGCAGCCCGGAGCCCGCACGGCGAAGCGGTGGCGGCCCGGACGGCCGAGCTCGGGGCGCGCGTGACCGCGCTGGAGATCGACCCGCTGGGCTCTGAGCCCGACGCGGGCGAAGGCGGGACGGGCGTGCTGGTGTGGGATGGCGCCGGGGCGCTCGGCCTCGGCGACTCGGTCGAGGCGGTGCGGGCGGCGCTCGACGGCGCCTGGCTGGCGATCAGGCCCCTGGCGGGCAGCCCGGTCAAGCTCCTGCTGCTCGCCCCGCCGCCCGGGGGCCCGCACGCCGAGGCGGCCCGGGCCGGCCTCGAGAACCTCGCGCGCACGCTCTCGATCGAGTGGGCGCGCTTCGGCACGCGGACGGTGGCGATCCTGCCGGGCGCCGAGGCGCGGCCGCAGGAGGTGGCCGAGCTCGCGGCCTTCCTCGCCTCCCCGGCCGGCGACTACTACTCGGGCTGCCGCTTCGAGTTGCGCTGACATCCCGGCGGCGGGCGGGTATAGGCTCGGCGGCGACCCACCGCTTGCCATGGAGATCCGCCTTCTCGGTCTCGTCGAGGCCTCCCACGACGGTCGCGCCGTCCCGCTGGGCGGCGCGAAGCCACGCGCCCTGCTCGCGATCCTGGCCCTGCAGGCCAACAGCCCGGTCTCCGCCGACCGGCTGATCGAAGGGCTGTGGGGCGAACGGCCGCCCGCGACCGCGCCCAAGCTCGTGCAGGTGCTCGTCTCTCAGCTGCGCAAACAGCTCGCCGGCGCCGATGCCGAGATCGTCACGCGCGGGCGGGGCTACGAGCTGCGGATGGACCCTGACGCCGTCGACGCGCTGCGATTCGAACGACTCCTGACGTCTGGCGAGAACGGCTCCCACGCGCGCGAGGCACTTGGCTTGTGGCGCGGGCCTCCGCTCGACGACCTTGCCGACGAGCCGTTCGCCGCGGCCGAGATCCGGCGGCTCGAAGCCCTGTGGCTGCGCGCGCGCGAGGACGCGATCGACGCCGCGCTGGCCGACGGGCGCCACGCGGCGATGATCGGCGAGCTCGACGAGTTGGTCCGCGAGCACCCGTTGCGCGAGCGGCTGCACGGCCATCGCATGCTCGCGCTGTACCGCTCCGGACGGCAGGCGGACGCACTGGAGGCGTTCCGGCATGCCCGCCAGGTCCTGCTCGACGAGGTCGGGCTCGAGCCGGGTCCCGAGCTGCGGCGCCTCAATGACGCGATCCTCCGCCAGGACCCAGAGCTCGACGGTCCTCGACGGCGCCTGGTCCCCACCCCACCGCGGCGCGGGCACCGCCTGCTGTTCGCCGGCGCCGCCGTGGCGATCGCCGCTGCGGTCGCGCTGGCCGTCACGCAGCTGGGCGGATCGCGCGGGCTCGACCGGATCGCGGAGGACGCGACCGGCGTCATCGATCCCGGGAGCGGGCGGATCGAGGGGCAGTACGCCGTCGGGCACGCGCCCGACGCGCTAGCGGCGGGAGGCGGCTCGGTGTGGGCCGCCAACGGCCGCGACGGAACCGTCTCCCGCGTCGATCGCGGCCGCGCCCAGGTCACGACGATCGACGTCGGCGGCGAGCCGACGGCGGTCGCCTTCGGTGATGGTTCGCTGTGGGTCGCCGACGGCCAGAATGGCCGTGTCGACCAAGTCGACTCCGGCACGAACCGCGTCGTCCACCGCCTGCCCGCGGGCAACGCGCCGCGCGGTGTGGCCGTCGCGGGCCGCGCGGTCTGGCTTTCCTCGGCGGTCGACGGACAGGTGGAGCGCATCGACCTCGCGCGTGGGGGCCGGATCGAGCGGATCGACGTTCCCGGCGGCCCCGCTGCGATCACTGCGGGCAGCGGGGCCGTGTGGGTGGCCGGCGAGGAGGACGGCGTCGTGACCCGGCTCGACCTCCACTCTGGTGCGGCCCTGAAGGCGATCGCGGTCGGCAACGGGCCGGCTGCGATCGCCGTGGGCTACGGTGGCGTTTGGGTCGCCAACCGCGACGACGGCACGGTCACGCGGATCGATCCCGCGACCGACGCGGTCAGCGACACCGTGCGCGTCGGTGGCAGCCCCGTCGCGGTCGCCGCCGGACTTGGCGCGATCTGGGTGGCTGACGGCAAGGGAGGCGCCGTGATCCGCATCGACCCGCGGACGCGCCGCGTGAGCCGCCGCATCGCGCTCGGTGGCGCGCCGTCCGCGCTTGCGCTCGCGGGCGGTTCGGTGTGGGCGGCGGCGACCGCGTCTCGCGCCAGCCACCGCGGCGGGACGCTGCGGTTCGCGTCCGCCCCGTTCGACGTCTGCAACTGCCTCGACCCGGCGGGCTACGATGTGCGCAACTGGCCGATCCTGTCGCTCGCCTACGACGGCCTCGTCGCCTACCGCCGCATCCCGGGCGCCGGTGGCAACACGCTCGTCGCCGACCTCGCCGCGAGCGTCCCGCGGCCAAGTGACGGTGGGCGCACCTACACCTTCCAGCTGCGCCCTGAGCTGCGGTTCTCAGACGGCACGCCGGTGCGGCCAGAGGACTTCCGGGGGTCGATCGAGCGCGTCGCGCGCCTCTCCGGAGGTGGGACGCCGCCGTTCTACGGCGGGATCGTAGGCGCCGAGGCGTGCAGTCCGCGGCGGTGCGACCTCTCGAAGGGCATCGAGACCGACGACGCGGCGCGGACGATCACCATCCACCTGCGGCGGCCCGATGCAGAGTTCGACCACAAGCTCGCATTACCGCTGGCCTACGTGCTGCCCGCGCGCGCACCGGCGGCGATCATCCGCCGGCGTCCCCCGCCGGGCACCGGCCCATACAGGATCACGGCGTTCGAGCCGGGACGCGGCGTACGTTTGGAGCGCAACCCTCGTTTTCGCTCATGGTCGGCCGAGGCGCGTCCCGAGGGATTTCCCGACGCGATCGACGTCACGATCTCCAACGACGCCGGAGCTCAGGTGGCGGCCGTCGAGCGCGGCCGTGCGGATGCCGTTGTCGCCGCCGGCGTGTTCAGCGGCCAGTTGTCGCTCGCGCAGGACCGCGCGCTCGCACTCGCCGACGCCAGCCGCGTGCACACCGGGCCCGCGCCGACGACCAGCTACCTCTTCGTCAACGTGCGCGAGCGGCCGTTCGACGACCCGCGTGTCCGCCTGGCGTTGAACTACGCGGTCGATCGCCGGCGCATGGTCGAGCTCGCGGGGGGCAGCGGCCTTGCGGGCCTGTCCTGTCAGGTGCTCCCGCCCGGGCTGCCCGGCTACGCGCCCACGTGCCCGTTCACTCGCGACGCGACGCCGGGCGGTGGCTGGTCAGCGCCGGATCTCGCTCGCGCTCGCAGGCTCGTCGCGGCGTCCGGCTCGCGGGGAGCGCGGGTGCAGGTGTGGGGATTCCCGAAGTACGCGGCCGTCACCCGCTACGCCAGCGATGTGCTGCGGCGCCTGGGCTACCGCGTCCGCGTACGGGTGCTGCCCTTGCCGAGCTACTTCGACTACGTCAACGACTCGCGGCACCACGCCCAGGTGGGCTTCTCGGGCTGGATCGCCGACTTCCTCACCCCGTCGAGCTTCTTCGATCCGTTCAGGTGCGGGCAGATCGTTCGCAACTCCAGCGTCAACGAGAACCCCTCGCAGTTCTGCGATCGGGCGGTGGACGCCGGCTACGCCGCCGCCCAGGCAGCCCGCGGCGCGGAGGCAAACGCGCGCTGGGCCGCCCTCGACCGGCGGGTGGCGGCGGCATCGCCGGCGATCCCGCTGTTCAACCGCCGCAGCCTGCTGCTGGTCTCCGACCGCGTGGGCAACGCGCAGACGCACCAGCAGCTCGGGCCGCTGCTGGATCAGTTCTGGCTGCATTAGCAGGGCTTTTACCGTTCGTAAACCGAGCTGAGCCGCGAGGCAACCGGCAGGGCGCAGGGTCGGTCCTGTCCGGTCCTCTCAGCAGAAGGAGCATCACCTGATGCGCTCCACGCTCACCACCATCTCCATCGTCGCGCTGCTGGCTCTCGGCGCGAGCTCCGCGGCCGCCCGGCCGGAGGTCTTCGTCAAGTCCGGCCACTCCGTCCGAGCGGTCTCCGTGCGCAGCCTCGGCCTCCAGCACCGCTACGGCCAGGACGTCACCGGCGTCGCGGCCCCCGAGCCCGCGGCCCCCCCGGTCGCGCGGACCGTCCCCGCGCCGGTCGCCGGCGGTGGCTTCAACTGGGTCTACGCAGGCGCCGGCGCAGGCCTGGCCGTCGCGCTGCTGCTGGGAGCCGCCGGCGTGTCGGCCGCTCGGCGCCAGCCCTCGATGCCTGCGCGCTGAACCTCCCTCCCGGCCGCGCGGACCTCCGTGCGGCCGGGACGCAGTGCGTGGCACTACGGTTGACCGAGAAGTTCGCGAGGCCGCGCGCGAGGACGCCGATCTCCAGGCGCTGTGCGGGGACGAGCGCTTCACCGCGCTGGTGGGAGGCTGACGCCTCAGTCGGTGTACAGCCGCGCCGACAGGTTCTCGGCGCTCTGCGGCTGCACGTCCTCGAGGCGCCTGAGCTGTGAGCGCAGGGCCTCGGGCAGCCGGCTCGCGCCGGGAGTGTCGATCTCGATGACGTTGCCCGACGGGTCGCGCAGGTAGGTCTGGACCATGTCGCCGGGCAACTCGACGAGATGGTTCCCGAACGCCTCTGACTCGAAGGCGTCGCGGGCCTCGGCGCGGCGGTAGACCGGCTCGAGATCGTCGACGGTCACCGCGAAGTGGTGCTGGCCGCGCGGCTCCACGTCGGCCTCGAAGAGGTGCAGCTGCGACTCCCCGAGCCCGAGCCACTGGACGGGGAAGCCGAAGTTCGGCGACGCGATCGGCTCGGCCCCAAAGACCTCCACGTAGAAGGCGACGGACTCGGCGAGATCCCTGGCGTTGACGCTGACGTGGTTGATCGCGCGCACGGAGCCCATCTATCCCGCCCAAGGCACCTCGACGGAGTCCTCGGTCGGCGAGTCGCGCGCGACGACGTACTCGGCGGCCTCGGAGTCCGAGAGGTTCTGCAGGATGTGGGTCTCGCGCGGCGGCACGTAGACCATGTCGCCGGGACCGATCGAGACGGTGTCCTCGAGGTGGTCGCCCCACCGCACCTCGAGCGCGCCCGAGAGCATGTAGACGGCGCTCTCGCAGCCCTCGTGGTAGTGGGGGCGCGAGCGTGCGCCGGCCGGAACGCGGAACACGCCCATGTAGATGTTGGTCGCGCCGGTCGTCGCCTGGGAGATCTCCGCGCCGCCCACGACCCCGCGCGGCACGTCGCGCGCGACGTCTGAAGGCTTGACGACTCGCATGCGGCGATCCTACGTCAGGTGCACCGGCAGGGAGTAGTCAAACCACTCCGAGCGCTGCCCGCCGACCCGGTCATAGACGGCCTGCGCGCGGTGGTTGTCCTTCGCGGTCTGCCACACCAGCGTTGTGGCGCCGTGGTCCGCGCAGCGCTCGCGGCAGGCGGCGATCAGCCGGTCGGCGAGCCCCTGCCCGCGCGCCCCGGCGACCACGTACAGGTCGTTCATGATCCCCAGGCGCGCGGCGCTGAGCGTGGTCCAGGCCCAGAACACGGTCGCGAAGCCCGCTGCCTCCTGGCCCGGTCCGTAGGCGATCAGCTGCAGGCCCTCGCGCTCCGGGTCTGCGATCAGCGCGCGCGACATCGCCAGCAGGGCGTCGTCGGACGGCGTGACGCCGTAGAAGTCGCAGTAGCCGCGCATCAGGGGCAGCAGCGCCTCCAGGTCTGACTCCCCGGCGACCGCGATGACCTGCTCCTCGCTCACGTCGTCATGCCCGTGAACTGGCCGCCGGTGACGTTGAGCACCTGGCCGTGCACGTAGTTGGACCATGGCGAGCAGAGGAAGAAGACGCCGCCGGCGGCCTCCTGAGGGCTCCCGGGGCGCCCGAGCGGGATCAGCATCGCGGCCATGCCGCGCAGCTGGTCGGGGATCCCGAGCTGGACCTTCTCGCCGTCGATCTCCATCTGGTTGGCGGCGTCCTTGGAGGCGGTGAGGCGCGTCTCGATATAGCCGAAGGCGACCGCGTTGACGTTGACCTTGAACTGCCCCCATTCCTTGGCGAGCGTCTTGGTGATGCCGACGACGGCCGCCTTGCCCGCCGAGTAGTTGGCCTGCCCGGCGTTGCCCATCGTGCCCGAGATCGAGGAGACGTTGACGATCTTGCGGAACACCTCGGTGCCCTGCTCGCGCTCCTGCTTGGCGGGCTCGCGCAGATGCGGTGCCGCCGCGCGGATGACCCTGAAGGGCACGATCGTGTGGATGTCGAGCATGCGCTGGAACTGCTCGTCGGTCATCTTGTGGATCGGCGCGTCGAGCGTGTAGCCGGCGTTGTTGACGATCACGTCGACCTTGCCCCACGCGTCGATGGCCGCCTGCACGAGCTTGTCGGGCGCGTCGCCCTTGGTCAGGTCGCCCGCGAAGACCGCGGTTTCGCCGCTGATCTCGCCCGCGGTCTGCTCGGCGGCATCGCCGTCGAGGTCGTTGATCAGCACCTTGGCGCCGTGCTCGGAGAGCAGCTCGGCCGTCGCGCGGCCGATGCCGCGGGCCGAGCCCGTAACGATCGCCACCTTGTCGTCCAGCACGCCCATGTCAGTCCTCCGGATTCGTGGTCGGACGGGGCATTGTGCCCGTCAGAGCGCGCGGAGGGAGGCTCGCCGCGCCGCCGCGACCGCGGCGGCGGCCGCCACGGCTGCCGCGGCGACCAGGAACGCGGTCGGCGGGCCGGCGCCCTGGACGACCGCGCCGCCCAGCGCTCCGCCGGCCGCGATGCCCGCCGCCAGGCCGCTCAGCGTCCAGGTGTTGGCCTCGGTGACCGTGCCCGGCGGCGCGAGCACGCCGATCAGCCCGTTGACCGCCGCGAGCGACGGCGCGAGCGCCAGGCCGGCGACGACGATCAGCGCCGCGAGCGAGGCGACGCCCGTGGCCAGCGCGAGCGGCACGGTGGCCAGCGCGAGGGCGCAGAGCAGCCACACGAAGCGCAGGGCGGGATCAGCGGACGCACCGCGCCGTCCCGAGACGAAGCCGCCGGCCATGCTGCCGAGCCCCCACGCGCCGAGCACGAGCCCGGCCGCGCCGCGCGAGCCGGCGCGCTCGCACAGTGCCGGCACCGCAACCTCGATCGCCGCGATCGAGATCCCGGCGAGGACCATCACCGCGAGCAGCGTTCGTATTCCCCCGGCCGCGAGCGCGCCGGCGCGCGAGCGCGCTTCATCCACGTGCGGGCGCCAGTGGCGCGATGCCGGGGTGAGCGCGAAGACGATGCTGCCGGCCGCTCCGAGGATCGCGCACGCGAGCACCGCGGCGCGCAGCGAGAGCGAGCCGATCCCGGCCACGATCAGCACCGGGCCCAGGATGTAGACCACCTCGAGCACCGACGCCTCCAGCGCATAGACCGCGTAGCGGAGATCCGGGTCCTCGAGCAGCTCCGACCACAGCGTCCGCACGCAGGGCCCGAGCGGCGGCTCAGCCGCGCCGATCACGACCGCAAGCGCGAGCAGCACGCCGAGCCCGGTGCCGTGCGGCAGCATCGCGAACGCCGCCAGCGCGGCGCCGTTGACCATGCCGCCCGCCACCAGCACGCCGGTCTGCCCGCGCCGGTCGATCACGCGCCCGAGCAGCGGCGCGCTGGCGCCGAAGAACAGCGCGCTGGTCCCGGCCACCAGGCCGCCGGAGGCGTAGGAGCCGGTCAGCGAGCGGGTCTGGAGGATCAGCACGAGTCCGACGGCGCCCATCGGCAGCCGTCCGAGCAGCGATGCCGCGATCGGCCGCGCGATGCCCGGCGTGCGCAGCGCCGTGGCGAACGAGACGCGACTGGGGGCGGGGGCGACGGTGCTCATCGCGCTTCACCTTAGGGCTCAGCTATAGGCCCATCGTCTTGCCCAGGATCTCCTTCATGATCTCGTCGGTCCCGCCGCCGATCGGGCCCAGGCGGGCGTCGCGGGCGGCGCGGGCGAGGTCCTCCGCCCCCGGGTGGCCGAGGTCGGCGAAGACGCCGAAGCAGGCGTCCTGGAGCTCGAAGTTCAGCCGCTGGGTGGCGAGCTTGGCCATCGTCACGTCGCGCACGGCGTCACCGCCGTCGAGGTAGCGGCGCAGGGCCTGATAGGTCAGCGCGGCGCCGGCCTCGGCGCGCGTGGCGAGATCAGCGATGCGGTGGCGCGTCGCCTGCGAGCAGCCGCGCTCGCTCAGCAGCGCGGTCGTGCGCTCGAGCGTGGCGCGCATCGAGCCGACGGCGCCGAGGGACATCAGCAGCCGCTCCCACTGGAAGTTGGCGACGATCAGGTAGAAGCCACGACCCTCCTCGCCGAGCAGATGGCTGTCGGGAACAGGCACGTCCTCGAAGGCGATCTCGGCGGTGTCCGACGCGTGCCAGCCGAGCTTCTCGAGCTTGCTCGCGCGCACCCCCTCGCCGGCCTCGACGACGAGGAAGGACAGCGCGCCGTGGCCGCCCTCCTCGCGCGTCTTGACCGCGGTGACGTAGAAGTCGGCCCGCACGCCGTTGGTGATGAAGGTCTTGGCGCCGTTGACGACCCAGCCGCCGTCGACGCGCTGCGCGCGCGTGCGGATCGAGGCGACGTCCGAGCCCGCGTCGGGCTCGGTGATGGCCAGCGCCGCGATCTTCTCGCCGCGGATCGCGGGAGCCAGCCAGCGCGCCTTCTGCTCGTCGGTGCCGAACGTGCTCAGCGGCGGGGTGGCGATCCCGACGTGCGCGCCGATCCCCGCCGCCAGCCCGCCGGAGCCGCAGCGCGAGAGCTCCTCGGTGAACACCGCGTCGGCGACCCAGTCGGCGTCCGCGCCGTACTTGAGCCCGAGCCATCCGCGCTGCGCCAGCTGCGCGAACACGGTGTCGGGGAACCAGCGCTCCGCCTCCCACTGCGGCGTGTGCGGCGCCAGCTCCGCCTCCACGAAGGCGCGCACCTCGGCGCGCAGGTGCTCGTGGGCCCGGGTGAACGGGGGGACGGGGTTCGTCAAAGGCGCTTGCGCAGCATCCCGAAGACGCCGCGCAGCACCTGGCGCTGCAGCGCCTGGCCCTGGCGGGAGCGCAGGTAGTCGCCGACGCCGGACTCGGCGGGCTGCTCGCGCGGCGCCTTGCGGGGCTTGGGCACCGGCACGTGCTCCATGGGCGTCGCGGGCAGCGGCTCGGGCTTGGCCGTGCGCTGCTCGAGGATCTCGCGCGCGCTCTGGGGATCCAGGCGCTCGCCGTAACGCGCGAACAGCGGCGAGGCCTTCGCGGCCGCGTCGACGTCGGGCGCCGGGCCCATGCTCGCCGCCGGCGCCGCCAGCCGCGTGTGCACCACCGGCGTGGGCACGCCGCGGTCAGACAGCACGGTGACCGCCGCCTCGCCGATCCCCATCTGGGTCAGCAGCGCCTCGAGGTCGTAGAAGTCCGAGCGCGGGTAGGTCGAGACGGTCGCCTTCAGCGCCTTGGCGTCGTCGGGCGTGAACGCGCGCAGCGCGTGCTGGATGCGGCTGCCCAGCTGGCCGAGCACCTCGGCCGGGAGGTCCTGCGGGTTCTGCGTCACG
This sequence comes from Solirubrobacterales bacterium, assembly GCA_038238015.1. Lineage (GTDB taxonomy): Bacteria > Actinomycetota > Thermoleophilia > Solirubrobacterales > Solirubrobacteraceae > DASQFQ01. The sequence continues at coordinate 56,962 of JBBRYA010000016.1, forward strand.
AAGAACACGCCCACGCCCTTGGAGCGGATCAGCCGCACGGTCTGCGAGACCGACTCCAGGAACGCCTTGGTGGCGCCGGCTCGGCCTGGCGCTTCTCGGCCGCCTTGCCCGCCTCGCCCGGCTGGGCGAGCCCGGAGAGGTCGCCCTTGACGTCGGCGGCGAACACCGGCACCCCGGCCGCCGACAGCGCCTCGGCGAGCAGCTGCAGCGTGCGCGTCTTGCCCGTGCCGGTCGCTCCCGCCACGAGCCCGTGGCGGTTCATCATCGCCAGCGGGATGCGCACGACCGCGTCGGGCTCGAGCTTGCCGTCGTGCACGCCGCGGCCGAGTTCGATCGCCGCGCCCTCGACCGCGTAGCCCTCGGCGACCGCCTTGGCGAAGTCCTTCGTATCAGAGGCCATACGAGCGGCCGATCACGTCGAGCATGATCTCGTCCGTGCCCGCGCCGATGCGGTTCAGGCGCAGGTCGCGCCAGACGCGCTCGATCCCGTATTCCTTCATGTAGCCCGCGCCGCCGTGGATCTGGATGCACTCGTCGGCGACCTCGACC
>JBBRYA010000017.1:0-57138 GCA_038238015.1 Solirubrobacterales bacterium
ATCGACGGGTTCGGCACGCAGCCGATCGTCAGCGGCATGGCGCGCGCAGCGGAGATCTCGGGGAACGGGATGATCGACAGGAACAGCTTCTGCCACTCCATCCAGCGCTCCTGGACCTGGCGGAACATGTTGCCGCGGATGGCGCCGTCCATCGCCCCGAAGACGCGGTTGTCCTTCTCCTCCTCCATCGGGAAGTAGGACCGCAGGACCTGCTTGAGCGGGTCCTTCATCGGCGCCTTCTCGAAGGTGTAGTCGGTGGCGTACTTCTCCACCGGCGTCACGTAGGTGGGATCCCAGGAGAGCTCCTGGATCTTCTCGTGGGCCTTGGTGATGCTGGCTCGGCTCAAGGCCGACACCTCCTCGTGACTCGACTCGGGACGCGGATCACCCTGCGGGATCCGCTGGGGACGAAGCTAGGACCGGCTCGCGGCCGCGATCAAGAAACTTGCGCGAATCCGCACATGCCTGGAACTGGCGCGTGAAGCGTGGCGCGCTGGGCATGCGCGCGACGTCGCGCAGCGTCTCCTCCAGCGACTGGTGCTCGTCGTCGAAGGCGCGCCGCGACATCGAGATCCCGAGCGCGCCGACGAAGTGGCCGGCGGTGTCAAGGACGGGGGCGGCGAGGCAGCAGCAGTCCAGGCCGAACTCGTCGCGATCCTGCGCAACGCCGGCGCGGCGGACCCTGCGCAGCTCCGCCCGCAGCGTCTCGGGCTCGGTGATGGTGCTTGGGGTGAACGCGCGCAGCCCGCGCCGCACGTACTGCTCGATCGCCTCGTCGCCGGCGAGTGCGAGCACGACCTTGCCGAGGGCAAGCGCGTGGGCGCCGCCGTCCAGCTCGGCGCCGAGGCTGGGGATCCTCGCCATGCCCTGAAGGCCGCGCTCGACCGCCAGCTGCAGGTGCCCTCCCTCGACGACGCCGAGGTAGGAGCGCTTGTGCGTGCGGGCGAGCAGCTCCTCGACGAGCCCGGTCAGCGCGGCGCGCTCCTCCTGCTCGGGAGAGCCGGAGGCGACCAGGCGACGGAAGGCCGGAGCCAGACGGTACACGGCGCCGGGGCCGCGCACCGCGACGCCTTCCTCGCACAGGCTGGCGAACAGGTTGTAGGCGGTCGACACGCTCTTGCCGAGCGCGTCGGCGACCTCGTCGGCGCGGACGCCGTCGGGGTGGCGAGCCAGCAGCGAGGTCACCCGCAGCACCGCGCGTGCGGTGCTCAGACCGCGCTGCTCTGCTCCCGGCTGGGTGGCTCTCCTGGACTGCACGCGTCCTCCCTCCACGCGGACGCCCTCACGCCCGCCCGCACAGTCGAGCACGCGCGCGTTACATCAGCGCTGCACTCGTGGGAAGAACCTCAGGTGGCGAAGTCGCGGCGCAGCTGCGCGATGCTCGCGCTCGCGAGGCTGCGGCGCGGATCGCGGACCTCGAGTAGCGACAGCACGCGCTTCCAGGCCTGGAGATCGTCCGCCCCCGACGGCGACTGGACCCACGCCCAGAGCGCCTCGGGATCGTCGGCCGTCATGACGGCCTGGCGCAGCCAGCCATCGAGGCGCTCGCGCTCGCGGACGATGCCCGGGGCGTCTGATGCCGGCAGCAGCGGCCCGGCGCAGTACGCCTCGGCGGCCTCGCGAACCGCGCCCGCTCGAAGCAGCCCCTCGAGCCGGCGGGCGTCGGTCTCGACGTCGCAGGTGAGCCGGTAGTGCTCGGTGTCGACCCAGGGCCCGACCAGCTTGCGCAGCCGCGAGACCTCGACGCGGGCGCTGCTCGGGCTGCCGGCGTCGCCGTACAGGTCGGCGCACAGCGTCTCCGCGCTCGTGCCCTCGGGCGAGGCGCACAGCAGCGCGGCGATCTCACCGAGCCGTGGTCGCAGCTCAGTGCAGCGGCCGGCCATCGAGAGCACGGCGCGTCGGCGACCAAGCAGGGCGAGCTCGAGCAGCGGCCGGCGGTCGCGGCGGCTGCGTCCGCCGACGCTGCGCACGAGATAAGCCTCGCCGGAGGAGCCGACAGGCTCGGCGACCGCGGCGACTCCAGAGGGCAGGTCCAGCCGGCCTCCGCCGGGCGGGATCTCCAGCCGGGTGACCTGTCCCCACGGCCGGGGCAGGTCGGTGAGCAGGCGCCCCGATGCGGTCGCGAGCGCCCCTGCTCCCGGAGTGGTGGTGAGGTGCCCGCCGTACCGCGCGCGCAGGCGCGCGTCGTGCTCCTCCATGCGCAACCGCAGCAACGCCTCGATCGCCTGCGCCGTGGCGGTGGCGACAGCGAGGCTGTGCGGGTGCACCGTCGAGAAGTCACCAGTGAGGTCGATCGCGCCCAGGAGCGCGCCCGTGTCGGGATCGTGGATCGGCGCGGCCGAGCAGGTCCAGCGCTGGACCGCCTCGCTGAAGTGCTCGGGGCCGAAGACCTGCACGGCGTGATCTGCGGCGAGTGCCGTGCCGATCGCGTTGGTCCCGGCGCCGGGCTCGCTCCACAGCGTGCCCTCGGAGAAGTTCATCGCCTCCGCGGCGCGCATCCGGACCTGGGGCGTGCCCTCGATGCTGAGCAGCATGCCTGTTGCATCGCTGATGACGATCAGGTAGCCGGCCTCCTCGGCGACCGCCGCGAGGCACTCGCGGATCAGGGGCCCCGCGTGCGCGAGCGGGTGCTCCTCCCACAGCATGCGCGCCTCGCTCTCGTCGGCGACAACGGGGGCGAGCTCGTGGCCTGACGGGTCAACGCCCGCGGCACGCGAGCGCCGCCAGGAGTCGGCGATCGGCTCACGGACGAGGTCGAATGCCGGCTCGTCCTCGCCGAGGTCTGGCAGCGCCTCGACGAACCGCTCCCACGCGTGGCGCAGCTCATGCGCGCGGACCATCGGTGCCGCGGCGACATCGACCGCGAGCCATGGGTTCAGGCTCATCTGCCCCGCTCGGTCGCGTTCAATTCTGGCATTCTGGTTCTGCCGCTCTCAGGGATGATGTTTCCCCCGGACCCGTCTCTCACACTAGCTTCGCCGCGGCGACCTCACAATGCCGCGCGGGCGCCGCGCCGACGCCCCGGCGCATCGGGCCGATCCGCGCGATCCGCACCTGTTTTCCCGCTACCGTAGGAAGTTCGTGCCCGCGATCCTCGACATCGAGCAGAGCGTGCTCCTCCTGGAGATGGACCCGCCGTTCGACAAGCGCGACGTCCAGCTCGCGCGGCGACGGCTCGCCAAGCGCTGGCACCCGGACATCGCCCCGCCCGGCCGCCAGCACGAGCACGAGCGCCACCTCAAGGCGATCAACCGCGCCGCCGACCAGCTCGAGGCGCTCGCCGAGGAGTCGCGCGGGGGCAAGGTCTCGCGCAACGCCGTCAAGGTCGGCGCTGCCGCGGCGCGCAAGGCCCGGGCGGAGGAGGGCCAGCGCGCCTACGAGGCCGAGCAGCGTGCGCGCGAGCAGGCGGCCGACCGCCAGCAGCACGATCCGTTCGCCTCGCGGATGCCCGACCACTCGGTCGTGCACCGCTACGCGCGCTGCCTGTCCTATCCGGAGTGGGGCGTGGGCAACGTCACGGGGATCTACTTCACCGGCGCAGAGGACGACATCCAGCAGTGGGCGCGCGTGTCCTTCCATGTCGGCGTGCGCACCGTGCCGGCCGGCTCGCTGCAGTTCGTCGACTTCTCCACGCCCGATCCGGCCGCCGAGCGCGTCGAGCGCTTCGTGACGGCGGCGCGGCACGCGCTGGCCGAGGGCGAGTTCGCGCTCGCCGCCCAGCGGCTGATCTATGCGCGCGACGCCGAGCCGCGCAACGCCGCCGTGCTGCGCCTGCTGACGCTCGCGTTCTGGCAGGCCGGCGAGCACGCCGCCGCGGCGCGGGCGGTGCGCGACTGGACGCGGACCGAGCCCGAGCGCCCCGCGCCCTATCGCTTCGCCGCTCGCATCTACGAGGACATGGGCTCGCTCTCGCTCGCCGTCGAGGCCGCGCAGCGCGAGACCGAGCGGGCGCCCGGGGACGCCTCGGCTTGGGAGCGCCTGGGCCGCCTGCGCCTGCGCGTCTTCGATCGCCAGGGCGCCCGCGAGGCGCTCGAGCGCGCGCGTGAGATCGCCCCGAGCGAGCACGCCCTGCTCGACCTCGCGCTGGTCGCGAACCTGCTCGGCGACACCGGCGCCGAGGTCACCGCCTGCGAGCAGGCGACGCGGCTGGCGCCCGAGTCAGAGACCGCCTGGTCGCGCCTCGCCCACGCGCTCGCCCGCACCGATCGCGCCCGCGAGTGTCTCGCCGCCTGCGATCGCGCGCTCGAGCTCCACGACGACCCGGAGGTCCGCAACCTCCGCGACCAGGTGCTCGCGGCGGCCCCGCGGGAGATCGAGGCCGCCGCCTGACGCGGGCCTACTCCGCGAAGTCGGGTTGCGCGGCGCGCGCGCTCGCGGCGCGGCCCTTGGGCTCCTCCCACTCCTCCTGGCGCCCTAGCGCGGTGAGGTCGAGCCAGTAGTAGGACCCGCCGGTCATCTCGGCGCCGCGGGCGTAGTTGGAGTAGGTGTGGAAGACGTCCTCGCCCTCGCGCAGGAAGTAGCTCGCGCCCGGCTGTTCTGAGGGCTGGTTGCCGGTGAAGTAGTAGGCGGTGCCCGCCTGCTCGTGCTCGGCGAGCGTCGTGTAGTTGTATTCGATGGGCGCGACCGTCTCGTCCATCGTGACGTGGAAGTCGTAGTTGAAGTCGCTGCCGTAGGAGGAGTACCAGGGGAAGCTCCAGCCCCTGCGCGCCTTGTAGTCCTCGATCTTCTCGAGCGGGGCGCGGGAGACGTAGGCCAGCGTGGTGTCGCGGACGTGCAGGTGCGCGCGCAGGCCGTCGGACATCTCGTCCGCCCCGGCCGTGCAGCTCGGGCAGCCGTCCTCCCAGCTCGGGTCGAACATGAAGTGGCCGACGATCAGCTGCAGGCGGCCCTCGAAGAGGTTGAGCAGGCTCGCCTCGCCGTTGGGGCCGGTGAAGACGTAGTCCTTCTCGACCTTGACCATCGGGAGCCGGCGCCGCTGCGCGTTCAGCGCGTCGCGCTTGCGTGTGAGCTCCTTCTCCTCGGCCAGCAGCTCCTTGCGGGCGACCAGCCACTCGTCTTGGGACACGACCTCTGGAAGGCTCATGGGGTCCTTTCGGTTGCTCTCGAAGTATGAGACCACCTCGAGGCGCGAGACTCATCGCTCACGGGGAGACATCCGGGCGCGGGCGTACGGTTACCGACCCATGCGCCTCATCGTCGCCCGCTGCGAGGTCACCTACTCCGGTCGCCTGAGCGCGCGCCTTCCGGAGGCGCTGCGGCTGGTCATGGTCAAGGCCGACGGCTCCGTGCTCGTCCACGCCGACGCCGGCGGCTACAAGCCGCTGAACTGGATGACGCCGCCCACGGTCATCGAGGAGGAGCCCGGCGTGATGGTCGTGCGCAAGCGCAAGGGCGAGGACCGGCTGGAGATCCGGCTCGCCGAGGTGATCTCGGACTGCTCCTACGAGATGGGCTTCGACGCCGGGCTGGTCAAGGACGGCGTCGAGGCCGACCTCCAGGTCGCGCTCGCCGAGGCGCCTGAGACCTGCGGCGAGGGCTTCCGGCTGGTGCGCCGCGAGTGGCCGACCGACATCGGGCCGGTCGACCTGATGTGCCGCGACGGCGACGACGAGTGGATTGCGGTCGAGATCAAGCGGATCGGGACGATCGACGCGGTCGAGCAGCTCGCGCGCTACCTGGAGCGCATCAGGCTCGACCCGGCGCTTGGATCCTGCCGCGGGGTCCTCGCCGCACAGGTCGTCAAGCCCCAGGCGCGCGTGTTGGCGCAGGCACGCGGGATCGACTGGGTCGAGGTCGACCTGGCCGAGCTGCGCGGCGAGCGCGAGCCCGCGCTGACCCTGTTCGCCGGATGAGCGACGCCGTCCTCACCGAGGCCGCCGGCGGCGTCCTGCTGATCACGCTCAACCGGCCCGAGGCGCGCAACGCGGTCAACCTCGCGCTCGCCGAGGGCGTGGCGGCCGCGCTCGAGCGCCTGGACGGCGACGACGATCTCCAGGTGGGGATCCTCACCGGCGCCGGTCGGAGCTTCTGCGCCGGCATGGACCTCAAGGCGTTCGTGGCCGGCGAGCGACCCTACGTCGAGGGCCGCGGCTTCGCCGGAATCGCGCAGGGCCCGCCGCGCAAGCCGATCATCGCCGCGATCGAGGGCTTCGCGGTGGCCGGCGGACTCGAGGTCGCGCTGGCCTGCGATCTGATCGTCGCCGCGCGCGATGCGCGGCTCGGGATCCCCGAGGTCAAGCGCTCGCTGGTCGCGGCGGGCGGCGCGCTGCTGCGGCTGCCCAAGCGCATGCCCTACCACCTGGCGATGGAGATGACGCTGACCGGCGACCCGATCGGCGCCGAGCGCGCCTACGAGGTCGGCCTCGTCAACCGCGTCGCCGAGCCGGGCGAGGCGGTCGCCGCCGCACGCGAGCTCGCCGCGGCGATCGCCCGCAACGGCCCGCTCGCCCTCGACGCGAGCAAGCAGATCCTGCGCTCGGCGATCGACTGGAGCGAGCAGGAGGGCTGGGAGCGCCAGGGCGAGCTCGCGGGTCCCGTGTTCGGCTCGGAGGATGCACGTGAGGGCGCGACCGCGTTCGCGGAGAAGCGCGATCCGGTGTGGCGGGGGCGCTAGGCGCTTCGCAGGAGGCCGCTCAGTATGTCGGCAACCCGGCGCGGCTCGTCGGTGACCTGGCGCCAGGTGAAGCGGACGACGCGGTAGCCGGCGAGCAGCAGGGCGGCGTCGCGGGCGCGGTCCTGTTCGAACGCGGTGGCGGTGAGGTGCGTGGCCGCGCCGTCGGTCTCGGCGATCAACCTGGCGACCGGCCAGAGGAAGTCGGGCTCGTAGCCGTGGAGCGGCGCGTTGACAAGCGGGGCGGGGAGCCTGGCGTGAGCGACGAGGGCGAGGAAGCGTTCCTCCAGCGTGTTGCGGGTGATCTGCGGGCCGGTGGCGCTTAGGCTCCGCGTCGCGTCGCGCAGTGCGCGCGAACGGCGGCCGGGTGACGGGGTGAGTTCGCTGGCGCCGAGGAGGCGGAGCTGCTCGGCTCGGTGGACGATGCGCTCGAGGCGGTGTGGGGTCAGGACGTCCTGAAGGTCGATCAGGGTTCGGGCCGGGGTGGTGAGTCGGAGGCCGTCGATGGTGGTGATGTCGGCGGGGGCGAGGGCGCGGTTCTGATGCACGCGGATCAGCCGTGTCGACCGGCTCGCGCGTAGCGTGGTCACCTCCACCGGCCCGCTCGGTTGGGGCATCAGATCCAGGACCGCGGCTGCAGCGCGATGGCTGAGCACCGCGACTCGCACGCCTCCGCACGCGAGCACCGCGCCCCACAGCCTTCCGCGCGAGGTCAGCCGCGTGTGGCCCACGGCGTACACCCCGCGGTGAACAGGATGCAATCGACCGCTGCGGATGCGTCGATCGATGGCGCCCCGTCTCAGCCCGAGGGCGAGCAGCTGGCCGCGCGACACGACGCCGTGCTGGCGGTGCGCGAGCTGCGCGACGGCCAGATCCGCGGGTGGCGTAAGTACTTCAGCACTGTGATGAACAACTTCCTCCACCCGGGCCACTCTGCCGCCGAACCCGCCCGCCCGGCCCGAATCGTCACGGTCTCAATGCAGTCTTGTCACGCTCCCGTGACGGTCACGAGCAGCTGCCGCGCACCGCCGCGGTTGCGGTGCTCGCAGAGGTAGATCCCCTGCCAGCGCCCAAGCGCGAAGCGGCCGTCGGCGATCGGGAGCGAGAGCGAGGGCCCGAGCAGCGAGGCCTTGATGTGGGCGGGCATGTCGTCGGGGCCCTCGGCGGTGTGGGTCCAGTACGACGCGTCCTCGGGCACGGCCTCGTCGAAGTGCGCCTCGAAGTCGCGGCGGACGTCTGCCGAGGCGTTCTCGTTGAGCGTCAGGGAGGCCGAGGTGTGCTGGAGGAACAGGTTCGCGAGGCCGATCGTCAGCTCGCCGAGCTCGGGCAGCTCGCGCTCGATTGCCCGCGTGACGAGGTGGAAGCCGCGCGGCCGTGCTTCGAGGGAGATCCGGCGCTGGAGCCACATCGGCTCGCGCACGCTAACGCGTCTGGGCGGCGGGAGGCTCTGGCTGCGCGCTCGACAGTGCCGACTGCGCCGCGTCCACGGCGGTCTCCAGGCGCCGCAGCAGGGCCTTGGCCGAGCCCAGCTCGCCCGACTCCGCGACGGCTTCGAGCTCGGCGGAGATCGCCTCGGTGCGCGACGCTCCGAGCTGGCTGCTCGAGCCCTTCAGCGCGTGCGCGGCGCGCGCGAGGCCCGGGGCGTCCTGCTGCTTGAGCGCGCGGGCGACGGCCTTGAGGCCGCGCTTTGTGTCCTCGCGGAAGAGGCCGGCGAGCTCGGAGATCATCTCGCCGCCCTCCGTGTGGTCGGTCTCGGCGGTGAGCTGGCGCAGCACGCCGAGGTCGAGGTCGGTGGCGGCCACCGTCGAGTCGTCGCTGCCGCTCGGGCGGTCCTCGACCGCGCGCTCGATCGCGGCGGCGAGCGACGCGCCGGTGACCGGCTTGGCGAGGTAGCCGTCCATCCCGGCCGCCAGGCACGCCTCGCGCACGCTGTCCTGCGTGTCAGAGGTCATGGCGATGATCGCGACGCGCGCGCCGCGGCCGCGGCGGCGCCGGATCTCGCGCGTGGCCTCGTAGCCGTCCATGCCGGGCATGTGGCAGTCCATAAGGATCGCTGCGTAGCGCTGGCGCGACACGGCGTCGAGCGCCTCCTGGCCGTCGTGGGCCGTGTCCACGCGGAAGCCGCGCTTGCGCAGCATCTGCGCCGCCACCGTGCGGTTGACAGCATTGTCGTCCACGACCAGGATGGCCGAGCCGGTGCCGACGAGGGTCGGGGCGTCGGCCGGAGCCATCTCGATCACGGGCTCCGGAGCCTCCGTGCCGACCGCCCCGAGCTGCGCGGTGAACCAGAACGTGCTGCCGCGCCCGGGGTCCCCGGAGGCGCCGATCTCGCCTCCCATCAGCTCGACCAGCTGGCGGCAGATGCTCAGCCCCAGGCCGGTGCCGCCGTGGGTGCGGGTGGTCGAGGAGTCGGCCTGCACGAAGGGCTCGAACACGCGCGAGACCTGGTCGGGGGAGATGCCCATGCCGGTGTCTGAGACCTCGAAGCGCACGAGGTGGGCGCCGCCGGAGCGCGCGCCGCCGCTGACGCGCACGGTGATCTCGCCGGCATCGGTGAACTTGACGGCGTTGGAGAGCAGGTTGGTCAGCACCTGCTGGAGGCGGAAGCGGTCGCCGACGACCGTGCCGGGCACCCGGCGCTCGATGAAGGCCCGCACCTCCAGGCCCTTGAGCCGGGCGGACTTCGCAAGCAGCTCGACCGCCCCGTCGACGGCGTCGGAGAGGCCGAACTCCGCGCGCTCGAGCTCGAGCTTGCCGGCCTCGATCTTCGAGAGGTCGAGGATGTCGTTGATGATCGTCAGCAGCGCGTCCCCGGAGTCGCGGACCATCGTGGCGTAGCCGCGCTGCTCGTCGTCGAGCTCGGTGCCCAGCAGCAGCTCGGCCATGCCGATCACGCCGTTCATCGGCGTGCGGATCTCGTGACTCATGTTGGCCAGGAACTGCGACTTCAGCCGTGAGGCCTCGAGCGCCTCGTCGCGCGCGCCGGCCAGCTCGAGCATCGCGCGGCGGCGCTGGATGAACAGGCCGATCGGCGTGCCGATGCCCTCCAGCAGCTCGCGCAGCTGCTCGTCGGGCTCGGGCAGCTCGCGGCAGAAGAACTCCAGCGCGCCCAGGCAGCCCTCGTCGGTGACGATCGGGATGCAGACCGCGCCCTCCAGGCCGTGAGCGGCGATCGCCTGGACCCGGGGCGAGGCGGCGCCGCTCGTGAGCGCCGCCGTCCAGATGGGCTTTCCCGAGCCGCACGCCCGCACCGGCAGGTCGGTCTTTTCCAGCGCCGCCTCCGTGAGCTGCGGCTCGCCCTCGAACGTGCGCCGCCGCCACTCGGCCTCTGCGCGCAGCCCGCCCGTCTCGGGGTCGAGCAGCCAGAGCGCCCCGGTGTCCCAGCCGAGGTTCGCCCCCAGCGCCTCCAGCAGCGGATGCGCCGCCTGGGCGACGGTGCTCGACTGGGCGAGGACGCGCGTTGCGTCGTGCCGGGCCGCCAGGAGCTGCTCGGAGCGGCGCTGCTCGGTGATGTCCTGGAACTGGACGAAGAACTCGACCGGGCGCCCGTCGGAGTCGTTGAGCGCAGTCGCGTTGACGAGCACCCAGCGCGGGTCGCCGTCGCGGGTGAGGTAGCGCCCCTGGGTCTGATGCGTGCGGATCTCCCCGGTGACCATGCGCTCGAACAGGCGCCGCCGCGCTCTCAGCTCGTCGGGGTGGATGGTGTCGGCCAGCGTGCTGCCCAGCAGCTGCGCCTCCGAGCGCCCAGCGAGCTCGCAGAGCGCCTGGTTGACCTGGAGATAGCGGCCGTTGGTGCCGATCATCGCCATCCCGGTCGGCGCGTTCTCGAAGGCGCTGCCGAAGCGCTGCTGGGCCTCGTGGAGCGCCTCGGCGGTGCGCCGGTTCTCAGTCGTGTCGCTGAGCATCTCGCAGATGCCGTAGGGCTCGCCGGTCTCGTCGATCAGTGGGAAGCGCACCGCCTCGTAGCTGCGCCCGTCCTGCGCCGGGTCCGCGACGGCGGTCTTGCCGGCGGCGTCGGCCTCGGTGACGCCGTGCAGCCGCTCCCACGCTCGGTTGACGAAGATGTAGCGGCCGTCGAGATCCTTCGCGGAGATGACGGATGGGCTGTTGTCCATCAGCCCGCGCAGGCGGGCGTTCGAGCGCTCGAGCCCGGCCTCGGCCTGCTTGCGGGCTTCGATGTCCCCGCGCAGCTCGATCTCGGTGGTCACCGAGGCGGCGAGGACGTGCAGGGTCTCGATCTCGTCCGTGGTCCACTTGCGCGGCTCGTCGTCGGCGACGCAGAAGGACCCGATCACGAAGCCGCCGACGATCAGCGGCACGCCCGCATAGGCGAGCACGCGGCCCGCCTTGACCATCGCGAGCTCGGCCACCAGCGGGTGCTCGCGGGCGTCCTGGACGATCAGCGGCTCGGCGTTGCCGACGACGTGCTGGCAGAAGGACTCCCCGACCGGCACCCGCCGCGCGGCGGCGAGCTCGGGCAGGCCTACGCAGCTCTTGACGTGCAGGTGGCGGTCGTCGAGCAGCGAGACCAGCGCGACCGGCGCCTTGAGGATCTTGCGCGCGAGCGCGGCGAGGCGGTCGAAGGCCTCCTCGGGCGGCGTCCCGACCAGCCCGGTGCCGCGCAGCGCGCGCAGGCGAGCGGGATCGGCCAGGGGAGATGAGCGGCGTGGACGGGGCACCAGATCTGGCATCGGCACGAGCGCGCCGAGGGTTGAGACCCGTTCAGGCGTGCAGCAGCGCGAGCTGCGCGAGCGCCTCGAGGTTGCGCTCGAGGTCGCCGGGGCCGAGCGCCACGCCATCGCCGCCCGCTGCCAGCTCGGCGGAGATCTGCGCGCGGTCGCGCGTCCCGTCGAGCAGGCGCAGCAGGCGCCGGGCGGCCGGCTCCTCCATGCGCACGTTCTCGTGGCGCAGCGTCGTGAGATCGATCGCGTCGGCGGCCTGCAGGCGCGCGAGCGCGCTGGCGCGCGGGCGCTCCCCAGGCCGATCGGCCCAGCGCGGCGGGTCGACGTGGGGCTCGACCACGCCGGCGCGGAAGCCGTCGAGCAGCGCCGCGGCGAGCGCGCCCGACCCGGCGTCGAGCTGGGCGTCGAGCTCCTCGAAGCCCAGTGTGCGCGGCCACACCGCTTCGAGCGCGGCGACGGCCCGCGGCAACAGCCCGCTCAGCGGCGCCGCCTCCGGCACCGCGCTCGAGAGGAAGCGCAGGGCGCGCATCCGCGCGGGGTCGAGCTCTGAGTCGACTCGGCGCTCGGCGCGGCAGAGCAGCGTCTGGCGGAACTTGCGGCCGAGCAAGAAGTCGCTGTACTGCTCGAAGGCGATGCCGGCTCCGCCCGAGAGCTCGCGCACCGCCTCCTCGACGCCGGGCGCCAGGCGGTCGGCCTCGAGCTCGGCCAGCTCGGCCTCCCCGAGGAAGCCCAGGTCGTGGCGCGCGGCGTGGGCGGCGACGTCCGCGAACCAGAACGCCTGCATGTCGTCGGCGAGGTCGTCGTGGACGAGCGAGGGCAGGGGCCGCGCGACGACGCGCCGCAGCTCGCGCTCGAGCAGCCGGCCGTAGAGGTCGTCGGCGACGCGGTGCTCGGCGAGGAAGCGAAACAGCTCCTGCGCGGTTCCCGCGCGCCCCAGCGGCGTGCGCTCCGCGCGCGCGTGCCAGAGCCCCATGTCGCGCAGCATCCGCCGCAGGTAGCCGCCGGGCAGCGCGTTGTAGGAGACGAACGCGACGCCGTCAGGGGCGAGATGGGCGCGGATGACCTCGAGCAGCGCGTCGCGCACGTCGCCGGGCACCCACGAGTAGACGCCGTGGGCGACGACGTAGTCGAAGGGGCCGAGCTCGCCGCCGCGCAGGTCGCGCAGATCGGCCTCGATCAGCTCGACGTTGGCCAGTCCCAGCGCCTCGGCCGTGCGGCGGCCGTCGGCGATCGCGCGCGCCGAGAGGTCGACGCAGACCGCGTGCAGCTCCGGAGCGGCGTAGGCGAGCGGGATCACGTTGCCGCCCGCGCCGCCGCCCAGCTCGAGCACCCGCGCGCGCGCCGGCGGCGCCGGGCTGAGGCCCATGAGCGTCGCGACGGTCGCGAGGCGATCGGGATGCGTGTGGGGGTAGGGGTACTTCGAGTACGGGATCTCGTCGTAGCCGCCGCCTGCGCTCATGCCCGCAGCAGCCCGAGCCCGGCCAGCGTCTGCAGGTTCTGCTCGAGCCCGCCGGCGATCTGGGGCCGCAGGCGCTCGCCGTCGGTGATCGGCCTCTCGCCGGCGGTCATGCCGAGATCACGGCCCACGGCGGCGACGAGGGCGTCCACGAGCGCGGCGCGGTCGCGGGTCCCGTCGAGCAGGTTCAGGAGGTAGCGCCCGAACGGGTCGTCGAGGCGCACGTACTCGTGCTCGAGCGAGACGAGGTCGGCGCCCTCGCGGGCCATCGCGCGCGTCAGCGGGCTCGCCTCCGGGCGCTCGCCCGGCGCGGTCACGTGGTGGGAGGGCAGCTCCGGCAGCACGGCCTCGCCGCGGCGCAGCGCGCGCACCAGCTCGCCCGGCTCCGCGGGCGCCTCCGCGCGGCAGAGCAGCGTCTGGCGGAAGACCCGGCCGGCGAGGAAGTCCGCGTACTGCTCCCAGCGCACGCGGTCGCCGGCCGCTAGGCGGTCGAGCATCGCGTCGGCGCCCTCGGGGTGGCGGTCGGCCTCGAGCTCTGAGAGCTCCGCCTCGCACAGGTACTGCAGCCCGTGGGCAGTGGCATGGGCGGCGAAGTCGCGCAGCCATACCGGCCTGTAGAGCGCGCCGAGGTCGTCGTGCAGCAGCGCCGGAGCCTTCAGCCGGCGCAGGCGCTCGAGCTCGTGGTCGAGCACCCGGCCGTAGGCGTCCGCGCGGTCGGTCGCCCAGGGCGCGAGCAGCTCGTAGAGCTCGCGCGCCCCGTCCAGCGGCGCCTCCGGGTCGGCGTGCATCAGCGCCATCTCGCGCAGCATCGTGCGCAGGTGCCCACCCGGCTGGGCGTTGTAGGAGACGAAGGCGACGCCATGCGCGGTCAGGCACCGCGCCAGCAGTGCCATCAGCGCGTCGCGCACGTCGTCGGCGACCCAGGCGTAGAGCCCGTGGACGATGACGTAGTCGAACGCGCCGAGCTCGCCCGCGTCGCGCAGGTCCAGCGCCTCCAGGCGCACGTTCAGCAGGCCGGCCTCGCTCGCAAGCGCGCGCCCGCGCTCCAGCGGGCCGGCCGCGCTGTCGATCCCGACCGCCTCCAGCCCAGGCGCTCCCGCCGCCATGCCGAGCAGGTTCACGCCGTCGGCGCAGCCGACGTCGAGCACGCGGCAGCGCTCGGGCGGCGCGGGGTCGAGGCCGTGCATGCGCGCCAGCAGCGCGAGCCGCTCCGGGTGGGTCTGCGGAAACGGGAAGCCCGTGTAGCGGACGGTCTCGTAGAGGTCGGTCACCGCGCCCGGGACGCTATCCCGACTCAGGGCAGCCGTGCGAGGCTCATGTCCACGCGCGAGCCCGTGAACGGCACGCCCTCGGCCTCGAGCAGGGCCCGTTGGCGCTCGCCCTTGGCCAGCGTGCCGTCCGCGCGCACGATCCGGTGCCACGGCAGGCGCGGGTCCTCGCTGGCCGCGAGCACGCTGCCCGCGAACCGCGGCGCGCCCGGCGAGACATCGCCGTAGGCGCGCACGAAGCCCGCGGGCGTGTCGCGGATCCGCGCCAGCACTCGCTCGGCTCGGTTCACGTGCCCTATTGTCGCGAAGCGTGCGACCACACGGCACCTACTCGATCGTGGCCTTCGATCCGGTGTCCGGCGAGGTCGGCGCCGCGGTGCAATCGCACTGGTTCTCGGTCGGCTCGCTGTGCGTGTGGGCGCGCCCGGGCGTCGGCGCTGTCGCGACGCAGTCGGTAGTGGAGCCGGCACACGGGCCCAACGGCCTCGACCGGCTCGCGGCCGGCGAGAGCGCGCCCGAGGCGCTCGCCTCCTTGCTGGCGGCCGACGCGCTGGCGGCGGTGCGGCAGCTCGGCATCGTCGACGTCGCCGGCCGGGTCGGCACCCACACCGGCGCGGACTGCATCCCCTGCGCGGGTGACGCGGCAGGCGAGCACGTGACCTGCCAGGCCAACATGATGGCGGGCGGCACCGTACCGGCGGCGATGCTCGCCGCCTATGAGGCCGCGGACGGAGATCTCGCCGCGCGGCTCGCGGCCGCGCTGCGAGCGGCCGAGGGCGAGGGCGGCGACGTGCGCGGGCGCCAGTCGGCCGCGCTGATCGTGGCGCCCCGCGAGGGCGCGGCGTGGCAGCTGCGCTTCGACCTGCGCGTCGAGGACCACCCCGACCCGGTGCCCGAGCTCGAGCGCCTGCTGCGCCTCGCGCGGGCCTACGAGCTGGCGGGCCGCGGCGACGATCTGATGGCGCAGGAGCGCCAGGAGGAGGCCGGAAGGCTCTACGAGCGCGCGGCCGAGCTTGCGCCGGAGTCCGACGAGCTGCTGTTCTGGGCGGGGCTGTCGCGGGCGCAGCTCGGCGACCTGCGGGCCGGCGTCGACGCGGTGCGCCGCGCGGCGGCGGTCAACCCGAACTGGCTGGTGCTGCTCGACCGGCTCTCGCCGGACCTGGCGCCCGCTGGGGAGCGCGTCCGGCGAGAGCTCGCGTCGAGTTAGCTCAGCAGATGACCTGCAGGTGGAAGCCGGTCGTGTTGTTCTGGTCGGCGTCCACGCGCACGTTGTGCGGGTCGGTGCCGCCCTGCACGGACAGCGTCTGGTTGGTCGAGGCGCCGCTTGGCGTCGCGGTGTAGACGCAGCTGGACACGTCGCGGTCGAACGTGACCACGTAGGTGTTGGTGCCGGCGTCGCGACGCGCCGCGGTGGCGCCGCGGCCCCGGACGACGGCGCCCGCGGCGCTGATCACGGCGGTCTTGAAGTCGGCCGACAGCGCGAAGTCGGCGCCGTCCCGGCCGTCGACCTTGTCTGCGTTCAGCCCGGTGGCCGTGCCCGTCGCGTTGGTGGTGAACGGCGCCCCGCTGGGGTCACCGGTCTCGATGCGCCCGGACTCCTTGCCGACCGTGGCGAACTCGAAGGCGCGGCCGCCCTTGAGGTTGTTGGCGCGGATGCACGGCTCGGCGCCGGTGTTGGAGCGGCAGCCGTAGATGGCGCCGCCGCCGTCGCCGTCCTTCTTGTTGGACTGGCGCGTGCCGTAGGTGGCGTTGCTGGCGATGATCTCCGTCTCGGTGTTCAGAGCGCGGGTGCCGTTGGAGCTCGGGTTGCGCTTGCCGAGCAGCAGCGTGCGCCCTTCACCGAAGCCGACGGCGACGGAGGGGATCCCGATGGCCAGCACGAGCGCGCTGGCGAGGATGTAGCGGAAGGTCCGCTTGGACATGAAGCCTCCTGAAATGGATTTGACGTCCTGTTCCCTGCGACACGGTCCGGCTCCTTCAGTTGCGCTCTGAACGCCCTCGTGCAGGGAGACGGCGCACCCGCGCGCGCTGGGTGCCCACGATGCTCGCCAGGACGGCGAGCGTGCAGGCGAAGGCGGAGAGCGAGATGTGCTCGCCCAGCACCGCGGCGGAGAGCGCGAGCGTGAGCGGCGTCTGGAACAGCTGGGTCTGCCCCGCCTTCGCGACGCCGCCGAGGGCGAGGCCGGCGTACCAGGCGAAG
Source organism: Solirubrobacterales bacterium (assembly GCA_038238015.1). Taxonomy (GTDB): domain Bacteria; phylum Actinomycetota; class Thermoleophilia; order Solirubrobacterales; family Solirubrobacteraceae; genus DASQFQ01. The sequence goes on from JBBRYA010000017.1 coordinate 16,217, forward strand.
AAGCCCAGGAACATCGAGACGACGGACACGTAGGCGAAGCCCAGCCACGCGTCGGTGCCCACGTGGCCTCCGGGCGCGGAGACCACGGCGACCGCGATGGTGAGCGGCGCGGAGAGCACGAGCGCCCAGCAGATCGTCTGCGGACCGCCGAGGCTGCGCGACAGCGCGCCGCCCTCGGCGTAGGCGAGCGAGCACAGCACCGTGGCGCCGAGCAGCTCGAGGTCGGCCGCGCCGATGCCACCGAGGCCGCGTGAGGCGATGAACGCGAGCACCGCCACCAGGCCGCCGCCGGCCGCGACCCAGAACCCGCCCGAGGGGTGCTCGCCGGCCCGCAGGACCGCGAACACGGCGGTCCCGGCGGGGAGCAGGGCGATCACGACGGCCCCGTGGGAGGCCGAGACGTGGCGCAGCGCGAGCGCGGTCATCAGCGGGAAGGCGATGACCACGCCGAAGGCGATGATCACCAGCGAGCGCCACTGGGCGCCCCGCGGCACCGGGGCCCGCAGTGCGAGCAGGACGACCGCGGACAGAACCGCTGCCACCGCGGCGCGCCCGAAGGAGACGAACAGGGGGTCGAGGTCGGCGACCGCGAGCCGGGTGGCCGGCAGCGAGAACGAGAACATCGCGACCCCCAGCGACGCGATGGCCAGGCCGCGAAGCTCCTCGCGCCGGGCGTGGGGCGTTGCCGCCGTTGACGTTCTCGCGCCCGCGGCTACCGGTCCCCCGGCGCCTTCGCCGGGTTCACGGACACCGGGACCGAGAGATCGAGCGCGGTGCGGATGATGCGGGTCTGCTCTGCGGTGTGGGCGGCCGGGTAGCCCTCGCCCGGCGAGGCGCGCTCGGGGCGGCCGATGTAGCCGAACTCCAGCGCGGAGGGGAGCATCTGCAGCAGCCGCGGGGACATGTGCGCGCGGGCGCCCATGTTGCGCGGCTCCTCCTGGACCCAGACGACCTCGCGCAGGTTCGGGTAGCGCGCGATCTCCTCCTCGATCTGGGACTGCGGGAAGGGATAGAGCAGCTCGACGCGGGAGATCGCGACGCGATCGTTGCCCTCGCGGGTGGCATGGCCCTTGAGGTCGTAGAAGACCTTGCCCGAGCACAGCGCGAGGCGCGTGACCTTCTCCACGTCGATCCGCGGCTCGGACAGCACCGGGAAGAATCGCGACTCCGCCAGGTGCTCGATGCGCGAGGTGGCCTGGGGCAGGCGCAGCAGGCTCTTCGGGGTCATGATCACCAGCGGGCGCTGCTTGGCCACGCGCGCCTGACGGCGCAGGAGGTGGAAGTACTGCGCGGGCGTCGTGAGGTTGGCCACGCGGATGTTGCCCTCGGCGGCGAGGATCAGGAAGCGCTCCAGGCGCGCGGAGGAGTGCTCGGGGCCCGAGCCCTCGTAGCCGTGCGGGAGCAGCAGCGTCAGGCGCGTGGTCTGGCCCCACTTGGCGAGCGCGCTGATGATGAACTGGTCGACGATGACCTGCGCGGAGTTGATGAAGTCGCCGAACTGGGCCTCCCAGAGGACAAGGGTCTCGGGCGCTTCCATCGAGTAGCCGTACTCGAAGCCCAGGCAGGCCACCTCACTGAGCGGCGAGTTGTGGAGCTCCATCGGGGCCAGCGCGCCCGGGAGCGACTGGATCGGGGAGACCCGCTGGCCGGTCTTGACGTCGTGCAGGACGAGGTGGCGCTGGGAGAAGGTGCCGCGCTCGACGTCCTGGCCGGTGAGGCGGACCGGCGTGCCCTCGCTCAGCAGCGAGGCGAAGGCGAGCGCCTCCGCCTGCGCCCAGTCGATGCCGCCCTCGGTCCCGACCGCCTCGCGGCGGCGCTCGAGCTGCTTGACGAGCTTCGGGTGCACCTCGAAGCCCTCGGGCACGCGCAAGAGGTCCTCGTTGAGCCCGGTCAGGCGCTCGGCCGGCACCGCGGTCTTGACCTCCGGGGAGGGCGAGCGGTCGAGCTGGTAGCCGCCGGTCGGCTGCTCGGCCTGGGTGTGGGCGAGCTCCTCCTTGAGCGCGCGGTGGCGCTCGGCCAGCCCGTCCCACATCTGCTTGGCCAGCGTGTCGGTCTCCTCGAGGGTCATCACGCCCTGCTCGACCAGCTGCGCGGCGAAGATGTCGCGCACCGGCGTCTTGTCCTTGATCTTGGCGGCCATCTCGGGCTGCGTGTAGGCGGGCTCGTCGGCCTCGTTGTGGCCGAAGCGGCGGTAGCCGATGAGGTCGATCAGGACGTCGTGGCCGAACTCCTGGCGGAAGGCGAACGCGAGCCGCACCGCGGCGACGCAGGCCGGCACGTCGTCGGCGTTGACGTGGATGATCGGGACGTCGAAGCCCTTGGCGAGGTCCGACGCCCAGCGCGTCGAGCGCGCCTCCTCTGGATCGGTGGTGAAGCCGACCTGGTTGTTGGTGATCAGGTGCAGGGTGCCGCCGACCTGGTAGCCGTCGAGCGCCTGCAGGTTGAGCGTCTCGGCGACAACGCCCTGGGCGGGGAAGGCGGCGTCGCCGTGCAGGACGATCGGGATCGCGGCGTTGTTGTCGATGTGGGCGTGCGGGCCCTGGCGGGTCGTCTGCACGGCGCGCGTCGCGCCCTCCACGATCGGCGAGACGTACTCGAGATGGGAGGGGTTTGACTCCAGGCGCACGATCACCGAGGAGTCGTTGCCGAGCTGGTAGGTGCCCTGGGCGCCGTGGTGGTACTTCACGTCGCCGGTCCCGCCCTGCGGGATCGTCGTGACCGCCTCGATCGAGGAGGCGCCCTCGAACTCGCGCCAGATCGTCTCGTAGGCGCGGCCGAGGTTGTGCGCGAGCACGTTCAGCCGGCCGCGGTGGGCCATGCCGATCACGACCTCGCGCGCGCCGTTGGCCGCCGAGAGCTGGATCATCTCGTCGATCATCGGGACCGTCATGTCCAGGCCCTCGATCGAGAACTGCTTCTGCCCCAGGTAGGCCTTGTGCATGAAGCGCTCGAGCGAGTCGACCATGGTCAGCCGCCGCAGCAGGGCGCGCAGCTCCTCGTTGGTCAGCGGCCTGCGGAACGCGCCGGTCTCGATCTTCTCGCGCAGCCAGGTGCGCTGGCGGTGCGAGGCGATGTGCTCGATCTCGTAGGCGATCGTGCCGCAGTAGGTCTCGCGCAGGTGCGGCAACATGTCGGCCAGCGTGGCGCCGGGCACGCCGGTGCGCAGGATCTTCGCGGGGATGCGGGCCATCAGCTCCGGGGTCAGGCCGAGCGGCTCGGGGTCGAGCGCCGGGTCGCCCTCGGGCTCTGAGCCCAGCGGGTCGAGCTTGGCCGCGAGGTGGCCGTGCATGCGGTGCGCCTTGATCAGGGACACCGCGGCCTGGACGGCCTGCAGCAGCGCCTCGTCGGGCGGGCCGGGCGCTTCGGCGGGGACGGTGTCGCGCGCGGTGGCCGCGGCGGCGGCCGGGGCGGGCACGTCGGGCGCGGGGCCGAGCTGCGCGCCGAGGTCCTTGAAGACGCCCTCGTAGAAGCCGTGCTCGCCCTGCAGGTAGGCCTCGACGACCTGCAGGAACTGGCCCGACTCGGCCCCCTGGATGACCCGGTGGTCGTAGGTCGAGGTCATCGTCATCACCTTCTCCGCGCCGATCATCGACCCGATCGAGGCGAGCCCCGGCGGGTAGGCGATCGTGCCGGTCGCGACGATCGTGCCCTGGCCGGTCATCAGGCGCGGCACGGAGGCGATCGTGCCGATCCCGCCCGGGTTGGTGAGCGAGACGTTCGCGCCCACGAGGTCGTCGGCGGTGAGCTTGTTCTCGCGCGCGCGGGCGATCAGGTCGTTGAACGCGTCGAGGAACTGCGGGAAGGACAGACGGCCGGCGTCGCGGATCACCGGCACCATCAGCGTGCGCCCCCCCCTGCCTCGGCCAGAGGCCTCGTCACCGCTTCGCTCGTTGCGCGCCACGTCGACGGCGATGCCGAGGTTCACCTGGGCGTCGTCGACGCGGTGGGGCTTGCCGTCGACCTCGGCGAAGTGGTTGGCCATCACCGGCATCTGCTCGGTGGCGGCGCGGGCCACCGCGTAGGCGATCAGGTGGGTGAAGGACACCTTCTGGCCGGCGGCCTTGAGCTCCTTGCGGCGCGCGTCGAGCGTCGTCACGGTCAGCGTGCGGAACGAGGTGGCGGTGGGGATCGACCGCGACTCGTCCATGTAGCGCGCGAGCATCGCGGCGGCGCCCTTGATGAGCTGGGCGCCGGCGGATGCTTGGGCCGGCGCCGCGGCCGCGCTGCCGTTGCCCGACGCGGCGGCAAGCACGTCGGCCTTGGAGATGCGTCCAGCGGGGCCCGAGCCCTGCAGCTTGGACACGTCGACGCCTTCGGCTTCGGCGACGCGGCGCGCGACGGGGGAGATGCGGACGCCGTCGGGGAGCACGATCTCGCCGTGGTCGCCGTTCGCGTCGGCCTCGACCGGCGCCTGGACGGGGGCGGGAGTGGTCGCCGCGCCGTTGCCGGCTCCGGCCTTCATCCGCGCGATGACCTGGCCGACGGTAACCGTGTCGCCGGCCTGCGCGAGGATCTCCTCGATCACCCCGGAGGCGGGCGAGGGCACCTCGGCGTCGACCTTGTCGGTGGAGATCTCGACGATCGTCTCGTCCTCGGCGATCGCCTCACCGGGCTGCTTGGCCCACTCGAGGATCACCCCCTCGGTGACCGACTCGCCCATGGCCGGCATCGTGATCTCGACGACCTCGCCGGCCGGCTCGGACTCGGGCTCGACGGCCTCGGTCGAGGCCGGGACGCCGGCCCCGGTGGTCGAGATCTCCGCGAGCAGCGATCCGACCTCGACAGTGTCGCCCTCGGCGGCGTGGAGCTTGACGATCGTCCCGGCCGTGGGCGAGGGGACCTCGGCGTCGACCTTGTCGGTGGAGATCTCGACGAGGGTCTCGTCCTCGGAGATCGAGTCACCCTCCTGCTTGTGCCATTCCAGGACGGTGCCCTCGGTGACTGAGTCCCCCATCGCGGGCATCACCACTTCGACCATTGAGGAGACCGCCATTTGGGCTACCGAGCATACCTTCTTCCCCTGCAGGGGTCAGGCGGCCGTCCTCGCGCTGACGCGCCGCTCCTCCAGGTAGAAGCCGAGGCTGCCGGCGAACGGCCCGACGCCGCCGATCACCGCGACCATCACCCCGAGCCAGAGCGGGATCACCCGGCGCCGCACGGCCGCTAGGCAGAGCAGGGACATCACGATCCAGCCGATCCCGTGGACCCACCCGAGCACGGAGACGATGTCCTCGCGCCCGGTGATCGCCGCCCACAGCAGCACGGTGTAGACGACGGAGTGGGTGTAGGAGCCGTAGCGCAGCACCGGCCGGCGCAGCAGGACGTCCATCACGCCAGCAGCTCGGCCATACGCCGCAGCGCGGGGTCGGCGTGCTCGGGCCACGCCGCCGGGTCGGCGGGCCACCAGGCGTGCTCGTCGTGCTCGGGGTCGCGCACGACCTCGGCGCCCTCGGGCAGCCAGGCCTGGCCCACCAGCATCGCGAGGCGGTTGGGCAGCGAGACCAGCGCCTCGACCCGCAGCGACGCGGGGACCACAGACCACTCCTCCTCGAGCTCGCGCGTCAGGGCCTCGACCGGGTTCTCGCCGACCTCGACCGCGCCGCCCGCCCCGAGCGCCCAGCGCCCCGCCCACGAGGCCACCCACGCGGCGCGCCGCCCGGCCAGCCAGCGGCCGTCGGCCGCGCGCACGACGCACAGCACGGCCAGCGAGGCGGAGGCGTCGTCGCTGACCAGCCGCAGCGACCAGCGCATCGGTTGCAGCTCGAGCGACAGGCGCCCGTCCGCGGTGCTCTCGAAGGCGGCCAGGCGCGCCGCGAGCCCGTCGTGGGCCGGCGAGCCGCGCCCCTCGAGCTCCGCGATCGCCTCGTCCGCCGCCTCGGACTTGGCGGCGGGAGCGTCGTAATGGTCCTCGCGCCAGCGCGAGGCGACCTGGTCGGCCTGCCAGGGGCCGCGGGCGAGGATGGCGGGAGCGTGGGGCACGGGCCATCCAGGTTAGGGTCCGCCACGATGGGCCGGCGTCGCAAGCACTGGGGTTGGGGCTACGAGGACGAGCAGCCGAGCGTCGGGGAGGTCCGCGAGGCCGCCGCCGGGCTGGCCGCGCACCTCGGCTTCGGCTCCTCCGAGCCTGCGATGCCCGTGGCGCTCTCCGAGCTCGAGCTGCCGCCCCCGCGCATCGAGGCCCCGTTCGCCCAGGATCACTACGAGCGCGCGCTGCACGCCCACGGCGCGTCCTACCTCGACGTCGTCCGCGCGTTCCGCGGGGAGCTCCCGCATCCGCCCGACGCGGTCGCGCACCCGCGCGACGAGGCCGAGCTGCTCGGGGTCCTCGAGTGGTGCGGGTCGCACCGCGTCGCCGTGGTGCCCGTCGGCGGCGGCACGAGCGTGGTCGGCGGCATCGACGCCCATCCCGGCGCGGACCACGCGGGCGTGGTGGCGGTGAACCTGCGGGGGCTGGACCGCGTGCTCGAGGTCGACCCCATCTCGCGTGCCGCGCGCATCCAGGCTGGTGCCAACGGCCCGCGCCTGGAGGCCCAGCTCGCCGAGCACGGCCTCACGCTGCGCTTCTACCCGCAGTCCTTCGAGCTCTCGACGCTCGGCGGCTGGATCGCCACGCGCGCCGGCGGGCACTTCGCCACCGGGCCGACCCACGTCGACGACCTCGTGGAGTCCGTGCGCGCGCTGACCGCGACCGGCGTTCTCTGGGAGTCGCGGCGCCTGCCGGGCTCGGGCGCCGGCCCGTCGCCCGACCGCATGCTGCTGGGCTCGGAGGGCACGCTCGCGGTGATCACCGAGGCCTGGGTGCGCGTGCGCCCGCGGCCCAAGCGGCGGCGCTCGGCGAGCGTGCGCTTCCCGACCTTCGCCGCCGGCTGCGAGGCGGTGCGGGAGATCGTGCAGGCGGGGATGCGGCCCTCCAACTGCCGCCTGCTGGAGGCGCGCGAAGCCGCGCTCACGCTCGCGGGCGACGGCACGTCGGCGCTGCTGGTGCTCGGCTTCGAGGAGGTCGTCGAGCCGGCCGACCGCGCCTTCGCCCTCTGCCGCGCGCACGGCGGCAGCGTCGAGGAGGGCGGCGGCGGGGGCTCGGGCGCCTGGCGCGAGGCGTTCCTGCGCGCGCCCTACCTGCGCGACACCTTCGTCGCCATGGGCGTGCTGTCGGAGACCTTCGAGACCGCGATCACCTGGGAGCGGCTTCCGGGCTTCGTCGCCTCGGTCGGCGCGGCGGCGCGCGAGGCGCTCGGCGAGGGCGTGGTGACCTGCCGGCTGACCCACGCCTACCCCGACGGCGCCGCGCCCTACTTCACCGTCCTCGCGCCCGCGCGCCGCGGCGAGGAGGAGGAGCAGTGGGCGCGCGTCAAGCGCGCCGCGTCGGAGGCGATCCTCGAGGCCGGCGGGACGATCACCCACCACCACGCGGTCGGCCGCGAGCACCGCCCGTTCTACGACCGCCAGCGCCCCGAGCCCTTCGCCGCGGCGCTGCGCGCGGCCAAGGCGGAGCTCGACCCGCAGGGCCTGCTCAATCCCGGGGTACTCTTCGAGCCCGCATGAGCAGCCCGAGCGCCAAGAACATGGAGGCCGTCTGCCAGGCCAAGGAGGTCCATGACAAGACCTGCCCGTGGGGCGGCAAGGGCACCGAGGTGCACATGGCCTTCTTCGACATCGAGCGGATGGGCTGGGAGGAGGGCGACCTCATCTGCGGCCTGCTGGTCGTCGGCGACGGGACCGTGGCGACCGGGATGCTGCGCGTGACCTGTGACGCCGAGGGTGACGGCGGCGGGCGCTCTGAGGAGGAGGAGATCGAGATCGTCGACGCCGTCTCGGACCGCGAGCTCGTGCCGGTCAGCCAGCCGTGAAGCTCCAGCGCCTCCGCTCCCCCGACGGCGAGCTGGAGGCGGCCTTCGCACCGGAGGCTGGGCTCGTCGGCTGCTCGCTGATGCACCGCGGCGAGGAGCTGCTGGCGCAGCGCAACGGCCTGGACGCCTACGTGCGGGCCGGCTCGACGTTCGGCATCCCGCTGCTGCACCCGTGGGCGAACCGGCTCGGGGGCTTCGACTACGCCGTCGGCGGCCAGGAGGTCGCGCTGCCCCCGGGCTCGCCGTGGCTGCGCCTGGAGGAGCACGACCTGCCGATCCATGGGCTTGTGCCGCACCGCCTGCGCTGGGACGTGCTGAGCGAGGCGCCGCTGCGCGCCCGCGTCGAATTCGACGCCGAGCGGCTTGCGCTGTTCCCGTTCCCGCACCGGCTGGAGACCGAGGTCGAGCTGGACGACAGAGCCCTGAGCCTGCGCACCACGCTCACGCCGACGAGCGCCGCCGCGGTGCCGGTGGCCTTCGGCTACCACCCGTACCTCACGCTGCCCGGCGTGCCCCGGGCCGAGTGGGTGGTCGAGCTGCCGGTGCAGCAGCGCCTCGCGGTCGACGCGAACGCGATCCCGACCGGCGAGCTCGAGCCGGCCGAGTTCCGTCGCGGCACGCTGGAGGACCGCTCGCTCGACGACGGCTACGTGCTCCCCGAGCGTCCCGGCCCGTTCACGGTCTCCGGCGGCGGGCGCACGCTCGGGGTGGAGATGCTCGAGGGCTACACCTACGCGCAGGTCTTCGCCCCCGAGGGCCAGGACCTCGTCTGCTTCGAGCCGATGACCGCCCCGGCCGACGCCCTGCGCTCGCACGAGGGCCTGCGGCTGGCCTCGCCGGGCGAGTCCTTCACCGCGTCGTTCCGCATCACCGTCGATGGCTAGCGCCGAGCAGGAGAAGCGCGCGGCCGCCGAGGCCGCGGCCGAGCTCGTGCGCGAAGGCGACGCCGTTGGGCTGGGCACGGGGTCGACCGTGGTGTTCCTGCTCCCGGCGCTCGCGGCGCGCGGGCTGTCGCTGCGCTGTGTCGCGACCTCGACCGCCACGGAGGTCGCGGCGCGCGCGCTCGGCCTCGACGTCGAGCCCTTCGAGTCGCTCGACCGGCTCGACATCGCGATCGACGGCTGCGACCAGGTCGATCCGCAGCACTGGCTGGTCAAGGGCGGCGGCGGCGCCCACACGCGCGAGAAGGTCGTCGCGGCGGCCGCCGAGCGCTTCGTCGTGATCGCCTCCTCGGAGAAGGTCGTCGAGCGGATCCGGCCGCCGGTCCCGCTCGAGCTGCTGGCCTTCGGGGCGCCCGCGACCCTGCGCGCGCTCGGCCCGGTCGCGCTGCGCGACGTCCCGCCGAGCCCCGACGGCGGCCTGATCGCCGACTGGAGCGGCCCGGTCGACGAGCTCCGCGAGCTCGCCGCGTTCCTGTCGGGGACGCCCGGCGTCGTCGATCACGGGCTGTTCGGACCCGAGCTGGTGAGCGACGTGCTCGTCGCCCGCGGCGGCTCGGTCGAGCGGCTCTAGGCGCGCCGCCGCCTGATCCCCGAACGCTCGAGCTCGAGCTCGGCGAGCTCGAGGTAATCGCCCGCCTCGAAATCGCGCCACGGGGTCCCGAGCGCGCGCAGGCGGTGGTACGGAAGATGGGTGAGGGCGCGCGTGGCGAGCACGCGCTCCAGCGCGGGCTCCTCCCCGTGCTCGGTGACCAGCGCGCGCAGGGCCCGCACGTCGCGCGTGCGGGCGAGCCGCAGTGGCCCGTAGAGCGCGAGCAGCGGCAGGCTGGGCAGCAGCCAGACAGCAAGTCCGAGGCTGAGCGCGGCGCGCTGGACCGACGCGCGCGAGTCGCTCGCCTGCGCCTCGGCGTCGCGGCCGGCGCCCGCGACCTTCTCGCCGGCACCGCGCACGGCGCCGCCGATGATCGGCGTGTCGCCGAGCGAGCCGATCGCGTCGCCGGCGCCCACCACCGAGCGGCCCACGGAGGACACGGAGTCGGTCACCTGGGTCAGCTGGGAGAGCGACTGCCCCGCGGCGTAGCCGAGCAGCGCCCACGCGAGCACCCACGCCACGACGGTCGCGTCGACGGCGTGGATGCGCCGCGGATCGAGCAGCCAGTCGGTGAGCATGGCCGGGGGGTACCCATGCACCCCGCGACGTAACGGAGGCGGGCCTGCGAAGAGGCACAGGCGCACTAGCTCTCGGGGCCTGGAAGCGGTTCGTCCTGCTTCCAGGCCCTGAACGCGGCGAGCAGGTCCGCCGGAACCGTCGGCACGGCCTCGCGCGCACGCAACCCGCGGACGGCATGGACGGTCTCGCGCATTTGCGAGAGGTAGTTCGCGCAGCCTTCGCATTCCTCGAGATGGGACTCCAGCTGCGCGCGATCCCGCGGCGCCATCGCGCCCTCCAGGTAGTCGGTGAGGACCTGCGTGAGCTCCCGGCAGGTGCAGTCCGGTTCGGCGCAGCGCATGGCTCGTAGTCCGCCCGGCGCTGCGGCCGTTACACGCCCGGCTTCGTCGTCACGCCGGCGCGGGCTGCGGGTCGAGGTAGGCCTCGAGGCGGCGCCGCACCTTCGAGCGCGCGCGGTGAAGGAGCACCCGCTGGTTGCCGTCGCTGATCGCAAGCGCCGCGCAGACCTCCGCGGGTGCCCAGCCTTCGACGTCGCGCATGACGATCACGACATGCTGGCGCTCCGGGAGCTCGACGATCGCGTCACCCACCACTGAAAGCGTCTCGCGCGCGAGTAGCCGCTCCTCGGGGAGGTCCTCCCAGCTCGCCGGCGAGCTCCACCAGTGACCGGGCCAGCGGTCGGCGTCGCCGCGGAAGTGGTCGGCGTCGACCGCCGGCTCGCCATCCTCGCCGTCCAGGCTCGAGAACGGCACGGCGCGCCCCTCGCGCTCGGCGCGGGTGAGGGCGCGGTTGGACAGGATGCGGAAGATCCAGGTCTTCAGCGAGGCGCGGCACTCGAAGCGGTCCAGGCCGTTGAGGACGCCGAGCCACGTCTCCTGCACGACCTCCTCCGCCACCGTGGCGCTGCGCACGTAGCGCCGCGCCACGCGCAGCATCAGGCTCTGGTGACGCTTGACCAGCTCGACGAAGGCCGCCTCGTCGCCGCGCTTGAGCGCGGCGACGATCTGCTCGTCGGTAGAGAGGTCGCCCGGGCGGAGCATGCGCCTATCGTCGCCGATGCGCCGGCCTGTGTCATCACCCGGCGGCCGAGTTCACCCGGGTGAAAGATCTGGCTCGGCCGCGACGCCGTCAGCGGTCGTCGAGCAACCGGTAGGCGAGGCCCGTGGCGCCCGCATAGACCGCGTGGTGGAAGAGATCGATTGCGATCTCCTCGGGCTTCCAGAAGACGACGGGCGGCGCGATCTCGAGCGCCGGCAGCGTGACCTGCGCGCTGCCCCAGACCGCCGCTCCGTGTGCGGCCGTGGCCGCGCGCGGCGACAGACCGCTCGCACCCAGGGCGGCCCGTACGAGCCCCCAGCCCGTGCCGTAGCCCCAGTGGGACAGGTCGGAGAAGCGCGCCTTGGCGCGGTCGTCCTCGAAGTCCTTGATCCCGAGCACCTTCGCCGTAGCCCGGGCCGGGGCGGAGCTCGCCGCTCGCCCGCGCAGCCGGGCCTCGAGCGCGCTCGAGACGGTCATGGCGGCGGTGCCGGCGAAGCCGGCCAGCAGTCCCCTGCCGATCGTCGTGGAAAGCCGGTCGGCGGCGTTCACGACGCCACCTCCTCTCGGGTCGGGATCGCGATCTGGCGGTCATGGCCGGCGTCGAGGCGCTCGAGCAGGTGGTCGCCCACCCGCAGCGCGTTCGCCATCGCTGTCAGCGCTGGGTTCACGGCCGACGACGACGGGAAGAAGCTCGTGTCGACGACGTAGAGGTTGTCGAGGTCGTGGGCCTTGCAGTCGACGTCGAGCGCCGACTGGGCCGGGTCGGTGCCGAAGCGCACGGTGCCGCAGTTGTGCGCGATGCCCGCCAGCGGGATCTGCTGGTCGAGCACGGACCAGCGCGGGATCGCCGTCTCGTGGCAGCCGAGCGGGCCGAGCAGTCCCTTGAGCTTGGCCAGCAGTCGCTTGTGCGCTTCGGTGTTGTAGTAGGTCTTGCTGAGGTGGAGGTGGCCTTGGCGGTCGACCGTCACGCGGTTGTCGGCGTTGGGCAGGTCCTCGGTCGTCAGCCAGAAGTCGATCGCGTGCCTGGCCATGTAGTCCAGCGCGAGCCCCGGCGCGAACCAGGGCGCGCCCGCCCGCAGGATGTTGCGGTCGGACTTCGCCAGCATCTGGATGTGCCCGAGCGGCAACTCGGAGTCTGGCGCGCCCCAGTAGTAGTCGTTGACCCCCAGCGTCTTCTGGAACTTCGTCTCGTTCGGGGTCTGGGAGACCGCGATCACGCCGGAGTTGAGGTGGGCCATGTAGTGGCGGCCGACCACGTCGGACGAGTTCGCCAGCCCGTTCGGGTGCCGGTCGCTCGCGAATCTGAGCAGCAGCGCCGCCGAGTTCGCCGCGCCGCAGGAGACGACCACGACGTCGGCACTGTAGGTCTCCTCCGCGCCGTGGCGGCTGACGAGGACCCGGTCGACCGTGCGCCCGGAGGCGTCGGTCTGAAGCCGCTGCACCTTGGCGTGGGTGAGCAGCTTCACGTTGTCGTGCTCGAGCGCAGGCCGCACGCAGCAGACGTGCGCGTCGGCCTTGCCGTCGGTCAGGCAGGGGAAGCCGTCGAAGCGGTCGCAGCGCACGCAGCGGCCCGTCTCGGGGTCTGATTCGTCGAGGTCGATGCCGACCGGCAGGTGAAACGGGTGATGACCCGTGCGCTCGAAATCGTCGGCGAGCTGCTGGATCCGCGGCTCGTGCGAGACGGCCGGATGCGGGAACGGTCCCGAGGCGGGCGCCTCCGTCGGGTCCTCCCCGCGCTGGCCGTGGACGAGGTAGAGCCGCTCGGCCTCGGCGTAGTAGGGCTCGAGGTCCGAGTAGGAGATCGGCCACGCCGGAGAGACGCCGCCGTAATGCTGGACCTCCCCGAAGTCGCGCTCGCGCAGCCGGAACAGGATCGCGCCGTAGACCTTGGTGTTGCCGCCTACGTAGTACTGCGCGTGCGGGCGGAAGGCCTCTCCGTGCTTGTCATACCAGCGCTCGGTGGTGACGTAGCGGTCCTTGCCGAAGACCTCCTTGGAGTCCCAGTTCTCGGGCTCGCGCGGCAGGTACCCGCCGCGCTCGAGCAGCAGGATGCGCTTGCCCGAGGGCGCCAGGCGGTGCGCGAGCGTTCCGCCGCCCGCCCCCGTGCCGATGATGATGACGTCGTAGTGGTCCATGGGTCCTCCGTCAGACGAGGGCGATCGGCGATGTCCAGGCACCGGTGGCGCCGCGCAGCTTGGGATGGGTGAGGATCAGGGCGAACGTGCGCACGCCGGCGGTCGCGAGCGCCGCGAGGTCGAGGTTCTCGACGATGAACACGCCGTGGTGCACGTTGAGGATCTGCGGCACCTCGAAGGGCCGGTTGGGGTCTTCGGCCGGCACGGGGCCGTAGCTCCAGGTGTCGCAGCCGGTGAGCGCGACCCGGCGGTCGACGAGCCAGGCCGCCACGTCGCAGCCCGGGCCGGGCTCGCCCGAAAGGTAGGTTTCGGCGTCCCCCCAATGGCGGCCCCATCCCGTGTGGAACAGGACGGCGTCGCCGGGGGTGGGGTCGATGCCGTCCAGCCGGTCGACGCCGATGACGTCGCCGGCACCCAACCCGGACGCGTCGACCAGCCAGCCACGGGTGACGATCTGCGGCACGGTCTCGACCCCCAGCCGCGTCACGCCGGCCGTGCCGGCGAGCTCGGCGACGCTCCAGCCGTTGTAGCCGCGGTCACCGATCTGCAGGTGGCTGAGCGCGTCGAGGTGGGTTCCGAGCTGCTGCGTGCCGGTCACGAGCTCGGTGATCCAGTTGACCCGGTTCTCGCCGACCCCGCCGCAGTTGCCGTGATGCGCGGTCGTGACGAGCGTCTGGCGGAAGTAGCGCCCGGGGAATACCGGCACCGTGTCGTCGAGGATGCGCCCGAGGTCGTAGAGGCGGCCCTCGTGGACCAGCGCCAGCGCCTCGCGGCGCTTGCGCTCGTCCACGTGGGCGAGCATGCCGATCTCGTCGCCGGTTCCGATCATTCCGAGGACCACGGCGTGGCGAAGCTCGGAAACAGTGTCAGGCCACCGTCCACGAAGATGGTCTGGCCCGTGATGTAGGCGGCCATCTCGCTCGACAGGAAGCAGGTGACCCCGGCCATCTCCTGCGCATCGCCGGCACGCCGCAGCGGGATGTGCTCCTCGACCTGCGCGCGCTTCTCCGGGTCGTCGATCCACGCGCGGTTGATCGGCGTCACCGTCGCCCCGGGGGCGACGCCGTTGACGCGGATGCCACTGCCCGCGTACTCGAGCGCGAGCGTGCGCGTGAGGTTCTGCATGCCGCCCTTGCTCGCCGAGTAGCCGAGGTAGCCGGGCTTCGGGATCAGCTGGTGGACGCTCGAGACGTTGACGATCGAGCCGGCCTTCTCATCGCCGAGGTAGCGCTTGATCGCCTCGCGGGCGCACAGGAACGATCCGCGCAGGTTGACCGCCAGCACGCGGTCGAAGTCGGCGCTCGAGAGCTCGTGGCTGGGACGTGAGATCTGGATGCCGGCGTTGTTGACGAGGATGTCCAGTCCGCCGAGCGCCTCGGCCGCCTCGCCGACCATGTGCACGACGTCCTCCTCCTGGGAGACGTCGCCGCCGACGAGGACGTCGCGGACGCCCTTCTGGCGCACCTGGTGGATGCAGGCGTGGACCTGCTCCTCGGTGTCGTGCGCCTCTTCGGGCTGGCGCAGGTAGTTGATCGCGACGTTGGCGCCGTACTCGGCGAAGCGCACGGCGATCGCCTGCCCGATCCCAGAGCCGCCGCCGGTGACCACCACGTTCTTGCCCTTGAGGCCGGGCAGTGCCGAGGTGCGGTCGGTGGTGGTGGCGGTGTCTGGCATCGGGTTCCTCCTCGTGGGGTCGCTGGTTGGTCCCCGGCGGCCGCGAGGCGTTACACGCGCCGAGCCAGGCCGCGACGGCGGCGGGCGGCTCGGACGTAACGCCGGCGACTGAGCCGGGACGGTTGCGCCATGACCCCCGCGACTCCCTCCTCCCAGCTCGCCGCCCCCGCTGACGGGCAGAGCGTCCCGATCGCCGACTACGGCATGCTCGCCGACTGCTCCTCCGCCGCCCTCGTGACCCGCGACGGCGCGATCGACTGGCTGTGCCTGCCCCGCTATGACTCGCCCGCAATCTTCGCGCGCCTGCTCGACCCGGACGCCGGCCACTGGTCGATCCGGCCCGCCGGCGAGTTCCAGACCGAGCGCCGCTACCTCCCCGGCTCGCTTGTGCTCGAGACGACCTTCACGACCGATGCCGGCAGCGTGCGCCTGACGGACGCGCTCGTCTTCGCCGCCGGCCAGCGCGGGCACGAGATCGGCCTGCGGGCGCCGCACGAGCTGCTGCGCCGGGTCGAGGGAGTCGAGGGGAAGGTCGCGCTGGTCATGGAGCTCGCGCCACGGCCCGAGTACGGCCTTGTGACCCCGCTGTTCCGCATGACCGAGGGCGGGGGGCACACCTTCGGCGGTCCCAACCAGATCGACGTGCGGGCGAGCGTGCCCGTCGCCGTCGAGGGCGCGACGATGCACGCCGCGTTCTCGGTCACCGTCGATGAGGAGGCGGCGTTCGCGATCCGCTGGGCCGCGGTCGAGGACGCGGCCCCGGAGGCATGCGAGCCCCAACGCGTGGCGGCCCGGCTCGCCGACACGACCGAGGCGTGGCGCTCCTGGGAGGGCGAGCACGACGTCTACGCGGGTCCGCACCGCGATCTCGTCCGCTTCTCCTCGCGCGTGCTGAAGGGCCTCACCTACCGTCCGACGGGCGCGATCGTCGCCGCCGCGACGACCTCGCTGCCCGAGACCGTCGGGGGCGAGCGCAACTGGGACTACCGCTTCGCGTGGATCCGCGACTCGAGCCTGACGCTGGAGGCGCTCTACATCGGCGCCTGCTCCGACGAGGCCGAGAATTTCGTCTCGTTCATGACGAGCGCCGCGGGCGGGCGCACGGATCACTCGCTGCAGATCATGTACGGGATCGGAGGCGAGCACGACCTCTCCGAGCGCACGCTGTCGCACCTGCGCGGCTGGCGCGACTCCGCGCCCGTACGCGTCGGCAACGGCGCGTGGGACCAGGTGCAGCTCGACGTCTACGGCGAGCTGCTGGTGGCGCTGCACACCTATCGCGACGAGCTCGGCGAGCTGCATCCGGAGATCCAGCGCTTCGTCGCCGACCTCGCCGACACAGCGGCGCGCCGCTGGGAGGAGCGCGACTCCGGGATCTGGGAGATGCGCGGCGAGCCGCTTCACCACCTGTCCTCCAAGGTCATGTGCTGGGCTGCGCTCGATCGCGCGATCGACCTCGCCTCGGGGCTCGGCGAGTTCGCCCGCGTCGAGGCGTGGACGAGCGAGCGCGAGCGCATTCGCGAGGCGATCCTTGAGCGCGGCTGGAGCGAGGAGCGCAATGCCTACGCGCAGTCCTTCGACGCCGACGAGCTCGATGCGGCGGCGCTGCTGATGGTGCTGGTCGGCTTCCTTCCGGCCACCGACGAGCGCATGCGCTCGACGATCGAGGCGATCGCCCGCGACCTCACCGAGGACGGCCTCGTGCTGCGCTACCGCGCCCAGGAGGGCCTCAACGCCGACGGGCTCAGCGGTGAGGAGGGCACCTTCGTCGTCTGCTCGTTCTGGCTGGTGTCGGCGCTGGCGCTCGCAGGCGAACTCGACCGCGCCGATGCGCTCTACGACCGGCTCGCGGGCTTCGCTAACGACCTCGGCCTGCTCGGCGAGGAGATCGACACCGCCTCGGGCGAGCAGCTCGGGAACTTCCCGCAGGCCTACAGCCACATCGGCCTGATCACCTCCGCCGCGCAGATCGACCGCGCCCGCGGCGCGTCGAGAGCCCCGACTACGACGCCATCGTGATCGGCGGCGGCCCGGCGGGGGAGCACTGCGCCGAGCCCGGTAGGCCCGTCGGGCCGTCACGGGTCATGGCTGACGATCAGGTCCCTGCCGAACGCCCGCTGGAAGAGGTCGCGCTGGCGCTCGGCGGCCCAGCGCGCGACGGAGACGTCCTCCTCGGAGCGCAGGCGCAGCTCGACCTGCCCGTCGCGGAGCACCACGGTGGCGCCCTGGACGGCCTGGTCGCGCGAGCGCTCGAGCTGCTCGGCGATCCGCAGCAGCGCTGAGCCCCGGGCCACCAGCGCCTCGTCGCCGTCGCGAGCCAGCTCGGCGAACTCGCCCAGCGACGGGTTGCCCTTGCGGTGATAGCGGGCCATCTGGCCGATCAGCGCCGTCTCGCGTGTCGAGTAGCCGGGCAGCCCGGCGTTGAGGATCAGGTAGCGCGAGTGCTTGTGGTGGTCGTCGTAGTCCACCGCCGTGCCGATGTCGTGGAGCATCGCGGTCGCCCACAGTAGGTCGCGCTCGCGCGGGTCGGCCGCGTGCACGCCGGCGTCGGCCAGCTCGTCCCAGATGCGCAGGGCAAGGCGCGCGACGTGCTCGGTGTGGGTGAAGTCGGCGTGGTACTGGGCCGCGAGGTTGCAGACCGCCTCGTGGCGGACGTCCTCGAACAGCGGCGGGTCCTCGCCGGCGAGCAGCGTCGAGTAGAAGACGCCCTCGCGCAGACCGGCTTCCGTCACCTCCAGCGCCTGGAAGCCGCCCAGCTCCATGACGGTCTGGATGACGACGGCGCCGGCGAGGATGAGGTCGCCGCGCTCGGGCTTGATCCCCGGCACCCCGCCGCGCTCGGAGACGGGCAGGTCGGCGAAGCGCTCGACCAGCCCGTCGAGCGCCTTGCGCTCCAGCAGGAACCCCTGGACGCCGAAGGAGGGGAGCTCGGCTGCGAGCTGCGCCGCCGCCGCGAGGTTGCGCACGGTGCCGCCGATCCCCGCGAGCGTCTCCCCGTCGGCCGCCGCATCGGCGAGCCAGCCCGCGTCGGCGAGCTGCTCGCCCACGTGCGCCCGCAGCGCCTTGAGCTGCTTCTTCTTGACGCTCTCGCCGGGCAGGAAGCGCTCGGTCATGCGCACCGCTCCGAGCTTCCAGGAGCGCGCATCCTCGGCGCACCGGTCCTCCACGTGGGTGAGCTGGAGCGAGCCGCCCCCGAGGTCGAGGGCGATGCCGTCGGCGAGCGTCGTCGAGTTCACCGCCGCCAGGTAGCCGTAGGTCGCCTCCTGCTCGGGGCTCAGCACCTCGATCTCCAGGCCCGAGCGCTTGCGCCCCAGCTCGAGGAAGGCATCGCGGTTGGCCGCCTCGCGGATCGCCGAGGTCGCCACCGGGCGCACCTCCTCGATCCCCGCCGCACGGCAAAAGTGCGCGTAGAGCTCGATCGTCTCCAGCGCCCGCTCCATCGGCTCGGCCTGCAGCTCGCCGGCGGCGTCGAGGCCGGCGCCGATGCGCACCGGCTCGTAGATCTCGTCGGTGCGCCGCCACCAGCCGTGCGGGCCGTCCGAGGACCAGCTGAAGACGACGAGCCGGAACGAGTTGGACCCGAGGTCGATGACCGCGAGGCGCCGCTCGCTCACGTGCTGGCGCTCGATGCGGTCATGGACGCCAAGCGTAGGTCCCGCCGCCGACGGCTGCGGCGCCCTGCCGGCTCATGCACCCGTGACTCCCGGCCGATAGGCGCAGGAGCGGGCGGTTTCTCCGCATCCCCATGCCCACCCGCTCACCCATCCCCACCGACATCGAGGCCTTCGACCCAGAGGTCCTGCTCCAGGTCCTGAGCCAGGTCAAGGCCGGCGACTTCGCCGCGCGCATGCCGGTCCACTGGACGGGCGTGGGCGGCAAGATCGCCGACGGCCTCAACGAGATCATCGGCGCCAACCAGGCGCTTGGCACCGAGCTCGAGCGCGTCAGCCGCGTCGTCGGCAAGGAGGGCAAGCTCTCCCAGCGGATGTCCTTCAAGGGGACCGACCAGGTGTGGGGAGAGAGCATCGAGTCGGTCAACAGCCTGATCGAGGACCTCGTGCGCCCCAGCAACGAGATGCAGCGCGTGATCGGCGCGGTCGCCGACGGCGACCTCAGCAAGAAGGTCTCCGCCGACGTCCAGGGCGAGATGCTCGAGCTCAAGAACACGATCAACGGCATGGTCGACCAGCTCAACGGCTTCATCTCCGAGGTCACGCGCGTGGCGCGCGAGGTCGGCACCGAGGGCAAGCTGGGCCAGGCGGCCGCGGTCACGATCGAGGTCGGCGGCGTGTGGAAGGAGCTGACCGACAACGTCAACCTGATGGCGACCAACCTCACCGGCCAGGTCCGCGACATCGCCGAGGTGACCACCGCGGTCGCCAACGGCGACCTTTCCAAGAAGATCACAGCGGACGTGCGCGGGGAGTTCCTCGAGCTCAAGAACACCGTCAACGCGATGGTCGACCAGCTCAACCGCTTCGCCGGAGAGGTCACGCGCGTGGCGCGCGAGGTCGGCGTCGAGGGCAAGCTCGGCGGCCAGGCCCAGTCCGAGGAGGTCGCCGGCGTCTGGAAGGACCTCACCGACGACGTCAACCAGCTCGCGGCCAACCTCACCAACCAGGTTCGTGCGATCGCCGAGGTGGCCACCGCGGTCACCGAGGGCGACCTGACGCGGCAGGTCAGCGTGGCGGCGAGCGGGGAGGTCGCGGTCCTCAAGGACAAGCTCAACGAGATGATCCGCAACCTGCGCGAGACGATGCGCCAGAACACCGAGCAGGACTGGCTCAAGACCAACCTCGAGCGCTTCACCCGCATGCTCCAGGGCCAGCGCGACCTGGCCACCGTCTCGAACATGATCCTGTCCGAGCTCGCCTCGCTGGTCTCGGCCCAGCACGCCGTCTTCTACGCGCTGACCGACCTGGGCGACGGCGGCGAGCCGGTGCTGCAATTCCAGGCCGGCTACGGCTACAAGGAGCGCAAGCACCTCTCCAACCACTTCCGCCTCGGCGAGGGCCTGGTCGGCCAGTGCGCGCTGGAGAAGGAGCGGATCCTGCTGACCGACGTGCCGGCCGACTACATCCAGATCAGCTCCGGCCTCGGCGAGGCGCCGCCGCTGAACATCATCGTGCTGCCGATCCTCTTCGAGGGCTCGGTCCGCGCCGTGATCGAGCTCGCGTCCTTCGCGGCGTTCAGCGCGACGCACCAGTCGCTGCTCGACCAGCTCACCGAGAGCATCGGCCTCGTGCTCAACACTGTCGAGGCCACCTCGGTCACCGAGCGCCTGCTCGAGCAGTCCCAGTCACAGGCCCAGGAGCTGCAGTCGCGCCAGGAGCAGCTGCACCAGTCAAATGAGGAGCTCGCCGAGCAGGCCGCCCTGCTGGCCGACAAGAACAGCGAGGTGGAGATCAAGTACGCAGAGGTCGAGGAGGCCAAGCGCCTCGTCGAGGAGAAGGCCACCGAGCTCTCGGTCTCCTCGAAGTACAAGTCGGAGTTCATCGCCAACATGTCGCATGAGCTGCGCACGCCGCTCAACAGCCTGCTCGTGCTGGCCGAACAGCTCCAGGACAACCCCGAGGGCAACCTCACCGAGCGCCAGGTCGAGTACGCCAAGGTGATCCGCTCCTCGGGCGTGGACCTGCTCAAGCTTCTCAACGACATCCTCGACCTGGCCAAGGTGGAGTCCAACACCGTGCACCTCGAGCTCGGCGAGCTCTCGCCCGTGGAGCTGAGCGAGACGATGAGGCAGACGTTCCATGCCGTCACGGAAGGGCAGGGGGTGGCGTTCTCCGTTCACGTCGACGACGCGCTGCCGCCGACCATGGTCACCGATCCCCATCGCCTGGGACAGGTGCTCAAGAATCTGCTCTCCAACGCCTTCAAGTTCACCGCGGAGGGCGAGGTCGCCCTGCGCATGACGCTCAGCGCCGGAGGCTGGAGCCCGGCCTCCGAGCGGCTCGCGCGAGCGGGCTCCGTGATCGCCATCAGCGTCAGCGACACCGGCATCGGCATCAAGAAGGAGCTGCAGGCGGCGATGTTCGAGGCCTTCGCCCAGGCCGACGGATCGACCGCCCGCCAGTACGGCGGGACGGGCCTCGGGCTCTCGATCAGCCGCAACCTGGTCGGCCTGCTGGGCGGGGAGATCACGCTCGAGAGCGAACCCGGGAAGGGCAGCACGTTCACCGTCTACCTCCCGCTGGAGACCAGCTCCCGGCCGGTTCCGGACGCGACCGCGGTCGAGGTCGGGGTCGCGGCCATCCTCCCGGCGCCCGAGCCGCCGCGGCCGGCGAAGGTCGCCGAGGCCAGGTTCTATGAGGGCGCCGCCGCCGGCACGACCGTGCTGGTGGTCGACGACTACTTCCCGAACATCTTCGCCCTCACCGCGCTGCTGGAGCGTGGCGGGCTGCACGTGGTCGCGGCGCAGAGCGGGGCCGAGGCGCTCGCGATCCTCGACGAGCGCGCCGACGTCGACATCGTGCTGATGGACATCATGATGCCGGTCATGAACGGCTACGAGACGATCGCGGAGATCCGCCGCCGTCCCGGTTTCGCCGAGCTCCCGATCATTGCCGTAACCGGCAAGGTCGTGGGCAGCGAGCGCGAGCGCTGCCTTGCGGCGGGCGCCTCGGACTACATCCCCAAGCCGGTCGACACCGCCGAGCTGCTGGAGGCCCTGAGCGCCTGGTTCCCGGCCACGCCGCGAGCCCTGATCGCGTAGTCGTGCCGGTCCCGTCGCCTCACGCGTCCGACGCGGCGATCCTCGTGGTCGACGACAACGCCGCGAAGCGGCTGTCGATCGAGTCGGTCCTCGAGCCGCTCGGTCACACCGTGATCGAGGCCGCGACCGGGGAGGAAGCCCTGCGCGCGGTGCTGGAGCGCTCGTTCGCCGTGATCCTCATGGACGTGCAGATGCCGGTCATGGACGGCTACGAGACCGCGCGGCTGATTCGCATGCGCGCCGAGTCCGAGCACACCCCGATCATCTTCGTGACCGCGCACTCGCGCGACGAGGCGCAGGTGTCCGTCGCCTACGCCAGCGGTGCCGTCGACTTCATCTTCGCGCCGATCGTCCCCGACGTCCTGCGCGCCAAGGTCTCGATCTTCGTCGACCTGTTCACCAAGTCGCGCGAGCTCGCCGACCGCGAGGCCCATACGCGCTCCGTGCTCGCCAACGTGGCCGACGGGATCGTCACGATCAGCGACGAAGGGGTGATCGAGTCCTTCAACCGAGCCGCGAGCAACATCTTCGGCTATGGCGAACAGGAGGCGATCGGGCTGCCGTTCGCGCGCATGGTCGCCCCGAGGTACCCGGGTGACTTCGCGAGCCCGGACCCCGCCGAGCGCCAGATGCTCGACAAGCGCCACCGCGGCGGGCGCTCGGCGGACTCCATGGGCCGCCGCAAGGACGGGTCGACGTTCCCGATGGAGCTCGAGCTCTCAGACGTGCAGCTGGGGACGCGCAAGGTCCACATCGGCTGCCTGCGCGACATCTCCGAGCGCCAGACCTACACGGAGGCGCTGCAGCACCAGGCGCTGCACGACGACCTCACCGACCTCCCCAACCGCGTGCTGTTCGGCGACCGCGTCAACCACGCGATCCGCGCCGCCGTGCGGGCGAGCGAGCCGCTGGCGCTGCTGGTCCTGGACCTGGACGAGTTCAAGCAGGTCAACGACACGCTCGGCCACCAGCACGGCGACGTCCTGCTGCAGCTCGTCGCCGAGCGCCTGGTCGGCTGCCTGCGCGCCGGCGACACGGTGGCGCGCCTCGGCGGCGACGAGTTCGGGATCCTCCCGCTCGGCTCGACCGACCTGGCAGGGGCGGTGAGCGTCGCGTGGACGATCCAACAGGCGCTCGAGCCCGCCTTCGAGGTCAACGGCCACCACCTCGAGGTGCGGGCGAGCATCGGCATTACGGTGATCCCCGACCACGGCGACAACATCGACGACCTGCTGCGCCGCGCCGACCTGGCGATGTACGACGCCAAGCGCTCAGGAGGCGGCTACGCGCTGTTCGCCGTGGAGCAGGAGGAGACGCCCGCGCGCCGCCTCGCGCTGCTCGCCAACCTGCGGCACTGCATCGAGCGCGAGGAGCTGGTGCTCCACTACCAGCCCAAGATCGACCTCGCGACCCGCCGGACCATCGGGGTCGAGGCCCTCGTGCGCTGGAACCATCCGTCCGGGCAGCTGCTGATGCCCGACGACTTCATGCCCGAGGTCGAGCAGAACGAGATGATGATCCCGATCACCGAGTGGGTCGTCAACGAGGCGCTGCGCGCCCTGCGGGGCTGGCGCGACCAGGGGTACGACCTCACGATGGCCGTGAACATCGGCGCCCGCTGCTTCGCCCAGGGCACCGGGATCTTCGAGACGGTGGACCAGCTCACGAGCACCTGGGGCATCCCGCCAGAACGCCTGACCTTCGAGCTCACCGAGCGCGCGCTGATCGACACGGCGGTGCCGGGCCTGATGGGCCGCCTGGAGGACATGGACGAGCGGCTGTCGATTGACGACTTCGGGACGGGCTATTCGTCGCTGGTCTATCTCCAGCGACTGCCCGTCGTGGAGATCAAGGCCGACCGCTCCTTCGTGACGACGCTGGCCACGGTCAAGGACGACGCCGTGATCGTCCGGTCGATCATCGACCTCGCGCACAACCTCAGCGTGAAGGTCGTCGCCGAAGGCGTGGAGGACGAGACGACGATGAACCTGCTGATCGACTACGGCTGCGACGAGGCCCAGGGCTACTACTTCAGCCGGGCGATCCCGAGCCACGAGCTCGTGCAGTGGCTCGGCAGCTCGGCCTTCGGCCCGGCGCGCCGGCTCCCGCCGGTCGCCACCCGCGCCTAGTCAGGCGTTCTCGATCAGCTCGATGCGATAGCCGTCGGGGTCGCGGACGAAGCAGATGCGCGATCCGCCCTCGCGGACCTGGTAGGGCGGCTTCTCGGCCTCGATGCCTTTGGCCGCGAGGCCTTCGAGCGTGCCGTCGAGATCCTCGACCGAGACCGCGATGTGGTTGTAGCCCGTCCCCATCTCGTAGGCGTCCACGCCGTGGTTGAAGGTCAGCTCGAGCCGCGCGCCGTCGCCGGGCAGGCCCATGAAGACGTTGATCGCCTCCTCGCGGATCGGCATGCGCCGCAGCTCCTCGAAGCCCAGGGCCTCGTAGAAGGCGACCGAGCGGTCGATCTCGCCGATCCGGTAGCAGGTGTGAAGGAGCTCCATGCGGCGCAGGCTAGCGGGGGAGGAAGACCACGCGCCCGCGCAGGTCCTCGACCACGTTGCCGGGGAGGTCGAGCGTCATGCCCAGGTCCTCGAGCGAGGAGAACCCGTGGACCTGCTCGCGGACGGTCACGATCTGCCGCGCGAGCGCCGCGGTGATCTCCGGCAGGTCGGCGAGCTCCTCCACCGCCGCGTGGTTGACGTCGATCACACCGCCCTCGTCGAAGCCGCCGCGGCGTCCGAGCTGGGCGGCGCTCGCCAGCTGCGGATCCTTGTGCGCCAGCTCGATCGCGAAGCGGCGGCGGTCCTCCTCGGCGCGCGCGCTCCGCATGGCGGGGTCTTCCAGCAGCGCCTCGCGCCGGCGCCAGCCGGGCAGGAGCACGAGCGCGTTGCCGATACCCACGATCCAGGCAACGGCCGCGATCGCGCCGACCGCGTCGGAGCTGTGCATCGAGAACTCCACGACGGTTGCCGCGAGGTAGATCGCCGCGAAGCCGTACCAGTACGGCCGCTTGATCCTGCGCCCACCCTGGATGAAGCCGATCCACGACGTCCAGCCGAAGGGCACGAGCACCCAGACGACCCACCATGGGAACGGCGGCTTCCGCACGTCCCTAGTGTCCCATCCCATGATCCTCGAACGCTCGATGCATCCCGACTGGCTGTCGAACACCTACCTCGTCGCCGCGGCGCCGGGCGGCGAGGCCTTCCTCGTCGACGCCGGCGGGCCCGTGGCGCCGCTGCTCGACAAGGCCGAGGAACAGGGGCTGACGCTCACCCACGTCCTGCTCACGCACCATCACCACGACCACGTCGCCGAGCTCGAGGAGGTCAAGCGCCGCTGGCCCGACGCCGAGGTGCTCATCCACCCGGAGGAGCGCGAGCTGGTCGAGGGCGCGACCGGCGAGATGCTCCCGGGCCGCCAGCTCGAGGCCGGTGGGCTGCGGGTCGAGCCGCTGCACACCCCCGGCCACACCGCGGGGATGCTCTCGCTGCTGGTCGGCGGGACGGACGTCTTCACCGGCGATACGCTGTTCAAGAACTCCGTGGGCGGCGTCCGGGCGCCGGGCTCCACGAGCTACGGCGACCTCAAGCACTCGGTAATGGACGTGCTGCTCGCCCTGCCGCCCGAGACGACCATCCGCCCGGGTCACACCGACCCGACCACGATGGCCGAGGAGCTCGAGACGAACCGATTCGTGCGTGTGTGGCGCGGTGAGGACCCCGAGGGTGACGAGCCGTGCACCGCGCTGGGCGATCCCGCGACGCTGATCCTGCTCGGAGACGACTACGACGGCGGGCACAAGGCGTGGGTGCGCTGGCCCGACGGGGCGGACGACATCGTGCCCGGCTCGAAGGTGCAGACAGGCTCCCGCTAGCCTCGAAGGGGTGAGCCGCGAGAAGTCCTCCGGCGGCCTCTCGGTACCCACGCTGATCGTCGCGGCGCTGTCCGCGGCGGCGGCGGCCCTGGTGGTTCCCATGATCTGGCGCCCGGGCACCGTTGTGGCCTCCGCCATCACCCCCATCGTCGTCGCCCTCGTGGGCGAGACGCTCAGGCGCCCCGTCGAGCGCGTCAGCTCGGTGAGCACCTGGCGCCGCACGCCCAGCGGCGGGTTGGTCCGCGAGGAGCGCTTCGAGCCGGCGGCCGGCGAGGACGCCTACGAGGTGGTCGAGGGCGAGCGCCCCGAGGACCCGTTCGGGCTGCGCGAGCCGGCGCGACGGTCGGTGGTGCGCCGCCACCCGCTGAGGATCGCGCTCATCACCGGCCTCCTGGCCTTCGCGATCGCCGCCGCGGTCGTCACGGCGTCCGAGCTGACGCTGTTCCGCGACTCGGTTTCGAGCAGCCGGCACCGCACGACGTTCTTCGGCGGCACGCCCTCCGCCAAAGCGACGCCGACGGCGACGCCCGAGCCGGCCCCGGGCGCGCAGAGCACCCCGGCGCCGGCCATCACCCCCACCCCGACCCCGGGGGCGACCACCACGCCCGTGGGCACCCCGCCCCCGCAGCCGCAGGGCACCCCGGCGCCGACCCCGAGCGTCCAGCCGCCGGATCCCGCGGCAACGCCCTAGGAACTCGCCTCGACGCTGAGCTCCGGCGCCCGCGCGAGGGTCTGGAGCACGACGCAGTAGCGCTCGGTGAGCCGCACGAGCGTTGCGAGCTCCCCCTCACTCGCCTCCGTGTCGAGCTCGAAACGAAGGCGGATCGCCCGGAAGCCGACCGGAGCGTCCCTGTCCACTCCGAGGGTGCCGCGGAAGTCGAGGTCACCCTCGGCGCTGACCCGCCCGCCGGACACCGCCACGCCGATCGACGTGGCGACCGCGGTCAGCGTCACCCCCGCGCACGCCACCAGCGCCTCGAGCAGCATGTCGCCCGAGCACAGCAGCGCGCCGTCGCCCCCCGTCGCGGGGTGCAGCCCCGCTTCAGCCAGCGCTCGCCCCGTTTGCACCCGGCACGACACGCCGTCGCCGAGCTCGCCGCGGGCTCGCAGGGTGACCAGCGCCGCGTCGGGGTCGCCGCGGTAGCGCTCCTTCAGGGGAGCCTGGAGCTCTCGGAGGTCGGCAGCGTCCACGGGGCCAGGATAGGGCCCGCCGTACCATGGCCTGAAGGCATGGCCAAGGACCGCATCCCCACCTCGCGCGTCGCCCGCACCGCGAAGGTGTCCGGCCTGGCCGCCGGCCAGGCCGCGCGGCAGCTCGGCACGCGCACCACGAACCTCGCCCGTGGCGAGGAGGGCAAGCAGAAGGCGTTGGAGCGCCGCCACGTCGAGTCCGCCGAGCAGATCGTCGCCGCGCTCGGGACCATGAAGGGCGCCGCGATGAAG
The DNA here is from genome assembly GCA_038238015.1 of Solirubrobacterales bacterium. Taxonomy (GTDB): domain Bacteria; phylum Actinomycetota; class Thermoleophilia; order Solirubrobacterales; family Solirubrobacteraceae; genus DASQFQ01. Next base: position 43,055 of record JBBRYA010000017.1, read on the forward strand.
CTCGGCCAGGTCATGAGCTTCCTCGACGTCGGGCTGGTGCCGGAGGAGTACCGCGAGGAGTTCCAGCGCAAGCTCGGCGAGCTGCGCGACGCCGCGCCCAAGGTGCGCTTCTCAGACATGCGCAAGGTGATCGAGTCAGAGCTCGCCGAGTCGCTCAGCGAAGCCTTCGCAGAGTTCGACGAGACGCCGGTGGCCGCCGCCTCGATCGGCCAGGTCTACCGCGCGCGGCTGCACGACGGCCGCGAGGTGGCCGTCAAGGTCCAATACCCCGGCGTCGCCCAAGCGGTCCGCGCCGACATGCAGAACCTGGGGATGATCCTGCGGCTGCTCAAGCGGATCGCGCCGGGGCTGGACGTCAAGTCCACCGCCGAGGAGGTGCGCGGGCGCATCGGCGAGGAGCTCGACTACGAGCTCGAGGCCCAGAACCAGCGCTCGCTCTCGCGCATCTTCCGCGGCCACCCGTTCATCGTCGTGCCCGAGGTGGTGACGAGCCTCACCCGCGAGAAGGTCATCGTGACCGAGTTCGTGCGCGGCATCGGCTTCGACGCGATCAAGCAGCTCGACCAGGCCACGCGCGATCGCGTGGGCGAGATCGTGTTCCGCTTCTACTTCGGCTGCATGTACCGACACCACCAGTTCTCGGGCGACCCGCACCCGGGCAACTTCCTGTTGATGGACGACGGGCGCATCGCGTTCCTGGACTTCGGGCTCTTCAAGGTGATGCCGGCCGACCTGCTGGAGATCGAGCTGGCCTGCCAGCGCGCCGGCCACGCCGGCGACGGCGACGAGCTCAAGCGCATCTGGACCGAGACCGGCTTCCTCAAGCGCCCGGAGAACTTCCGCGCCGACAAGCTGCTCGCCCAGTTTCGCGACGCGACGTGGTGGTACGTGCTCGACGAGGAGATCGCCCTCGAGCCCGAGATCGCCACCCAGGTGATGATCGACATGTCAGACCCGCGCTCCGAGCACTTCGGGCAGATGCGCCACGAGACGCTCCCGGCCGACCACCTGTTCGGCCGGCGGGTGGAGATGCTCACGCTCGCCGTGATCTCCCAGCTCCGCGCGCGCCTGAACTTCCACCGCATCGCGCGCGAGTGGATCTACGGCGACGAGCCGGTCACCGAGCTCGGGCGCGCCGAGACGGACTTCTACACCGCACGGCGGTGATTGGCCCGCGGGCGCGGCTCGCCCTGCTGGCGGCGGCGGTGATCGCGTGCCTGGTGGCGGTCGCCGCGACGGGCTCGCTGTCGCCGCAGCGCGTGCGCGACTGGGTGCAGGGCGTGGGCGTGCTCGCCCCCCTCGTCTTCGTCGTCCTGTCGGCTGCGCTCACGTGCGTGCTGTTCCCCGGGCCGCTTCTGGCCGGCGCGGCCGGGCTGCTGTTCGGCACCGCGGTGGGCTTCCCGCTCGCGCTGACCGCGGCGACGCTCGGCGCCTGCTGCGCGTTCCTCATCGCCCGCCGGGTCGGGTTCGACGCGGTCGAGCAGATCGCCGGTCCGCGCGTGCGCGGCGCGCGCACCTGGATCGGCCGGCGCGGCTTCCTGTCGGTGCTCTACGCGCGGCTCGCGCCCGGCGTGCCCTACTCGCTGGTCAACTACGCGGCCGGGCTGACGCCGGTCGCGCTGCCGACGTTCGCGGCCGCGACGGCGCTCGGAGCCGCGCCGCGCGCGTTCGCCTACACCGCGCTCGGCGGCTCGTTCGGCAACTTCGGCTCGCCGGCGGCGATCGCCGCGCTGATCGTGCTCGTCGTGATGGCGCTCGCCGGCCTCGTGCTGCTGCGCCGCGACGTCCGTGCCGGGCGCCGCAGCGCCGCACCGGATGCCTAATAGCTAGACCTCCTCGATCTGCAGCAGGCTCGTGGTCCCGGGCTTGCCCGAGGGCAGGCCGGCGGTGATCCCGATCCGGTCGCCCTTCTTGACCCAGCCGAGCTCTTCGACCCGGCGGACCGAGGCGTGGATGAGCTCCTCGGTGACCTCGTAGCGCGGCAGCGAGGCCGCCCGCACACCCCACATCAGCCCGCAGCGGCGCACCGTCTCGCGACCTGGGGAGAGCGCGAAGATCGGGACCGTCGGGCGGTGCGCCGAGATCAGCCGCGCCGAGCGCCCCGACAGCGTCGGGCAGACGAGCGCGTCAAGGCCGAGCTCCCACGCGGCGCGGCAGGCCGTGTAGGCGATCGTGTAGGCGGGGTCGCGGCGGTCGCGCCGCACGCGCCGCTCGTTCCACTCGCGGTAGTGGGCGGTGGGCTCGGTGCGCTCGGCGATCGCGGCCATCATCTCGATCGCCCCCACCGGATACTGCCCGACCGCGCTCTCCTGGGAGAGCATCACCGCGTCGGTGCCATCGAGGATCGCGTTGGCGACGTCGGCGACCTCGGCGCGCGTCGGCCGCGAGGAGGCGACCATCGAGTCGAGCATCTGCGTGGCGGTGATCGAGGGCCGCGCGAGCGCGCCGGCCAGCGCGATCACCTGCTTCTGGACGATCGGGACCTCCTCGATGCGCATCTCGATCCCGAGGTCGCCGCGGGCGATCATCACGCAGTCGGCTGCGCGCACGATCTCCTCGGCGCGCTGCACGGCCTGGGGCTTCTCGATCTTGGCGATCAGCGGAAGGCGCGTGTGGTTGCGCACCTCCTCGATGTCCTCCGCGCGCCGGACGAACGAGAGCGCGACGAGGTCGACGCCGATCTGCTCCCCGGCCCGCAGGTGCTCGAGGTCCTCGGCGGGCACCGCGGGGAGCGACGCGGCTTCGCCCGGGATGTTCAGGCCCTGGCGGGAGGCGACGGCGCCGCCGACCTCGACCAGCGTGTCGATCTCGCCCGACTCCGGGCGGGTGCCGGTGACGCGCAGGCGCACGGAGCCGTCGGCCAGGTACATGATCTCGCCGTCGTCGACCGCGTCGGCCAGGCCCTGCCAGCTGATGAACATGCGCTTGGCGTCACCGCTGCCGCCGCCGTCGCCGTCGCCGCAGACGAAGGTGAGCGGGTCGCCGGAGCGGAGCTCTACGACGTCGTCGGCCAGCCGGCCGATCCGCAGCTTCGGGCCGGGGAGGTCCTGCAGGATCGCCACCGCGCGCCCGGCGCGCTCCGAGGCGCGGCGGACCCGCTGCGCCACCTCGGCGTGCTCCTCGGCGCTGCCGTGGGAGAAGTTCAGCCTCGCCACGTCCATCCCCGCCGCGACCATGCGCACGAGCACCTCGGGATCGCGCGAGGCGGGGCCGATCGTCGCGACGATCTTCGTGCGGCGCATGCCGGGGTGTATAGCGGCTGAGGCCGTCAGTGGCGAAGCAGCGCGCTGCGGCTGACGCTGCGCACGCGTCCGGCGGCGTCGCGCCCGCGGAAGCTCAGCCGCGCGCGGATGCGACTGGACCGGCCGAGCCCGCGGCGCAGCCTGAGGCTGACCGTGCGGCGGTGGCGGCCCGGAACGCTCGCCGTGTGGCGCCCGAGCAGGAGCGCGCGGTGGCCCTTACGCAGGCGCGCGATCGACACTGTGCCGCGGCAGCGGCGCGCCTGCAGGCAGCGCAGCCGGACGCGCACCCGGCCGTGGCGCGCCCGCACGACGGCGGGCAGGCCGACGAACGGGGCCGCCGGGCGTACGATCGGCGCCGTCGGCGCCGTCGGCGCCGTCGGCGCCGTCGTACCGGGCCCCGACGGCGGCGAGGGCCCAGGCTCGCTCAGGTAGCGCGCGAGCGCCAGCCGTGCCGTGCCGCCGCTGCACTGCGCACCGCTGCCGCCGGCGCAGACCAGCCCGGCGACCACGAGACGCCCATCGGGCTGGCGCGCCACGGCGGTCGCCCGCGCCACCGTGGCCGGCGCGAAGCTCGTGGTCACGAGGCCGTCACGGCCGAAGCCCCGGTCCAGCGCGCCGTCGGCGCCGAAGCGCGCGAGCGCGAAGAGGTAGCTCGACTGCGAGGCGACATGGCCGGCCGCGACCGCGGCGCCGTCGGGCTGGAGCAGAACGTCGGCCGCCGCCGCCCCGTCGCCCGCGCCCACGAGCGCCACGCCGTCCCCGTCCCAGCTCGGGTCCAGGGCGTCGCCCGCCCAGGTGCGCACGAGCGCCATCGCCGGGCGCCCGGCGCCGTCGGTCCCGACCCCGGCCGCGAGCACCCGGCCGTCGCCGACGGCCACCGCGGCGTTGGCGAAGGAGTAGGACGAGCCGACCGGGAGCGTCCACGCGGGCCGGTCCGGCTGCCCGTCGACGGTGACCCTGGCGCCGCCGAACCGGTAGGCCTCGATCTGGTCGGAGGAGCCGCTGGCTCCCAGGGCGACGATCCGCCCGTCGGGCAGTAGGGCGCCCGCGGCCGCGAACGCGTAGGGGTCCGCGGAGCCGACGATCGCCACGCCGTCGGTGCCAAAGCTGGGGTCGAGCGTCCCGACCCGGCTATAGCGCGCGAGCGCGTAGCGCGTGCGCGCTCCCGGCCCCTCCGCCTGCCCGACGGCGACCAGGCGCCCGTCGGGCTGCTCGACGAGGTCGGCGATCGCGTCGAAGCCGGGGCGCAGCGGCGTGACCACCCGGCCGCCGGGCCCGAAGGACTGGTCGAGCGAGCCGTCGGGGCGGTAGCGCACCACTGCGAAGCTCCCGGGGTCAGAGGGGTTGGAGCTCGCCACCCCGGCCGCCACGATCGCGCCGTCGGCCTCGATCAGCGCGTCGAAGGCCTGCGAGCGCCCGGCGCCGACCGCCGTCGTCACCGTGCCGCCGACCCCGAAGTCGGTGTCGAGCCCGCCGTCGGGCGTGAAGCGCATGAGCCGGAACGAGGAGTTGCCGGTCGGCCCGCAGGTCGCGTCGTCGCAGGAGTAGCCCGCGACCACGATCCGGCCGTCGCCCTGCACGGCGACGGCGCGCGGGACGAAGGTGTCGGAGGAGCTCAGCGTGGTGACCTTCCCGTCGGAGGAGAAGGTCGGATCGAGGTCGCCTGCAGACGCCGTCGCAGACGGCGCCAGTACGCTCAGCGCCAAGAGCGCGAGCGCGAGGAGACGCACCCCGACATCCATGTCGCGGGCGACCCTACCCCAGGGCGACCCCCAGGAAGCGACCGTTCTCGACGAGTGTTGCGCCGTCGACGGAGAGGCGGCCCTCGCGCCGCAGGTCGCAGATCAGGTCCCAGTGCACCGCGGACTCGTTGGTGGCGCCGGTCTCGGGATAGGAGCGGCCCAGCGCGAGGTGCACCGTGCCCCCGATCTTCTCGTCGAAGAGGATTGCGCCGATCGCGCGATCGATCCCGAAGTTTGTGCCTATGCCGACCTCTCCGAGCTGGGAGGCGCCCTCGTCGGTGGCCAGCGTCTCGCGCAGGTAGTCCTCGCCGCGCTCGGCGCGAGCCTGCACCACGCGGCCCGCGCGGAACTCGAGCTCGACCCCCGCCACCGCCACCCCGCCGGGGCTCGAGGGGACCGTGAAGCGGATGACGCCCTCGGCGGAATCCTCGCGCGGGCCCGTGAAGACCTCGCCCGAGGGCATGTTGCGCCGGCCGTCGGAGTTGACCCAGGTGCGGCCCTCAACGCTCAGGCGCAGGTCGGTGCCCTCGGCCTCGACGCGCAGCTCGCGCGCGCCGGCGAGGCGGTCGATCAGCGCCTGCTGGGCCGCTCCGAGCGCCGTCCACGCCGCCGCTGGGTCGTCCTGGTCGAGGAACAGCGCGCGCCGCACGAACGCCGCGAAGTCGGCGCTGCCCATGCCGGCCTGCTGGGCGCCCGCCGGGGTCGGCCACAGCGTGCCGCACCAGCGCCGCTGCATCGCGCGCTCGCGCAGCGCCTGGCGGGTGCGCGCCGCGCGCGCCATCCGCGCCGGGTCGACCCCGGCCAGCGCGCTCGTGTTCTCGGGCGCCTGGATCGCGAGCAGGCAGTCCGAGCCCTCGGTGTCGGCGCGCTCGGCGGGGGAGATGCCGTCGAGCTGGGCGTCGCGCACGGCGCCCCAGTAGCCCTCGGCCTGCCCGGGCAGCTCGGCGCGCAGCACGGGCCAGGCCTCGCGCTCGAGGATCTCGCGCTGGAGCGCGAGCAGCAGCGGCGCGGCGAGCATGGTCGAGCGCACCAGGACCTGATCGCCGGGCTGCACGTCGAGGCAGTAGCCGCACAGCAGCGCGGCGAACGCGCGGGGGTCAGGGCCCATCGAGGATCGCCGCGGCGCGGCACCAGCCGGCGGAGGCGCCGGCCACCTTGACCGGCAGGCAGGAGACGGTGAAGCCGCTCGGCGCGGGCAGCGCGCCGAGGTTGTGGAGCTTCTCGATCTGGCAGTACTCGCGCTCGATGCCCGCGCGGTGGGCCTCCCACAGGATCGAGGCGTCGCCGCTGCGCTCGTACTCCGCGCGCAGCGCGGCGAACGGCCGGTCCAGCCCCCAGGCGTCGGTCCCGATCACCTTGACGCCGCGGTCCAGCAGCCACAGCGTCGACTCGCGCCCGAGGCCCGAGCCGGCGTTGACGTACTCCGCGGTGTCCCACGCGCGCTCGGCGCCGGTCCACAGCAGCACGATGTCCAGCGGCGCGAGCTCGTGCCCGGCGGCGGCGAGGGCCGCCTCGAGGTCGGCGACCTCGATCCGCTCCCCCCACGGCTTCGCCCGCAGGTCAAGGCGGACCCCGGGGCGCACGAACCAGTCGAGCGGCAGCGCGTCGATCCGCCGGGCCGGCTTGCCCTCCGAGGTCGGGAAGTAGTGCCACGGCGCGTCGACGTGGGTGCCCGCATGGGTGATCAGCGTGACCGTCTCCGAGGCCCAGCCCTGGCCGTCGGGCAGTTCCTCGGGCGTGCAGCCGAAGATCTGCGAGAGCAGCGGCGCGGTGCGCGCGTGGTCCTCGTAGTCGATCTGCGGCTGGATCGGCTCGCCCGGCCCGGGACCCGTGGGCACGGAGAGGTCGACGACCTTCACGGGGCCCGCAGGTCCGGGAAGTGCTCGGCCAGGTGGCGGCGCAGGACGTCGCGGATCCAGCGGCGCTCCTCCGAGGAGGCCAGCCGGTAGCGGCCCAGCAGCTCGCGCTGGCGCTCCAGCGGCTCGGCACCGGCGATCTCCCAGCGCACCGCCAGGCGCTCGAAGAGGAACTCCGCGCCGCGCTGCCAGGCGTCCTCCTGCGAGAGCGGCGACCCCTCTCGCACGCTCGCGTACTCCCGCCGCGTGGCGGGGCTGAGCGCGCCCCGAAGGATCAGCTTGCCGTGCTCGGCGTCGGCGTAGGCGCTCTCGGGCGCGCTGAGCGCCTGCGCCCCGCGGCGTCGCCCCCGACGGCCCAACGCTACGCCCGGGCGGTCTGCTCGAGCTGGGCGCGCACGTCGCCCGTGACCGGATCGGTGTGGCCCGGCCAGGCGGCCGACGGCTCGAGCGCGGCGAGCTTAAGGACCGACGCCCGCGCCTGCTCGGTGTCGAGGTTCGTCCCGCGCTCGGGCACCCGCGGCGGGCACCTGCGGCCCGTCCCGATGGCGAGCGTGTAGAAGCAGTCCGAGCTCAGCGCCACCCGGTCTGACTCTCGGAACAGCGCGATCTGCCCGGGCGCGTGGCCGGGGATGTGCACCACGCGGAAGCCCGAGACGTCATCGCCCTCGTCGACCGTGCCGGAGATCGCCACCGGGCCGCCGTCCCAGGTCGGCATCAGCCGCGGCAGCAGCCAGCGGGCGGGCTTGGTGACCTCGCTCCAGTCGAAGTAGTGCTCGCCGGCGTCGCCTTCGGCGTCGATGCGCTCGGCCGGATGGCAGAGCACCGGCACCTTCAGGCCCGGGGCGGCGCCGCGATGGTCCATGTGGGAGTGGCCGAGCACGATCCGGTTGATCCCGCCGAGCGCGGCGCCGGCCGAGGCCAGCGCGTTGGCCATGACCTTGACCCCGGCGTCGAACAGCGTGACGCCGCCGCCGTCGTCCTCGATCAGGTAGACGTTGAAGAGCTTGGTCGGGAACCCCCCGCGGACGAGCCAGACGCCCTCAGCGATCCGCTCGGCGTCGTCGGCCAGGCGCTTCTTCACGCGGCCCTGGACGTTGAAGGCCTTCGTCATCCGCTGCTCGGCGACCGAGCCCTGCGGGGGCAGCATCCCGAGCTGGCGCGCGAACGTCGCGCCGTCGGTGTAGGCGTCCTCGCGCACCAGGCGGTCGCCGGAGACGCGGAACAGGTCCATGCCCTCGAGGTCCAGGCGCGCGCCCGTCGGCTCGATGCCCTGGTAGCTGCCCGGGCCGGCGAACGTCGCCGTCGCCGTCCACTTGACGGCGGCGTAGTCGCCCTCGCCGATGATCTCGGTCGGCACGATCTTGAAGTCCGGGCAGGCGGCGAACATCTCGGCCCAGTAGGCGCGGACGCCGTCCGGCCCGACGGCGTCGGCCTGGCCGGCGATGTGCGATTGCCCGTCGGGGGCCCAGTGGGAGGCGATCGCGTCGAGATCCTGGCGACCGAGCGCGTCGAAGTAGTCGGCGAGCAGCGCCTGCGGGGAGGTGGCCATGCCCGCACGTTACCGTCCGGCGGCATGCGCAAGCCGACGCGACCGCGGGAGGTTGGCCGCGGCGAGCGGGTGGTCCCGGGCGTCTGGCGCCTACGCCTGCCGCTGCCCTGGCCGGGCGTGCCCCACTGCAACGCGTGGGCGCTCGCGGCGGCCGACGGGATCGTGCTCGTCGACACGGGGATGCACGAGCCGGGCTCGCTCGCGCAGCTCGAACGGGCGCTCGATCAGGTCGGCCTGCGCCTCGAGCACGTGCGGCTGCTCGTCTGCACGCACGCCCACACCGACCACTGCGGGCAGGCGGCGACGATCGTCGCGCGCACGGGCTGCGAGCTGTGGATCCACCCGAACCACGCGCACTTTACGGCGACGATGTCCGACAAGGCCACGGCGCTCGAGCGCCGCATCGAGGTCGCGCGCCAGAGCGGGGTCCCGGAGGCGCCGCTGCGGCGCTGGGCCGAGCAGCGGCGCGACGACCGCCTCGGCGTGTCGGGGCCGCTCGCCCCTGACCGCGACCTCGTGGCCGGCGTGACGGTCGCGACCGACCTCGGCGACTGGACCGTGCACGAGACGCCGGGTCACGCGCCCTCTCACGTCTGCCTGCACCAGGCCGAGCGGCGCCTGCTGATCTCCGGGGACCACCTGCTCGGCCGCGTCTCGCTGTACTTCGACTACGGCTACAGCCCCGATCCGGTCGGGGAGTTCCTGGCCTCGCTGGACCGCGTCGAGACGCTCGAGGCCCGGCTGGCGCTCAGCGGTCACGGGCGGCCGTTCTCCGACGTCGGCGCGCACATCGAGGGCAACCGGGCGCTGGTCCGCGAGCGCCTCGACGCCGTCCGGGCCGGGATCGCCGCGGCGCCCGTGACCGCCTTCGAGCTGGCCCCGCGCGTCTACGGCGAGGCGTTCCGCGCCGAGGTCGCAGGCTGGCTGCTGACCAAGCTGCTGGGCTACCTGACCCACCTCGAGGCGATCGGCGAGGCAGCGCGGCTTCCAGGGGATCCCGAGCGCTGGCAAGTGTCCTAGGCTCTGAGGATGCGGATCGACGAACGGATCGCGCGCGACGGCCAGCCGTCCTTCTCCTTCGAGTTCTTCCCGCCGAAGACCGAGGCGGGCGAGCGCAACCTGGCCGCGGCGCTGGAGGAGCTCTCCGCGCTGGAGCCGACCTTCGCGTCGGTCACCTATGGCGCCGGCGGGACCCCGGCCGAGAAGCACAAGACGATCGACATCGTCTCCAACATGCGCGAGCAGCACGGCCTCGAGGCGATGGCGCACTTCACCTGCGTCGGGGCGACCGTCGAGGAGCTGCGCGACACGCTCGACCTGATGCGCGACCGCGGCGTCGAGAACGTGCTCGCGCTGCGCGGCGACCCGCCGCCGGGCCAGGACGAGTGGACGGCGACCGAGGGCGGCCTGCGCTACTCGCGCGAGCTGATCGAGCTGATCCGCGACGACTACGACTTCGCGATCGGCGCCGCCTGCTTCCCCGAGGTCCACATCCACGCGACCGACGCCGAGTCAGACCTCCGCTACACCAAGGAGAAGGTCGACGCGGGAGCGCGCTTCCTGATCTGCCAGGTGTTCTTCGACAACCGCTTCTACTACGAGTACGTGGCGCGGGCGCGCGAGATCGGCATCGACGTACCGATCCTCCCGGGGATCATGCCGATCACCAACTCGCGCCAGATCCAGAAGATCACGAGCCTGTGCGGCTCGGAGATCCCGTCGCGGCTGGCGCGCGAGCTCGAGCTGCGCGCCGAGGAGCCCGAGGCGGCGACGGACTTCGGGGTCGCCTACGCCACGCTGCAGTGCGCCGACCTGCTCGCCAACGGCGCGCCGGGGATCCACTTCTACACGCTCAACCGCTCCCCCGCGACGCGCGCGATCCTCAGCGCCCTGAGGACCATGAGCCCCTGGGAGGCTCAGCCCTCCGGCGCCTCGATGTCCAGCGCGTGAGCGACGCGCGGGCGCCCGTTGACCTCCCACGCCACGTCGACCTGGTCGTTCGTGCCGTAGGTGCCGATGCCCCAGGCGCCGAGGAACCAGCGCCAGCCGCTGAGCTTGGCCTCCTTGGCGAGATGCCGGGGGAACTCGAGGCCGCCGTTGCGCACTTCATAGTCCGTTCCCCCATGCTGCAGGACACCGTTGAGAAAGACCCTGTAGGGCTCCCGGACCTCGCGCGGGAGCCGCACCCGCGAGCGTGGCATCGGAGCGCATGATGGCAGCGCCCGAGATCGACTTCCGGGTCCGGCGCTCCCCGCGCGCCCGCACCGTCCGCGTGCACGTCGACGGCCGCGGCGAGGTCGAGGTCACGCTCCCGCGCCGGGCGCCCGAGCGCGCCGCCGCCCACGCGGTGCGCGAGCTGCGGCCGTGGATCGAGCGCCGGCAGCGCACGCTGCGGCGCGCCGCGGAGGAGGTCGCCCGCCCGCCCGGCACGCTGCCCTACCTCGGCCGCGACCTGCGCGTGGTGGCCCAGCCGCGCCGCGAGCGCGTGCACCGGCGCGGCGAGGAGCTGCTCGTGCCCGCGCGCGACGCCGGGCCGGCGATCGAGCGCTTCTACCGCCGCGCGGCGCGCGCCGAGATCGCGCCGCGGCTGGACGCCGCCACGGCCCGCGCCGGCACGAGCTACAGCGGGCTGACCATCCGCGGCCAGAAGACGCGCTGGGCCTCGTGCTCCACCACCGGGCACATGTCCTTCAACTGGCGGCTGCTGCTCGCCCCCGAGGCGGTCCTGGACTACGTGGTCGAGCACGAGGTCTGCCACCTCGAGCGGATGGACCACTCGCCCACGTTCTGGACGCTGCTGGAGTCGCGCGTCCCGGACTGGCGCGCGCACTCGCGCTGGCTGCGGCGCTACGGCGCCACGCTCGTGCTCTGAGCGCTCAGGACGCGAGCGCGCGGCGCAGCGCCGCGTAGGCCGTCTCGGAGCCGCGCTGCTCGACCACCCGGCGCTTGACGCGCCCCGTCCACGCCTCGACCGAGCCGTCGCCGCGGACGTCGAGCCCGGCGCGAAGCCCGTCGGGGCCGGAGATCTCGGCTCGGTGCGCGACCTGCTGCGCGGGCTGGAAGCTGCGGTGGTAGAGGTCGACCGGCTCCAGGCGCGGGCCGGCGGCCAGCGCGCGGGCGCGCTGCTCGAGCAGGGTCAGCGCCCCGTCGAGCGAAGCGGCCTCGAGGCGTTCGACGCGCGGACCGGTTCGGAAGACGATTCGGTAGGCCATGGCGCAGATGGTGCCGGGCGGCGCTTGACGGCGTCCGCTGACCGCGCGGCCTCGGCGAGCAGCTCCTCGGCGTCCTCGCCGTCGCCCGGGAAGGAGGCGTGCCCGATCACGGGGTCGATGCGCACCTCTTCGCCGCCGAGCAGCAGCGGCTCCTCGAGCGCCTCGGCGATGCGCCCACCGACCCGCTCGATCACCTCGGCGGGCGGGAAGCGCAGGTCGGCGAGCAGCACCCCGAGCTCGCTGGTCCCGGTGCGCGCCAGCACGTCGGTGCCGCGCAGTACGTCGGTCACGCGGCCGGCGAGGTGCCCGAGCAGGTCCTGGCCGACGTCGAGGCGCAGCGTGAGCACCATCACCGAGGCGCCTGAGCGGCGGGCGCGCGCGACCGCGAGGTCGGTGTGCTCGGAGAGCAGCGCCGTGGTGGGCAGGCCGGTGAACGGGTCGTGCAGGGCGACCGCCTTCTCGCGCGCCAGCGCGCGGGCGAGCTGGCCGCCAACCGTGGCCAGCATCGCGGCGGTCTCGACGTCATGCTCGCGCGCCTCGCCCGCGAACAGCTCGAGCACGCCGGCGCAGTCCTCGCCGCTGCCGACCGGGACGGCGACGGCGGCCTTGAGCCGGGCGTGACGGGCGGCGCCGGAGCGAGGTTCCTGGCCGTCGCGGCGCATGTCCTGGATCCACACCGGGCGGCGGAAGGCGAACACGCGGCCGGGCAGCCCGCGGCCGGGCGCGAGGCGCAGGCGGCTCGAGCCGTGGGCGAAGGCCGCGACGGCGGGCCCGGCGTCCGGGGTCGACCAGGTGGCGGCGCAGCGCAGCCGCGGCGGGTCGCCGTCGGGCATCCACACCGCGCCGCAGCTCCAGCCCAGCGTCTCGCCGAGCGAGCCCAGCACGCGAGTCAGCAGCGCATCCGCGCCGAGCCCGGAGGCGACGTGGTCGGTGATCGCCTGCTGGGCCAGAAGAAGCCGGTGGGCCTTGCCCTCCGCCCGGCGCCCGCGTGCCGCGGTGAGCTCGCGCTCGAGCACCTCGGCGATGTCGCCGGGGCCAGAGGAGACGGGCACGCTGCCGTCCAGGCCCTTGACGACGGCCGCGAGATCGCCGCGGCGCACGGAGCGCGAGACGGCGAGGAACGGAAGGTGCGGATCGGCGAGACGGACGAGCGCGAGCGCCTTGCGCGCGGGCACCGCCCGCGATCCCGCCCCCCCGTAGAGCACGGCGTCCCAGCCGCGCTCGAGCAGCGCGTCCTCGAGCCCCTGGCTGCCGGTGGTGCGGCGCGCGTGCACGGTCCAGCCCTCGGTCTCGAGGGCGAGCAGGATCGCCGTCGCGTCGGTCTCGTGGACGTCGGCGATCAGCGCTCGCAGGGTCCGGGGCGCATCCACGGGGTATTCATCGGCCGCGCGGGCGCGCGGGTCAAATCACGCAGCCAGCTGCACGACGACCTCGCGGACGCCGTTGTGCATCCGCTCGTCCTCGAGGCGGCCGGAGATCGTCTGCATGAGCCGGCGCACCGCGGCGTTCTCGGCCAGCATCGTCGCGGCGAAACGCCGGATCCCGGCCGCGCGCGCGGCGTCGGCCAGCGTGCGGGACAGCAGGCTGCCGAGGCCGCGGCCCTGCATCGCGTCGCTCACGACGATCGCGAACTCAGCGGTGTCGGGCGCGTCGGCGAGCCGCACGCAGCGGGCGACGCCGACGATCGTCTCGGGATCGCCGGCGTGCAGGGCGACCAGCGCGAGGTGGTCGACGCCGTCGACCTCGGTGAGGTAGCGCAGCTCGCCCGAGGTGAAGCTCGGCTTGGCGGCGAAGAAGCGCCGCCGGGCGGTCTCCGCGCTCAAGCGGCCGAGGGCCTGCGAGAGCCGGGCCTTGTCGCCCGGCTCGATCGGCCGCAGGACCAGCTCGGTGCCGTCAGGAAGGGTTCGGTACACGGTTGCGTATTACAACCGACCACCGCCGGGCCTTCTGTGAACTTCCTCCTAACGGCTACCGGCTGCCGACCGCCAGGTAGTCGCGCGTGCGGTCGCCCGTGTAGATCTGGCGCGGCCGCGCGATCTTCTGCTCGGAGTCGTCGATCATCTCCAGCCACTGGGCGATCCAGCCGCTCGTGCGGGGGATCGCGAAGAGCACGGGGAACATGTCCAAGGGCATCCCCAGCGCCTCGTAGATCAAGCCCGAGTAGAAGTCGACGTTGGGGTAGAGCTTGCGGTCGACGAAGTACTCGTCCTCGAGCGCGATCTTCTCGAGCTCGAGCGCGATCTCCAGCAGCGGGTTGACCCCGGTGACCTCGAAGACCTCGTCGGCGGCGGTCTTGATGATCTTGGCGCGCGGGTCGTAGTTCTTGTAGACCCGGTGGCCGAAGCCCATCAGCTTCTCCTTGCCCTCCTTCACGCCGGTGATGAAGTCGGGGATGTTCTCCTTCGTCTCGATCCGCTTGAGCATGCGCAGCACCGCCTCGTTGGCGCCGCCGTGGAGCGGGCCGTAGAGGGCCGCGACGCCCG
>JBBRYA010000018.1:0-55293 GCA_038238015.1 Solirubrobacterales bacterium
AGCGCCTCGTCAAACAACGACTCGACCTGCTCCCCCACCAACCGCAACATCCACACCCCCCCAGAATTCGCCCAACTCGCAGGCAAATTCTGGCCCTCACCCCGGACAGAGCCGCCGAATATTTCCGGGGCAAATAGCTACAGCCGGCGCGACACCAGCGTCGAGGTCACCGTCGTCGCGCCCGCCCGCACCGTCAGCCGCACCCGGTAGTCGCCCTTGCGCAGCTTGCCTGGGAGCAGCGAGGAGCGGTAGGTCCGGCGCGGGAGGCGCGAGCGCGTGAGGTCGCTGCGGATGCGCTTGGACCCGCGGAAGATCTCGAGCTTCACCCGCGCCGGCACGCTTAGCCGGTAGGCGATCCCGAGCGTCCTGCGCCCGCTCCCGCCGAACACCGGGCGGCCGAGCTTGTAGGAGCTCAGCAGCCCGCAGCTCTCGGCGCGGTAGAACGACGGCCGCGTGGAGAAGCGCCCATGGCTGCGCTGCAGCGTGATGCGGCGGAAGTCGCGCAGGCGGCTGCCGTAGGCGATCCGGTAGCGCGCGAAGTACACGCCATCGCTGAGCGCCTTGCCCTTGCGGGCCTTGCCGTTCCAGGTGAACGAGCGCGACTTGCCTGTGAAGTGCGCCACGCGCCGCTCGCCGAGCACCTTGCGCCCGTGCGACTGCTGGAAGACGTCCACGGTCACCGGGTTGCGCGCCCGCCGCTGGAAGGCGAAGCGCACGCCGCGGCCGCGACGGGAGGCCGTCGCCGAGGCGAAACCGCGGCTGGCCGCGCACGCGACAGGGTTGCGCGTCGAGGGCTTCTGCGGCGGCCCCGTGCCCGCCCCGACGGCTCCGGCGCCCGTGAAGCTGTAGCGGTAGACGCCGCGCCCCTGGGTGGCGACGATCAGCGTGTTGGCGTCACCGGGCTTGAGCTCGAGCGAGTAGACGGGCGCGGTCGGCAGCCCGTTGCCGAGCGCGTCATAGCTCCCGCCGTCCGTGCCGGCGGCGATGAAGACCCCGACGTCAGTCGCCACGATCATCCGGCCGTCGCGCACCAGCGTGAAGTTCGCCGGCGCGTCGGGCAGGTTGCCCGAGATGTCGGTGAAATTCTGGCCGGAGTCGGTGGACTTGAACACGTGGCCACTGCCGACGTTGGGCGTGTTCTCGCCGAGCTTGTTGACCGGCAGCCAGCGCCGCGAGTAGCCGCCGAGCGTCACGTAGACCGTGCGCGGGTCGGCCGGGTCCATCTGGACCGAGGTGATGTAGCGGTTCGGTAGGCCGTTGGCGGCGGCGATGTGCCAGCCGTCGCTCGAGAGCCGCTTGGGCGGCTTGCTGCCGCCGACGTTGGTCGCCAGGCCGCGCCCGAACGGCCGGACGTTCAGCGCGTCGCAGTAGCCGCAGAAGCCGACGTAGGCCGCGGCGCCGTCACCGGTGACCTCGGTGCCGATCGCCTGCACGAAGCGCGCCGAGCCCTTGAAGCTCCGGCCGGGAGCCGCGTAGTTGTAGGCGCGGATGATGTAGTCACCGGGCTTGGGCGCGGTCAGCGAGACCTGCTCGGAGGTGGAGGCGCCGCCTTGGGTGAGCGACTCGCCGACGACCTTCTCGGTGCCGCCCTCCTTCTTGAGCACGCGCAGGTCCCAATCATCGTTCGGGTTCGTCCACTCGATGCGCAGGATCGCCCTGGCGTCGGTCTCGCCCGCCTTGATGGTGAACGGCCGGTCGGTGAACGTGCCCGGAAGCTCCAGCGAGGTCGAGCCGTCGGCGCCCGGCACGGTGTCCTCGCCGCCCGTGTAGTCGAAGTCGGCGGTCTTGGGCCCGCTCGGCCCGCTCGCGGTGGCCGTGGTGAACGCGCCGCGCAGGTCGACGGCGCTGACCTTGTTGATCGAGTCGTCGGTGCCGTTCGGCGAGGCGTCCGCGTTGCCCGGCGCCTGGCGCGTGCCCAGGTCGTAGACCTTGGTCCAGTTCGGGCTCGGCCCGTTGGTGGACTCGTAGACGCCGCGGCCCGCGGTCAACAGGTGGTTGGGGTCGGCGGGGTCCATCGTGAACGGGTTGATGAACTGGTAGCCGTCGTCGGCCGGAGGGGCCGCGTCCTGCCAGCTCTGGCCGCCATTGGTCGTCGACTTGATCGCCGCGAACGTGTACTCCTCGTAGGCGATGTCGGAGTTGTCGGGGTCGACCGCGCTGAAGCCGCCGTCGCCGCCGAAGGTGCCCACCTGGCGGCCGCCCGGCTCGATCTTCATCTCGCCGTTGTCCTGCAGGCCGGAGAAGATCGTCCCGTTCTTGGAGATCTGGGCGTCGTAGGGGAGCAGCGTGTTGAAACCCTGGTTGGCGCCCCGGCCCCACTTGCCCTCGCTGAACTTCTCGCTCGGCCCGGCGGTCTGCGTGTAGGCGCCGCCGTCGTTGCCGACGACGATCGTCGAGCCGCCGCCGCTCGAGGGCAGGAACGTCGCCGAGTGCTGATCGGGGTGGGTCGTGGTGTTGTTGTTGACCGTCGGGTCGCCGGTGGTCGGGCACGCGGGGAGGCCGGTGCTGAGGAACAGGCAGGTGTCGCCGGCGAAGTAGGGGCCGACGACCTCGAACTGCGACGGCCCGTCCTGCGGCTGGCCGTCGACCTTGTTCTGCCAGACCTCCTCGAGCCCGAAGAGCAGTCGCGTCGGCACGCCGCTTGCGTCCTGGCGCGTTGGATCGGGCTTGATCCACTCGTTGTACCAAGCCTGCACGCCGGGGCAGTAGAGCGTCGCGCAGGCGGTGCCGGTGAGCGCGGAGCCGTTGGTGGGATCGGTTCCGAGCACGTCGCCGTCCTCCATCCGCGTCCAGGTGTCGCCGAAGTCGCTCGACACGTAGATGCCGTTGAGCACCGTCCGGCTGACGCCCGGCTTGACGCCGGTGTCGATGTCGATCGCGGCGGCGCCGCCGTTGAACTTCACGGCGTCCTGGACGATCGCGTAGAGGTACTGGTGGTCCTGGTCGGGGCCGTTGGCGGCGCCGAGCTCGATGCGCCCGATGCGGTTCTGGGCGGGGAACTCGCCGGTGCCGGTCTTGTCGAACGTGCCGGGGTTGCCGCTCGGAGACTTGTAGATGCCGTTGCTCGGCGAGTCCGGGTAGCCGCTCGGGTTCGGCTTGTTGCCGGCGCGCCAGCCGACCGCGGCGACGACCGCGCCGGTGCTCTGCTGCACGGCAACGTCGGTGACCATGTTGGCCAGGAAGCAGCCCTCCTTGTCGGGCGAGGCGCCCGTGCAGCCCTTCGGCCCGCCGGTGGGGAGGTCCGCGTTGGAGAAGCTCGCGCCGTCGTCGGTGGAGCGGAACAGGCCAGCGCCGGTGGCGGCGTAGACGGTGTTCGGGTCCGTGGGGTCGACCACGACCTTGAACGCGAGCACCCCGTCCGGGAGCCCGGACGCCTTCTGCCAGTTCTGGCCGTCGTCGGTGGTGCGGAACAGGCCCGTGCCCGCGTAGGTCGAGCCGCCGCCGAACACGGAGTCACCGGTGAGCGCGAACACCGTCCCACCCGCCGCGGGGCTCCACCCGACCGACCCGACCGCCTGGACGGGCAGCTTGTCGCCGATCGAGCGCCAGCTACCGCCACGATCCGCGCTCGTCCACACGCCACCCTCGCCGACGGCGGCGTACAGGGCGCCGCCTGTAGTCGTGGCGAAGTCGCTGATCCGGCCGTTGAGGTCGGCCAGCCCGACACCATTGACCTCGGGGTAGTGCGGGTCGTCGTTGACCAGCGGCCCGGAGCCGGCCGGGGTCCAGTCGGCTCCGGCGCCGGGGAGGGAGGAGGCGCGAGCGCCCATGCGTTGCGCCCGAGCGGCCGCGGATGCGTAGGCGCCTGAGCGAACGGACGAGGCGGGGGCCGTCTCGCGAGCGGTGGCCTGGCGGTCGCGGGTGGCGAGCTCGGTGAGGGATTCCGGGTGCTTGCGGTTGAAGCAGACGGGCTCGGGGCCGCCGGAGGAGTTTTCGGCCGTCTTCTCGCGGGCCTTCTCGGACTGTGCCGCGCCGGCGCCGGGCGAGGCATGTGCGCGGCGCTCGGTCGCATCGCGCTGCTCGCGGTTGACGTAGCCGGCCGGGCAGTTGGCCGCGTACTCGCGGGCGTGCTCGCGGGCTTTGAGGGCTACGGCGGCCGCGGCGGCGAGGAGCAGGACGAGGAGGGCGAACAGGGCCAGGCGGCGCGGGCGGGTGGCGAGCATCGCGGGAACGATGCCATGTGGCGGCTCGGGAGGGCGCCGATGGACCTGAAACCGGGTCGCGCCGGGTCTTGAAAACCGGGCGACCCCTCGTCCCGCCCGAGCTAAACGCTAGGCGGCGGCGTGCTGTGCCCGTTGGCCACAGCCACGGGCACCTCACCCGAACCGGCCTCACCGGCAAGCATGCGCTGCATCTCCGCCGCGGGGTCAACCGCCTGCACATCCCGCGCCGGGTACTCGCGGCGGATCGAGAGCAGGCGCTCGTTGCCGAAGCGGAAGAACGACAGGGCGAAGCAGGAGACCTCGAGGCCGTGGCGGCGGGTCAGCCAGTCGACCGTGCCGAGCAGGCGCGCGTCGAAGGCGGCGGCGACGAAGACGACCTGGGGCGACTCGCCGGGGACGGCGGCCGACAGCGTCTCGTGGATCCCCGCGAGCGTCTCCGCGTCCATCGCGGCGATCGCGGCGGCGGAGTTCAGTGCGCGCGTGAGCTGGTGGCCGTCGGTGTCGCCGGCGACGAGCACGACGACGGCGCGGCCGGCCTGCTCGTCGAAGGCGAGGAGGTCGAGGCCGGGGACCGGCTCGGAGGCGACGAAGCGCAGGCTCGGCTGGCCGAGCTCGCCCGCGAAGGCCTCCCAGGAGGAGCAGACCAGGGTCAGTATCTCGGCGCGGTCGGGGTTGA
The DNA here is from genome assembly GCA_038238015.1 of Solirubrobacterales bacterium. GTDB lineage: Bacteria > Actinomycetota > Thermoleophilia > Solirubrobacterales > Solirubrobacteraceae > DASQFQ01. The sequence continues at coordinate 4,840 of JBBRYA010000018.1, forward strand.
CCTCGCTCACGAGCCCGCCTGCGGGCGGGGCCACCAGCGTCTTGGAGCTCTCATCGATGCGCAGCACTTGGGGTTCCCTCGTCTCGGACAGAAAGGTCTGGTCCTCATCGGCCGAAACCCCCGGAACCTGTAGGAATCGCCGCCTTCGTGCGCAGTAGCCTGAGGCCGGTGTCGCTCCCCGAGCTGATCCGCTCCCGCCGCACCCTGAAGGCCTATGCCCCGGAGCCGGTCGACCGCGACACGCTCGACGCGCTGTTCGAGCTCGCGCGCTGGGCTCCGAACCACAACCTCACGAACCCGTGGCGCTTCCGCGTGCTTGGCCCAAACGCGCTCGAGGCGCTCAAGCGCGCGGCGGGGCCGGAGTCGGCGCCCAAGCTCGACCGGGCGCCGACGCTCGTGGCGGCGTCGGCGGTCAGTGCGGCGACCCCGTGACCGACGAGGAGGACATGGCCGCCGCCGCGACGGCGATCTACATCGTCCTGCTGGTCGCCCATGAGCGCGGCCTCGGCGGCTATTGGCGCACTCCGGAGGTCCTCCGCACACAAGAGGGCCGCGCCGCGGCCGGCATCCCCGACGGCGAGCGCGTGCTCGGCCTGATCCACCTCGGCACCGCCCGCGGCCCGGACAAGCCCGCCCCGGATCGCGCGCCCCTCGACAGCTTCCGCGAGTACCTCTCCTAACGTGCTCCCCCGCGCAGACGCCGTCGCCTCGCTGGCCTCGGACACCTTCGACGTGCTCGTGATCGGCGGCGGCATCACCGGCGCAGGAGTCGCGCTCGACGCCGCCACGCGCGGCTACTCCGTCGCGCTCGTTGAGAAGTCCGACTACGCCGCGGGCACCTCCTCGCGCTCGAGCAAGCTCGTTCACGGCGGCCTGCGCTACCTGCAGAACTTCGACCTCGGCCTCGTGCGCGAGGCGTTGCTGGAGCGCCAGATCAACGCCGCGCTCGCGCCCCACCTCGTGCGCCCGCTCCCGATGGTGGTGCCCGCCTTCGACGGCGCGCGGCCCGACCGCCTGCTGGGGATGGGCCTGAACATGTACGACGTGATGGCGGTCGAGCGCTTCGGCCGCTCGCCGCTGGGCCGGCGCCGCACGCGCGACCGCAATCTCGACGGCTCGGAGGACTGGAGCCCGGAGCGCCACCGGGTGATCGGCCGCGAGGAGGTGATCGAGCTGCTCCCGGCGCTCGAGAGCCGCAACGCGACGGCGGGCTACCTCTTCTACGACTGCCAGACCGACGACGTGCGGCTCGTGCTCACCGTGCTGGGGGAGGCCGAGCGCTTCGGCGCGGTGTTCGCCAACGGCCTCGAGGTCACCGAGCTGGTCGAGCAGGACGGGCGCGCGCGCGGCGCGTGCGTGCGCGACGCCGACACCGGCGAGGAGTTCGCGATCTCCGCCGACGCGGTGGTCAACGCGACCGGCGTGTGGGCCGATCGCATCCGCCCGAACGAGCTTCACGACGAGGCCGAGCTGCCGGTCATCCGCCCCAGCCGCGGCACCCACCTGATCGTCCCCAGCTCCAGGCTCACGGTCCACGCGGGCGCGATCGCCCCGGCTGCGGGCGGGCGCACCGTGTTCGTGCTCCCCTGGCTGGGCCAGACGCTGATCGGCACGACCGACAACGACTACGAGGGCGAGCTCGAGCACATCCGGCCCTCCGAGGAGGACGTCGACTACCTTCTCGAGGCCACCAACGCCTTCTTCGCCACCGAGCTGACCAAGGGCGACGTCGCCGGCGCCTACGCGGGCGTGCGGCCGCTGATCTCCTCGGGCGACCCGAAGAAGTCCGTGGACATCTCGCGCAAGGCCGAGCTGTATGAGACCTCCAGCGGCATGGTCACGATCACCGGCGGCAAGCTCACGACCTGGCGGCGGATGGCCAAGATGACCGTCGACCGCCTGGTCGACCGCGAGGGGCGCGATGCGCCGTGCCGCACGCACGAGATCCCGCTGGGGATGGCGGTCGACCCGGACGAGCTCACGCGCGTGGAGGGCGTGCCGGAGGAGGCCTACGCGCAGCTCGCCGGGCGTTACGGCTACGCCGCCCACGACGTCCTGGCCACAGCGGCCGAGCGGGGTGACCTCGCCCAGCCGATCCTGCCCGGGATGCCCGACCTGCTCGCCGAGGCGGCGTTCTCGGCGCGCCGCGAGCAGTCGCGCAGCGTCTCCGACGTCCTCCTGCGCCGCACCCGCCTCGGCCTGACCGCGGCGCGGGAGCTGTGCGAGCCCGGGGGAGAGGCGCCCGAGCGCGTCGCGCGGGCGCTCGGCCGGGAGCTCGGCTGGGATGACGCGCGCTGCGCCCGCGAGGCCGACGACTTCCGCGCCGACGCGGTCGCGGAGGGTCTCGTGGTCGGGGGTTGAACACCTGTCGGCACCGCGCCGTAACTTTCCGGGGGTCCACCGGTTGCACGGTCGGATCCCCACGTCCCGCGCCCCGCGACCCTGGAGCCGTACCCCGCCTCATGCCCCGCCGCCTCTGCCTGACCGTCCTGCTCGTCCTCTCCGCGCTCGCCGTGGCCGCGCCGGGCGCGTCCGCCGCCTGGTTTCCGGCCGAGACCATCGACGGCGCCGCGCCGGAGATCGAGCGCCTCGGCGGCGTCGACCTCGCCCGCGACGGGACCGGCGGCCTGGCCTACATCAAGAAGGTCGACGGCACGGACCACGTCTTCATTTCGCGTTTCATCGGCGGCGCCTGGCGCGGCCCGGAGCGCGTGGACAACGGCATCAGCGGCGCGGCCGGCGAGGTGGCGATCGCCGCGGCCGACGCGTATCGCCTCGCGGTCGTCTGGACGGCGGGCGGCAAGGTCTACGGCAGCATCGTGGTCGGCAACGACGAGCAGCCCGGCCCGCTGCTGGGGCCGACCGAGCTCTACTCCGACGATCGCGGCCCGGTCAGCGACCTCTCGCTCGACATGGGCATCAACGGGACCGCCTACGCGACCTTCGCGGCGCCCGGCGGCGGCGGGACCGACCTGCGCGCCGTGCGCCTGCAGGGGCTGTTCTGGAACCTGATCGGCTCGCCGCTGGACATCGATCCGGCCGACGCCGCCGGCAAGGACTCGCAGCGCGGGCGCGTAGCGGTCTCGGCCGAGGGCAACGCGCTGGCCGCGTGGGGCGAGGACAACGCCGACGGGCGCCCGCGCGTCTACGCGCGGCGCATCACCGGCCTCACCCCGTCGCTGGCCCCGCAGGAGCTCTCGCTCAACCAGTTCGAGGGTCAGCTCGGCGGCCGCGCCGACTCCCCCGACGTCGACGTCGAGGACGACGGCTCCTTCGCCTGGGCGGTGTTCCGCCAGGACTTCGGCGGCGGCTCGCGGTCGATCGCGCGGCGGCTGCTCGGCTCGACGTTCGAGCCCCCGGTCGGCCTCGACGGCGGCCCGAACACCGGCTCGCCGCGGATCGCCCTCAACGGCAAGGGCGTCGGCAGCGCGGTGGTGGAGACCGGCGGCGGGGGCATGACCGCGTCGTTCCTTGACCAGGACGTCTTCCAGCCCGCGGCGCCGCTTCACTCCGAGCCCTCCCAGCAGGGCACCGAGCCGAAGGTCGCGGTGTCCGAGCACCGCGAGGTGGTCTCCGCCTGGCGCGTGGCCGACGGCGCCGGAAGTGCCACCATCCGCGGGCGTTTCAAGCCCGACGCGCGCCCCTACGACGGCGAGACCCAGCTCTCACGGCCGGACCTCGGCACGGTCGAGCCCGGCCAGTTCGCGGCCACCTCGGATCGCCTCGGCGGCTTCGCGGTCGCGATGATCCAGGGCTCGCCGGGCACCCCGCGCTGGGTCACCGCGGCGCTCAACGACCGCCCGCCGAGCCCGCCCGGCGCCGAGACGACCGGCACCTACCAGCGCACGTCGCTGCCGACGTTCAAGTGGCGCTCCGGCCTGGACCTGTGGGGCGCGCTGCGCTACCGCGTCGTGGTCGACGGCCAGGTCGTCGGGGAGACCGACAAGAACAGCCTGCGGCCAAGCACGCCGCTCGCCGCCGACCGCCCGCACCCGTGGCGCGTGATCGCGATCGACCGCCGCGGCCAGCAGACGCCGAGCAAGGAGCGCTTCATCCGCCTCGACAAGGTGGCCCCCCGCGCGGTCGTCCGCGTCACGGGCAAGCGCAAGAAGGGGCAGCCGCTGAAGATCACGGTGACGGGCCTGGACGGGCGCGGCTCCGGGGTCGCCTACGTGTTCGTGCAGTTCGGCGACAAGACCGTCGCGAAGCAGTTCACCCGCTTCAGCGCGGTGCACCGCTACCGCAAGGGCACCTTCAAGCTGGTCGCCAAGGTCGTCGACAAGGCCGGCAACGTGACGCGCAAGACGGTCAAGCTGCACATCGGCTGATGCGCCTGCGCGCCGGTCGCCACGAGCTCGAGCTCGGCGACCGGCCGCTGTTGATGGGGATCGTCAACGCGACGCCCGACTCGTTCTCGGACGCCGGCGAGCTCGTTTCGCTCGAAGACCGCGTCGCGCGGGCGCGCGCGCTGGTGGACGCCGGGGCGGCGATCCTCGACGTCGGCGGGCAGCCGGCGGTGGGCGGCCGCGAGCCCGTCGCCGTGGCGGAGGAGATCGCCCGCGTCGTCCCGGTGATCGAAGCGATCGCGGGCTTCCCCGAGGACGTGCTGGTGTCGGTGGACACCTACAAGCCCGAGGTCGCCGAGGCCGCCGTCGCGGCGGGCGCCGGGATGGTCAACGACGTCTCGGGGCTGCGCGACCCGGCGCTCGCGGCGCTGTGTGCGGCGACGGGCGCGGCGCTCGTGCTCGTGCACACGCGGGTGGCGCCGCTGGGCACGCTGCTCGAGCCGGGTGCCTACGACGACGTCGTCGAGGACGTGCGGGCGTTCCTGCTCGAGCGCATGGCGACGGCGCTCGAGGCGGGGATGGAGCCCGAGCAGCTGGTGCTCGACCCCGGGCCGGACTTCGCCAAGACGCCGGCGCAGACGGTCGCGGTGCTGCGGCGCCTGGACGTGCTGCACGCGCTCGGCCGGCCGGTGCTGCTCGCGGTCTCGCGCAAGGACTTCCTCGGCGCAGTGACCGGGCGGGCGGTCACTGGGAGGGGGGCGGCGACGCTCGCGGCGCTGGGGGAGGGGATCGACGCGGGGGCGCAGATCCTGCGCGTCCATGACGTCGCCGCCACGGCGGACTTCCTCGCCGTGCGGGCGGCGCTGCGGGGCGAGCGCGAGCTCTCGCCGGACGAGGGCCTCACGCCGGACCGCTTCCCCTCGCGCTAGGGTCATGGGTGCACAGGTTGCCGGCCGCTGAGCACAACGCGGCCGGGCGCCCACAGACCGACAGCAACACAAAGGAGACCCAATGTCTTCCCTGCTCGACCGCTCCGCACTCGCGGAGTCCCCCCTCGCAGATCTCCACGTGCTCGCCAACGAGCTCGGCGTCGACGGCTTCCGCCGCCTGCGCAAGGACGACCTGATCGACGCCATCTACACCAAGCAGACCGGTGAGGAGGCGCCCCCGCGCGAGGTCGACGTCGAGACCGGCGGCGACGACGGCGAGGCCAAGCCGCGCCGCTCGCGCTCCCGCGGCGGTCGCAGCCGCTCGCGCTCGCGCGACGCCGACGAGGACCACGCCGACAAGCCCGCCCGCAGCGGCGGCGGCGGCCGTGGCGGCGACGGCGGCGGCGGTCGCCGCGAGCGCGCCGAGAAGCCCGAGGCCGCCGAGGATAAGGTGGTCGAGGGCGTCGTCGAGCTGCTCGGCAACGGCTCGGCCTTCGTCCGCCTGGACCCGCCGGAGGCCTCCGACGACGACGCCTACATCTCCGCGGCGCAGGTCAAGCGCTGCGAGCTGGTCTCGGGCGACACGGTCGCCGGCCCCGTGCGCCCGCCGCGGCGCTCGGAGCGCTTCCCGTCGCTCGTGCGCGTGGACTCGATCAACGGCCGCCCGGCCGATGAGGTCGCCGAGGGCACGCGCTTCGAGGACCTGCCCGCGAGCTTCCCGGCCGAGCGCCTCGCGCTCGGCGGCGAGGACCCCACTGTCAAGGCGCTCGAATGGCTCACCCCGTTCGGCAAGGGCTCGCGCGTGGTCGTCACCGGCCCGGCGCACGCCGGCAAGAGCGAGGCGCTGCGGCGCATCACCGCCGCGCTCGTCGGCCAGGACGGCCTCGAGCTCACCGTCGTGCTCGCCGGGGTGCGCCCGGAGGAGATCGCCGACTGGAACGAGCTCGGCGTGACCCCCGCGGCCACGGTCAGCCTCGCGACCTCCGCCGACGCACAGGCCCAGGCGATCGAGAGCGCGGTCGAGCAGGGCCGCCGCGTCGCCGCACGCGGCGCGGACGCCGTCGTGATCGTCGACTCGCTCGGGCACCTCGCGCCCGCCGCGGCGCGCCGCACGCTGGCCGCCGCGCGCAACATCACCGACGGAGGGTCCCTGACCATCCTCGCCAGCTCCCCGCTGGCCGTCGGCGGCGAGACGACCGTGATCGCGCTCGATCAGGCGCTTACCGCGATGCGCCGCTTCCCGGCACTCGACCTCGCCAACAGCGGGACCATGCGCCCGGAGCTGCTCGTGGGCGACGCCGGCGCCGAGGCGATCGCGCAGGCTCGGGTGGAGACGCTCTTGTAACATCGCCGAAGCCGAGTTCGCGAAGCGAACTCGGCTGGCAGGCGAAACCGTCTATGCGGCCGCGCAACGCGCCCCTCACCCGCTTCCAGGAGCTCCGGCTTTCGCGGCCGGAGCGGAGGGCGGCGCGCGCCGAGCGCGCCGTCGAGCGCCAGATGCGGCTCGAGCGCGACAACGTGGAGAGCTCGGCGCGCAGGGCCGCGGCGCTGGAGGCCGAGGCGCGGCGGACGCGGCAGTTGCTCTGGCCGCCGGATTAGCGCGGCGAGTACGCGACCCGGGCCCAATTGGGCTCGGGGGACAGCTCGATCGGCTCGTCGTCGCGCTCGGGCTGGATATAGCCGAACGTGTGGGTCATGTCGTCGAAGACCACGTCGAGCTCGCCCTCCTTCACCCGCTGGTCGAGCCACGCAGAGCGGAACACGAGCCTGCGCAGCCAGTGCACCAGCGAGCGTTCGGCCGGCCCGACGAGCTCGGGCCAGCAGTCGTTGACGTGCTCGCCGAGGCCGGAAGCGGGGTCTGAGACCTCGCCGTTGACGGTCAGGTTGACCAGGTCCTCGAGCTCGACGCCCTGCAGGCGCGAGGCCACGAAGCCGAGCTTGAGCGCCGCCTGCTCGACGCGCTCGGAGAAGTCGCGCTCGTTGAAGGTGAAGCGCAGCTCTCCGTACTCCAGGACGTAGTCCTGGCCAGAGTCATAGTTTCCGCGGCGAGTCGAGTCCATGGGTCAAGAACCGGCTGTGCCGGGGCGTCTGCATCCTACGCGTGACTCCTGCATCGGCGCGCCCCGTGAAGCGGATCTTTCATGGGCGCAAGGTTGCGACGATCGTCGAGTGTTTCTAGAGCCGATCGCGTAGGTCGAACGCCTTGACGGCGTCGGGAGCGCTGTCGGGCCAGTCGAAGAAGCGCCGGTTCACGCAGCGCTTGTTCTCCGCGAATCCGATGAATGCCTGCTCGACCTGGAACTGGCACTGCCGGCGCGGGGCGTCGGCGAGCTTGACGGCGCCGTAGCCGCCGCGCGAACGCTCCGCCTCCGCGAACATCTCGACGTCGATCTCGACCGAGAAGACCTTGTTCAGGCAGCCCATGTAGCGCCGGCCCGTGAGCGGGTCGTCGTACTCATAGAGCGCCGAGCAGTTGTTGGCGACGCAGGTCGAGGGCTTGATCACGCGGTCGCAGAACGTGTCGCACTTGCGGCACTCGTTGAGCTGCTGCTTGCGCGCCTTCTGCGCCATGGCGCGGATGCTACTCGTGCGCAACAGGGGCGAGTTCGCCGCCGTGTGACCTACAGGGCGCCATGAACGACACCCGCATGACCGTGCTGCTGGTCGAGGACGATCCGCTGACGCAGACGTTCCTCGGCGACAACCTCACCGCCGACGGCTACGAGGTGCTGACCGCCGAGACGCTGCGCGACGCGCTGCGGCTGCTCGAGTACAAGCGCCCCGAGCTCGTTCTGGTGGATCTGGGCCTGCCCGACGGCTCAGGGCTCGACCTCGTCACACGCGTGCGCGAGGCCGACGGCGTCGCCTCGCGCCTGGATCCCTCGGTTCCGCTCGTGATCCTCACCGGCCGCGCGGGGGAGATCGACCGCGTGCGTTGCTTCGAGCGCGGCGCCGACGATTTCGTGGCCAAGCCGTTCTCCTATCCCGAGCTGCGCCTGCGTCTCGCGGCCGTGCTGCGGCGCACGCAGCCGCGACGGTCGCTCGGGCGCGTGCGCGTCGGCGAGCTCGAGGTCGACCCGCCCTCGCGCGAGGTGCGCCTCAACGGCGAGCGGGTGGAGCTCTCCCAGAAGGAGTTCGCGCTGTTGCGCGCGCTGGCGAGCGAGCCCACGCGCGTCTTCACCAGGGAGGAACTGCTCCGCGACGTCTGGGGCTTTCGCACCATGGGGACCACACGCACGCTCGACTCGCACGCCTGCCGCCTGCGCCAGAAGCTCGGCAACGGTGGCGGCCGCTTCGTGGTCAACGTGTGGGGGGTCGGCTACCGGCTCGTCGACGGACCGGTCGCGGCGTGAGCGCGGTGGGCTGCGCCGGCTGGGCGCTGGCGCTGGTGGCCGCGGGTTGCGCGTGCGCCTTGCGCACACGGCTGGCCGGGAGCCTCGCGCTCGCTGCCGAGGCCGGTCACGAGCTGCGCGGGCCGCTGTGCGCCGCTCGCCTGGCTCTGCACGCGCTCGCGCGCGAGGACCCGGAGGTCGCCCACCGCGTCGCCGCGGTGGACCTCGAGCTGCGACGGGCGGGGCTGGCCCTCGACGACCTCGCGGGCGGGCGGGCCGAGCGCCGCGAGCTCGTTGAGGTGGGAGCTCTGGTCGAGCGCGCACAGGAGACCTGGCGACCGCTCGCGGGAGCCCATCGCGCCGAGCTGCGGGTGGAGCCCGTGCCCGCGGGCGCGTACGTCCGTGCCGATCCCGCTCGGTTGGCCCAGGCGTGCGGCAACCTCGTGGCCAACGCGGCGGAGCACGGCGCCTCACCGGTGCGCGTGCGGGTGCGAGTCCACGGCGAGCGCGTGCGGATCGAGGTCGACGATGGCGGCCGGGGTCTGCCCGAGCCGGTGGCCGACCTCGTCGCGGCCGCGCGCGGGAACCGGGCACGCCGCGGGCACGGGTTGGCGGTGGCGGCGGGGATCGCCGAGCGGCTGGGCGGGCGGCTGTCGGCCGCGCCAAGCGCGGAGGGTGCGCAGCTCGTGCTCGAGCTGCCCGTCGCGCATGACGCGGCGGCGCGGGAACTGCTGCGCTCGTGAGCCGGCGGCGCCGCGGCGCCCTGCTGCTCGGGCTCGCCCTCGCGCTCGGGGGGCTGGCCGCGGCTGACATCGGCCGCCGTGAGGCAGCGGTGCGCGCGCAGCTCGCGCCGCTGGTGGACACGGTCGTCGCACGGACCGACCTGAGGCCGGGGCACCGCCTGCGCGCGGCTGACCTCGGCGTGCGGAGGATCCCGCTGCGCTACGCGCCGGCGGGCTCGGGTGTGCCGGCGGAGGAGCTGGTCGGCCGGCGGCTGGCCGCCGGAGTTCCCCGCGGCGGCTACCTCGCCGCGAGCCTCGTGGCCGAGGAGGCGCTTGCCGGCCCGCAGCCGATCCGGCGCGGCGAGCGCGCGGCCGAGGTGACGGGCGCGGCGTCGCCGGGCCTCGTGACGGCGGGTGCGCACGTGGACGTGCTCGCGGTGCCCGAGCGCGGCGACGCCCAGCTGGCGCTGGAGGACGTCGAGGTGCTCGACGCCCGGCCGGCGCCCGCCGCCGGCGATGGGGGCAGCGCCCACGTCACCGCGAGCCTGCGGGTGACCGCCGGCCAGGCGGTGGCCCTCGCGTCGCTGGAGGGCCGCGCCGGCGAGCTGCGGCTGCTGCCGCGCGCCCGCGGCGACCATCGCCGCGTCGGCACGCGATGAGGGGGGCGAACTCGCACGAGCACGGCCTCATGGATGCCATGACCCTCACCCTCCGCATCCGCCGTCTCGTGCTCGTCCTGCTTCCGGTCCTCGTCGTGCTCGCGCTGCTCGCGGACGCCGCTCGAGCGGGCAGCTACATCGTCGACGGCTGTGCGGACCCGGCCGGCGTCGCAACCTGGGGCCACATCGTCCGCCCGACCGACGGGTGGTTCCTCGCGCAGGGTGTCTACCCGTCGGGGAACGAGTGCGCGGAGGGCCTGCGCGGCCGCGGCCTGTACGCGAGCACCGGCGGCATCTTTCGCTTCGACGCGCCGGAGGGCACGAAGATCGACCGGCTCGACCTCTGGTACCGCGCCCACCTGTCGGCGGCGAGCGCGTGGGCGGTGCCGACCTTCGCCGTCGAGGCGGAGCACGGCACACGGTGGGAGTACATCCCGCCGGCCTACGGGCACATCGGAGGCGCGCCGGTGGACCTCGGCGGCGGCTGGGGCGGTGGCGACGCCCACGGGGCCGACGCCGTCGAGATCGGTGTGCGCTGCGAGCTGCAGGGCCCCTGCGTGCAGGGCGGCGCGCCCGAGGCGAGCTTCCGCGCGCTCGCGGTTCGCCTCTCTGACTCGCACCCCCCGGCGCTCTCGCTGCGGGCTCCCGGCGGACACCTGCAGGGCGTCGTGCCGCTGGAGATCTCGGCGGCCGACGGGGGCGGCGGGCTGTTCCGGGTGTCCGTCGCCGGAGCGCTCGAGGAGACGCTCTGCGACGTGCTCGGTGGCGGCGCCGGCAACCGCCACGTGCTGCGGCGGGTTCCCTGCCCGCGCGATGTGAGCCGGACGATCTCGCTCGACACGCGCTCGCTGCCCGACGGCGAGCGCCGTGTCGTCGCGCGGGCCGAGGACGTCGGCGGCGAGCAGCGCGAGGCCGCGGAGACGATCCTCGTCGACAACCTCCCGCCCGCGGCCGGCACCGTCGCCATCACCGGCGAGCCGCGCGTGGGGGAGGCGCTGACCGCCGAGGTCGCCGGATTCAGCGGCCAGGACGTGGCCTACGAGTACCGCTGGCAGCGCTGCGATGCGGACAGCGCGGGCTGCGCCGACGTCGGCGGCGCCGTCGAGCGCACCTACGCCCCGCGCACCGGCGACGCGGGCCACCGCCTGCGCGCGCGAGTGACGGCGAGCGACCGTGGCGGGAGCACGACCGTCATGTCCGCGCCGACGGCGCTGGTCGGCGGCGGAGAGACGCCCGCGCCGGTGATCCCCGCACCCGAGCCCGCCGCGGCGGGCACGCTCGGCGCCGCGCCCGCCGGCAGCGAGCGCGTCAAGCTCTCCGCGTGGCTGGAGCGCGGGCACCGGCGCCTGACGCGCGTCACCACCGCTTATGGCGTCCGCGTGCGCATCCGCGGGCGGCTCACAGACCCCTCCGGCCGGCCGCTGGGCCGCACACCGGTTGCGATGCAGGAGCGTCCCGACGGCGCGCGCTGGCGTCCGATCACCGGAGTCCGCACCCGGAGCGACGGGCGCTTCACGACGTTCACGAAGGTCGGGCCCTCGCGGCGCTTCCGCCTCGAACACGACGGCGTCGCGGTGCAGCTGCGCCAGCTCGTCCGGGCGCCCGTGACCGTCCACGCCCGCGGCCACGGCGGGCTGGCCGGCCGCGTCGGCGGCGGGTGGGTGCCGCCCGGCGGCGTACTCGTGGCGATCCAGCTGCGCCGCGCGGGCCACTGGGTCACCTGGTCAATGTTGCGCAGCGATCGCGCGGGACGCTTCGGGACTTCTCGCCGCGTCCCCGCCGGCCGGTTGCGCGCCGAGGTCCCGCGCCAGCCGGGCTTCCCGTTCCTGCGCGGTGTCTCGCGGTGACGATCGATCCGGCGGCGTTGGGCGGGCTCGCGGAGTCGCTGCGCGAGCGGCTGCTCGCGGAAGCCGGGGAGGGCGCGGAGAGCGATCCGTCGGCGCGGATCCGCGCGCTCGTCGATCGCGAGGCCGGCGTGCTCGGCGAGGAGGCGCGCGGCGCGCTGGTCGACGCGATCGCCGAGCGGTCCTTCGGGCTCGGGCCGCTCGAGCCGCTGCTCGCCGACCCCGAGGTGGATGAGGTGCTGGTCTGCGGCACCGGGCCCGCCTGGGTGGAACGGAGTGGGCGGCTCACCGTCACGGGTGCGCGCTTCGAAACCGAGGCCGCGCTACGCGACGCGATCGAGCGGATCCTCGCCCCGCTCGGGCGCCGCGTCGACGAGGCCGAGCCGCTCTGCGATGCGCGGCTGCCCGATGGCTCGCGGGTGAACGTGGTGATCCCGCCGCTGGCGCTCGACGGGCCGGTGCTGACGATTCGGCGCTTCCGCCGCCGCGGCTTCTCGATCGACGACCTCGTCGCCAACGGGACGCTGACCCAGCCGCTCGCCGTCTTCCTCGCGCGCGCCGTGCGGGCTCGCTGCACCATCCTCGTCTGCGGCGGCACCGGGTCGGGCAAGACGACGACCCTCAACGTCCTCTCGAGTTTTATCGACCCCGGCGAGCGCGTGGTCACGATCGAGGACGCCGCCGAGCTACGTCTGCGCCAGCCCCAGGTCATCCGCCTCGAGGCCAGGCCGCCGAGCGTCGAGGGCCGGGGAGAGGTGACGATCCGCCGGCTCGTGCGCAACGCCCTGCGCATGCGCCCGGACCGCATCGTGGTCGGCGAGGTCCGCGGCGGCGAGGCGCTGGACATGCTGACCGCGCTGTCCACGGGCCACGACGGATCGCTGTGCACCGTCCACGCCGGGAGCGCCCCGGAGGCGCTGCGGCGGCTGGAGACACTCGCCCTGATGGCCGGGGTCGGCCTCCCGCACGACGCGATCCGCGAGCAGGTCGCCGACGCGCTCGATCTCGTCGTCTGCCAGGCGCGCGGGGCCGACGGCGCCCGCCGCGTCACCGGCGTCTCCGAGGTCGTCCGCGTCGCCGGCGGCGCCGGGGTGCGCGATCTCTACGCGCTGCGCGACGGCCGGCCGACCTGGCGCGCGCCGCTGGGCTCCGCGCTGGCGGAGCGGCTGGAAGCCGCGTGACCCGAACCCAGCGCCGCGGCCGTCGGTCGGCTGGAGGCGGCATGAGCCCGGCGGCCCTACTCGCCGGTGCGGCCGTCGGTCGGCTGGAGCCGGCATGAGCCCGGCGGCCCTGCTCGCCGGTGCGGCCGCCGGTGCGGGCGTCCTCGGCACCTGGGAGGCGATCGCGGCGACGGATGCCTCGCGCCTGGCGGGACGGGTCACGATCGCGCTGCAACCGCTGCTTCGCGCCGGCCGTGAAGGCCGCGCGCCCAGCCGCCCGGAGCGCCGCCGGCTGGGGCTGCTCGCCGCCGCCTGCCTGCTCGCTGCCGGCTGGCTGCTCGCCGGGCCTGCCGCCGGCCTCCTCGCTGCGCTCGCCGCCCCGGTAGCGGTTCTGGGCCTCGCGCGCGCCCGCGCGACCCGCTATCGCAATGACCTCGCGGGCGATGCCGCTGCGGCGGCGCGGGCGCTCGGCGACTCGCTCGGCGCCGGGCGCTCGATCCGCGGCGCTCTGGACGAGGCGGCGCGCGGGATGAAGGGCGCCGCCGGCCGTGAGCTGCGGCTCGTCGCGGGCGCGCTCGCCTACGGGCAACCAACCGAGGCCGCGCTCGTCCGGCTGCGCGACCGGGCGCGGTCGCCCGGGTGGGACACGATCGTCACGGCGATCCTGCTCCAGCGCGATGCCGGAGGCGACCTCGCCGCGCTGCTCTGGGACCTCTCCGCCGCGCTCGAGTCGGCCGAGCGGGCCGCGGCCGAGGCGCGCACCGCGACCGCGCAGGCCCGGTTCACCGCGCGGCTCGTCTTCGGTCTGCCGCTGGGGGCGGCGGCGCTGGCCGAGCTCGCGTCGCCCGGCTTCCTCGCGTCGCTGCTCGCCGAGCCCTTCTCGGCCATGATGAGCGCGCTCGCCGTCCTGCTCCAGCTCGGGTCGCTGGTCGCGATACGAAGGATCGCGCGATGAGCCTCGCCGCACTGGTCGCCGAGCCCTTCGCGGCCCTGAAGAGCGCGCTCGCCTTCCCGCCCCGGCAGCGGTCGCTGTCCGCGATCCGAAGGGTCGCGCGATGAGCCTCGCCGCATTGCTCGCGCTCGCCTCGGGCGCCGCGACCGCCGGCGCCGCCGGCGACCTCGCGGCGGCCTGGGGCGAGCGCGCGAGCGCTCGCGGGCGCTGGCGGGGCCTCGCGCTTGCCGGCCTCGCGCGCGTGGGGAGGGGCGCCGCGTCGCGGGCCCCGCTCGACCTCGCCGCGCGGATCGAGCGTGCCGGGCTCGCGCTCGGCGCCGGTGACCTCATGGCGGTGAAGGCGGGCGGCGCGCTGCTGGCGTTCGCCGCGACGCTGCCTCTCGCCTCGCTGGCGCCCGGGCAGCTCGGCCCCGCCGGGTGCGCGTGCTGCGCGGCGGCGGCGTTCCTGGTGCCGGATCTGTGGCTGCGGCGCCGCACTGCGAGCCGTGCGCGTGCGATGGACTCAGAGCTCGCGGGCGTGCTGGACCTGCTGCGCGTGGCGGTCGCCGCGGGCCTCTCGCCCCGCCGCGCGCTGGCCGAGGTCGGCCGTCGCCATCCGGGCGTCCTCGCCGCGGAGCTGCGCGCATGCGCGGGCGCGATCGCCCTGGGCGCGCCCGGTCACGTCGCGCTGGCGCGCCTGCAGCGTCGCTGCCCGTGCCACGGCGTGCCCGCGCTGGTCGCCGCGTTCGATCGCGCGGCGCGCCTCGGCGCCTCCCCGGCCGCGAGCCTCGCCGCCCAGGCCGCCGGCGCCCGCGCGCGCAGCGCCCGTGGCCACGCCGAGCGCGCGGCGCGCGCAGCGCCGAAGATCCAGCTGGTCGTCGCGCTCGGGCTGGTCCCGTCGGTACTACTGCTCGTCGCGGCCGCCCTCGCACCCGCGTTCATGGGCCGCTGAGGCACCGGTACAGTCGCGCTCATGCTCCCCGGAGCCGAGCTCGTCGCCTTCGTGGCCAGCCGCGACCTCGAGGTCTCAGCGCGCTTCTACGGCGACGTCCTCGGCCTCGAGCTGATCGAGTCCACGCCGTTCGCCCACCTCTACGAAACAGCCGGCACGCAGTTGCGCGTCACGCGCGTGGAGAAGGTCGCCGCCGCGCCCTACACCGTGCTCGGCTGGAGCGTGCCCGACATCGCCGCCGCGATCGACGCGCTCGTCGATCGGGGCGTCGTCTTCACGCGCTACGCCGCGCTCGAGCAGGACGACCGCGGCGTGTGGATCGCGCCGGGCGGGTCGCGGATCGCGTGGTTCGCCGATCCCGACGCCAACACGCTGTCGCTGCAGCAGCCGTCGGCGACCTAGGAAGGCAGCCCCGAGATCGCCGTCAGCGTGCTCTTCGCCGGCATCGCCGTGGCCGACTACCCGGCGGCGCGCGCGTGGTACGAGCGGCTGTTCGGCCGCCCGGCGGACCTCGTCCCGCACGAGCGCGAGGTCGCGTGGCAGGTGGCAGACGCCGGCTGGATCTACGTGGTCGAGGACGCCCCGCGCGCCGGCCGCGCCCTGGTGACCCTGATCGTGGACGACCTCGATGAGCACGTCGCCGGACTCGCGCAGCGCGGCCTGAACACCGCGGCGATCGAGCCCGTCGGGCCCACCGGGCGCCAGGCGGCGATCACCGACCCCGAGGGCAACCAGATCTCGTTCGCCGAGGTCGGCGGGTCGGGCTCGCCGGCCTGACCGGGCCTACCACTTCGTCCCACGGAACCGGCGCGGATCTGCAACGCCGCGCCCAGCCGCCGCTCGTGCAGCACGGTGTGCACGTTTCGGGTCCCAACGCGACGAAATCTTGCAACGCGCAGAAACTGCCGCTTTGCAGGCAAAACCGCCTCGACCGACACCCAGGTTCAAGCGATGTGGGACGAATGACGATAGATGTGTTGCAGAGTGGGATGAAGTGGGGTACGGTCCCCGCGGAACAGCCGGTCCGGGGTGGCGGGGCACCTCCCACTCCACCACCTCGGATCGACTCGACTTCCGTTCTTCTCTCTTCACCTCTGAGCACATGCCTTGGAATTCCACGGCCACACCGAACACTCGCTCGACGCCAAGCACCGTCTCACGGTGCCGTCCAAGTACCGGGCCGCGCTCGGAGCGCGGGTCTACCTCGTCAAGGAGGTCGACCGATGCGTGAGCGTATGGCCCGAGGAGACCTATTCGGCGATCATCGCCTCAGCCCTTTCGGGCCTGAACCCGGTCACGCCTCAGGCGAAGCAGCTCAAGCGCTACTTCAGCTCGCGCGCCGAGCTGGTGGACATCGACTCGGCCGGACGGGTGATGGTGCCGCGCGGGCACCTCGAGCACGCCGGGATCGGCCGGCAGGCCTCGGTCGTCGGCGCCACGGACTCGCTGGAGCTGTGGGAGCCGGGCAACTGGAAGGCCTACGAAACCGACCTCTCGGCGCTCGCGCCTGACCTGACCGAAGCACTTGGCCATCCTGCTTGACATGCCCCGCACGCACGTCCCGGTCCTCGCCGGCGAGCTGATCGAAGCCCTCGATCCGCGTCCCGGCCAGATCGCGGTCGACTGCACGCTCGGCGGCGGCGGCCACGCGCGTCTGGTCGCCGACCGCCTCGGCTCCGCCGGGCTGCTGGTCGGGATCGATCGCGACCCGCTCGCCGAGGAGGCCTTCGCCGAGCTCTCGGCCGAGGTCGCCTGCCGCACGCGCTTCGTGCGCGCGGACTTCGTCAGCGGCCTCGAGCTGCTGCGCGAGGAGGGCCTGCTCGCCGACCACGTCTACCTCGACCTCGGGATGTCCTCGATGCAGGTCGACACCCGCGAGCGCGGCTTCTCCTACTCCTACGACGCGCCGCTGGACATGCGCATGGATCCCGCGCAGGAGCTGTCGGCGGCCGACATCGTCAACACCTGGGAGCGGCGCCGGCTCGCGCGCGTCCTGCGCCAGTACGGCGAGGAGCGCGACGCCGACCGCATCGCGGGGGAGATCGTGCGCCGCCGCGAGCGCGCCGAGCTGACTAGCACCTTCGAGCTCGTCGAGGCGATCACCGCCGCGATCCCCGCGCCCGCGCGCTTCGGCGGCGGGCACCCGGCCAAGCGCAGCTTCCAGGCCATCCGCATCGCGGTCAACGAGGAGCTCGAGCAGCTCGACGCCGCGCTGCCCGAGGCGTGGGAGCTGCTGCGCCCCGGCGGCCGCCTCGCCGCGATCTGCTTCCACTCGCTCGAGGACCGCCGCGTCAAGCGCTTCCTCGCCGACCGCACGCGCGGGTGCATCTGCCCGCCCGACCTTCCCATCTGCGCCTGCGGGCGCACGCCCGAGGCCGAGCTCGTGTTCCGCCGCTCGGTCGTGGCGAGCCCCGGCGAGGTCGAGCAGAACCCGCGGGCGAAGTCCGCACGGCTCCGCGCCGCCCGCAAGCTGGAACGGAAGGACGAGAACTAGATGCCCTCTGCCGCCGCGCGCCATCCCGCGCACCGCACCCGGCCGCTCGCGCCGCGCCACCCGCGGCGCGTCTCGGGCCCGCTGCACCGTCCCCGCCCTGTCCCGCGCACACAGCCCGTCCCGCGCGCCGCGCCCGCCGTACCGGCGAGCCTGCTCGAGCGCCTGCGCGCGCTGCCCGACCACCGGCTGCTCGACCGCCTGCTGCGCGGCCGCGCCTGGGTGGTGCTGATCGCCGTCGCGCTCATGGGGATCGTCGCGATGCAGGTCTCGCTGCTCAAGCTCAACTCCGGCATCTCGCGCGCGGTCCAGGCCGGCTCGACGCTCGAGCGCCAGAACGCCGACCTCGAGGCGAGCATCGCCCGCCTGTCCTCCGGCGAGCGCATTCGCGCCGCCGCGAGCGTCAACGGCATGGTCACGCCGTCCGCCGGCGACGTGGGCTTCCTCACCGCCCGTGCCGGCCAGGACGCCCGGCTCGCCGCCGCGCACATGAAGCCGGCAAGCCAGGCGGCTCGTGACCTGATGGCCAACCACGGGATCGTGCCCGGCTCGCTGGCGACGCCGGTCACCACGCTCGCGGCCGTGCCCGTTGCGACCGCCGCGGCACCCGCGGCCGTGACGCCGCAGGTGAGCGCCCCCGCGCCGGTGACACCGGCCCCGACCGCGGCGCCGGTCGCCCCGGCGCCCGCCCCGGTCGCCGCGGCGCCGGTCACCCCCGCTCCGGCGGGCCCGAACACCGCCGCGGTCGCGCCGACCGTTCCGCAGGGCTAGCCGCTCGTGAACCTCATCGAGCGGCGCATCGGCCTCGTCTTCGCCGGTTTCCTGCTGCTGCTCGGCATCGCCGCCGTCAAGGCGTCCTGGATGGGCATCGTCCGCGCGGACTCGCTCAAGCACGCCGCCGCCACCCAGCAGGAGGCGCAGGTGCTCGTGCCCGCGCGCCGCGGCGCGATCACCGACCGCCACGGGATCGAGCTCGCGGTCTCCCAGCCCGCCACCACCATCGCGGCGACGCCCTACTTGGTCAAGAACCCGCTGACGGTCTCCGCGAAGCTCGCGCCGCTGCTGGGCAAGCCCCAGGACGAGATCCTGCGCTCGCTCGCGCGCCGCGACACCGGCTTCGTCTACCTCGCGAGGCGGGTGCCCGCCGGCGCGGCGCGCAAGGCGCAGGACCTCAAGATCGCGGGGCTCGAGTTCATTCCCGAGGCCCGGCGCGAGTATCCGCGCGACTGGACGGCCTCCCAGCTGCTGGGCGGCATCGGCTCCGAAGGCCAGGGGCTCTCGGGGCTGGAGTACTCGCTCGATGCCGACCTGCACGGCCGCAACGGCGAGCGCCGCCTGGTCAAGGACGCGCTCGGCCAGCCGATCTCGCTGCGTGAGACCAAGCCGACGGTGGCGGGCAAGCAGGTCACGCTCACGCTCGACACCGCGATCCAGGACAAGGCCGAGGAGGTGCTGGCCAAGATCGGCAAGGAATGGAGGCCGCGCGGGGCGACGGCGATCGTCATGGACCCGCGCGACGGCTCGCTGCTCGCCCTGGCCAACTGGCCGCAGGTCAACGCCAACGACCCCGGCCTCGCGCCTGACTACGCGCGCCAGAACCGCGCCGTCGGCGCGACCTTCGAGCCCGGCTCGACCTTCAAGGCGGTCACCGTCGCGGGGGCGCTCCAGGACGGCAAGGTCACGCCGAGCACCAAGTTCGATCTGCCGCCGACGATCCGCCTCTATGACCGCGAGATCGGCGAGTCCCATCCGCGCGGGCCGGTCACGCTGACCACGCGCCAGATCCTCGAGCAGTCCTCCAACGTGGGCGCGGTCAAGATCGGCCTGCTCCAGGGCGCCAAGCGCTTTGACTACTGGGTGCGGCGCTTCGGCTTCGGCAAGCCGACCGGCACCGACCTGCCCGGCGAGGAGGCCGGCATCGCGCTCCCGCTCGCCAAGTACTCCGGCGCCTCGATGGGCAACCTGCCGATCGGGCAGGGCCTCGCGATCACGCCGATGCAGCTCGCGACCGCCTACGCCGCGATCGCCAACGGCGGGCTGCTGCGCCCGCCGCACATCGTCGAGCGCGTCGAGGGCCGCGCGCGGCCGCTGCCGACCGCCCGCCGCGTCATCTCCGAGGCCACCGCCGCCGCGCTGCGCAAGATGCTCGAGGGCGTGCTCGGCCCGGGCGGCACCGCCTCGGGCGCGGCGATCAAGGGCTACCAGCTGGCGGGCAAGACGGGCACGGCGCAGAAGCCCGACCCCGTGACCGGCGGCTACTCGGCGTCCAAGTACGTCGCGTCCTTCGTCGGCTTCGCGCCCGCGCAGAGCCCGCGGCTGCTGGTGACCGTGATGGTCGACGAGCCCAAGGGCGAGATCTACGGCGGCCTGATCGCGGCTCCGGCGTTCAAGGAGATCACGAGCTTCGCGCTCAACTACCTGCGGATCCCGCCCAAGTAGGTGCCCGGCGCGATCCGCCTCCTGGGCCCCGGCGACGAGGCCGTGGTGCTCGGGGCGCCGGAGCTCTTCGACGACCCGCCCAGGCCGGAGGCGACGACGCGCTTCCTCGCCGATCCCGTCCACCATCTGCTCTTCGCGTTCGACCCCGAGGGCGTCGCGGTGGGCTTCGTCTCCGGGGTCGAGACGACCCACCCGGACAAGGGCACGGAGATGTTCCTCTACGAGCTCTCGGTCGCCGAGGGCGCGCGCCGCCAGGGCATCGGGCGCGCGCTCGTGGACGCGCTCGCGGCGCTCGCCCGCGAGCGCGGGTGCTACGGGATGTGGGCGGGGACCGAGGAGGACAACACCGCGGCGCGCAGGACCTACGCGCGCGCCGGGGCCCGCGAGAGCCCGGCCGGTCTGACGCTCGACTGGGACTTCGGGTGACGTAGGCTCTGCCGATGCGCACCAGCGACGCCGCGGGCACGCACGAGGTCACCAACCAGGCGCGTCCGCTGGAGGACGTGAACTTCTTCGACGCCGACGTGCCGCTGCGCGAGGCGCTCGAGCGCGAGGGCGGCGGCTGGGCGCTGGACCGGGCGCGCGACACCGGCGCGGTGGCGGGCTCGGCCGAGGCGCAGGAGCACGGACGCCGCGCGGAGCGCAACCTCCCGCGCCTGAAGACCCACGACCGCTACGGCCGGCGCATCGACCACGTCGAGTTCGACCCCTCCTGGCACTGGCTGCTGCGCGGCGCGGTCGAGCGCGAGATCCACGCGCTGCCCTGGCGCGACCCGCGCCCGGGCGCGCACGTCGCGCGCGCGGCGCTCGAGATCCTCTGGAGCCAGGCCAACGCCGGCGTCATGTGCCCGGTCTCGATGACCTACTCGGCGATCCCCGCCCTGCGCCGCGACCCCGAGCTCGCGGCCGAGTGGGAGCCGCGGCTGACGCTGCCCGACTACGAGCGCGGCGCGCTATGCGGGATGGCGATGACCGAGAAGCAGGGCGGCTCGGACGTGCGCGCCAACGCCACGGCCGCCGAGCCTCTCGGCGACGGCCACTACGAGCTCACCGGCCACAAGTGGTTCTGCTCGCACCCGATGTGCGACGTCTTCCTCGTGCTCGCCCAGGCGCCGGCGGGCCTGACCTGCTTCGTGGTCGAGCGCGGCCCCGGCTTTGAGATCCAGCGCCTGAAGGACAAGCTCGGCACGCGCTCGCTGGCCTCCTCGGAGATCGAGTTCCGCGGCGCCGCCGCGCGGCGGCGGGGGGAGGAGGGCCGGGGCGTGGCGACGATCATCGAGATGGTCACCCACACGCGCCTGGACTGCGTGATCGGCAGCGCGGCGGGGATGCGCCGCGGCGTCGCCGAGGCGGTCAACCACGCGCGCCATCGCAGCGCGTTCGGCGCGCGCCTGGTCGACCAGCCGCTGATGGTCAACGTGCTCGCGGACCTCGCGCTCGAGTCAGAGGCCGCGACCGCGACCGCGCTGCGGCTCGCTCGCGCCTACGACGAGCAGCAGAACGATCTGCGCCGCTTCGCCACCGCGGTGCTCAAGTACTGGATCTGCAAGCGCGCCGCGCCGCACGCCGCGGAGTCGCTCGAGTGCCTCGGCGGCAACGGCTACGTCGAGGAGGCGCCGATGGCTCAACTGCTGCGCGACGCTCCGCTGAACGGCATCTGGGAGGGCTCGGGCAACGTCATGAGCCTCGACGTGCTGCGCGCGATGACGCGCGAGCCGGCCGGCCTGCCGGCGTTCCTGGCCGAGTGCGAGCTCGCGCGCGGCGAGAACGCGCTCCTCGACGCCCACCTCGGTGCGCTTCCCATGACTCTCGAGGAGCTGGCCGGCGCGGACGCCCAGTGGCTCGCTCGCCGGGCGGTCGAGCAGCTCGCGCTCGCCTTCCAGGCCTCGCTGCTCGTGCGCACCGCGCCGCCGGCCGTGGCCGACGCGTTCTGCGCCGGGCGCCTCGGCGAGGCCCGCGGCCGCGCCTTCGGCACGCTGCCGCGCGGGATCGACGGCGCCGCGATCGTGGACCGCGTTCTCGCGTCGTAGGTCCGTCGAGCCGGCGTGTCATCGGTGGACCACGGGGTAACCCGAACCGGAAGTCCGTCTTTCGTAAAGGAGGAGCGCGCCCATGGCCAATATCGCCGTCACCCCGGAGCAGCTTCAGTCGGTCGCATCCCAGCTGAACGCCGGGGCCGCCAATATCGAATCCACGCTGTCGCAGCTCGCCTCGCAGGTCGCGCCGCTGCAGAGCGAGTGGCAGGGCGTCGCCCAGGCTCGCTTTCAGGAGCTGTGGGCGGAGTGGCAGCGTTCTTCGCGCGGGATTCAGGAGGCGCTGCACGGTGTCAGCCAGCTCACGCAGCAGGCCGGCGCCAACTACGAGACCACCGAGCAGCAGATCGCATCGTCGTTCGGGCGCTAGGCAGGCGGGAAGCGACGGATGCCCGAGATCAGGGTCGATCCCGGCTCGCTGCGGTCGGCCGGCGGTAGCGCCCGGATCGCCGGAGCTGAACTGCGCGCGCTCGCCGGGGAAGTGGCGGCGGCGCTCTCCGGCGTGGCCGGAGCCGCGCCGCCCGAGACGGGCGGCGCCAGCGCCGCGTTCGCCGGCGCGGTCCAGACCGGTGCGCTTGCCGTCAGCGACGGCGTCATCTCCCTGGGCTCCAACGCGGAGGCGGCGGCCGGCGTGTACGAGCAGGTCGATCGCCAGGCGATGCCCTCGACGGGCGGAGCGCCATGAACCGTCCGGGGGATCTCGAGGGGCTGACGTGGCCGGACGGTGACCCGGAAGCGCTGCGCGCAGTCGATCAATCGCCTGCGTGGCCTGGCTGGGTCCTTCGAGGGCGCCCGCGGGAGAGTCAGCGGCGCGAGCGCAGCGGGCTGGAGCGGCCTCGGCGAGGCGTCCTATTCCAACGGCCTGAACCGGGCCGGCGGCGCTGTCTCCCAGCTGGCCGGCTCGCTCGACACCGCCGCTGGAGGCCTCTCCAATCTTGCCGACCGGATTCAAGACGCGCAGCAGCAGGTGCGCGCCGCAGCAGCCAAGCTTCACGACGCGCGCGCCCTGGCAACCCAGGCCGAGGGCCGCGCTCAGGCCGCGCGAGGGGACGCCATCGCGGCCCGCGCGACGGCGGACCTCAGCCCGGGCAGCGTCCTCTCCTTTGCCGATCCGCTCGCCTGGGCGGCCGACGCCGCCGAGAGCCGCGCCGCGTCGGCCGAGTCCCGCGCGGGCCAGGCGCGCGACGAGGCCGGTCGCGTCGAGCGCTGGGCTCACCGCCAGGCCACCGAAGCGCTGGACTCGGTGCGGGCCGCCGACCGCGGCGCTGCGGCCTTGCTCGAGAACACCAACCTCGTCCCCGGGGGCTGGGCGTCGGCGGGCCGGCCACGGCGGCCGGCGCGGCTGCCGTGTGGGACTTCGTCTACCAATGGGGGGCCAGGCCGCTGAACCCCTATGACTCGACGCTGAACGCGGGTGAGTCCAAGGTCAAGTGGGGCGAGCTCGGCACCGGCGTCATGTTCGGCGCCTCGGAGTGGTCGAGCCGCGAGGTCTCGAAGCTGTGGATGCGCACCGAGCCCGGCTTCTGGCAGCGCGAGCCGCGCTGGGTCCAGCCGTACACGCGCTCGACGCCCAGCGGCGGTACGACCCGGGTCAGCGGCTACACCCGCCCTGGCCTGTGGGCGCCGTCGCAGGAGGTCGCGGACACCGCGACGCGGGCCAAGTGGGCATCCCGCGCGACGACGCTCGGGCGCGTCGGTGCCGCCACCGCGTTGGTGACGGCGGGCGCCGGGCAGTACTTCAAGGACGCGGGCAATCCGAACCTCAACACCTCCGAGCGCACCGGGCGCATCGCGGGGCAGACGCTCACCGTCGGCGTGCCCTCGGCCGCCGGCGCCGCGGGCGGCGCCATCGCCGGAGCGGCGATCGGCACCGCGATCTGCCCGGTCTTCGGGACGGTGGTCGGCGGCGTGGTCGGCGGCGTCGTCGGCGGCGGTGTCGTGGGCGGCGTCGCCGACGCCTTCAACGACCCGGTGGTCGATTGGAGCGGCCACGCCGCCAACGACGTCGCGAACTGGGGGGGCGACCAGATCGACCAGCTCAACGCCGGTCTCGACGACGCCGGCGCGACGATCGACAGCGGCCTGGACAAGGCCGGCAAGGTGCTCGACGACCTCACCCCCGACGTCGACCTCACGCCCTGGTAGCCGTGAGTATCGGCAGCATCGTTCCCATCCTGCTCGGTTGCGTCCTGCTGGGGGTGGCGTGGATGTGCTGGACGGGCCGCTGGCGGCGGTGGGCGGGTGTCGCGGTGTTGCCGAATGCGCCGATCTCAGGTGTGCCGGCCACGGGGCTGTTTCTGCTGTTGACCGGCGTGGGAGCGCTCGTGCCGTCCCCGTTCTCGGGCGTGTGTTACGGGGTCGTCATCGTCGTGAGCCTTGCCGGGATAGTGATCATGATGTGGGACCCCGGCTGGTACGGACCACGCTGGTTTCGCGAGCGTGACCGCACGTTTGATCTGACGATTCCGATCAACGCGGCCGTCGCGGCTTCGGTGCGGCCCGCGCCCAGCGTGTCGAGTGAGGCGGTGGCGCGGGCGCGGATGGGTGGCGCGGAGCCGTTGGAGCGCTGGCGCGCGTATCTGGTCAGTGACGAGCATGGCCGTCCGAGTGCGTTGCAGCGCATCGGCCTGGTGCGCGGCAGGCTGCTGCTCTACCCCGAGGCGCTGGTGTTCGCCGCCGAGGCGCGCGAGGACGAGATGCGCGGGAGCCCGGTCGTGGAGGAGATTCCCGCGAGCTCCGTGGTCGCCGTCAAGCGGGTGCCGAGCCGCAGCCGGGCCGACGGGACGCGCCGCCGGGCGCCTGACCTGCCGGCCGTGTACCGGCCATGCGTGCGGATCGACACGGACGCCGGGGCGTTCGTGTTCGAGACCGCCCACGCGGGCCGCCGCGCCGGGGAGCTCGCGTCGCGCTACGCGCGCGGCCGCTCGCCGTCGGGCGACAGCCGCCCGCTCGACGCACCGGCCGCCGGCTGACCGATGCGCAGGCTCGACCGGGGCGGCGGCGCGCCCGACACGCTTCCCCCGCAGAGCGAGCCGGCCGAGGCGTGGGGTGAGGTCGCCGCGCTCGCGCCGCATTGGCGGCCGTCCCTGGGCGAGACGGAGCTCGCGCCCGTCCGGGGGCAGCTCGCAATGCATCATGAGGGGCTCGTGTTCCGTGCGGCCGACGTCGTGGACGCGACCACCGGCGAGCCGGTGGTCGAGCTGCCGCCGGGCGGCGCGATCCTCTCCGCCGGCCCGCTCTCGCCCGGTTCGCTGATGACGCCGACCCGGCCGGCGGGTGAGTGGATGCCGCGGCTGCTGCGGGGCTTGCGCTGTCCCGGCTTCGTCGTCTCCACCGCGAGCGGCGCGTGGATCTTCGACGGTCCGCGGGGGGTGCGCCACGCGCAGGCGGTCCACGAGCGCTTCGGCACCGGCGAGCCGTCATGAGCGAGCTCGCGCTCGAGCCCTACCGGCACTCCACGCTGCCCTTCGCGCTCGTGCTTCCCGTCGGCTGGCAGCGCACGGAGGACGTCGACGGATGTGCGCTGGTGGCAGTCGAGCCGCTGCGCGATGACCCGCGCTTTCACGCCAGCGCCGTCGTGACGGCCGAGCGGCTGCCCGGCGGCGCGGCGCGCGAGACCTGGGTCGAGCGATCGCGCGACGCATTGCGCGAGAGCCTCAACCGCCTGCGCGTGATCGACCTCGAGGTCACCGAGATCGGCGGGATCGAGGCCCGTCGCACGCTCGCTCACTACGTCCACCGGGACTTCGGCGGCGTTGTCCTGGAGCAGTGGGCGCTCGGCGAGGGGTCGCTCGGGTTCGTCCTGTCGTGCTCAGGCGGCGCACTCGAGTACGACGACCTCGCCGACCTCAACCACATGCTCGCCGCCGGCCTGCGCCTCGGAGAGGCCGCCCGGTGACCCCGCAGCCCGTGCTGGACGCGTCCAGGCACACACTGCGGATCGCCGAGCCGACGCTCGCGACGCTCGTGGCGCACACCGCCGATCCCGTGTCGGCGTCGCTCCAAGGACCCGAGGCGGAGCGCCAGCTCACCCTGCTCCAGGCGGCGGGGGTGATCCGGGGCGGGCGCTCGCATCCGGCCATCCGCGACGCGCTGGCGGCGATGGTCCGGCCCGAGCTGTGCACGCTCGAGCTCCGGACGGGCGAACGGTTGACGCAGGGCTGGGTCGGCTACAGCAGTGCGGCGCTGCTGCGCGCGCCCGAGGAGGACGGCGTCCGGCGGCTGCTGCAGCTGCACCCGAGCCTCTTGCCAGAGGCGCTTGCGCGGCTCGTGGACCTCGGCCCGCGCCCGCAGCCGGAGGCCGGTACACCGGTGCCCTTCGACGAGGACGCCTTCGCCGGCATCCGGCGGCGCTGGTGCCTCAGGGTGGGCTGGACGCTCGAAAGCGGCGAGCGGGGCGCCGCCGAGCTCGACGTGCTCGACACCGACGGCGGCCTGTGGGTAATCCAAGCCCCGGAAGGGGATGGGCAACGCGTAGCGCGCCCGGTGACGTCGACGTTCGTGTGGCGCCACGTCGTCCGGTTGCTGATGCGGCGCCCGGCGGAGCGAGCGTGACGCTGCTCCCACGCGACCACGAGATGCCGAGCGCGGTGATGTGATCGAGCCGAGGGTGCTCAAGCCGAGCCGGAAGCGCAACGTCGGCCGCGTCCTCTTCTCGCTCCTCCCCGGCCGTGTCGCGCACGACGTGCCGTGGATCGACGTCGTCCAGCTGCTCCCGGTGAGCGTGAACGCCTACAGCTTCGTCGTGGTCGCGTTCGTCTGCGCCCCGCGGCGTGCCAAGCACGGCAGGTGGCGCTGGCGGCGCGGGACCGAGCACGACGACGGCTGCATGCCCGACACCTATGGCATGGATGCGGTGGAGCTGATCGGGCTGATGCGTGAGCACGCGAGTTCGGCAGCACCGCGCCGGCCGGCCGGCGCCCAGTCGTTGCAGGCCTTCTAGGGTCCCGGCGACGGGGAGCCGGTCCAGGGGGCCGGCGCCTCAGGAGGCGCCGATGAGCCCGCCGTCGACGACGAGCGTCTGCGCGGTCACGTAGCCGGCCCGGTCGGAGAGCAGGAACACGGCCGCCTGGGCGACCTCCCACGCGGTGCCCTGCCGCCCCATTGCGATCGGGATCTCGGCGCGCTCCGGCTTGACCTGGGTGGCGAGCCTCCCGAGCGAGGTGTCGATCAGGCCGGCGGCCAGGACGTTTGCGCGAACGCCCGCCGGCGCGCCCTCCCGCGCGACGTGGGCGCACAGCCCGCCGAGCGCGGCCTTGGAGGCGAGGTAGGCGGGCATCTCGTTGGTGCTCGGCTTGCGCGGGGCCGTGGAGGAGACGAAGACCACGGCGCCACCGGTGCGCATGCGGGGAATCGCGTGGCGGCAGGCCAGGAAGTGCGCGCGCACGTTGGTGGCGAGGACGAGATCCCAGACGTCCGGCGTCGTGCCCTGCAGACCCTGCCCGCCGGCGATTCCGACGCTGAGCACGAGGCCATCGAGGCCG
This sequence comes from Solirubrobacterales bacterium, assembly GCA_038238015.1. Classification (GTDB taxonomy): domain Bacteria; phylum Actinomycetota; class Thermoleophilia; order Solirubrobacterales; family Solirubrobacteraceae; genus DASQFQ01. Next base: position 32,101 of record JBBRYA010000018.1, read on the forward strand.
CCCAGCTCCGTCGTGGCGCTGGCGATGGCGGCGCCCAGGGCGTCGTCGTCGGCAGCGTCGGCGTGCACCGCGGTCGCGCGAGCGCCCTCGGCGCGCGCCTCCTGCGCCGTTCGCCGCGCGGCATCGGCGTCGCGGTCGAGTACGGCGAGCGCGGCGCCCTCGCGCGCGGCGAGCAGGCAGATCGCTCGCCCGATGCCCACCGGCGGATCCTCCTGCCCGTAGTCCCGCTGCCCGCCGCCCACCACGAGCACCCGCCGCCCCTCGAGCAGCGCGCCGGCGGGCAGGTCGCCCGGCGTCGCGCGCTCCCGCACGACGTTCATCGCTGGTCCTCGGTCGCGTCGACGACGCCGAGCCGGGCGGCGGGATCGACGGGAATCGCGAACGTAGCCAGGAGCCGGGCGATCGCCGTGTAGTGCCCGGCGACCAGGACCAGCTCGACCGCTTCGCGAGGGCTCAGCGCCGCGGAGAGCGCCGCGACGGTCTGCTCGCTTGCGCCGCCAGGAAGGCCGAGCTCGGCGACCGCACGGAGCACCAGCCGCTCGGTGTCGCCGAACGCGGCGTCGTCGGCCGGCTCGCCACGCCGCAGCGCGTCCACTTGCGCCGCGGGTACGCCGACCTGCTGGGCGATGACCTCGTGCTGCGTCCACTCGTAGTCCGAGCCCTCCTGGCGGGCCACCTGCAGGATGGCCAGCTCGCGCAGCCGCGGGTCGAGTTCGAGGGCGCCGAGCAGGGCGCCGCCCAGCCGCAGCCAGGGGACGAACGCCGTCTCGGCGTGGGCGACGACGCGGAAGAGCCCCAGGTCGGGCAGTGCCTCGAGCGCTTCGCGAACCGGCGGCGGGGCGGTGGTGGAGTCGTAGGGGGCGATGCGCATAAACGGCTCCTCAATTGGATACCAGTTAGTATCGAGTACCAAGTAGTATCAGACGCGTGTCCGAGACGCCAGTCCCGCCTCGCTCCCGACGCCCCACACGGGAAGACGTGCGCCGGCGCCTGCTCGATGCCGCGACCAAGGTGTTCGCGCGGCGGGGCATCGACGGGGCGAGCCTCGACGACGTGGCGGCCGCGGCGGGCCTCACCAAGGGGGCGATCTACTCGAACTTCTCCGGCAAGGACGGCCTGATCCTCGCGCTGATGGACGCGCACATCGCCCGGCGCGAGCACGCCACCGAGGAGATCCTCGCGGGCGCGCCCGATCCCGCCGTGGCGACGCGGCGCATCGGCGACGCCCTCTCCCACGCCATCCGCGAGGAGGCCGACTGGCAGCGCCTGTTCCTGGAGTTCTGGTCCAGGGCCCAGCGCGACCCGCAACTCGCGGCGCAGTTCGCCGCCCGCCGGGCCGAGGCCCGTGCGCGGCTGAGCGAGGCGATCGCCCGCGCCGCCGAGCGCTACGGGCTCGCGCTGCGCCTTACGCCCGAGGAGCTCGCCGTCACGCTTCTGGCCCTCTCCAACGGCCTCGCGATCGAGCGTCTAGCCGCCCCGGCCGCCGCCGGCGTCGAGGACGACCTCTTCGCGCGCCTGCTCGCGCTGATGCTGGCCTGAGCCTGGGTCCGGACCCGCGCTTAGACTCCGCCTCGATGACGCTGCGCGACCTGCTCGGCGAGGGCCCCGCCGACGTCGAGATCACGGCCCTCGCCTACGACAACCGCCGCGTGGCCCCCGGCACGCTGTTCTTCTGCGTCCCCGGATTCACCCGCGACGGCCACGACTTCGCGCCCGACGCCGTTGCGCGCGGCGCCTCGGCGCTGGTCGTCGAGCGCCCGCTCGGGCTCGGCGTGCCCGAGGTCGCGGTGCGAGACGTGCGCGCGGCGATGGCGCACGCCGCCGCGCGGCTGCACGGCGACCCGACCGCGCGGCTTCCGGTCGTGGGCGTCACCGGGACCAACGGCAAGACGACGACTGCCTTCCTGCTGCGCAGCCTGCTCGAGGCGGCCGGGCGGCCGACCGGGCTGCTCGGCACCGTGACCTCGGTGGTCGCCGGCCGTGAGCGGCCGGTCGAGCGAACCACCCCCGAGGCGATCGACCTCCAGGGCACGTTCGCCGAGATGCTGGCCGGCGGCGATGAGGCGTGCGTCATGGAGGTCTCCTCCCATGCGCTCGAGCTGCGCCGCGCGGACGCGATCCACTTCGCGGCGGCGGTGTTCACGAACCTGACGCAGGACCACCTCGACTTCCATCCGACGATGGAGGACTACTTCCAGGCCAAGCGGCGGCTGTTCACGAACGCCGACGTCGCGGCGCGGATCGTCAACCTCGACGACCCCTACGGCGAGCGCCTGGCCGACGAACTGCCCGGCGCAGTGACCTTCGCGATCGACGCGGAGGCCGACTACCGCGCGATCGGCCTGCGCACGTCTTTCGCGGGCTCGCAGTTCCGCGTGCGCTCGCCCGACGGCGAGCACCCGATGACGATTGCGCTGCCGGGGCGCTTCAACGTGCTCAACGCGCTCGGCGCATGGGCGGCGGCACGCGCGCTCGGCGTCGAGCCTGCCCGGCTCGCCGCCGCGCTGCCGAAGGCCGGGCGCGTCCCGGGGCGCTTCGAGCCGGTGGCCGAGGGCCAGCCGTTCGCGGTCCTGGTCGACTACGCGCACACCCCGGACTCGCTCGGGAACGTGCTGAGCGCGGCGCGCGAGCTTGCCGAGGGCCGCGTGCTGGTGGTGTTCGGCGCCGGCGGGGACCGCGATCGCTCCAAACGCCCGCTGATGGGTGAGATCGGCGCGCGGCTGGCCGACGTGGCGATCGTCACCTCCGACAACCCGCGCTCGGAGGATCCCGAGGCGATCGTCGACGCGGTGGCGGCGGGCGCGGGCGAGCACGTCGAGCGCGAGGTCGACCGCCGCGCGGCGATCGCCCGCGCGATCGCGCTCGCCGAGCCCGGCGACGTGGTCGTCATCGCCGGCAAGGGCCACGAGCAGGGACAGGAATTCGCCGGTGGGCGCAAGGAGCCCTTCGACGACGTCGCGGTTGCGCGCGAGGCGCTGCGGCGGGTCGCGACATGAAGCACTGGAGCGCCCAGCGCGTAGCCGGAGCGGCCGGGGCGAGCCTGGTACGCGAGTCCGACGACGGCCGTTCGGCGGGCGGTCCGGCACGCGCGGTCGTGGACTCGCGCGCCGTCGCGCCCGGCGACCTGTTCGTGGGCATCGCGGGCGAGCACGCCGACGGCGGGGCGTTCGCCGCCGCCGCCCTCGCCGCCGGAGCGTGGGGCGTGCTGGTCGAGCCGCAGTGGGCGCAGGAGCTGGTCGAGGAGCCGACGGGCCCGGGATCGGTGATCGCGACCGAGACGCCGGTGCCCGCCCTCGGGGCGCTCGCGCGCTCCTGGCGCCAGGACCTCGCCGCGCACGTGATCGCGGTGACCGGCTCGGTCGGCAAGACCTCGACCAAGGACCTGATCGCGGCGATGGTCGCGCCGCAGCGCTCGGTTGCGGCCAGCCGCGAGAACTTCAACACCGAGATCGGGCTCCCGCTGGAGGTGCTGGCCGCGCCGGCGGGCACCGAGGTGCTCGTGCTCGAGCTGGCCATGCGCGGCTTCGGCCAGATCGCCGAGCTCACGGCGATCTGCGAGCCCGACGTCGGCGTGATCACCAACGTCGGGCCGGTCCACCTCGAGCAGATGGGCTCGCTCGAGGGCGTCGCCGAGGCCAAGGCCGAGCTGCTGGTCGGCCTGCGCGACGGCTCCACCGCGGTGGTTCCCTCCGACGCGCCGCTGCTCGAGCCGTGGCTGCGCGAGGAGCTCGAGGTGGTCACCTTCGGCCCGGGCGGCGACGTCACCTACGAGGGGAGCTCGCTGAAGGGCGGCACCGTCCCCGATGCACCGCCGGTGCGCCACGTCGTGCTGGCCAACGGCGAGCGCATCGAGCTCGAGCTGCCCTTCGACCAGCGCCACAACCTGCTCAACGCGCTCGCCGCGGTCGCCGCCGCGCGCGCGATCGGGGTGGATCCGAGCGGCCGTGTGGACGTGCGCTTCTCCGCGCTGCGGGGCGAGCGCGTGGCCACGGGGATCGGTGCTCTCGTCATCAACGACTGCTACAACGCCAACCCGCTGTCCATGCGCGCCGCCCTCGACGATCTCGCCGCCCAGCAGGCCGAAGGCCGCCGTGTGGCGGTCCTCGGAGACATGCTCGAGCTCGGCCCGGCCGAGCAGGAGCATCACCGCGAGGTCGGCGCCTACGCCGCCTCCGCCGGGGTGCAGCTGCTCGTGACCGTCGGCCCGCGCGCCGCCGCGATGCTCGACGCCTTCGACGGCGAGGCCCACGCGGTGCTCGACGCCGGCGAGGCCGCGGCGCTGCTGCCCGAACTCGTGCAGGCCGGCGACGTCGTGCTGGTCAAGGGCTCGCGCGGCGTGGGGCTTGAGGCCGTCACCCGCGCTCTCCAGGCGGCGGGCTGATGGGGGAGGTGCTGATCGCGGGGACGGCGTCCCTGCTCATGTGCATCTTCCTGGGCCCGCGGTTCATCTCGTTCCTGCAGGCGCGCGAGTTCGGCCAGCACATCCGCGAGGACGGGCCCCAGGAGCACCACGCCAAGGCCGGCACGCCGACGATGGGCGGGATCATCATCTTCACGGCGATCGCGGTGCCGTTCCTGCTGCTCACTGACCGCGACCCGCGGGCGCTGGGCGTCTTCGGGGTCGCGCTGGCGTGCGCGCTGATCGGCTTCGCCGACGACTACACGAAGATCATCCGGCGCCGGTCACTGGGCCTGCGGGCGCGCATCAAGCTGGCGGCGACCGTGGTCATCTCGATCGGGCTCTGGCTGGCCGCCACGCGCTGGGCCGACCTGCCCGACACCGTCGACCTGCGCTTCGTCGACGCCCGCATCGACCTCGGGTACCTCTATCCGGTCTTCATCTACTTCGTGCTCGCGGGGACGACGTCGGCGGTCAACCTCACCGACGGCCTCGACGGGCTGGCCGCCGGATGTACCGCGATCGTCCTGCTCGCCTACATCGCGATCACCTTCACGACACGCCAGACCGACCTCGCGCTCGTGACCGCCTGCCTGGTGGGAGCGAGCGTCGGCTTTTTGTGGTTCAACTCGTTCCCGGCCTCGATCTTCATGGGCGACACGGGCTCGCTCGGCCTGGGCGGCGCGATCGCGGGGCTTGCGGTGATGACCAAGACGGAAGTGCTGCTGATCGTCCTCGGCGGCATCTTCGTCATCGAGGCGCTGTCGGTCCTGATCCAGGTCGCGTCGTTTCAGGCCTTCCGCAAGCGGGTGTTCCTAATGGCGCCGATCCACCACCACTTCGAGCTGCGGGCGTGGTCTGAGACCAAGATCATCCTGCGCTTCTGGATCGTGGCGGCGGTCTGCAGCGCCGTCGGCTTCACGCTGTATCAGCAGTCGCTGGTCTGACCAGGACCGCGGGCACCTCGACCTCGACGCACAGCGCGGTGACGACGTCGGGGTCGAACTGCGTGCCGCCGCAGCGGCGCACCTCGGCCAGCGCGGCCTCCGCGGTCAGCGCGAGGCGGTAGGGGCGGGTGGTGGTCATCGCGTCCCAGGCGTCGCAGGCGGCGACGATGCGGGCGCCGAGAGGGATCTGCTCGCCGGCGAGGCCGTCGGGGTAGCCGGCGCCGTCATAGCGCTCGTGGCTGGAGCGCACGAGCGAGGCGACCTTCGAGAGCGCGGGCGCGGCCTTGAGGATGCGCTCGCCGACCAGCGTGTGCTGGCGCACGAACGCCCACTCGCGCGGGTCCAGCGGCCCGGGCTTGCTCAAGATGGCGTCGGGCACCGCGGACTTGCCGACGTCGTGCAGCTCGGCGGCGCGGCGCAGGTCCTCGAGCTCGTCGGCGCCCAGGCCGAGGCGGCGACCGACGCGCAGCGCCAGCTCGGCGACGTCGCCGACGTGGTCGCGCAGGTCGGGCTCGCGCTCGTGAAGCACCTGCAGCAGCGCGTCGCAGGTCTGCTCTGTGATCGCGTCGCGGCGGCGCTCGAACTTCTGCGCGTACAGGCGCTGATCGGCGAGCTTGAGGGCGCTCGTGCGGTCCTGCGCCTCCTCGGGCAGCCGGGCCGCGCCGTGCGAGCAGCCAACGTCGAAGCCGTGGCCCTGGTCGGTCAGCGCGTCTACGGCGGCGGCCAGCACGACGTCGGTGGCGGCGCTCGTGCCCTCGAGCAGGACGCAGAACTCGTCGCCGCCGAGCCGGTAGGCGTGGCCATTGCCGTGCACGGCGCCCTCGAGCTTGCGCGCCAAGCGGGCGAGCAGCTCATCGCCGGCCGGATGCCCGAAGACATCGTTGTAGTTCTTGAAGCCGTCGAGGTCGAACAACGCGAGCGTGTGCGGGTTACCGCCATGCGGCCCGGAAAACGCATGCTCGAGGTCGCTCATCACACGGCGGCGGTTGCCGAGCGCCGTCAGCGCGTCGGTGAGCGCCTCGCGGCGCGACTCGCCGGCGAGGCGCGCGTTGTCGGCGAAGCTCAGCGTCGTGCGCAGGATGGCGGTCAGCAGCGTGGCCGCCGCCAGGCCGACCGCGAGGTCGTTGAGGCCGTGCACGTTGCCGTAGACGAGGATCCCGAGCGCGGCGATCGTGCACAGCGAGGGGATCGCCAGCACGCGCTGGTCGGAGGAGTCGGGAAGATGCGCCTCGTCCGCCTTCAGCCATGCGGCCGCGCCGAGCAGCAGCGTGCAGGCCGGCCACAGCACGTCGAGGACCGTCCCCTCGGCGTAGGTGCCGGCGGCGGCCTGGTAGAGAAACGCACCGTCGGCGGCGGCGGTCACCGCGAAGCCGGCGCCGATGATCATCCAGCTGCGCCCGGGGCGCCAGCCGGTCAGGCCGAGCACGCCCATCACGAACGCGAGCAGCAGCAGGTCCCCGATCGGGTAGGCGACGTCGGTGAGCATCAGCGAGCCGGGCTCGGCCGTGCCGCCGAGGATCGGCTCGAACAGCACCGTCGCGGCCAGGCACGCCGCGGCCAGCGCCGCGACGAGGCCGTCGAGCCAGAGGCGCGCGCTCGCGTGGCGCAGCCGGCTGCGGCCGAGCAGCACGATCGCGGTGTAGCTCGCCGGGTAGAAGGCGAGCCACAGCGCGTCGCTGAGGCCGGGGCCGCCGGTTTCCGGGGCGTTCGGGGTGAGGCTGAAGTAGATCTCGCCGGCGCCCCAGGCGACCAGCCCGGCGCCGAGGATCAGCCAGGCCGGCCGCTCGGTTCGCACGAGCGCCGCGCGTGCCAGGCACAGCACGGCGCTGATGACGATGACGGTGTCATAGACCCAGTCCGAGAAGAAGCCGTCCAGCCGCGGGCCGCCGAGCCCGAACGCGTTGTGGGCCACGAGCGCGGCGACGCCCAGGGCCCCGGCGGCGCCGAGCGCCCGGACGGCGGCGGGAGGCCGGTGGGACCGCGACATGGCCCGCGCTAGGCCCCGTCGTGGTTAGAGGCCGACGCGGGGTGCCGGTGGGTTCGCCGCGCGGCCTTGGCGACCACGGTGCCGAGCTTCGTCGCCGAGCCGGCGGACGTACCGCTGCGCGAATACACGCTCACGCGGTCCGAGCCGCGGCGGGTGATGCGCCGGCGCTCGACGCTTGAGATACGCACGCTCACGCGCTGGCTGCGGCCCGCGAGGATCGAGTACTCCTGGTCGCCGATCTGCGAGCGCGTATGCCGGCGTCGCGCCGCGAGCGCGAGGTGTCCCGAGCGACGGGCGCTCGGGCGGGCGGCGCGCTCGAGCGCGATCGTGCCCTGGCAACGGCCGCCGGAGCTGTCCGACGGACAGGTCACGGTGAAGTTCAGGCGCCCGGCAATGCTGAGCCGGACCGGCGCGCTCGGGAGCGAGACGACGCCGAGAAGCTGCGAAAGGGCGCCCCCCGGGCTGCCGGCGCCGGGGGTGCCGGTGGGGGAGAGTGCGGCCGCGGTCTCGCAGTTCGTGACGATGTCGATGGGATCAGCGTCGACCTGGTCGCCCTCGCCGCCGCAGTCGACCGTGTCGGCCGCGCCGTCGCGGCTGTGGATGGCGTCTGCGCCGGGGCCGCCCTGGAGGGAGTCGGCGCCGCCGCGGCCGTCGATGACGTCCGCTCCCGGCCCGCCGTCGAGCTGGTTGGGGCCTTCGCTGCCGATCAGCGTGTCGGCGCCCTGGCCGCCGGTGACGTTCTCGACGTCGGAGGCGACCGTGTCGCGCTCGCCGGCCTCGCCCTCGGTCCCGAGCAGGAGCTCGGTCAGGTTCACGCTCACGGGCGCGGTGCGAGCGGCGTAGGTCACGCGGTCCACGCCGGCCTGGCCGGAGATGAAGTCGGCGCCGCCGCGGCCGTCGAGCACGTCGTCGCCGTCGCCGCCCCAGAGGGCGTCGTTGCCCGGGCCGCCGGTCAGCTGGTCGTTGCCGCTGCCACCGGTCACGTAGACGGGCACGGCAGCGTCGAAGCTCAGGTGGTCGTCGCGGTCGCCGAGGTCGATCCCGACCGACGGCGCCGCGGGGCAGCGTGCCTGCTGGGCCGACATTCGCGTACATGTGCCGACCGAGGTGATGGGGGCGGAGCTGTCCGTGAACACGATCGAGCCGCCAGGGCCCGCGCCGACCTGGAGGTCGTTGGTCTCGCCGGCGGCGGCGGTGTAGGTGAGCTGCGATTGGTTCTCGCTGTTGCCGGGTGCAAGCGTGGCCGCGGAGGCAGGCCCGGTCCCGAGCGCGCCGGCTGCGACCAGGGCGACGGCGAGCGAGAGCGCCGTGCGGGTCGAGCGTCGGCTTCGGGCGGTGCGGAGCAAGCTGTTGCCTTCCTTGGGGGTGCCGGGCGGGCGGCACGAGTCGCCTGCCGTAGATCGACGGCTGCGAGGGCTCGCTTGACGGCCCCTGGACGCCTGTTCGGCGCGGGGGAGGACGACATTGCGACTCGTTTGCACCGAATCCGTGACGAAGCGGTGCAGCACCCGGGCATCGCGACGGTGGGCCCATAGCGTCGTGCGCATCGATCACGAGAGGAGGCAGGCATGGACATGGACCGCTTGCGCGAGGTGGTGTCGGGCATTCCCCACGGCGGGTGGATGAGCTACCGCGACGTCGCGCTCGCCGCCGGAGGGAGCGAGGTCCAGGCGCGGACGCTCAACGGGCGCTTCGTGCGCCACGAGGTGCCGGGCGCGCATCGCGTGCTGAAGGCCGATGGGAGCGTCGGCGCCACCGCGCTTGGCGACCCGGCGGAGGTGCGGCGCAGGCTCGAGGCCGAGGGCGTGGAGTTCGACGGCGGCCGCGCGCCGCAGGCGGCTCGCCTGCGGCCGGCGGAGGAGGTCGCCGCGTAGGCGTGCGCTTGGCCGCCGGCGAACGGCGGCTGGGTTGGGGGTCGGTGTGCCGGCGGCGCGGTTGGTTCGGGCGGTCGCGCGCGTCGAGTCTGCGGTTGACTATGTATTTCAACGTCAATCGCGGTCTCGACTTGGAACCGCCCGGCGGCCGGCTCCCTCGCTCTCCTCACCTGCCGCCGTTCGCCGGCACCGAAGCCGCCTGCCCGCCCGACACAATCCGGGGCGGTGTCCGCTCGCCCGCCGCTGCCCCTTGGGCCGTTCCTCGTCGTCGGCCTCGCCCGCTCGGGCGTGGCGGTCGCGCGTGCGCTGCGCGAGCGGGGCGAGCAGGTGCTCGGGTGCGACGGCGGCGTGGTGGCGCCCGCGCGCCGCGCTGAGCTCGAGGCGGCCGGGGTGGCCGTGCACGCGCCGAGCGACGGCGTGGCCCTGCTTGCCGCCGGCGTGCGCACGCTGGTCAAGAGCCCTGGGGTGCCCCAGGAGGCCGCGGTGGTGGCGGCGGCGCGCGCCGCGGGCCTCGCGGTGCTGGGGGAGATCGAGCTCGGCTGGCGGCTGGTCGGGAACGACGTGGTGGCGGTCACGGGCTCCAACGGCAAGACCACCACCGTCGAGCTGATCGGCCACGTGTACCGCGAGGCGGGGCTCCCCGTCGTGGTCGTCGGCAACGTCGGGACGCCGCTGTCCTCGCTGGCCGACGGCGCGCTCGCGCCGGAGGCGACGGTGATCTGCGAGGTGTCCTCCTTCCAGCTCGAGGACACCGAGTGCTTCGCGCCCGATGCCGCGGTGCTGCTCAACCTCGCCGAGGACCACCTCGACCGACACGGCAGCTTCGACGCCTACCGCGCGGCAAAGCTGCGCGTGTTCGAGCGCCAGGGCGCCGGCGCGGTGGCGGTGACGCCCGAGGACCTCGATCTGGAGCTCCGCGGCTCCGCGCGGCGGGTGCGCTTCGGCAGCGGGCCGGCGGCGGAGCTCGCCGACCGCGACGGCGCGCTGTGGTGGCAGGGCGAGCGGCTGATCGCGGTCGATCAGATCGCGCTGCGGGGCGCGCACAACCGCCTCAACGCGATGGCCGCGGCCGCCGTCTGCCTCGCCCGCGGCGTGTTGCCTGCGGCGGTGCGGGCCGGTCTGCAGAGCTTCGGCGGGGTCGCGCACCGGCTCGAGGAGGTGGCCAGCGTCGGCGGGGTCCTCTACGTCAACGACTCCAAGGCCACGAACGTGGCCTCCGCGGTGGTGGGCATCGCGTCCTTCGACGAGGCCGGCGTCCACGTGATCCTCGGAGGGCGCGGCAAGGGCGGCGACTACGACCCGCTGCGCGATCCGGTCGCCTCGCACTGCCGCGCCGCCTACCTGATCGGCGAGGCGGCCGAGGAGCTCGCGACCGCGCTGGCCCCCGTCGATGTGCCGCTGCACCGCTGCGGCGACCTCGCGGCCGCGGTGGCCGCCGCCGCGGAGGCGGCGCGGCCGGGGGAGGTGGTGCTGCTCTCGCCGGCCTGTGCCTCCTTTGACCAGTACGCGAGCTATGAGGAGCGCGGCGCCCACTTCCGCGAGCTGGTGAAGGGCGAGGCGGCGCGGCGTCGAAGCCAGCCCTGATGGCCAGGCCCAAGACGCAGCAGCCGCTCGAGCACCGCCTGCTGCTCACCGCGACCTTCTGCCTGCTGGCCGGCGGCGCGGTGATGGTCTACTCGGCCTCCTCGGCACGCACGCTGCTCGAGGGCCAGGGCGACGGCACCGCCTACCTGGTCAAGTACCTCGTCTACGGCGCGATCGGGCTCGGGCTGATGCACGTGCTCTCGCGTCACGGCCTTCTCTGGGTCCGCCGCCACACGCCGCACCTGCTGGCCGGCGCCTTCGTGCTCCTGCTGCTGGTCCTCGTGCCCGGCGTCGGGCTGAAGATCAACGGTGCGCGGCGCTGGCTGGGCGCCGGCCCGCTGCAGTTCCAGCCCGCCGAGCTGATGAAGCTCGCGCTGGTGCTGCACTGCTCCGCGGTCATCGCGGCGCGCCCCAAGATCGCCCGCAGCCTCAAGACGCTGGCCGGCCCGGTGCTCGGCGTGGGCGCCGCGGCGGTGCTGCTCGTCGTCGTCCAGCCCGACCTCGGGACCGCGCTGGTCATCTGCTTCACCCTCGCGGCGCTGCTGATCGCGGCGGGCGTCCCGATCCGCCAGCTGGCGCTCGTCGCCGGCGTCGGCGTGTGCCTGGTCATGATCTTCGCGCTGCTCGAGCCCTACCGGCGCGCCCGGCTGACCGCGTTCATGAACCCGTGGGCGGACGCGGGCGGCTCGGGCTTCCAGGCGGTCCAGGGCCAGATCGCGATTGGCTCGGGCGGAGTGTTCGGCCTCGGCCCCGGCCAGTCGGTGCAGAAGATCTTCTACCTGCCCGAGGCCCACACCGACTTCATCCTCGCGGTGATCGGCGAGGAGCTGGGCCTGGCGGGGATCTGCGGCCTGCTCCTGCTCTACGGCATGATCGGGTACGCGGGACTGCGCACGGCGAAGGCCGCCCTGGGCACGTACGCCAAGCTGCTCGCCGCCGGCCTCACCAGCCTGATCCTGTGCCAAGCCCTGCTGAACACCTACGCCGTGCTGGGCCTCGCGCCCCTGACCGGCGTGCCGCTGCCGTTCATCTCCTCGGGCTCGACGTCGCTGATCGTCCTGCTCTGCTCGATGGGGCTGCTGCTCAACATCGCGGGCGGCGGCTCGGCGCACCTGCAGTCCGTGCGGGCGCCGCGTGAGCGCGGCGAGCGCAGCCGCGCCGAAGCGGCCGAGGATCGTGATCGCCGCCGGCGGGACGGCGGGCCACGTCGTCCCGGCGATCGCCATCGCCGACGCGCTGCGAGCTGAGGGCGCCGAGGTCAGCTTCGTCGGCGGCCAGCGCGCGGAGGCGCAGCTCGTCCCGGCCGCGGGCTATCCGCTGGACCCGATCCGCGTCGAGGGGATCGCGCGCTCGAACCCGCTCAAGGCGGCGCGCGCGGTCGCGAAGGCCGGCGCCGCGCTCGGGACCGCCGGAAGGATCCTGAAGCGCCGCCGCGCCGACGCGGTGCTCGGCGGCGGGGGCTACGTTGCCGGGCCGGTCGGGCTCGCCGCGGTCGCGCGCCGCATCCCGGTCGTGCTCACCGAGGCCGACTCCCACCTCGGCCTGACCAACCGGCTGCTGGCGCCCTTCGCGCAGCGCGTCTGCCTCGCGTTCCCGCTCCCCGGGCGCGAGGCGCCCCGCTACGTGGTCACGGGGCGCCCGGTGCCGCCGACCCTGGAGGGGCGGGCGCAGGCCCGCGCGGCGCTCGGCCTCCCCGAGGACGGGCAGTGCGTGCTCGTGTTCGGAGGCTCGCTCGGTGCCCGCTCGATCAATCGCGCCGCGCCGCAGGCGTTCGCCGACGCGCCCTACCAGGTGCTGCACATCGCGGGCCGGCGCGACTTCCCCGAGCTCCAGGCACCGGGGCCGAGCTACCACCTCCTTCCCTACGTCGAGGTCTTCGGCCAGGCGCTGCTGGCCGCCGATCTCGCGGTGGCCCGCGCGGGCGGCTCGGTGTTCGAGCTCGCCCAGTACGGGCTGCCCGCCGTGCTCGTGCCCTATCCGCACGCCGCGGCCGACCACCAGGCCGCCAATGCCGCATGGATGGCCGAGGCGGGGGCCGCGGTGGTCGTGGGCGACGCAGAACTCACGGCCAGGCGCCTGCGCGGCGAGGTCGACGCGCTCCTGGCCGACCCGGCGCGCCTGGCCGCGATGGCCGCCGCCTCGCGCCGCCTCGCGCGCCCGGACGCGGCCCAGGCTGTCGCGCGGGAACTGCTCGCCGCGGTCGCCTGGTAGATGCGCTTCGTCGTCCAGCAGCACCAGGCGACGACGCTCCACTACGACTTCCGGCTGGAGGTCGACGGCGTGCTGCGCTCCTGGGCGGTGCCGAAGGGCCCCTCGATGGACCCGGCCGACAAGCGGCTCGCCGTCGAGGTCGAGGACCACTCGATCGCGTCCGGCTCCTTCGAGGGGTCGATCGGCGCGGGCTACGGCAAGGGGGCGGTCATCGTGTGGGACCGCGGCGGCTACGAGATTCTGGGTGACGGCTCGATGGCCGAGGCGCTCGAGGCCGGCAAGGCAAGCTTCCGGCTCGACGGGGAGAAGCTGCGCGGCGCCTTCACGCTGCTGAGGACGCACGCGGGCGCGAAGCCGAAGTGGCTGCTGTTCAAGCGGCGCGACGAGGAGGCCGACGGCGAGGGGCCGGTGCAGACGCGACCCGAGTCGGTCCTCAGCGGCCGCACGCTCGACGACCTGCTGGGCTGACCGCACGCTCTTCTAGTGCCCTAGGGTCCGGCGGCATGGGCGCAGACTGGGCGGGCCGGCGCCTGCACTTCGTCGGGATCGCGGGCGCGGGGATGAGCGGGCTCGCGCTGGTCGCCCACGCGCTCGGCGCGGAGGTCACGGGCTCAGACCGGGCGCCGGACTCTCCCTACGCGGCTCCGCTGCTCGCCGCGGGCGTCGCGATCGCCGAGGGTCACGCCGCCGCCAACGTGCCCGCCGGCGCCGAGGTCGTCGTCTCCAGCGCGATCCCCCGTGAGAACCCCGAGCGCGCCGCCGCGCGCGAGCAGGGCCTGCGCGAGCTGCACCGGGCCGACCTGCTGGGCGAGCTCACGCGGCTGAAGCCGACGATCGCGGTGGCCGGCACCCACGGCAAGACCACGACCTCGAGCATGGTCGTGCACGCGCTGCGCGGCGCGGGCATGGACCCGAGCTACCTCGTCGGCGGCGAGGTGCGCTCGACCGGGGTCAACGCCGGCTGGGGGACGGGCGAATGGCTGGTGGTGGAGGCCGACGAGTCCGACCGCTCGCTGCTCAAGCTCGCGCCGGCGATCGCGGTGCTCACCAACGCCGAGCTCGACCACCACGCCACCTACGCCTCCCAGCGCGACGTCGACGCGACCTTCGCCGCGTTCCTGGCGCTCGCCGGGCGCGCGGTGGTCTGGGACCGCCCGGAGCTGCTCGCGCTCGCCCACGGCCACGTGACGACCTTCGACGTCCCGGCGCCCGAGCTGCTGCCGGGCGGCTCGCGCTTTGACTGGGAGGGCATCGAGGTCGAGCTCTCGCTGCCCGGCGCGCACAACGCCCGCAACGCCGCCGCCGCGCTGACCGCCTGCCGGCTCGCCGGCGCCGACCCCGCCGCCGCGGCCGCCGCGCTGCGCGACTTCGCGGGCGCCGGCCGGCGCTTCGAGCGGCTCGGGCACACCGCATCCGGCGCGCTGGTGATCGACGACTACGCGCATCACCCGACCGAGGTCCGCGCCACCCTCGAGGCCGCGCGCACGCTGGCGCCGCGCCGCGTCGTCGTGGTCTTTCAGCCGCACCTGTTCTCGCGCACGCGCCACCAGGCGCGGGAGTTCGGGGCCGCGCTCGCGCTCGCCGACCTGCCGGTCGTCACCGACGTCTACCCGGCGCGCGAGCGCGCCGAGGACCATCCCGGAGTGACCGGGCGCCTGGTGGCCGAGGCCGCCGCCGACGCCGCCGGCGGGCGTCGCGTCGCGTGGCTGCCCGGGTTCGACGAGGCCGAGGCGTTCCTGCGCTCGGAGCTGCGCGACGGCGACCTGCTGCTGACGCTCGGCGCCGGCAATGTCGACGCGCTGGGCAGGAGGCTGCTCGCGGAGGCCGAACCCCCCGGTCAGTGACGCGCCGCCATCTCGCCGCCGGCACCCTCGCCGTCGCCGTGCTCCTGAGCGCCGGCTGGCTCTGGCTCCGCGACGCCTCGCTGGTCAAGGTGCGCGACGTCTTCATCACCGGCGTCTCCTCCAGCGAGGAGCCGCAGATCCGCCAGGCGCTGCGTGATGCGGCCCAGGACATGACCACGCTGCACGTGCGCAAGGACGCCCTGCTCGGCTCGGTGCGCGCATACCCATCGATCTACGGGCTCGACGTGCACGCCAAGCCGCCCCACCAGCTGACGATCCAGGTGCTCGAGCGCGCCCCGGTCGCGGCGCTCGACGGCGGCGGCCGCCGCGTCCCCGCCTCGGGCGACGGGCTGGTGCTGCGCGGCATGCGCATCAACGACCTCCCGCTCCTGAGCGTGTCAGCGCCGCCCGCCGGCGACCGCGTGACCGACCGCCGCACGCTCGCGGCGCTCGGCGTCGCGGGCGGCGCGCCCGCCGCGCTGCGCACGCGGATCTCGCGCGTGCACTCCGGCGCCCGAGGCCTCGTGCTCGACCTCCGCGACGGCCCGGACCTCGTGTTCGGCAGCCGGCGCGACGCCGGGCTGAAGTGGGCGGCGGCCGTCCGCGTCCTGGCCGATCCGAGCTCCGCCGGGGCGACCTACCTCGACCTCAGGGTGCCCGAGCGAGTGGCCGCGGGAGGCCTCGGACCGCTCGAGCCCGACCCGACCCCGGCGCCCGGAGCGAACCCTCAGGCGCAACCTCAGACTGGGCCTACTCTCAACCCGTAGTCGAGACTTACACGACTTGCAACGGAGCTTGCGGGGGTAGGCTCACGTTGACAGAAACGCCGAAAGGCCCGTAACGTGCGAAAATCTGAGCCCGAACGAGCGCTCAAAAACGCTCGACTCTAAGTAGAGGTCCGGACAGAACATGGAAGCTGGAAGCTATCTCGCAGTCATAAAGGTCGTCGGTGTCGGCGGCGGTGGCACCAATGCGGTCAACCGCATGATCGACGCCGGGCTCTCCGGCGTGGAGTTCATCGCGTGCAACACCGATGCCCAGGCGCTGCAGATGACCGACGCCGACATCAAGCTCAACATCGGCCACCAGCTCACCAAGGGCCTGGGCGCCGGCGCCAACCCGCAGGTCGGCCAGGGCGCCGCCGCCGAGTCGCGCGACGAGATCAAGGAAGCGCTCAAGGGCGCGGACATGGTCTTCGTCACGGCGGGCGAGGGCGGCGGCACCGGCACCGGGGCCGCACCCGTGATCGCCGAGATCGCCAAGAACGAGATCGGCGCGCTGACCGTCGGCGTGGTGACCCGGCCGTTCGAGTTCGAAGGCTCCCAGCGCGCCCGCCAGTCCCAGGAGGGCATCGACCGCCTGCGCGAGATGGTCGACACGCTGATCGTCATCCCGAACGAGAAGCTGCTCTCGATCGTGGAGCGCCGCACGAGCATCCTCGACGCCTTCCGCGAGGCCGACAACGTCCTGCGCCAGGGTGTGCAGGGCATCACCGACCTGATCACGATCCCGGGCCTGATCAACCTCGATTTCGCCGATGTGCGGGCGATCATGGCCGACGCCGGCTCAGCGCTCATGGGCATCGGCTCCTCAAACGGCGAGAACCGCGCGTCAGAGGCGGCCAAGTCCGCGATCTCCTCGCCACTGCTGGAGGAGTCCGTCGAGGGCGCGACCGGGATCCTGCTCAACATCACCGGCGGGCGCGACCTCGGCCTCTTCGAGGTCAACGAGGCAGCCGAGCTGATCCACTCCGCGGCCGACGCGAACTCGAACATCATCTTCGGCGCGGTCATCGACGAGGAACTCGGCGACGAGATCCGCGTGACGGTGATCGCCACCGGCTTCGACCGCTCCCGCCGCGGCGGCCTGAGCTCCCCGTCACGGCCCGGCGAGCGCCGGACCCCGGACCGCGGGCCGCGCATCGACGACCGCCAGCGCTCCTCGCTGGAGATCTCCGACGACGAGATCGACATCCCGCCGTTCCTGCGCTAGCCGCGTCGTGACTCAAGGCGGCCCGGGAGCCGCCGATAGGTGGGCATGTCCCGATCGCTTCGGCGTGCCGTCGTGCGCGTCTTCGCCGCGTGCGCCGCATGGGCGCTGCTGATCGAGCTGCAGGTCGTCGCGCTGCCGGGGCTCTCATCGCTGGGACCGGTGTTCGGCGACTACGCCCACAACGTCATCGAGGTGCTGGCCGGGCTGCTGTGCCTCGGCGCCGCGGTGCGCTCCCGGCGCGAGCGCCTCGCCTGGGGCCTGATCGGCCTGGGCGTGCTGGCCTGGGCGCTCGGCAACCTCTACTACACGATGGTCCTCTACGACCTCGAGGACCCGCCGATCCCCTCGCTGGCCGACGCCGGCTTCCTGCTCTTCCCGGTCCTGACCCTGATCGGGGTGCTGTTGCTCATGCGCAGCCGCGTGCGCAACGTCCCCAAGACGCTGTGGGCGGACGGAGCGATCGCCGCGCTCGCGGTGACCTCGGTCAGCGCGGCGATCGTCTTCAACACCGCGCTCGGCGCGGCGGAGGGCAAGCCGCTCGCGGTGGCCACGGCGCTCGCCTACCCGCTCACCGACCTCGTGCTCATCGGCGTGATCGTCGGTGCGCTGGCCGGAACCGGCTGGCGCCTGGACCGGACATGGCTCCCGCTCGCGCTCGGCACCGTCGTCTTCTGGCTCGCCGACTCCCTCTATCTCGTGCACTCGGCGAACGGCACGCTGCAGTCACCCGGCTGGTACGACATCGGCTGGAGCGTCGGCCTGCTGCTGGTGGCCTACTCCGCGTGGCAGCCGGTTAAGGAGCGCCGGCCCCTCGCGCCCGAGGGGCTGCGCTTCATCGCCGTGCCGCTCGGGTTCGGCACCGTCGGGCTCGCGCTGCTGATCTACGGCAGCCTCGGCCACACCAACGCGCTCGCGGTCGCACTGGCCGCCCTCTGCCTGGTCGCGGTCATGGGCCGCCTGGTCCTGACCTTCCGCGAGAACGTCGCGATGCTGCACTCCTCGCGCACCGAGGCGATGACCGACAGCCTCACCGGCCTCGGCAACCGGCGCGCGCTCGCCCACGAGCTCGACCGCGAGCTCCCGAACGCCGACGACGCCCATCCGCTCGTGCTCGTCCTCTTCGACCTCGACGGCTTCAAGCACTACAACGACTCCTTCGGCCACCCGGCCGGCGACGCGCTGCTGGCGCGGCTCGGGCGCAACCTGGCCGGCTACTTGCGCGGCCGCGGGCATGCCTACCGGATGGGCGGCGACGAGTTCTGCGCGCTGTTCATGCCCGGCGACGAGATCGCCGACCCGATCATCTCCGGCGCCGCGACCGCGCTGTCAGAGCGCGGCGAGGGCTTCGAGGTCGGCTGCTCCTTCGGCGCGATCGTGCTTCCGCGCGAGGCGGGCGACGCGATGGAGGCACTGCGGATCGCCGACCAGCGCATGTACGCGCAGAAGAACGCCGGGCGCTCCTCGGCCACGCGCCAGAGCAAGGACGTGCTGCTGCGCGCGCTGGCCGAGCGCCACCCCGAGCTCTCCGACCATCTCCAGGGCGTCGCCAGGCTCGCCGAGCTGACTGCCCGCCGGCTCGCCCTGCCCGCCGAGGACGTCGAGCAGATCCGCACCGCCGCCGAGCTGCACGACGTGGGCAAGATGGCGATCCCCGAGGCGATCCTCAACAAGTCCGGCGTGCTGGATCCCAACGAGTGGGAGTTCATCCGCCGCCACACGCTGATCGGCGAGCGGATCATCTCTGCGGCGCCCGCGCTCGTGCAGGTCGCGGGCCTCGTGCGCTCCACCCACGAGCGCTGGGACGGCACGGGCTATCCCGACCAGCTCGCCTCCCAGGCCATCCCGGTGGGGTCGCGGATCATCGCGGTCGCCGACGCCTTCGACGCGATGACCGCGCACCGCCCCTACAGCCCGGCGCGCGACGCCGAGCCCGCGCTCGACGAGCTGCGCCGCTGCTCGGGCACCCAGTTCGACCCCGTCGTGGTCGAGGCGTTCTGCGCCGCCTGGGCGGGGCTGCGTAAGCCCGCGCTGGCGTAGTCGCGTCAATTGCCGCGGGTGCCGATAGGACGCTCATGGCCATCGACACCACCTCCGCCGTTCGCCACCGCCTCGTCACCCGCTCGGACTTCGACGGGCTGGTGTGCGCCGCCCTGCTGAAGGAGCTCGGGCTGCTCGACGACATCCTCTTCGTCCATCCCAAGGACATGCAGGACGGCAAGATCGAGGTGGGCCCGGGCGACATCACTACGAACCTGCCCTACGTCCCCGGCGTCGGCCTCGCTTTCGACCATCACGCCTCCGAGGCGCTCCGCGTCGAGGACTCCCCGGAGAACCACATCATCGTGCCCGGCGCCCTGAGCGCGGCGCGGGTGGTCTACGACTACTACGGCGGCGCCGAGCGCTTCCCGACGATCTCGGCCGAGATGATGGACGCGGTCGACAAGGCCGACGCCGCGCAGTTCTCCGAGGACGAGATCCTCGATCCCCAGGGCTGGATCCTGATGTCCTTCCCTGATGGACCCGCGCACCGGCCTGGGCCGCTTCCGCGAGTTCCGCATCTCCAACTACCAGCTGATGATGCAGCTGATCGACGAGTGCACGCGGCTGAGCGTCGAGGAGATCCTCCAGACCCCCGACGTCGCCGAGCGTGTCGAGCTCTACAACGAGCACTCCGAGCGCGCGGTGGAGCAGATCCGCCGCTGCTCGCAGGTGCACGCCAAGCTCGTGGTCCTCGACCTCCGCGAGGAGGAGGTCATCCATCCCACGAATCGCTTCATGGTCTACGCGCTGTATCCGGACGCGAACATCTCGATCCACGTGCTCTGGGGCCTGCGCAAGCAGAACACCGTCCTCGCCACCGGCAAGTCGATCATCAACCGCGGCTCGCGCACCAACGTCGGCGAGCTGATGCTCGCCCACGGCGGCGGGGGCCACGACGCGGCGGGCACCTGCCAGATCGCCAACGAGGACGCCGAGCGCGTGCTCGGCGAGCTCGTAGGGATCATCACGGCCGACGGCTAGCGGCGCCCCAGGGCGCCTTTCGCACCGGGGGCCGCTGCTAGGGTCCTCGCGCCCGATGGCCCCCGGCACAGACACGCTCAAGCGCACGCCGCTGCACGATCGCCACGCAGCGGCCGGGGCGCGGCTGGTGCCGTTCGCGGGGTGGGAGATGCCGGTGCAGTACGCGGGCATCCGGGCCGAGCACGAGGCGGTCCGCGAGCGCGTCGGGGTGTTCGACGTCTCGCACATGGGGGAGGTCGAGACGACCGGTCCCGGCGCCGAGGCGTTCCTGCAGCGCGTGCTCTCCAACGACGTCTCCAAGCTCGCGCCGGACGGCGCGCAGTACTCCGTGCTGTGCCGCGAGGACGGCGGCGTGCTCGACGATCTCTTCAGCTACCGGCTCGGCCCCGAGCGCTTCGTCACCGTCACCAACGCCGCCAACCACGAGAAGGACCTCGCGTGGATGCGCCGGCAGGCGGAGGGCTTGGACGTCGAGTTGCACGACCGCATCGAGGACTACGCGATGCTCGCCGTCCAGGGCCCGCAGGCTCGCGCGCTGCTCGCCGGGCTCGCCGACGGCGAGCTGCCGCGGCGCTTTCGCACGGCGACCCTCACCGTCGCCGGCGCGCCCGGGGTGCTCGTGTGCGGGACGGGCTACACGGGTGAGGACGGCGTGGAGCTGCTGCTGGCGCCCGAGCACGCGAGGGCCGTATGGGACGCGCTGATCGCCGGCGGCGCGGAGCCGGTGGGCCTCGGCGCGCGCGACACGCTGCGCCTGGAGGTCTGCTTCCACCTCTACGGCAACGACCTTTCCGAGCAGCGCGGCCCGATCGAGGCCGGCCTCGGCTGGTGCTGCAAGGAGGACACCGGGTTCGTCGGCTCCGAAGCCGTGCGCGCCGCGCGCGAGGGCGGGACCGCGCAGACGCTCGTGCCCTTCGTGCTCACCGGCCCCGGCATCGCTCGACAGGGCAACCCGGTGGTGGGCGGTGGCGAGGTCACCAGCGGCACGCTCTCACCGTCGCTGGGCATCGGCATCGGCCTGGCCTACCTGCCCGTCGAGCGCGCCGAGCCGGGCAGCGCCTTCGAGATCGACGTGCGCGGGCGCACGCGCCCCGCCGAAGTCCGGACCAAGCCGCTCTACAGCAAGGAGGCCTAGTGGCCGCGAACCCCACCGACCTCAAGTACCACCCTGAGCACGACTGGGCGCGCGTCGAGGGCGACACCGCCACGCTCGGCATCACCGACTACGCCCAGGAGCAGCTCGGCGAGGTCGTCTTCTTCGACCCGCCCGCGGTCGGCGCGACGGTGAGCAAGGACCAGCCCTACGCCGAGGTCGAGTCCGTCAAGGCCGTCTCGGACGTCGTCGCTCCAGTGTCGGG
The DNA here is from genome assembly GCA_038238015.1 of Solirubrobacterales bacterium. GTDB lineage: Bacteria > Actinomycetota > Thermoleophilia > Solirubrobacterales > Solirubrobacteraceae > DASQFQ01. The sequence continues at coordinate 53,318 of JBBRYA010000018.1, forward strand.
CGAGATCGTCGAGGTCAACGACGCGCTCGCCGGCGCGCCCGAGAGCATCAACTCCGACCCCTACGGCGAAGGCTGGATGGTCAAAGTCAGGCTTTCTAACGTAGGTGAGGTGGACGAACTGCTCGACGCCGCCGCCTACGAGGAGACCCTCACCTAGCCATGTCCCGCTACACCTCCGCCACCGACGCAGACCGCCAGGAGATGCTCGACGCCATCGGCGTCGGCTCGATCGACGAGCTGTTCGCCGACGTGCCGGAGGCGGTGCGCCTGGGCCGCCCGCTGGACCTGCCGCCCGGCAAGCCCGAGCAGGAGGTCTACACGCGCCTGCGCGACCTCGCCGCGCGCAACGTCTCGACCGAGGACGAGCTGTCCTTCCTGGGCGCCGGCATGTACGACCACTACGTCCCCGCGCTGGTGGACTCGATCCTCTCGCGCTCGGAGTTCCTGACCCCTTACACGCCCTATCAGCCCGAGATCTCCCAGGGCGGCCTGCAGGTGATGTTCGAGTACCAGACCGCGATCTCCGAGCTGACCGGCCTGCCGGTCTCAAACGCCTCGGTCTACGAGGGCCCGAGCGCCGTCGCCGCCGCGGCCTACCTGGCCAAGCTGAGCAACAAGCGCACGCGCTTCCTCGTCTCGGGCGGCGTGCACCCGCACGCGCGCGAGACGCTCGAGACCCAGAGCGCGGGCTGGGGCACGACGGTCGAGGAGGTCCCGCTCGCCGGCGGCGCCACCGACGCCGCGGCGCTGCAGGCCGCGATGGGCGACGACGTCAGCGCGGTGATCCTGCAGTACCCGAACTTCCTCGGCGCCGTGGAGGACCTCGAGCTGCTCGCCCCCGTCGCGAAGGCGACCGGCGCGCTGCTGATCGTCTCCTGCGACCCGCTGACCCTCGGCGTGCTCAAGCCCCCCGGCGACTTCGGCGCCGACGTGGCGGTGGGGGAGGGCCAGACGCTCGGCAACCGCCTGGACTACGGCGGCCCGTCCTTCGGCTTCTTCGCCGCCCAGGAGGCGCACCTGCGCCGGATGCCCGGGCGGATCGCCGGCGAGACGACCGACGTCGACGGCCGCCGCGGCTTCGTGCTCACCCTGCAGACGCGCGAGCAGCACATCCGCCGCGAGAAGGCGACCCACAACATCTGCACCGCGCAGGCGCTCAACGCGCTCGCGGGGATGATCTACCTCAGCTGGCTCGGGCGCCGCGGACTGGTCGAGCTCGGCGAGCTGATGCTCCAGCGCACCGCCTACGCGCGGCGGGTGCTCGCCGAGATCGACGGCGTCGAGCTGCTGCACGAGCAGCCGGTCGTGCGCGAGTTCGCGGTGCGCGTCGGCGCCCCGGTCGCGAAGGTCATCGAGCGCTGCGCCGCCGAGGGCGTCAACCCCGGCTTCGCGCTCGAGGACGACGCCCTGCTCGTCGCGATCACCGAGCAGCGCTCGCGGATGGACATCGACCGCCTCGCGAAGGTGCTCGGTGCCGCCGTCGCCGCCGAGCGCCAGGAGGTGGCGGCGTGATCAACGAGAACCGCCTCCACGCCGACCCCGAGATCGCCGCCACCGAGCCGCATTCCGAGCGCGCTCTGCAGGTCGAGACCGCGCAGCAGGCCGACCGCGCGGTGACGATCTTCGAGAAGTCCAAGGTGGGCCGCCGCGCGTTCGTCGGCCCCGAGCTCGACGTGCCCGAGGTCGCGCTCGACGAGCTGCTCCCGAAGCACCTGCGCCGCAGCGAGCCGCCGCGCCTGCCCGAGATCGCCGAGCCGGAGATCGTGCGCCACTACAACCGGCTCTCCAAGCGCAACTTCGACCTCGACACCGGCTTCTACCCGCTCGGCTCGTGCACGATGAAGCACAACCCGAAGCTGCACGAGCGCGTCGCCGCGCTGCCGGGCAACGCGCGCCTGCACCCGGCGCAGTCCCCGCAGCGCGCCCAGGGCGCGCTGCAGCTGATGTGGGAGCTTCAGCAGGCGCTCGGCGAGATC
>JBBRYA010000019.1:0-54833 GCA_038238015.1 Solirubrobacterales bacterium
GCCCACGCAGATGTCGGCGCCGAGCTCGCCCGGCGGCTTGAGGATGCCGAGCGGCAGCGGATCGGCGGCCACCACGAACAGGGCGCCGGTGCGCTTGGCGGCCTCGCCGAGGGCGCCCAGCTCCTCCACGGTGCCGAGGAAGTTGGGCTGCTGCACGAACACCGCGGCGGTGTCGTCGTCCACCAGGGCCGCCAGCGCGTCCACGTCGGTGGCTCCCGCGCCGGTGAGTCGGGCCTCCTCCACCGTCATGCGGTAGCCGGCCGCGTGCGTCGCGAGGGCCTCGCGCGAGTGGGGGTGCAGACCGCGGGAGACCACGAGCTTCGCGCGCCCGGTCTCGAGCTTCGCCAGGTAGCCGGCGGCGGCCACCGCGGAGGGGCCCTCGTAGACGGAGGCGTTCGAGACCGGCAGGCCGGTGAGCTCGGAGATCGCGGTCTGGAACTCGAACATCACCTGCAGGCCGCCCTGCGAGATCTCCGGCTGGTAGGGCGTGTAGGGGGTGAGGAACTCCGAGCGGCTCGTGATCGAGTCGATCAGCGCCGGCACGTAGTGGTCGTACATGCCCGCCCCGAGGAAAGTGACCTCGGCGTCGGCGTGGCGGTTGCGCGCGGCGAGAGCCGAGAGGTGGTCGAACACGTCCTGCTCGGCCATGCCGTCGGGGAGGTCGAGCGGCCGCCGCAGGCGCACGCCCTCGGGGATCTCCTCGAACAGGTCCTCGAGCGAGGCGACGCCGATGGTGCGGAGCATCGCCTCCCTGTCGGCGTCGGTTGCGGAGGTGTACGTGCTCATGGGCTCAACCCGATTGCAGCAGGCTCCTGTACGCGTCCACGTCGAGCAGGGAGTCGAGCTCGCCCGGGTCGCTCAGATGGACCTTCACGATCCACCCCTCGCCATAGGGATCCGCGTTGATCTTCTCGGGGCTGTCCGAGAGGGCCTCGTTCACCGCGGTGATCTCGCCCGAGAGCGGGGCGAACACGTCCGACACGGCCTTCACCGACTCCACCTCGGCGTAGGCCTGGTCCTTGGCCACCGTGGCCCCCACCTCCGGCGGGTCGCAGAACACCACCTCGCCCAGCGCGTCCTGCGCGTACCAGGTGATCCCGAACGTGGCCTCGTCGCCCTCGATCCGGGCCCAGTCGTGCTCGGCGTGGTACTTCAGCTCCTCGGGGTAGCTCTCCGCCACTCGTGTCACTCCTCGCTCTTGGAATACAAAGGCTTCGCGCGGACCTCTGCCGCACGCAGCTTGCCACGGACGTCCACCTGGATCGGATTGCCGGGCTCCGCAGCCGCTACCGGCAGGTAGGCCATCCCGATGCCCACGCCGAGGCACGGCGACATCGTGCCGCTCGTGACCACGCCCTCGCCGTGCTCGGTGCGCACCGCATTGCCCTGCCGGGGGATGCCCGGCCCGGTGAAGGCGAACGGCGCAAAAGCCTGCTCGGGCTCGAGGCCGCGCAGGGCGTCCGAGCCGATGAAGCCCGTCTCGAGCTTGCAGCACCAGCCGAGCCCCGCCTCGATCGGGTTGCGATCGAGCGAGAGGTCGTTCCCGTACAGGTGGAAGCAGACCTCGAGGCGCAGGGTGTCCCGCGCGCCGAGCCCCGCCGGCACGACGCCCTCGCCGGCCAGGGCGTCCCACACCTCCGGGGCGTGCTCGGGCGGGATGAGCAGCTCCACGCCATCCTCGCCCGTGTAGCCGGTGCCGCACACGAGGCAGTCCTCGCCTGCCACGGGCAGCGTCGCCGTGCGCATGCGCTTCGGAAGCTCCCCGTCGGCCACCCGGGCCACGACCTCGCGCGCGGCCGGGCCCTGCACGGCCAGCATCGCCCAGCGGTCGGCGGCGTCCTCCACCGTCGCACCGCCGAAGGCGGCGGAGTGCTCGGAGAGCCAGGCGAAGTCGCGCTCGTGGTTCGCGGCGTTGGTCACCGTGAGATAGCGCTCGGGGCCCAGGCGGTAGGTGAAGAGGTCGTCGAGCACTCCGCCGTCCTCTCGACAGAGCACCGAGTACTGGGCCCCGCCCTCGCCGAGCCGCTCTACGTCGTTGGAGAGCACGTGCTGCAGCAGCTCCACCGCGCCGGGGCCGCTCGTCTCCAGCTCGCCCATGTGGGAGACATCGAACATGCCCGCCCCGGTGCGCACGGCCACGTGCTCCGGGCGGACCCCCTCGTACTGGACGGGCATCTCCCAGCCCGCGAAGGGCACGAGGCGCGCTCCGGCCGCCTCGTGGCTGGCGAAGAGGGGGGTGCGTCGCAGGGTGTGGGCGGCGGATGGCACGCCGCCGGGAGGCTAGATGATCGGCCCCCGCGGGCCAGGTTCAGCGCGGGTTCAGTCCTTCAGGAACGACGGGATGTCGATGTCGTCGTCGTCGATCTCCAGCGACGAGCGCTGGCGGTCGTCCATCTGCACGTCCCGGCGGCGCGGCTCGCGGCGGCGGCCGGTGGTGTCCTCGGTGAACAGGGGGCCGCCCGAGCGCCCGTCGAAGCCGGTGGCGATCACGGTCACGCGCACGGCGTCGGCGAGAGCGTCGTCCACCACCGCGCCGAAGATGATGTTGGAGTTCTGGTCGGCCGCGCCCTGGATGATCTCGGCCGCCTCGTTCACCTCGAACAGCCCGAGGTCGCTGCCGCCCGTGATGTTGAGGAGGATGCCGGTGGCGCCCTCCACGGACTGCTCGAGCAGGGGGCTCGAGATCGCGTTCTTCGCCGCCTCGGCGGCCCGCTGCTCGCCGCTCGCCTCGCCGATCCCCATGAGGGCGGAGCCGGCGTTGTGCATGATCGTGCGCACGTCCGCGAAGTCGAGATTGATCAGGCCGGGCAGCGTGACCAGGTCGGAGATGCCCTGCACGCCCTGGCGCAGCACGTCGTCGGCCACGCGGAACGCGTCCACCATCGAGGTGCCCTTCTCGAGCACGGACAGCAGCCGGTTGTTGGGGATCACGATCAGCGTGTCCACCTGCTTGGCGAGCTCGGCGCACTGACCGTGGGCATCGTCACCAAGCCCTTCGGCTTCGAGGGCTCGCGCCGCCTCGCGGCGGCGGAGAAGGGCATCGAGGCGCTCGCCGCCGAGGTCGACACGCTGATCGTGGTGCCCAACAACCGGCTGCTGACCGTGCTCGACAAGAACACGTCGATGGTCGAGGCGTTCCGCGTCGCCGACGACGTGCTGCGCCAGGGCGTGCAGGGCATCTCCGACCTGATCACGCTGCCCGGCCTGATCAACCTGGACTTCGCCGACGTGCGGACGATCATGTCCGAGGCCGGTCCGGCGCTGCTGGGCATCGGCATGGGCACCGGCGACCAGCGGGCGGCCGACGCCGCGGCGCAGGCCGTCGCCTCGCCGCTGCTGGAGACCTCGGTCGAGGGCGCGCGCTCCATCCTGCTGTCGATCACCGGCGGCCGCGACCTCTCGCTGTGGGAGGTCAACGAGGCCGCGAAGGCGGTCCAAGAGGCCGCGCACCCGGACGCGAACATCATCTTCGGGGCGATGCTCGACGACAAGCTCGAGGACGAGATCTGGATCACCGTGGTGGCCACCGGCTACGGCGACAAGCGGCCCCAGCGCCGCGAGGAGCACGCCGGGCGCTTCCAGGAGCCGATCGGCGAGCCGCGGGTCAGCCGCGCGCCGGCGCGCGGCGGCGCGCGCATCGACGTCGACGTGCCGGAGTTCATCCCGCGGGGGTAGGGGGCGGCACGGGCTAGCCTGCCGCCGCATGAAGGGGGTTGTCGCCGCCGGTCATCCCGTCACCGCCGAGGCCGGGGCGGCGGCGCTGCGGGCCGGGGGCAACGCCGTCGACGCGGCGCTCGCCGCGATGCTCGCCTCGTTCGTGGCCGAGCCGCACCTGACCGGGCTCGGCGCGGGCGGCTACATGCTCGTCGACGCGCCGGGGGAGGCACCCGTGCTGCTCGACTTCTTCGTCGAGGCGCCGGGGCGCGGCGAGCCCCCGGGCGAGCGCGCCCCGTTGCACCCCGCCGAGGTCAGCTTCGGTGACGCGCTGCAGGTGTTCAACGTCGGCGCGGCCTCCTGCGGCGTCTACGGCACGCCGTCGGGGGTGTGCGAGGCCCACCGGCGCTACGCGACGATCCCGCTCGCGGAGCTGGCGGCGCCCGCCGCCGCGCTGGCGCGCGCCGGGGTGGAGCTCAACGCCGAGCAGGCCTACATCTCCGAGCTGCTGGCTCCAATCACCGAGACCTCGGCGGAGGCGCGCGCGAAGTACTGGTGCGGCGAGCGCCCCGCGCGCGAGGGCGACCGCTTGGCCGACCCCGAGCTCGCCGAGGCGCTCGAGCGCCTCGGCGCCGACGGCGCCGAGCCGTTCTACACGGGCGACGTCGCCGCCGCGGTCTGCGCGCGCATGGCGGAGCTCGGCGGCGTCGTCACCTCTGCCGACCTCGCCGCCTACGAGACCGTCGCGCGCGAGCCGGTGCGCGCCGGCTACCGGGGCCGCGAGGTCCTGACCAACCCCCCGCCGTCGGCCGGCGGCACGCTGATCGCCTACGTCCTGGCGCTGCTTGACCGCGAGCCCGGGCCGCCCAGCCTTGCGCGGCTCGTGGACGCCATGGAGCAGGCGCACCGCGAGCGCACTCCGGCCTTCCTAGAGGGCCTCGGCCGGCCGGGCTTCCTGGAGGAGTTCACCGCCTCGCGCCTGGGGGCGACCACGCACATCTCCGTGCTCGACGGCGACGGCCGCGCGTGCGCGGTGACCGCCACCAACGGCGAGGGCTCGGGCGTCGTGGTGCCCGCCACCGGGATCCACCTCAACAACATGATGGGCGAGCAGGACCTCTCGCCGCTGGGCTTCTTCACCCACCCGCCGGGCCGCCGCCTGCCCTCGATGATGGCCCCGACGCTCGTGCGCCGCGGCGAGCGGGTCGAGCTCGTGCTCGGGTCGGCGGGCTCGAACCGCATCCGCTCGGCGATCCTCCAGGTCATCCTCGGCGTGCTCGACCACGGGCTCGGGCTGCGCGACGCGGTCGAGGCGCCGCGGGTGCACTGGGAGGAGGGCACGATCTACGCCGAGCCGGGGATCGAGCTCGAGCGCTTCGAGGCGGAAGGGCGCCCGGTCGCGCGGTTCCGCGCGCGCAACGTCTTCTTCGGCGGCGCGCAGGTCGCGGGCCTGGATCCGCGGACGGGCGAGCTCACCGGGGCGGGCGACCCGCGCCGCGGCGGCGCTAGCCGCGTCGTCCCTTGACCTCGAGCACGAAGCGCCAGGCGCCGCCCTCGCGCTCGGCACGGAATCCGTGGCCGCCGTCGGCGGCCAGCGCGGCGATGTCGACCGGTGACTCGGGGTCGGTCGCGAGCACCACGAGCGTCGCCCCGGCGGGCAGCGAGGCGAGCGCGCCGCGGGCGCGGATCGCGGGGAGCGGGCAGGCGAGGCCCCGGACGTCGAGGGTTTCGGTCATACGATGGCTGCGGTCATGATCGCGGCCATCCTCGAATCGGGCCGGCTCGTGCGCCTCTACACGGGGCTCTCGCTGCTCGTGTCCGCCGCGGCGGAGGGCGCCGACGCGCGCGGCCTGGTCTCCTTCGGGGCGCTTGACCCGATGCTCGACGAGCGCCTGGAGGAGCGCGCGCTGCGCGAGCTCGAGACGCCGGGCATGACCACCGAGGGTCGGGCGACGTTCGCCCGCTCGCTCGTGGAGCTGCGCCGCACCGCGGCCGAGCTCGACGGCTGCCGGCTGTGGGCCTGCGCCGCGGCGGTCGAGGCGACGGGCGTCTCGCGCGAGCAGGTCCAGGCGCGCCTGGAGGGCGTGATGTCGACCCCGCGCTTCCTGCGTGAGGCGGCGGGCGCCGAGCTGGTCGTGTGCTGAGGGCCCGCGCCGCCGTCGCGGGGGGGCTGGCGGCGCTCGCGCTCGCCGGCTGCGGCTCGCAGTCGGCCGACCTGTTCGAGATCGTGCGCTCCGGCGCGGACCGCAACGCCAACGTGCGGCTGCTGGTCTCCGACGGCGGCAGCGTCCGCTGCAACCGCGGCAAGCCGCGGTCGCTCGACGCCCCGCGCCTGCTGCGCGCGCGCCAGCTCGCGCGCGACCTCGAGCCTCAGGCCGCGCTGGGCCTCGTGCTCCCGACCGGCCCGCGGTCGATCCTCACCTACCGCGCGCGGTTGGAGGCGGGCAACGTGGGGTTCTCCGACCGCTCGCGCGGGATCCCGCCGAGCTTCAACCGGCTCGCGGCGTTCACCGCCGACGTCGTCGAGCGGATCTGCAAGCTGGAGCGACGCTAGATGGGTGATTCCACGTAGACGTGCCCGCGGGGGCGGGCACGGGCGGATGCCGGGCGACGCACGCATCCGAAGCCAATACTGGAGGTATTGGCAAGGGTGCGGGTGGCGATCCGGCGCCGGCCGTGACCGTCATCCGTGGGTGCGGACCACGTGGAATCACTCATCTAGGGCAGGTGCGGGGGCGTCGGCGCCGGGACCGGCAGCGGCGGCGGCGTGGGGATCGGGCCGGGCTTCGGGGTGGGCGTCGGCGTCGGGTTGGGAGCCGGTGCGGGGGCTCCGCCGTTCGGAACCGTGTTCGCACCGGGCGGCGGCTGGGGCGGCGGCGCCGGGTCCGAGCGCGTGACCGCGGGCAGGTTCGGCGGCGGCGCGGCCGGCGCGCGGTCGCGGCCGGCGTCGCGGATCAGCGCGCACACGGCACGGTGCTGGCTGTGGCTGGGCCGGTAGCTGTAGCTCGAGTAGCGCGCGATCGAGACGATCCGCTGGTAGCGGGCGCAGAACGAGTAGGCCTCCGCGAACTGCTCGGCCAGCGGGATCTTGCCCGTCCACCAGCCGCGCGCGAGCGGCTGGTGGAAGATGCCGCGGAAGCGCCCGCGATCGCGGTTGTTCATCACGCGCAGGTCGAAGAGGTGCCCGAGCTCGTGGAGGAAGACCGAGCGGATGTCGCGCACGTGGGGGCTGAGGTAGATCAGCCGCGGGCGCCGGTTGTAGACGCAGCCGGCCGCCTTGGGCAGCGCGGGGCAGCCGCTGAAGCGCACGGTGACGCGGCCGGTGACGGTGGGCATCAGCGACGCACGCGCCCAGTGCTGCCAGGTCGGCGAGAGCGGCCGCCCGCTCGGTGACACGAGGCGCAGCGCGGCGGGGCCGGCGACCGCGAGGCCGGCGACCAGCGCGACCAGCACCGCGGCGACGGGTGCGGGGGCCCAGCGCGCGCGTCGCCGTCCGTGGTGCACGAATGGGCCCCTACCCGTTCGGCGGCGCTGTCAGCCCGGGAAGCGCACCCGGCCGTTCGAGCGCGCGCGGGTCTGCGCGCGATCGACGAAGTCCAGGCGCTTGAGCGCGGCGCGGAACAGCCGCGTGACGAGCTTGAGGCGGGCGGCCTCGGAGCGCAGGTCGAGCAGGCCCTGCTTGGCGTCGAGCCCGAAGTCGACCGTCGCCGCCATCTCGTACGCGCTCATGCCCGCGATCTCCTCGGGATCGGGCGTGCGGTCCGTGGCCTGCTCGACGAGCTCGCCGTAGGCCTCGTGCGCGGCCGCGCTGACCTCGGGGTCCACGCGGTCGCGGCGGTCGTCGAGGAACTCGACAACCGCCGCCGGGTAGGGCAGCTCGTCCTGGCGCTGCTCGATCCGGAACGGCCGCGTCCCGCGCGCGACCAGGTTGATGCGCCCGTCGTCCATGCGCTCGAGCACGTCGGCGATCTCACACGCGCAGCCGATCGCGCGCAGGCCCTCGTCGGCCACCCACACGATGCCGAACTCGCCCTCCTGCTCGAGCACGCGCGCGACCATCGTCTTGTAGCGCTCCTCGAACACGTGCAGCGGCACCAGCTCCGAGGGAAGCGCGACGAGCCCGAGAGGGAACAGCGGGAAGTCGCGCACCAGCTCCACCTGGCAAGCATACGTCTGAGCCCGAGCCGCGAGATGGGCCTGCGGGCGCCCACGGCCGTACCTGACCGATGCCCACCACCGCGATCGTGTGGTTTCGCCGCGACCTGCGCGTCCACGACCATCCGGGCCTGAGCGCCGCCGTCCGGGAGTGTGATCGCGTGGTCCCGGTGTTCGTACTCGACCGCCGGCTGCTTCACGGGCGCTTTCCATCGGCGGCCCGCGCGGAGTTCCTGCTCGGCTGCCTCGAGGCGCTGCGCGCCGCGCTGCGCGAGCGCGGCGGCGAGCTCGTCGTGCGCGAGGGCGACCCGGCGTCCGAGCTGGTCGAGCTCGCTCGCGCGACCGGGGCTGACCGCGTCCACTTCGCCTCCGACGTCTCGCCGTTCGCGATGGCGCGCGATCGCCGCGTGGCGTCGGCGCTCGAGGCCGCCGGGGTCGAGGTCCGCCGCACGCCGGGGCTGTTCGTCGCCGACGTGGGCGCACCGAGGACGAAGGACGGCAGGCCGTTCGCGGTCTTCACGCCGTTCTGGCGCGCCTGGGAGCGCCTGGAGCGCCGCGAGCTGTTCGGCGCGCCGAGGGCGGTGGGCGTCCCCGGCGGGCTCGACGCCGGGCGGATCCCGTCGCTCGGGGAGCTCGGCTTCGAGCGCGAGCTCGCGCACCCCTTCGCTCCGGGCGAGCCGGCCGGGCGCGAGCGCGCCGAGGCCTGGCTGGGCTCGGGGATCGACCGCTACGCCGAGCGCCACGACCGGCTCGCGGGCGGCACCGCCGAGGTCTCGCCCTACCTGCACTTCGGCTGCCTGTCCCCGCGCGAGCTCGAGCAGCGCGCGCTCGAGCGCGGCGGCGCCGGGGCGCAGGCGTGGGTCCGCCAGCTCGCCTGGCGCGACTTCTACGCCCACGTGCTCCTGCACAATCCGGGCAACGCGCGTCACGCCTACAAGCGCCGCTACGACGCGCTGGAATGGGACGAGGACCCGCAGCTGCTCGACGCCTGGCGCGAAGGGCGCACAGGCTTCCCCGTGGTCGACGCCGCGATGCGCCAGCTGCGCCACGCCGGGTGGATGCACAACCGCGGGCGGCTGATCGTGGGCTCGTTCCTGACCAAGGACCTGCACCTGGACTGGCGCCACGGCGAGGCGCACTTCATGCGCTACCTGCTCTGCGGCGACGAGGCGCAGAACAACGGCAACTGGCAGTGGATCGCCTCCGTCGGCGTCGACCCCGCGCCGCCCCATCGCCGGATGTACAACCCGATGACCCAGCAGAAGCGCTTCGACCCCGACGGCGAGTACGTGCGCCGGTGGGTCCCGGAGCTGCGTGCGGTCCCGCTCGGCCGGCTCGCCGAGCCGTGGACGATGAGTGAGGAGGAGCAGCGGGCGGCCGGCTGCGTGATCGGCGAGGACTACCCGGCGCCGGTGGTCGACCATCAGCGCGAGCGCCGCCGCGCGCTGGAGCGCTACGGGTCGGTGGCGGCCGACCGCTAGGGTCGCGCCCGCCGTGGCCGATCTCTACCTCCAGCGCGATCAGCCTCCAGGGGTGCCGCCGCTCCAGCTCACCGGCGAGCGGACGCTGCCGGACGTGCCCGAGGAGAACTACTGGTACCGGCGCCACCTCGTCGTCTATGAGTGGATCGCGGAGCGGGTCGCGGGGCGCCGGGTCGTCGACCTTGCCTGCGGGGAGGGGTACGGCTCGGCGGTGCTCGCGCGCGGCGCCGCCTCGGTCGTGGGGGTCGACGCGAACCCGGAGGCGTTCGAGCACGCGCGGCTGAAATACGCGGGGCCGATACTGCGCTTCGAGCGCACGATGATCGAGCTCTGGGAGGGCGAGGTCGACTGTGCCGTGTTCCTGCAGACCATCGAGCACGTGCAGGACCCGGACGCGATGTTCGAGCGCCTGCGGACGCTGATCGGGCCCGGAGGCGTGGCCTACGTGTCGACGCCCAACCTGCTCACGCTCGCGCCCGCGGGTGCCGAGAAGTCGGGCAACCCATGGCACGTCAAGGAGTATCGAGCGCAGGAATACCGCGAGCTGTGCGAGGCGCACTTCGGCACGGTCGAGCTGTTCGGCCTCTTCCACGCGCGCAAGCTGCGCGCGCACGAGGTCGCGATCAAGCGGCTCGGGTGGGACCGGATCCATGCCGCGCTGCGGATCACCGAGCCGTTCTACGACCGTTTCACCCCGGCGATCTCGGTCCGCGACTTCACCCTCGAGCGGGGTCGGCTCGACGGGGCGCTGGACTTTCTCGCCGTTCTCCGTCCTTGAGTCTGCAGGCGGCTTCCGGGCGGTTGCGACGGCGAACCCTGAACCTTCAGTCAACGTTTCTAACCCTCGACTTGAGGTTGACTGATATTTGCAACCTGGGGCTGCACAGGGCGATCGGACCCCCTATGCTGCCCCGCTTCGTGAACTGAAAAGCCCGGCCGAATTCCCGTCGCTCAGAGCGACGGGGAACGGGGGACCCGCTGGAGCTCGTCATGAGCTCCCGGGGCGAATCGCCGCCAGTGGCGGCGTAGCGCAGGTCTTGCGCGAGCCCGACAGCTAACCCCGTAGGCGACTAAGACCACCAGGAGGTAGTCGCAGTGTCCACCATCGATATCGTGTCCCAGAGTCCGTGGGTGCGCTCGCTCCAGGCGTCCCGCAACCGGCGCGCGGCGGCCGCGCGCGTGCTGCGCCGGCGCCGTGCAGGCCGTGGCGGCGGTGCCATCCTGCTGGCGTCCATGACCCTGGCCGCCGGCGGAGCCGTCGCCCAGGACAAGCCCGCCGGCACCCCGGCTCGCGCCGCAGGACAGACGAGCGTCGCCGGCGGCTCGGTCGCCGCCCTCCAGAGCGCGCTCGGCGTTCCCGCCGACGGGCAGTTCGGCCCGCTCACCGGCCGCGCGGTGCGGCGCTTCCAGCGCGCCCACGGCCTCGTCGTCGACGGTGTGGCCGGGCCGGCCACGCTCGCCGCCCTCGGCCTCGGCCTCGGCCTCGGCGGCGCTGCCGCGCCCGCCCCGGCCGCCGAGGAGGCCGGCACCGCCCCCGCCGCCCTGAGCAAGATTGCCGCGTGCGAGTCCGGCGGCGATCCCACTGCCGTCTCCGCCGACGGCCGCTACCGCGGCAAGTACCAGTTCTCCCGCGCCACCTGGCGCGCGATGGGCGGCAAGGGCGACCCTGCCAAGGCCAGCGAGGCCGCGCAGGACGCGATGGCGGCGAAGCTGCTCGCCTCCAGCGGCACGAGTCCCTGGCCCAACTGCGGCTAACCGCCGGGTAGCCGGAGGCGGATCGCGCCGCGCGCGCGGCCGGGGTCGACCACCCGGCCGCGCTGCGTGACCGCGACGTCGCCGCGCGCCACCATCGCCTGTGCCGTCGCGCGCACGGGCGCCATCAGGTCGCGGAAGCCCTCGTCGCCGGCAAGGGCGCGGGCGGCCTCGGAAGGGCAGATCGTCTTGCCGGCGTCGCGCTGCTGCAGCAGCGCGAGGATCGTCCGCTCGATCGCCTCCTCGCTCACCGCCATCGCAGCGTCTCGGGCTCCTTGCGCATCCGCAGCACCCGCGCGGGGATCCCGGCGCTGACGGAGTTGGCGGGCAGGTCGTCGGTCACCACGGCGTTGGTGCCGATCACCGAGTTGTCGCCCACCGTGGCGCCGCGCAGGATGCACGCGCCGTAGCCGACCCAGCAGTTGTGGCCGACCTGGACGTCGCGCTTGTAGATCCCCTGCATGCGGATCGGGCGCTCGACCTCGACGACGCCGTGGTCGAAGTCGATCAGCATCACGCGGTCGGCAAGGATGCACTCGCGCCCGATCGACACGTGCTTGAACGCCGAGATCGTGCACTCCTGGCCGAGCACGGACTTCGCCCCGATCTCGACCACGCCCTCGTGGGCACGGATCTTGCTGCCGTGGCCGATCCACGACCAGCGCCCGAGCCGTACCACCGCGCCCTTGCCGATCTCAAAGCTCACCCCGGGCCCGACGAAGCACAGCCCGTCGGTCTGCAGGCGCCCGCGCCAGCGCAGCTTCAGCCACGCCCAGCGCAGGATCAGCCGCGCGTAGTTGCGGGTGAGCATGCGATTGCGGCGCATGAAGGCCCACAGCACGAGCGGCCCGCCGCGCAACGGCGGAGGCTCGCCGCGGACCTGCGCCCGACCGGCTCGTTGGGCGACCATGGACACGGCCGGATCGTAGTCGGGCGGCTCGGTCCGCCATCATCCTGCACCCATGCCGGAGCCGCGCCCTTCCCTCGCCGAGCGCCTGCTGGCCGGTGACAAACGGGCACTGGCGCGCGGCATCTCGCTCGTCGAGGACGACGATCCCGAGGGCTGGGCGCTCGTGCGCGAGATCTACCCGCGCACCGGCCGCGCCTCCGTGGTCGGCTTCACGGGGCCGCCGGGGGCGGGCAAGTCGACGCTGATCGGCGCGCTGGTGCGCAACCGCCGCGCGGCCGACCGCCAGGTCGCCGTGCTCTCGATCGACCCCTCCTCGCCGTTTCGCGGCGGCGCACTGCTCGGCGATCGCATCCGGCTGAGCGAACACTTCCTGGATCCGGGCGTGTTCATCCGCTCGATGGCCACCCGCGGCGCGCTCGGCGGCCTCGCCGCGGCGGCGCTGCAGGCCGCGCTGCTGATGGACGCCGCCGGCAAGGACGACGTGTTCCTGGAGACGGTGGGCGTCGGTCAGGCCGAGGTCGACGTGATCGACCACGCCGATTCGGTGGTGCTGGTGCTGATCCCCGGCTCGGGGGACTCGATTCAGGCGCTGAAGGCCGGCGTGATGGAGATCCCCGACGTGATCGTCGTCAACAAGTCCGACCACCCGCTCACCGACACGATGATGCGCGAGATCAAGGGCGTCCTCTCGCTCGCCCCGCAGGAGGGCTGGAAGGTGCCGATCATCAAGACGGAGGCGACCCGCGGCGAGGGGATCGACCTCCTCGTCGAGAAGCTCGCGGCGCACCGCGCGCACGTCGAGAAGGTGGGCGAGCTCGCCGAGCGCCGGCGCCGCAACCTCATGAACGAGGTGCTCGGCCTTGCGACCGTGCGCCTGCGGCGCGCGCTCGAGCACTCGCTCGAGGCCGACCCGCAGGTGCAGAAACTGCTCGACGAGGTCGTCGCCCGCCGCCTCGACCCGGCCAGCGCCGCCAGCGCGATCCTCGCCCGCGGCGCCGTGGACGCGAGCGACGCGGCGCGGCCCGACCAGCAGGCGGAGGCCGCGGGGTAGGGGCCGTCGCCGGCCCGGTGCTACCTCAGCCTCCGCCGGCCAGGCGCTCGTCCGCGACGATGTGAGCCTCCTCGGCGAGGATCTCGATCGTTTCCCCGGTGTCGAGGATCCTGGTTGGCACGCCACGCTCGGCGGCTGCGGCGGCGAACCGCTCGGCTGCGTCCGGGATGGGCTCGTAGATCCCGTCGATCTCATAGCCCTCGGCATGGATGGGTATGGCCAGGCGCGCGCCGAGGATCTCGGCGACGACAGCGGCTTCGTCGGGGTCGAGCACGACAGGCAGTGGGCTGGCCGGCTGGCGGTGAGGGAACCCGACGACTGCCCCGTTCACGGGAACGAGCACCACGTCGAAGGGTCCGTGACGGAGTGCGATCCGCCACCACGATCCGTGGAGCATCGTGTCCCCGAGGTGCACCACGCGCACCCCGTCCGCCTCGACGAGCCACCCGACCTGGGGATCGCCGAGCCCGTCGGATGCGGGCAGCGCGGTCATCGTGAACGGTCCGGCACTCGTCGACTCCCACGGGGCCATCCGCCGGCGGGCCAGGCCTGCGGCGGAGAGCTCGTGCTCGGCCTGTGCGAGGGCGACGTTCTCGAGCCGGCCGCCTTCACCCGCCGGCGGTTCGAGGACCGCGGCACCCGGCGAGAGCGCGACGGCGAGCGCGTCCGCGTCGGCATGGTCACGATGGAGATGGGTCACGAGCCCGGCGACCGCCCGTGCCGGGCTGGCCGGCACCACTCGGGGAAGCGGCGTCCTGCTGCTCTGCGCACCGAACGGAGCGAACACCGCGCCTGGATCCTCCAGCGGATCGATCACCACCGTGGTGCCACCGACCTCGAGCTCCGTACCGGCCCACCCCAGAAATGTCAGTCGCACCAGCGGTCCTTTCGTTCGGGTCGAACGCCAACTATACGGAACGATCGTTCGTTCCTTATACTTGCGACTATGCCACGCCGCTCTGCCACCGACGTCGCCTCGAACAGGGCCCGCGCCGTCGAGGCCGCGGTCGACCTCGCGTCCGTCGAGGGCCTCGAGGGCCTCACGATCGGGCGGCTTGCTGAGCAGCTCGCGATGAGCAAGAGCGGCCTGATCGGGCGCTTCGGCGACAAGGAGGCGCTGCAGCGGGCGGTGCTCGCCGCCGCCGTCGAGCGGTTCACGGAGGCCGTCTGGCAGCCCGCCGCGCGAGCGACCCCGGGTCTCGCGCGCCTCGAGGCCATCGTCGACGCCTGGATCGAGCACTTGCGCGACGGCGTGTTCCCGGGCGGATGCTTCGTGACCACCGCGTCGGTGGAGTACGACGCGCGTCCGGGCTCCCTGCATGACGACGTGGCCGCGGCCGTGCGGCGGTGGCTCGGCGTCCTCGAGGACGAGGCGCGCCGGGCGTCCGACGACGGGGCTCTCGCGCCCGGACGCGAGCCCGCCGACGTGGCGTTCGAGCTCCACAGCCTCGCCTCGGGCGGGAGCGTCGCGGGCCGGTTGACCGGCGACTCCACGGCGCTTGACCGCACGCGTGCCTCGATGCGCCGGGCGATCGGCCTCCCGCCGGAGTGACTAAGGGGCGGTTCGGCCCCTAGCCGCAGCGCCCGCGCACGGCGCGGCGCAGCACGAGCGTCGCCCCGCCGCGCAGCCGCACGCGCGCCCGGATCAAGCGGCGCCCGCCGGCCAGCCGCCGGTAGCTGACCTTCATCACACGCCGGACCCGCGCGCGGTCGATCCCGACCACGCGGATGCGGCGATGGCCGTGGCGGCAGCGCGCGCTCACGCGCAGGCGCAGGCGAGCTCCCGCACCGCCTGGCGCCGCGCCCGCGCCACCTGGGCGCGCGCCCGCCGCGGGCAGGGGCTCGCGCCGGCCGAGGTCGGACACGAGCTGGGCGTAGCGCGCGAAGCCGAGCTTCTCGCTGTAGTCGTCGCGCAGCAGCCCGTACTGGGTCTGGAAGTTCTGGGAGGTCGAGTCTCCGTCGCGCAGGTTGAACCAGCGGTAGTCCGAGACGTTGAAGGTCCCCCGGAACTCGTTGACGCGGCCGATCATGCTCTCCATCGCCGCGACCTGGCGCTCGTCCGGCCGGCCCGGTCCCGTCGGCCAGCCGTTCTCCTCGATGTGGATCGGCACCGTCTCGGGCACGCCCGGAACGCGCGCGAAGCAGCGCAGGGTGCTCAGCGCGTTGACCATCGCGTCGCCCTCGGCGCCCGGGGTGTCCGCGGGCGGGAAGAGGGTGCCCGGGTAGGCGTCGAGCCCGACCCAGTCCAGCGCGTCGACGAACGGCCGGCCGCCGAGGTCGCGTAGCGAGCGCCAGAAAGACGCCTCGTTGCCGGGGTCGCTGCGGTAGGCCCAGTTGAAGCCGATCTTCAGCTGGCCGAAGCCGTCGCGGCGCGCCTCGTCGCTCGCGGCGATCACGCCCTGCACGAGCGCCTCGCGGGCGCGCTGGTAGCCGCCGTCGGAGGAGTCGGGCGAGACGTTGAGGTTAACCTCGTTGGTGACCTGGATCGCGACGACGCGCGGGTTGGGGCCGAAGCGCCGCACGACGTCGCGCACGTGCGCGGTCCAGGCGGCGATGTCGCCGTCCTGCTGGGGCGAGGGGTGGTAGCGCAGCTGCAGCTCGACCTCGTAGCCCGCCGCGGTGTAGCGGTCGGCGAGCGCGAGGAAGCGCTGCACGCCCGGCTCGCCGTCGGACCAGAAGAAGCGGTGCAGGCGCAGCACGAACGGCGAGCCCGGGGCGCGCAGCCGGCTGAGCGCCTCGAGCTGGCGCGCCGGATCCTCGGGCAGCCGCGGCGGCACCGGTCCCGTCCCGAGCTGGCCGGTCTGCACGCCGGGGGTGATGCCGAAGCGCAGCGCCGGCCCGGGCGTGTGGCCGAGCTTGGCCGGATCGGTCTCGCCGACGCAGTTGACGTTGTCGGACTGCGCCGCGGCGGGGCCGGCGGCGACCGCGACCATGAGGACGAGCAGCAGGGTCGCGGGCCAGATCAGACGCATCAGCGAAGCGTCGCATGGGCCGGCCCGCGCCGGCGCCAGTTCCACGTCTCGCGGGCGACCAGCCCCAGCAGCGCGATGCCGAGCGCGATCGCAACCGCCGTCGCCCACGGCGAGCCGCCGCCGTAGAGCGGGAGCAGCCGCTCGGCGGGCCCCCACGGGGCCGTCGAGTCCGGCGCCTGAGCCCAGGAGGCCACGCTCCCGGTCGCGAGCTGGACGCCGAGCCAGCCGCTCGCCAGCAGCGTCAGCGCGCCCAGCGCAGCGCCGGTGCGCCGCGCGTGGCGCAGGCCCCAGGCCGCGAGCGCCCCGGCCAGCGGGAGCGCGGCGGCGAGGTGGCGCCCCGGGAACCACGGCCCGCGGACGCTCGGCGCGCCCAGCACGGCGCCCGCGACCACCGCGGCGCAGACGGCGAGCAGCAGCGCCGCGGCGATCTCCGCCCCGAGCCGGTCGGGGGCGACGCGGGACACCCGCGCGCGGCGCGAGCGCCACAGCAGCCAGGCCGAGAACAGGCTGAGCGCGAGCACCGGCGCCCAGCGCAGCAACCCGACGTCACGGTCGATCCACAGCGAGGCGAGCCTCGGCAGGCGCTCGAGGTAGTCGCCCGGCGAGCTCGCACCGGTGGCGTGGCCCCCGGGACGCAGCGCCGCGTAGGGCGTGAAACCGCCGAACAGCCGGTCGTTGAGCGCCACGTAGAAGACGAGCGAGCCGAGCATCACCTCGGCCGTGGCGACCGCGGGCAGCTGGTGCCCGCGCCGTGCCATCCAGCGCACGAGCAGCACCGCGACGGGCGCGGCGGGAAGCACGTACTTGGGCCCCAGCCACGGCAGCGCGGCCAGCGCCAGGGCGCCGAGCAGCGCGTCGCGCAGGTGCTCGTGCTCGCGCAGGCGCAGCGCCGCCAGCGCGGCGCCCGTCAGCAGCGTCCCGGCTAGGGCCTCCGGATACACGGCGGTCGCGTGGGCGATCGCCGGGGGCGAGAGCCCGGCGAGCGCGGGGCCGGCCGTCGCCCACGGCTCCGGCACGATCCGCCGCGCGACCAGCGCCGCGAGCGCGAAGCCCAGCGCCGCCACCGCGGCGAGCGTGAGCGCCACCAGGCCGGCTCCGCCCAACGCGTAGGCGGGCGTGATCGCCCCGGCGAAGCCGATCCCCTGCGGGCGCAGCTCGAGCGTGCGCCCGGAGGCGATCGAGTCCGCGACGAGCAGGTGCGCGCTCTCGTCCCCGGCGTAGCGCGCGCCCGCGGCGGAGTCCACGGTCAGCGTCGCCGCGTAGACCCCGAAGAGGACCGCCCAGAGGGCGAGGACGCGAAGGACCGCTAGGCCCCCATTGCGCGGGCGATCACCATCTGCTGGACCTCGTCGGTCCCCTCCCCGATCGTGAGGATCTTTGCGTCGCGGTAGAAGCGGCAGACGGGGTACTCCTCGATGTAGCCGTAGCCGCCGTGGATCTGGACCGCCTCCTCGGCGCAGCGGACGGCCAGGCGCCCGGTCTTGAGCTTGGCCTGCGCCGCGGTCAGCGTGAAGTTGCGCCCGGCGTCCTTGAGCAGCGCGGCCTTGTAGGTCAGAAGCCGCGCGGCCTCGATCTCGGTCGCCATGTCGGCGAGCTTGCCCTGGATCGCCTGGAACTTGGAGATCGGCTTGCCGAACGCGCGACGCTCCTTGGCGTAGGCGAGCGCCTGGTCGAGCGCGCCCTGCGCGAGGCCCACGCCCATGGCCGCCACGCCGATGCGCCCGATGTCGAGGATGTGCAGGAACTGCTTGAAGCCGGCGCCGCGCGGGCCGAGCAGGTTCTCCTCCGGCACGCGGCAGTCCGTGAAGGTCAGCGGCCGGGTGTCAGACGCGTTCCAGCCCATCTTGCGGTAGGGCTCGCCCTGCTCATAGCCCGCGGTCCCGTTGGGGACGATCAGGTTGGAGATCTCCTCGTCGCCGGTGCGGGCGGTGATGCACACCACCCCCGAGATGTCCGTGCCGGCGTTGGTGATGAACTGCTTGGCGCCGTCGATCACCCAATCGCCGTTGTCGCGGCGCGCGCGCGTGCGGACGTTCCCGGCGTCTGAGCCCGCCTCGGGCTCGGTCAGCCCGAACGCCCCGAGCCGGCGGCCCGCGGTGAGGTCGGGAAGCCACTCGCGCTTCTGCTCCTCGCTGCCGAACAGGTAGATCGGCTGCGTGCCCAGGGAGGTGTGCGCGCACAGCGTGATGGCCACCGAGGAGTCCACGCGCGTCAGCTCCTCGACGGCGATCGCGTAGGCCAGCGAGTCCCCGCCGGCGCCGCCGTACTCCTCCGGGAACGGGATGCCCATCAGGCCCAGCGCGCCGAGCTTGGCGACGATCTCGTACGGGAAGCTCTTCGTGCGATCGAGCTCCTCGGCGACCGGCGCGACCTCGCCCTCGGCGAAGTCGCGGACCGTGCGGCGGATCAGGTCGTGGTCGGGAGAGAGGTCGAAGTCCATGCGGTCATTGTGACCGCGCGAGCTCGACCAGCAGCCGCACGCCGTAGCCGGTGCCGCCCTTGGCCGCGTAGGGCTTGCCGGTGTCCCACGCTACGCCGGCGATGTCGAGGTGCACCCACGGGACGTCGCCGACGAAATGGCGCAGGAACTCCGCAGCGGTGATCGAGCCGGCGCGGCGGTTCTCGACCGCGTTGACGATGTCGGCGTAGGTGCCCTTGATCATCTCGGCGTACTCGGGGTGCAGCGGCAGCCGCCACCCGATCTCGCCCGCGCGCCGGCCGGCGGCGGCGACCGCCTCGCACCAGTCGTCGTCGGTGCCGAACAGGCCGCAGTGGGTCGTGCCGAACGTGGTCACGATCGCGCCCGTCAGCGTGGCGATGTCGACCAGCCGCTCGGCCCCCTCCGCGATCGCGTGGGCGAGGCAGTCGCTGAGCACGAGCCGGCCCTCGGCGTCGGTGTTGATGACCTCGATCGTGGTGCCGGTGCTGGCGCGCAGGATGTCGCCGGGCTTCATCGCATGGCCGGACGGGAGGTTCTCCGTGGCGCCGATCACGGCGATGAGCCGTATCGGCAGCTTCAGGCGCGCGATCGCCGCGGTGGCGCCCAGCACCGCAGCGCCGCCCGACATGTCGAACTTCATGTCGCTCATCTTCGCCGCGGGCTTGATCGAGACCCCGCCCGAATCGAAGGTCACGGCCTTGCCGACGAAGCCGAGCAGCGGGCCGCTCGCGTCCGGGCCTTCGTAACGCAGAGTGATCAGGCGCGGCTCCTCGTCGCTGCCGCGCGCGACGCCGGCGAAGGCGCCCATCCCCGCCTTCTCGATCTCCTTGCGGCCCATGATCTCGACGGTCAGCGTGTCGTGCCAGCTCGCGACCTCGGTGGCGTGGTCGGCGAGCCGGGTCGGCGTGAGGTCGTTGGCGGGGCGATTCTGGAGCTCGCGGGCGAGGTTGACCGACTCGCCGATCACGCGGCCCTGCTCCACGGCAACCGTGAGGTCGTCGTGGGCCGAGACGATCAGCTCGTCGACGCCGTGGCCATCGTCCTCGTCGTCGGCCTCGCTCTTGAACGCCGTGAACTCGTAGGCGCCCAGGATCGTTCCGTCGACGAAAGCGGCCGCGTGAGCGTCCGAGAGCTTGTGGGGGAACTCCCAGCACAGCTGGCGGGCGCCGAGCTCCCGGGCACGGGCGAGCACGCCGGCGGCGGAGATCCTGGCGCGCTCGGGGTCGAATGCCTCGCGCTTGCCCAGCCCGGCGAGGATCCATCGGCGTCCGTCGGCGTGCGTGAGGGCGAGCTTGCGGAAACCGGTGCGGGCCTCGCCGGACTCGAGCAGCGCCCCGAGTTCGCCGTGCGGAAGGTCGTGGGCGACGCCCTCGCCCTCGAAGACCCCGATCGCGATGGTGTCGGCGCCGGTGGCTGCGGGCGGCTCGATCGTGGCGCGGACCTCCATTCAGCGCTCGATACTAGAGTCTCGTCGATGCCCACCACCGTGATCCTCAGCGCCGCTCGCACCCCCGTCGGGAAGCTGGGCGGCGGCCTGGCGTCCCTCCCCGCGCCCAAGCTGGGCGGCATCGCCATCAAGGCCGCGCTCGAGCGGGCGGGCGTCGAGCCCGACCGGGTCGACCATGTCGTGATGGGTCAGGTTCTGCAGGCCGGGCAGGGCCAGATCCCCTCGCGCCAGGCCCAGATCGAGGCCGGGATCCCGAAGGAGGTCTCCTCCGAGACGATCAACAAGGTCTGCGCGTCGGGCGTGCGCGCGGTGGGCATCCTCGACGCCGCGATCCGTGCCGGCGACGTCGAGGTCGCGGTGGCCGGCGGCATGGAGTCGATGTCAAACGCCCCCTACCTGCTGCCCAAGGCCCGCTTCGGCATGCGCATGGGCGATGCCAAGGTGCTCGACGCGATGATCCAGGACGGGCTGCGCAACCCCTTCAGCGGCCGCCAGATGTTCGACGAGGCCACCGAGGTCGGCGACGAGCTCGAGATGACCCGCGCCGACATGGACCGCTGGGCGCTGCGCTCCCACGAGCGCGTCATCGCGGCGACCGACGACGGGCGCCTGCCCGAGGAGCTCGTGCCCGTGACGATCAGCTCCAAGAAGGGCGACACGACCGTCGAGGTCGACGAGGCCCCGCGCCGCGACACCTCGCTCGAGCGCCTGGCCAAGCTGCCCGGCCTGAACGGCCCCGAGGGCTCCCACACGGCCGGCAACTCGCCCGGGGTCAACGATGGCGCCGGCGCGCTCGTGCTCAGCTCCGAGGACTGGGCGGCGAGCAATGGCAAGGAGGTGCTCGCCACGATCGTCGTCCAGGCCCAGGTCGCCGACGACTTTGCCTACCTCGCGCGCACGCCCGCCAACGCGGCGCTCAAGGCGCTCGACCTCGCTGGCCTGCAGCCCGGCGACATCGACCTGTGGGAGATCAACGAGGCCTTCGCCTCGGTGACGCTGAACTCGATGCGGATGCTCGGCATCGACGAGGAGCGCGTCAACGTCAACGGCGGCGCGGTGGCCATCGGCCACCCCATCGGCGCGTCCGGCGCGCGCATCCTCGGCACGCTCGTCCACGAGCTGCGCCGGCGCGGCGGCGGCTACGGCTGTGCCGCGATCTGCTCCGGTGGGGGCCAGGGCGACGCGGTGATCGTCAAGGTGTGAGTCGCCCTCGGCTGCTCCCACCACCGCCGGGAGGCGGCGCCGACCGCCGCCCCGAGGAGAAGGGCGCGGCCTTCTTCGATCTGGATCGCACGCTGATGCAGGGCTCGTCGGCCTTCCAGTTCGGGCGCGCGGCCTACAAGGCCGGGCTGGTCAACCGCCGGCGCCTCGCGGTGGACACGTGGGAGAACGTCCGCTTCCGCCTGGAGGGCTCCACCGACGCGGGCACCGACGCGCTGCGCGCGCGCATCGGCGAGCTGCTGCAGGGCGTGCGGGTGCGCGACCTGCAGCGCCTCGCGCCCGCTGTGCTGGCCGGGGTGCTCCCGCGGCTGTACCCCGACATGCTGGAGATCGCCTACCGCCACCAGGACGAGGGGCGCCCGGTGATCATCTGCACCGCCGCTGCCCAGGAGATGGCCGAGCTGCTGGCGATCGTGCTGACCTTCGACGGCGCGGTGGGCTCGGTCTCCGAGGTGGTCGACGGTCAGTACACGGGGCGCCCTGGCGGCCCGTTCACCTATCGCGAGGGCAAGGCCGAGGCGATCCGCGCGCTGGCCGAGCGCGAGGACATCGACCTCGCGGCCTCCTGGGGCTACTCGGACTCCGAGTCCGACCTGCCGATGCTGCGCGCCGTCGGGCACCCCGTGGCGGTCAACCCGGACACCGAGCTGCGCCGCGTCGCCCGCGAGGAGGGCTGGGAGGTCCTGCACTTCGACCGCCTCGGCCGCCGCCTGCGCGTCGTGCTCGCGGCGCTCGCCGCGGCGGCGGTCGGCGGGGCGGGCTCCCTGGCGGTGCGGCGCGCCGCGAGCGGATGAGCCTCCACGAGCTGAGCCCCGAGCAGCAGGAGATCCGCGAGCTCGCGCGGCGCTTCGCCGACGAGCAGGTCGCGCCGCACGCCGCGGACTGGGACCGCGAGCACAGCCTCCCGCGCGCGGTGCTCTCCCAGCTCGGCGAGCTCGGGCTGATGGGGGTCTGCGTGCCGGCCGAGCACGGCGGAGCGGGCGCGGACTTCCTCGCCTACGTGCTGGTGCTCGAGGAGCTCTCGCGGGCCGACGCGGGCCTCGGGGTCACCGTCGCCGTCCACACCAGCGCGGGCACGCTGCCGATCCTCGCCCACGGGAGCGCCGAGCAGGTCGATCGCTTCGTGCCGCCGCTCGCCGCCGGGGAGGAGATCGCGGCATTCGCGCTGACCGAGCCGGGCGCGGGCTCGGACGCGAGCGCCCTGCGCACCTCGGTGCGCGACGGGCGCATCAGCGGGACCAAGCAGTGGATCACCAACGGCTCGCACGCCTCGACCTTCATCGTCTTCGCGCGCGACGCCTCGCGCGCGATTTCCGCTCACCTCGTGCGGGCCGGCGCGGCGGGCTTCGCGGTCACGCGCGAGGAGGAGAAGCTCGGGCTGAACTCCTCCTCGACCGCCGACCTGAGCTTCGAGGACACCCCGGGCGAGTTGCTCGGCGAGCCCGGCCAGGGCATGCGCGTGGCGCTCTCCACGCTCGACGGGGGGCGCATCGGCATCGCCGCCCAGGCCGTCGGGATCGCCCAGGCGGCGCTCGAGCTCGCCACCGCCTACGCCAAGGAGCGCGCCGCGTTCGGCGGTCCGATCGCGCGCTTCCAGGCGATCCAGCACAAGCTCGCCGACATGCAGACCGAGATCGAGGCGGCGCGCGCGCTGACCTGGAGGGCCGCGCGCCTCAAGCAGGCCGGCCGCCCCCATTCCGTCGAGGGCGCGCAGGCCAAGCTGTTCGCCAGCGCCGTCGCCCGGCGCCAGACCGGCGAGGCGATTCAGGTGCTCGGCGGCTACGGCTACACCAAGGAGTTCCCCGCCGAGCGCTACTACCGCGACGCGAAGGTGACCGAGATCTACGAGGGGACCTCGGAGATCCAGCGGCTGGTCATCGCCCGGGCGCTGCTGGGCGAGGCGATGCGGGATGCGTAAGCCTGCACGGGTCCTTTACCGCGAGCGCCCCGGGCTGTGGCCGATCTGGGCGTGGCTCGCGGTGACCGGCGCGGGGTTTGCGGCCTTCGCGGTCGCCGGCGACGCGGACCACGGCTACGGGCTGCTGATGGCCTCCGCGGTGGTCGGGCTGTTTTCGGTGGTCCCCGTCGCGCTCAGCCGGCGCCGCTACTCGGCGGTCACCGTCACCCCGGAGGAGCTGCGGGTGGGTACGGAGGCGTTCGCGCTGCGCGACCTCGATCCGCGGCTGCTCGAGCGACAGGTCGACCGGGGCCTCGAGGCGGCGCCCCGCTTCTCCCTGCGCCCCGGCGACGGCGTGACGATGTCCGGCGGCGCGTGGGGGCCCACGCTCGGCGAGCGTCACCTGCTCGTGGAGACTGCGGGCCGCGCCGGCACCGCGGCGGTCCCGACCCGCGACGTGGCGCGCCTGGCACGCACGTTGCTCGAGGCCCGGGCCGCCGCGATCACCTCCAGCGCCGAGGCGGCCAGCGCGCCCGGCAGATCGGGGGCCTCAGGCAGTGCTTCGGGATCCGCGTAGCCGCTGAAGCACAGCCGGTGCTGGAGGGAGAACACGCCTATCGAGAGGGCGTGCCCCTTCGAGAGCGGGATCACGGGGAGGACCTCGACGCACTCGGCGCCGAGCAGGTAGACCGGGACGCGCGGCCCCGGCACGTTTGAGACGACGACGTTGTAGCGCCGCGGGGAGGAGGCGAAGCGCGCGACCGGCGCCTGCAGCGGGCGCGGGAGCAGGCCGAGCCCCTCGAGGATCGCCTCGCCGCCGGCCGCGCGGTCGCCGGCCTTGAACGCGACGCTCTCGGCGTGCACGGCGGCGAGCCGCTCGAGCGGGTCGCGCAGGTGCACCGGCAGCGTCACCGAGACGAGCGCGATGCGGTTGCCCGGCACGTCGGCCTCGGCCTCGCTGCGACGCGAGACCGGGACCATCACCTTCAGCGGCGCGGGCACCGTGCCGCGCAGCAGCGCGAGCTGGCGCAGCGCGCCGGCCACCACGGCGAGCGCGACGTCGTTGAGCGACACCTCGCGCGCCTGCTTGACGGCGAGCATCGCCTGCAGCTCGACGGTGTGCCCGACCAGGACGCGCCGAGGCCCGATCGGCACGTTGAGGTAGGACTCGGGCGCGGTGCGCATCACGTCCTCGCCGACCGCCAGCGCCGTCCGGCGCAGCGTTTCGGTGAGGCGCGAGGGGGAGCCGGCGGCGCGCATCCCGCGCCCGACCGCGCGCAGCGGCTCGGCGCCGTAGTTCGCCAGCGCGTCCACCACGAGCCGCCCCGCTCCCGGCGGGCGCCCGGTCGACCATTCGCCGGCGGCGCGCGCCGGCGGCTCGGGCGCGTCGCGGTCGAGCTCGAGCAGCAGCAGCGCAAGCGCGAGCGCCGACTTGCCGTCGACCATCGCGTGGTGGATCTTCATCAGCACCCCGACGCTCCCGTCCTGCAGGCGCGGCGCCAGGTGCAGCGACCACAGCGGGCGCCCGCGCTCGAGCGGATGCGAGAGCGCGGCGGCGACGAGCTGCTCGAAGCGCTCGCGCGTGATCGCCTCCTCGTCGCCGCTCAGCGCCGTCACGTGGCGCTCGACGTGGAAGCGCCCGTCGTCGACCCACACCGGGTTGGCGAAGCCGCCGGGTGGAAACGCCAAGCGCTGGCGGAACCGCGGCGCGAGGTGCAGGCGCGAGGCGACAAGCGAGCGCACGCGCTCGAGCGTGATGGGCGGCCGGGCCGGGTCGGGACGGAAGCGCCCGCGCCACGCGACGTGCATGTGCGCGCCGCCGGTCTCGAGCTCGAGGAAGGAGGCGTCCAGCGCACTCAGCCGCGTCGATCCCATGCGAGGATGCTCCCCGCGCCGCGTGGCCGGCGGCACCGACCGCCGGTCGGAGATTTCGCGCGCGACCACGCCCGGCGGTCGGTCGCGACCTACACTTCCCCCATGGCGACCGAGCCGCGGGAGCGCGAGCAGACCGACCTCGAGCGCTGGGCCGAGCGCTACGGCAGGACCCCCGAGCGCGACGTCCCGTTCACGACGCTCTCGAGCGAGCCGGTGCGCCCGCTCTACACCGAGCGCGACCTTCCCGACGCCGACCAGATCGGGCTGCCGGGCGAGTATCCGTACACCCGCGGCGTCTATCCGAGCATGTACCGCGGGCGCCTGTGGACGGTGCGCCAGTTCGCCGGCTTCGGCAGCGCCGAGGAGACCAACGCGCGCTTCCGCTACCTGCTCGACCATGGCCAGACGGGGCTCTCGACGGCATTCGACATGCCCTCGCTGATGGGCTACGACTCAGACCACGACCGCTCCCTGGGCGAGGTCGGCCGCGAAGGGGTGGCCGTCGACACGCTCGATGACATGGAGACGCTGTTCGCCGGCATCGACCTCGGCGAGGTCAGCGTCTCGATGACGATCAACGCCCCCGCCGCGATCATGATGGCCTACTACGTCGTCGCGGCTGAGGCGAAGGGCATCCCCCGCGACCGCCTCGGCGGGACGATCCAGGCCGACATCCTCAAGGAGTACATCGCCCAGAAGGAGTGGTGCTTCCCCGTCGACCCGGCGATGCGGCTGCTCGGCGACATGATCGAATGGTGCACCACCGAGACGCCCCGCTGGCATCCCGTCTCGATCTCGGGCTACCACATCCGCGAGGCCGGCTCGACCGCGGCCCAGGAGCTCGCGTTCACGCTCAAGGACGGCTTCACCTACGTCGAGCAGGCGCTCGCCCGCGGCCTCGACGTCGATGACTTCGCGCCGCGGCTGAGCTTCTTCTTCAACGCCCACGTCGACTTCTTCGAGGAGATCGCGAAGTACCGCGCCGCGCGGCGCATCTGGGCGCGCGAGCTGCGCGAGACCTATGGCGCGAAGGACCCGCGCTCCTGGCTGATGCGCACGCACGCACAGACGGCGGGGGTGTCGCTGACGGCCCAGCAGCCACTCAACAACATCACCCGCACCGCGATCGAGGCGCTCGCGGCGGTGCTGGGCGGCACGCAGTCGCTGCACACCAACTCCTGGGACGAGGCGCTCGCGCTGCCGACCGAGAACGCGGTCCGGATCGCGGTGCGCACCCAGCAGATCATCGCCCACGAGACCGGGGTCACCAACACGATCGACCCGCTCGGTGGCTCCTACTTCGTCGAGGCGCTGACCGACCAGCTCGAGTCCCGCGCGTACGACTACTTCGCGAAGATCGACGAGCTGGGGGGCATGGTCGAGGCGGTCAAGCGCGGCTTCCCCCAGCACGAGATCGCCGATGCCGCGTTCGAGCTGCAGCGCGAGTACGACTCCGGCGAGCGCGTGATGGTCGGTGTGAACCAGTTCACCGAGGGCGAGGGGGGCGAGCTCGAGCTGCACCGCGTCGACCCCGCGCTCGAGCGCAAGCAGATCGACCGCGTCAGGGCGGTGCGCGCGCGCCGTGACTCCGAGCCGGTGGAGCGCGCGCTCGGCGAGCTGCGCGAGGCCGCCGCGCACGAGGATCACAACCTCATGGACAACCTTCTGGACTGCGCGCGCGTACACGCCACCGAGGGCGAGATCGTCGAGAGCCTTCAGGCCGTGTTCGGCACCTACACGGAAACACCGGTCTTCTAGCCCGTCTGAGAGGTCCATGCGCAAGCTGATCGTCGTCGCACTCGTCACCGTCGCGCTCGCAGCGCTCGCCGCCTCGGCGCTCGCGGCGCGCAAGTCGATCTCGATCGGCGACAACTACTACGTGCGCCCCAGCGGCGTGCCGGTGGTCACCGTCAGCCGCAACTCGACCGTGGTGTGGAACTTCCGCGGCGCGTCGGCCCACAACGTGACGGTCAAGACCGGCCCGGTTAAGTTCCACTCCCCGAGCAAGTCCTCGGGGAGCTTCTCGCGAAAGTTCAGCACGCGCGGCACCTACGTCATCTACTGCACGATCCACGGCTTCGCCGACCAGAGGATGAAGCTCGTCGTCAAGTAGGCTCCCGCCGCGATGGCGGCGAGCAACCGCAAGATCCGCGTCGTCGTGGCCAAGCCCGGCCTCGACGGCCACGACCGCGGCGCGAAGATCATCGCCCGCGCGCTGCGCGACGCCGGCATGGAGGTCATCTACACGGGGCTGCATCAGACGCCCGAGCAGATCGTCGAGACCGTGCTGCAGGAGGACGCCGATGCGGTCGGCCTCTCGATTCTCTCCGGCGCGCACATGACGCTCGTCCCCAAGGTCATCGAGCTGCTGCGCGAGCAGGACGCCGGCGACGTGCTGGTGACCGTGGGGGGGACGATCCCCGCCCAGGACATCGAGGAGCTGAAGGAGCTCGGGGTGGCCGAGGTGTTCACGCCGGGCGCGCCGACGCAGGCGATCATCGACTACCTCGAGGGCGCGGTCACGCCATAGGATGGGCCGGCGCCCGATTGACTGACAAGTCAATCGGGCAGCGTTGGCAGTAGGATTGCGAACGCTCGTTCCGTCACAGGAGGCAATAACTCGTGAAGATCTGCGTCCTCGTCAAAGAGGTGCCGGACGCCGCCGTCGAGAAGCGCATCAACCCCTCGACGGGACGTATGGACCGCTCAGGCGAGAAGAACCTGAACCCGTTCGACACCCACGCCATCGAGGCTGCGATGCAGCTCAAGGAGGGGGGCGCGATCGACATCGAGGAGGTCGTCGCCGTCACCATGGGCCCGGAGAGCGCCGTTCGCGCCCTCCACAAGGCCGTCTCGCTCGGCGCTGACCGCTCCGTGCACCTGACCGACGAGGCGCTCGCCGGCTCCGACGTCAACGGCACCGGTTACGCACTGGCCCAGGCGCTGGCCAAGGAGAGCCCCGACCTCGTCCTGCTCGGCCAGCAGTCAGACGACGGCGAGTGCTACACGATCGGCGCGGTGGTCGCCGACCACCTGAAGATGCCCTCGCTCACGCAGGTCATCAAGATCGACGTCGAGGACGGCAACCTGCGCTGCGAGCGCCAGGCCGAGTACGGCTACGACACCGTCCAGGTGCAACTGCCCGCCGTGATCTCCGTCGGCGACGCGATCAACGAGCCGCGCTACCCGTCGCTCAAGGCGATCATGGGCGCGAAGAAGAAGCCGCTCGAGACGCTCGCCACGGGCGACGCCGGGATCGAGGCCGACCGCGTCGGCTACGACAACGCGCGCGCGCACTGCAGCGACTTCAAGGCCCCGCCGGCCAAGTCCGCGGGACAGATCATCGAGGACGAGGACACCGGCGAGACGGTCGAGAAGATCATCGCCTGGCTCGACGAGAGGAAGCTGATCGCGTAATGGCCGGAATCCTTGTGTACGCCCTCCACTACGAGGGGCAGATCAACAAGAACTCCCTGGGCGCCGTCTCCGAGGGCGCCCGCCTGGCGAGCGACCTCGGCACCGAGTGCCACGCGATCGTGGTCGGCGACAAAGCCGGCCTCAGCGACGAGCTGCTCGGCACGCTCGGCTCCTACGGCGCCTCGAAGGTCTTCCGCGTCGAGGGCCCCGAGGGCCTCTCCCAGCCGGTGGTCGACGCCATGGCCAAGGTCATCAGCGACAACGGGCACGAGTACGCCCTGTTCGGGGGCGGCCTGCTGGGCTTCGAGATCGGCGCCGGGCTGACCGCGCGGCTGGACGCCGGCGTCTGCATGGAGGTCACCGCCGTCCGCGTGGAGGAGGGCAAGCTCGTCGCCGAGCGCCCAATCCTGCAGGATTCCCAGGTCTCCGACGTGCACTACCGCTCCGGGGTCGGCGTGATCATCGGCCGGCTGAACGCCTTCGAGGCCACGCAGAACGGGTCCGGCAGCGCGACCGTGGAGGACGTGGACGTGGAGTTCGCTCCCCACTCGCTGAAAGCGTCGATGGTCCAGCGCGGCGAGCAGCGCGGCGCCAACGTCAACATCGAGGACGCCGACGTCCTCGTGGCCGGAGGCCGCGGCCTCGGCAAGGCCGAGGGCTTCGAGGCGCTCGAGGAGCTCGCGGGCGCGCTCGGCGGCGCCGTCGCCGCCACCCGCGCGGTGGTCGACGCCGGCTGGTACTCCTACTCCGCCCAGATCGGCCAGACCGGCAAGACGGTCGCGCCGAAGCTCTACCTGGCCGCGGGCATCTCGGGCGCGATCCAGCACAAGGTCGGGATGCAGGGCTCGGAGAACATCGTGGCGATCAACAAGGACTCAAACGCCCCGATCTTCGAGTTCTCAGACCTCGGGATCATCGGCGACCTCAACAAGATCGTCCCCAAGCTCACCGAGGCCGTGAAGGCCAAGAAGGGCGGCTGAGCCCGGTGGCCTCCGCCAACGGAAACGGCCGGCTGCACGCACCGAGCGAGTTCCCGCCGCCGGTCGACTCCGCCGAGGAGTTCATCGGCGAGCCGACCGACGCCGAGGATGAGCGGATCGAGGTCGGCGTCGCGATCGTCGGCGGCGGCCAGGCGGGCCTCGCCTGCGCGATCCGGCTGCTGCAGCTGCTCGAGGACGACCCCGAGCTGATGGAGTCGCTCGGAGAGGTGCCCGTGGCGGTGCTCGAGAAGGGCAAGGTCGCGGGAGCGCACCAGCTCTCGGGCGCGGTGATGAACCCCGCGCCGATCCGCGAGCTGTTCGGAGACGATGACTCTTGGCCGCACTACGGCGAGGTCGCGGGCGAGAGCGTGCACTTCATGCCCACCGCCAAGCGCTCGATCAAGCTCTGGCCCGTCCCGCCGCCGTTTCGCAATCACGGCAACTACGTCATCTCGGTCGCCGAGCTCAACCGCTGGCTCGCCGAGAAGGCCGAGGAGGCCGGCGCCTACATCCTCACCGAGACGGTCGGCGCCAAGCTGCTGGTGGAGGACGGTGCCGTCACCGGCGTGCGCACGGGCGACAAGGGCCGCAGCAAGGACGGCGGCGAGAAGTCCAACTTCGAGCCCGGCTCCGACGTGATGGCGAAGGCGACCGTGCTCGCCGAGGGCTGCTGGGGCCACCTCACCGGCGCGGCGCTCAAGGGCCTGGGTCTGGCGGCGAAGGACCCGCAGGTGTGGGCGCTGGGCGTCAAGGAGGTCTGGGAGGTCGAGAAGCCGCTGGAGAAGGTGGTCCACACCCTCGGCTGGCCGCTGCGCCCCCAGGCCAAGTACAAGGAGTTCGGCGGGTCCTGGATCTACGGCATGAACCGCGAGGGCGAGACGCCCAAGGTCTCGATCGGCTTCGTCGCCGGCCTCGACTGGGCCGACGCGCGGCTCTCCCCCCACGACCTGTTGCAGGAGTTCAAGCTGCACCCGCTGGTCAAGAAGATCCTCGAGGGCGGCAAGCGCGTCGGCTGGGGCGCCAAGGCGATCCCGGAGGGCGGCTACTGGGCGATGCCCAAGCTGCACGCGCCCGGCATGGTCCTCTGCGGCGACGCCGCCGGAATGGTCAACGTGCCCAAGCTCAAGGGCGTCCACCTCGCGATCCGGTCCGGGATGCTGGCGGCGGAGACGATCTTCGCCCAGCTGAAGGCCGGCTCGAGCGACTTCTCGGCCTACGAGACCGCGGTCTATGACTCCGAGATCGGCAAGGACCTCTACGAGTCGCGCAACATGAAGCAGCCCTTCGCGAAGGGGCTGATCGTGGGCGGCGCGATCGTCAACGCGATGACGGTCACCAAGGGCCGCCTTCCCGGCGGACACTGGCCGACGCACCGCGACTCCGAAAGCGGCCTGCTGATGACCGACCGCCACAAGCGCTATCCCAAGCCCGACGGCAAGTACACGTTCGACAAGCTCTCGGGCGTCTTCCTCAGCGGCAACGCGACGCGCGACGACGCCCCAAACCACATCCGCATCCAGCCCAACGTCCCGCGCGAAGTCGCCGAGGCATGGCAGTGGATGTGCCCGGCCGGCGTCTATGAGGTGCCCGAGGACGCGCCCGAGCACGGGAACGTCGACCTCGTCATCAACCCGTCCAACTGCGTGCAGTGCGGCGCGATCACCGCCAAGGGCGGGCGCCTGACGCCGCCCGAGGGCGGCGACGGCCCCCTCTACCAGATCACCTGACCGCGGGGCGCCCCGCAACTCGGGCCCCGCTGGCGCGTTATTGCAGGCCCATGCGCCGCGCCCTCTCCATCGCCCTGGTCGCGTCCGCCTTCGCTGCGGCGCCCGCTGACGCCGCGCCGCGCCAGTCCGTGCGGCTCGTCGACTGCCAGCCCGGGTCGCAGGTCGCGGTGTTCGAGGGGCGGATGCGCACCGAGCCGGGCGCGCAGCGGATGCAGATGCGCTTCGTGCTCCAGAGCCGCTCCACCCCGCGTCAGCGCTGGCGCGGCGTCCCCGGACCGGGCCTCGGCCGCTGGGTGGTGAGCGACGCGGGCGTCGCGCGCTACGTCTACACCAAGCGGGTCGCCAATCTCGTGGCCCCAGCGGCGTACCGCATGGTCGTGCGCTTCCGCTGGGTCGACGCCGCCGGGCACCGCGTCGACGAGGCGAGCGACCTCTCGGCGGTGTGCAACGAGCCCGACCTGCGCCCGAACCTGCGCCCGCTCTCGCTCGACGTTGCGCCCGCCGCCGAGCCCGGCAAGGCCGTCTACTCGGTTGCGCTGGTCAACCGCGGCCGCGGCCCGTCCGAGCCCTTCGAGCTCGCCCTGTCGGCCGACGGCCAGGCGCTCGCGAGCCAGTCCGTGGATGCGCTGGCGCCGGGTGAGCAGCGGGTCGTATCGGTCACCGCGCCGCGCTGCCAGGCGGGCTCGGCGCTCGCCGTCGACCTCGACCCCGCCGACGCTGTCGACGAGCGCGTCGAGATCGACAACCGGCTCAGCCGGCGCTGCCCGCCGCCTGGGTGAGAAAGCTCACGAGCCGCTCGGCGTAGCGCTCCGGCGCGTCGTCGACCACGAAGTGGCCGGCCCCCTCGATCACCTCGAGCTCAGAGCCCGGGATCTCAGCGTGGAAGCGCTGCGCGGCCGCGACCGGCGCGAACGGGTCGTCCTCGCCCCACAGGATCAGCGCGGGCACGCCGAGGCCGGCGAGGCAGCCCTCGTAGCGCTCGAGCTCTGAGAAGTCGCCCGAGCGGTAGAGCTCGAGCTGGCCGCGGCGGCGCTCCTCGGTCGAGAACGCCTTGAAGTACTCGGCGGCGTCGGCCTCGGAGATGCCCGAGCTGATCTGGCCGAGCATCGCCGCGAAGCCGTCCTTGGTCATGTTGTCGACGAGCTCCTCGCCCTGGCCCTCGGTCTGCATCGCCTCGGCCAGCCCGTGCCACTTGCCGTCGGCGAAGAAGCCGGTGGCGGAGATGCACAGCGCCCACACGGCCTCCGGGTGCTCGCAGGCCCAGCGCAGCCCGATCAGCCCGCCCCAGTCGTGGACGACCAGCGCGACGCGCTCCAGGCCCTGCTCGGAGCGGAAGCGCTCGAGCCCCTCCACGTGGCGCTCCCAGGTGTGCGGTGGGTCGGCCTCGGAGTCCCCGTAGCCGGCGAGATCGGGAGCGATCGCGTGCAGGCCCGCGGCGGCGAGCGCGGGCAGCACCGGCCGCCACATGTGCGCGGACTCGGGGTAGCCGTGGAGCAGCAGCACGGCCGGGTCGCCGGCGGTCCCGTCCTCGATGAAGTGCAGGCCCGCCACGCGTCTCGTGATCCTAACCGCCGCTCTACAATCAGTGTCATGAACACCGAAATCCATCCGGAGTACGTCGAGGCTCACGTCCGCTGCACCTGCGGCAACGAGTTCACGACGCGCTCGACCCAAGGCGAGATCCGCGTCGAGATCTGCTCGAACTGCCACCCGTTCTACACGGGCAAGCAGAAGCTGGTCGACACCGGCGGCCGCGTGGAGCGCTTCCAGCGCCGCGCAGCCCGGCGCTCCGGGGCCGGCAGCAAGTTCTAGCGGCCAAGCCCACCACGCCCGTGAACGAGGACACCCGCCCGCCCGACGGCGCCCTGACAGCGCAGAAGGACGCGCCCGTCGGCGGGCAGGCCGTCCTCGAGGGCGTGATGATGCGCGGCGTCTCGACCTGGGCCGTCGCGGTGCGCCAGCCGCTGCCCGAGCAGCTCGGCGAGGACGGCCTGGCCGCCGACGAAGCCGCCCGCGGCGAGATCGCGGTGCAGTCCTTTCCCCTGGTCTCCTGGACCAAGCGCCACCGCGCGCTGCGCTGGCCGATCATCCGCGGCGTCGTCGCGCTCGTCGAGTCGATGGCGATCGGCTTCCGCGCGCTCGGCATCTCCGCCAACGCCCAGCTCGGCGAGGAGGAGGAGCCGATCTCGGGCGGGGTGTGGTTCGGCACCGTCGTGGCCGCGCTCGCGCTGGCCGTCGGCCTATTCTTCGTCGTCCCGGTCGGGATCACCAGCCTGTTCAAGGACAAGCTCGGCTCGGCCTTTTTGTTCTGGGTGGTCGAGGGCGTGCTGCGCACCACGATCTTCCTCGGCTACCTGTGGCTGCTCTCGCGGCTGAAGGACCTGCGCCGCGTCTTCGAGTACCACGGCGCCGAGCACAAGGTGATCTCCACCTTCGAGGCCGGCGAGCCGCTGACGCCCGAGAACGCGCAGCGCTACTCGCGGCTGCACCCGCGCTGCGGCACGAGCTTCCTGCTGATCGTGATGATCGTGGCCATCTTCGTGTTCGCCCCGCTGGGCCTGCCGGCCTGGTACCTGCTGGTGGCCTCGCGCATCCTCGGCGTGCCGCTGATCGCCGGGCTCTCCTTCGAGGTCATCAAGTGGGCGGGGCGCAACCGCCGCAAGCCCTGGGTGAAGGCCGTCATGTGGCCCGGGATGCAGCTCCAGAAGCTGACCACGCGCCCGCCCGACCTCGAGCAGCTGGCCGTCGCGATCGCCGCGCTGGAGGCCGTGCTCGCGGTCGAGGACCCGCGCGCGGCGGCGGAAGAGGATCGGGTCGGCATGGAGGTCGTCGCCTAGAGTCCTTCGGGCGATGATCGAGCAGCTCGTCCAGCAGATCGAAGCCCGTTTCCAGGAGGTGTCCGACTCGATGTCGGACCCCGAGGTGATCGCCGATCGCCATCGCTACGCGGAGGCGGGCCGCCAGTTCAACCAGCTCGCGACCGCCGCGCGGCTTGCCGACCAGTGGCGCCACGCGAAGTCCGACGTGCTCGGCGCCGAGGAGCTGCTGGCCGAGGGCGAGGACCCCGAGATGCGGGCCGAGATGGCCGAGTCGCGCGAGCGCCTGGAGGCGCTCGGCGAGGAGATCCGCCTCGCGATGGTCGAGCGCGACCCCAACGACGACAAGGACGTGATCGTCGAGATCCGCGCCGGGGCGGGCGGGGACGAGGCGGCGCTGTGGGCGGGGGACCTCTACCGGATGCTCACGCGCTACGCGGAGCGCCGCGGCTTCAAGTCCGAGACGCTGAGCGCCGGCGACGGCTCCTATACGTTCGAGGTCAAGGGCGACGGCGCCTACTCCGTGTTCAAGTTCGAGGGCGGGACCCACCGCGTACAGCGCGTGCCCGAGACCGAATCCCAGGGCCGCATCCACACCTCGACGGCGACGGTCGCGGTGCTTCCCGCCGCCGAGGACGTCGACGTGGAGATCGAGCACTCAGACCTCGACATCGACGTCTACCGCTCCTCGGGCCCGGGCGGGCAGTCGGTGAACACGACCGACTCCGCGGTACGCATCACCCACCGCCCGACCGGCGTCGTGGTCTCCATGCAGGACGAGAAGTCCCAGCTGCAGAACCGCGAGAAGGCGATGAAGGTCCTGCGCGCGCGCCTCTACGAGGCCAAGCTCGCCGAGCAGCAGGCCGAGCTGGCGGCCGACCGGCGCTCGCAGGTCGGGTCGGGCGAGCGCGCGGAGAAGATCCGCACCTACAACTTCCCCGAGCGGCGGGTGACCGACCACCGCGTGAAGCTCACGGCTCACAACCTCGAGCAGGTGCTGGGCGGAGAGCTCGACGAGCAGACGGCGGCGCTCCAGGACGCCGAGAAGCGCTCGCGGCTCAACGACGCCGCGGCCTGATGGCCCGGCGGCTGCTGGGGCAGACCAGCGTCCGCGACGCGCTGGGCTCCGCGGTGATCGCGCTGACCGCGGCGGGCTGCGACTCCCCGCGCCTGGACGCCGAGCTACTGCTCGCCGAGGCGCTGGGCGTCGACCGCGCGGCGCTGATCGCCGACCCCGGCCGCGAGCTCGATCCAGCCGCCGTGCGGCGCTTCGGCGACATGGCGCGGCGCCGGCGCGAGCGCGAGCCGGTCGCCTACATTCTCGGCCGCAAGGGCTTTCGCACGCTCGAGCTGGCGGTCGACCCGCGCGTGCTCATCCCGCGCCCGGAGACCGAGCACGTGGTGGAGGTCGCGCTCGGCCTGCCTCGGGGCGCCCGGGTGGCCGACGTCGGAACCGGATCGGGGGCGATCGCGCTGGCGCTGAAGGCCGAGCGCCCGGACCTCGAGGTCGTGGCCACCGACGTCAGCGCGGCCGCGCTCGCGGTGGCGGCCGAGAACGCGCGGGCGCTCGGTCTCGAGGTTGAGCTGCTCGAGGGTGACCTGCTCGAACCGGTCGAGGGCCCGCTCGAGGCAGTGCTGGCGAACCCGCCCTACATCGCCGAGCGCGACCGCCTCGCCCTGCCGGCCGAGATCACGCGCTACGAGCCGGCGGGAGCGCTGTTCGCGGGCGCCGGCGGGCTCGACGTCGTGCGCCGGCTGATCGCGCAGGCGGCGACGCGGCGCGTGCGCCTGCTCGCCCTCGAGGTCGGCGCGGGGCAGGCCGATGCCGTCGCGGGTCTGGTGCGCGCCGCGGGCTGGAGCGAGGTCGAGGCGGTGCGCGACCTGGCCGGGATCGAACGCGTCGTCGTGGGCCGTGGCTGACCCGGAGGCGTTCGCGCGCTGCATGGCCTCGGGCGGCGTCGCGGTGTTCCCGGCCGACACGGTCTACGGGCTCGCCTGCGACCCCGAGCTGCCCGCGGCCGTGCAGTGTCTGTACGCGCTGAAGGGCCGCGCGCCGGAGAAGCCGAGCGCGCTGCTGTTCTTCTCGCTCGCGGCGGCACTGGAGGCGCTGCCCGAGCTCGGGCCGCGGACCCGGGCGCTGCTCGAGCGCCTGCTGCCGGGCGCGCTCACCGTCGTGGTCGCGAACCCGCAGGAGCGCTACCCGTTGTCGGGCGGCGGGCGCGCGCTTGGCGTGCGCGTGCCGGTCCTGCCCGCGCCGCTCGCCGCGCTCGCCGCCGTGCACCGGCCGGTGCTCCAGAGCTCGGCCAACGCGGCCGGCGAGGCCGAGGCGCGGCGCCTGCGCGACGTGCCGGAGGCGATGCGCCGCGGCGCCGACCTCGTGCTCGACGGGGGCGACCTGCCGGGCACGCCCTCGACGGTGATCGACCTCACGGGCTTTGAGGTGAGCGGGGAGTGGGCGGTGCGCCGGGTTGGGGCGGTCACGGCGGACGCCGTGGCCACGGCCGTGGCGGGCGTCTAGGGTCTCGCGACCAATGCGTGCCGTCCCCGCACTCCTCGCCGCGGTGCTGCTGCTCGCGGCCGCTCCCTCGGCGGGCGCGGCCGCGCTGCTCACCGAGTCCAGCGGCGACCTGCTCGCCCTCACCGCGGGCCCGGGCGCCGCGTACGCGGTGGTCGGCTCGGGCTCCCTGGTGCGCCCCTTCACGCTGCTGCGCTCGGGCGGCCATTCGACCTCCTTCGTCGGCCGCTTCGGGACCCGCGGCTCGGTGTTCCCCGACGCCGCCGCCGGACCGGGGGGCGTGCTGGTGGCGTTCGGCCAGCGCACCTCTGACGGGCTGCGCTATGAGAGCTCGCTCGCGACCGCCGGGCGCCTGGGCAAGCCCGCCGCGCTCGGGGACGCGACGGGGCCGGCCCGCGTGGCCCTCGTGGGCGCCTCGCGCCTCGCGGCGTTCCCGGACATCGACGGCGATGCGGTGCTCGGCGGCGTCGACCCGGCGGGCGCCCCGCGCCTGGACATGCTCACCAGCACGGGCCCCGAGCGCCGCCAGACGCCGCTCGGCCTGATCGTCAGCGGCGGCCGCGCGCTCGTGCTCGACCTCGACCAGTCGGGCAGCAGCACCCAGCTGCGGGTGCTCGGCCCGGGTGCCCCGGCGGCGCCGGTGGTCAGCGTCCCAGGGGTGCGCTCGATCGACGCGACGTTCGCCGCCGACAAGGAGCACATCTACGTCGCCTACCGCTCGGGCTCGCGCGCCGTGCTCGCCTCGGCCGTGCCGCTGCCGGGGGCGCCGTGGGCGCACAGGACGATCGCGACCCGCAAGCTCGACGGCGCGCCCGCGGTGGCGCGCGTCGGCCTGCGCACGGTGCTGGC
Organism: Solirubrobacterales bacterium; assembly: GCA_038238015.1. GTDB lineage: Bacteria > Actinomycetota > Thermoleophilia > Solirubrobacterales > Solirubrobacteraceae > DASQFQ01. The sequence goes on from JBBRYA010000019.1 coordinate 37,160, forward strand.
GACCAGCGAGCTGCTCGGCGGCCGGCGTGACGTGGTGGTCCGGATCCTGGGGCCGGCGGGCACGCGCGTGGACCGGCTCACGCGCTCGGCGGTGGCGGACGTGGGCCCGCTGGCGACGGCCGGCCCCGACGACGCGGTGTACGTCGCCTGGACGCGCCGCGGCGGCCGCGGCAACCCGCCCGCGGTCCTGCTCCAGCGCGTCGCCTGACGCGCTCGCCGGGCGCCGCGGCCGGTGCTAGCTTGAGCCCCATGACCGAACTTCAGCCCGACTACTTCGAGCGCTCCCTCGCGGAGGTCGACCCCGAGATCGCCGAGCAGCTCGAGCACGAGCTCGAGCGCCAGCGCCGCACGCTGGAGATGATCGCCTCGGAGAACTTCGTCCCGCAGGCGATCCTCGAATGCCAGGGCAGCGTGCTGACCAACAAGTACGCCGAGGGCTATCCGGGCAAGCGCTACTACGGCGGCTGCGAGTACGTCGACGTGATCGAGCAGCTGGCGATCGACCGCGCCAAGGCCCTGTTCGGCGGCGACCACGTCAACGTCCAGCCGCACGCCGGCGCGCAGGCCAACGCGTCCGTCTACCACGCGCTGCTGCAGCCCGGCGACACGATCATGGGCCTCGCGCTGCCCCACGGCGGCCACCTGAGCCACGGGATGAAGATCAACGTCTCGGGCCGCCTCTACGACATCGCGCCCTACGAGGTGTCGCCCGAGGACTGCCGCCTGGACATGGACGAGATCGAGCGGATCGCGCACGAGCGCCGCCCCAAGCTCCTGCTCGCCGGCTGGTCGGCCTACCCGCGGTTCCTGGACTTCGAGCGCTTCCGGGCGATCGCCGACGACGTCGGCGCGCTGCTGATGGTCGACATGGCGCACTTCGCCGGGCTCGTCGCCGCCGGCGTGCACCCGAACCCCGTGCCCTACGCCGACGTCGTGACCACCACGGTCCACAAGACGCTCGGCGGCGCGCGCGGCGGCATGATCATCTGCCGCGAGGAGTACGCCAAGAAGATCAACTCCGCGGTCTTCCCGGGCCAGCAGGGCGGCCCGCTCGAGCACGTGATCGCCGGCAAGGCGGTCGCCTTCAAGATCGCCGCCTCGGAGCTGTTCAAGGAGCGCCAGGAGCGCACCGTGGAGGGAGCCAAGGCGGTGGCCGAGGAGCTGCTGCAGGCCGGCGCGGGCGTCAACGTCCTCACGGGCGGCACCGACGTCCACCTCGTACTGGTCGACCTGCGCGAGTCAGAGCTCGACGGCATGCAGGCCGAGGACCGCCTGCACGACATCGGCATCACGGTCAACCGCAACGCCGTGCCGTTCGACCCGCGTCCGCCGGCGGTGTCCTCCGGCCTGCGCGTCGGCACGTCGGCGCTCGCGACCCGCGGCGTCCAGGCCGAGGACTTCCGCGAGATCGGGAAGATCATCGGCCAGGCGCTGCAGCCCGGCTTCGACGCGGCCAAGGGCGAGCTGACCGAGCGCGTCGACGCGATCGTCGAGCGCTACCCGCTCTACTCGCAGCTGGGGACGCCGGCCGCCGTCTAGGCCAGCGTCTCGAGCGTCAGGCGCAGTCCCTCCGCCAGCCCGACGCGCGGCTCCCAGCCGAGCCGCTCGCGGGCACGGGCGGGGTCGACCGCGCTGCGCTCGATCTCGCCGAGGCGGGCGGGGGCGAACTCGGGCTCGAACGGGCGCCCGCCGCCGAGCTCGCGCAGGATCTCCGCGAGCTCGAGCACGGACGTCTCGACCCCGGTGCCGACGTTGCACGGGTCAGTCTCGCCCGCCTGCGCGGCGGCGAGGTTGGCCGCCGCCACGTCGCCCACGTAGACGTAGTCGCGGGTTTGGCCACCGTCGCCGAACACCTTTGGGCGGCCGCCCTGAAGGAGCTTGCCGCAGAAGATCGCGACCACGCCGCCCTCGCCGTGCGGGTCCTGGCGGGGGCCGTAGACGTTCGCGTAGCGCAGCGAGATCGTCGAGAGCCCGTGCAGCCGGGTGTAAAGCGCGCAGTAGCCCTCCGCGGCGTACTTGCTCTGGCCGTAGGGCGCCATCGGCGCGGGCACGGTCGACTCGTCGGTCGGGACGCGGTCGGTTGCGCCGTAGATCGCGCCGCCGGTCGAGGAGTTCACCACGCGGGGAACCCCCGCCGCGCGGGCGGCCTCGAGCACGTTGATCGTGCCCTCGACGTTGATGCGCGCGTCGGCGGAGGGGTCGGACACCGCCCGGCGCACGTCGATCTGGGCGCCGAGGTGAAAGATCACGCCGGCCCGGGCGGCCGCGACCACCGCCGCCACGCGCTCGGCGTCGCGCAGGTCGATCTCGTGGAGCGCCACGCCGGCGGCGAGGTTCGCGGACTTGCCGGTCGAGAGGTCGTCGATCACCTCGACCTCGTCGCCGCGCGCGACCAGCGCGTCGACCAGGTTGGATCCGATGAAGCCGGCTCCGCCGGTGACGAGGGCCCTCATGCGGCCCGGCATGCTAGACACCGCCGCCGATGCGGATCTGGGTGGACTTCACCAACACGGCCCACGTGATCGTCCTGCGCCCGCTCGTCGAGCGGCTCGAGGCGGCCGGCCACGAGCTCGTGCTCACGGCCCGCCCGCTCTCGCACACGGTCGAGCTGCTCGAGCAGTGGGGCCGGCCGCACACCGTGCTGGGGCGCCACGGCGGAGTCGCCCGGGCCGACAAGGCGAGGGCCGCCGCCGACCGCGTCCGCCGGCTGCTCCCGTTCATCCGCGGCCGCGGGGTGCAGGCCGCGCTCGCGCACGGCTCGACCGACGTCCCCGTGGTATGCCGCGTGCTCGGGATCCCGAACACGACGATGTTCGACTACGAGTGGGCGGTGCTCCAGCACCACCTCAATTGCCGGCTGGCCACCCGCGTGCTCGTGCCCGAGGCGATCCCGCCCCAGCGCCTGGCCCGCTACGGCGCGCGCGGCTCCAAGCTCGTGCGCTACCCGGGCCTGAAGGAGGAGTACTACCTCGGCGACTTCGAGCCCTCGCGCGCGGTGGCCGAGCAGCTGGGCGTCGCCGGGGCGGAGGTGCTGTGCGTTGTGCGCACGGCGCCGTCCTACGCGCTCTACCTCGGAGGCTCCGAGACGCCGCTGCTGGCCTCGGTGCTCCAGCGGGCGTCCGCCGACCCGCGCGTCAGGACCGTCGTGCTCGCCCGCACGCCCGAGCAGCGCGACGCTGTCCGCTCACTCGGCCTGGACCGTGTCGTCGTTCCCGAGCACACCGTCGACGGCCGCAGCCTCGTGGCGCTCGCCGACGTGCTCGTCTCCGCCGGCGGGACGATGAACCGCGAGGCCGCGGTGCTCGGCACCCCGGTGTGGTCGATGTTCGAAGGCCGCCTGGGCGGGGTCGACGAGATGCTGGTCGCCGAGGGGCGGCTGAAGCTGTTGCACGCCGCGCAGCAGGTCGAGTTCCGGCCGAAGCTGCGGGGCGCGCTCGAGCAGCGGGTGCGCCGCGACCCGAGCGAGCTGCTGGCGCTGGCGCTGCCGGGAGTGGTCTGAGGCCGCCGCGAACGGCGGCATTGAGGGTGTGTGGGGTCGCGCCGCGCGGTCGAGACCGTGGTTGACGTTGACATGCATGGTCAATCGCGGTCTCGACCTGACCACACGCCCCGGAAACCGCCTCCCTACCCAGCCGCAGTTCGCCGGGGCCCCGCCGACCCGCCGGCGCGCTACCCCACGCGCGCCTCGAGCGCGCGCTCGACCGCGCCTTCGGGCTCCTCTTCACCCACCGCTTCCTCCGGCACCGCCGGTGCGAAGCGCTTGAGCCCGATCGCCGAGAAGTGGCGGGCCTTGAGGATCTCCAGCGAGTAGACCATCCAGATCGACAGCGCGATGACCACCAGGCCGGCGGCGCTCAGCAGCAGCGAGCGGTTGAGGTCCCAGTGGCCGTGCGGGCGCGGCGGGACGAAGCGCGCAAGCAGCGCGTAGCCGGCCATCAGCAGGGCCCACGCGTGCAGGTACGCCGCGGTGCGGCGCTGGGACAGACCGATGCGCATGAAGCGGTGATAGAAGTGGTTGTGGTCGGCATTCCACGGCGGGCGGCGGTACTTCAGCCGCTTGAGCACCACGAACGACGTGTCGAGGATCGGGACGGCGAGCACCAGCAGCGGGGCCACCAGCGTGATCGTGGCCGCGGTCTTCAGCACGCCGTCGACCGCGAGCGTGGCGAGCAGGAAGCCCAGGGCGAGGGCCCCGGAGTCGCCCATGAAGATCTTCGCCGGGTGGTAGTTGTGAAACAGGAACGCGAGCGTCGCGCCGCACACGATCGCGGAGAGCACGGCGGCGTCGATGCGCCCGAACGACGCCGACAGGATCGCGAAGGCGCCGGCGGCGATCGCGACGATGCCCGCCGCCAGCGAGTCCATCCCGTCGATCAGGTTCACGAGGTTGGCCAGGAACGCGATCCACAGGATCGTCAGCGGATACGCCACGGGCCCGATGTCATGGTCGCCGAGCAGCGGCAGCGTCAGATGGTTGAAGGTGACGTTCCAGCCCGCGACGGGGATCAGCGCGATCAGGCTGACGCCGATCAGCTTGACGCTGGGCGACACGCCGCGGATGTCGTCGAACAGCCCGAGCGCGGCGACCAGCAGCGTGCCGATCAGGATCCCGAGGTACGGGCCGTCGAGCGGGAGCAGCAGCGCGGAGGGGATGAGGATCGCCGCGACGATCGCCAGTCCGCCGATGCGGGGGATCGCGCCGTGGTGCACGCGCGGTCGGTCGGCCTTGTCGTCCAGGCCCCCGATGCGGGGTGCCAGGCGAACGACGAGCGGGGTCAGCACCAGCACGAGGAAGCCCGCCGCCAGGAAGCCGATCAGCGCCGTCCCGTCCTCGAAGAGCGTGCGCAGCGATGCGCCGAGGGACATGACTCCTGTATAGCGCAGTCGGCCACGAGATCCTGCCTGTGCGCTACCTTCGCCGCGATGAGTCACATTGATACTTCCGCGCTGAGCGCGTTCGAGGAACGCATCGCGACCCGGCAGGCCCGCGTGGGCATCGTCGGGCTCGGCTACGCCGGGCTCCCCCTGGCGATGAGCTTCGCCGAGGCGGGGTTCTCGGTCACCGGCATCGACATCAACGAGGAGCGCGTGCGCGCGGTCACCGAGGGGCGCTCCTACCTCGTCGATGTGCCCGACGAGCGCTACGCGGGGCTCGACGGGCGCCTGACCGCGACGACGGACCCGACGGTCATCTCCGAGCTCGACGCGATCACCATCTGCGTGCCCACGCCGCTGTCGAAGACCCAGACGCCCGATGTCTCCTACATCGTCGCCGCGGTCGAATCGGTGGCGAGCCACCTCACGCCCGGCCAGCTCGTGGTCCTGCAGTCGACGACCTACCCCGGCACCACCGAGGACATCATGCGCCCGGTCCTCGAGCGCAACGGGGCGCTGGTCGGCACCGACATCTTCCTCGGCTACGCGCCCGAGCGCGTGGACCCCGGCAACAAGAGCTGGTCGGTGCGCACGACCCCAAAGCTCGTGGCCGGCGTCACCGAGGACTGCCTCGCGCGCACGAAGCTGCTCTACAGCCAGATCGTCGACACCGTCGTGCCGGTGTCGAGCCCGATGGTGGCCGAGACCGCCAAGCTGCACGAGAACACCTTCCGGGCCGTCAACATCGCGCTGGCGAACGAACTGGCGCTGATGTGCGACCACCTCGGAATCTCCTCGTGGGAGGTCATCGAGGCCGCCTCGACCAAGCCGTTCGGCTTCCTGCCGCACTACCCGGGGCCGGGCCTCGGCGGGGACTGCATCCCGGTCGTGCCGCACTTCCTGGCCTGGCGGCTGCGCGAGTACGGCTACTCCGCGCAGCTGATCGCCGCCGCGCACGAGATCAACGCGCAGATGCCGCGCTACGTGCTCCAGAAGGTGAGCGACGCGCTCAACGACCGCTCGCGGCCGATCCGCGGCGCTCGGCTGCTCCTGCTCGGGCTCGCCTACAAGGCCGACGTGCACGACACCCGCGAGTCGCCCAGCCTGGAGGTCATGCGCCAGTTGATCGCCCGCGGAGGCGAGGTCCGCTACTGCGACCCGCTGGTGCCCAACGTCGAGCTCGACGACCAGCTGCACAAGAGCGTGCAATGGTCGGCCGAGGAGGTCGAGGCCGCGGACTGCGTGGTCATGCTCACCCAGCACCGGGTCTTCCTCGAGCAGCCGCTGTGGGACCGGGCGAAGCTCGTGGTGGACACGCGCAACGTCGCGCCCGCCGGCCCGGGCGTCGTCCGCATCTGAGCCGCATGGCCGCGGGCTCCCTGCTGGTTCTCGGGGCCGGCTACCTCGGGGCCGCGCTGGCCGGAGCAGCGCTCGACCGGGGCGTCGAGGTCACGCTCGCCGACAACTGGTACCTGACCGACCGCGGCGCGCTCGCGGGCCTGGAGGCGCGCGGCGCGACGGTCGAGACCGCGGACGTGCGCGACCGCGCGGCGCTGGATCGCCTGCTCGCCGCGGGCCCGCGGCGCGTCGTGCTGCTGGCCGCCCAGGCCAGCCGCCCGGTCTCCGAGCGCGAGCCCGACTACACCGAGGAGACCAACCTCACCGGGGCCCGGCGCGTCGCCGAGGCCGTCGCGGCCGCCGGGGTGCGAGAGCTGGTCTACGGCAGCTCGCTGCACGTCTACGGCGGCGGCCTCGAGGGCGAGGTCGCGGCCGACCGTCCCTACGGTGAGCAGAGCGACCTCGCCCACCTCACCAAGGTCTACGCCGAGCTGTGCATCGGGATGCTGGCCCGCCGCGGCGCGTTCGGCGCGGCGCTGCTGCGGCTGGGCATCGTCTACGGGCCGAGCCCGGTGCAGCACACCGCGGCCGACTCCCAGACCGTGGTCGACAAGTTCCGCCGGCTGGCGGCGGCCGGGGAGTCGCTCACGCTCGACGGCGGCGGCGAGGCGACCATCGGCGTGGTTCACGTCGCCGACGCCGCGCGGATCCTGCTCGACGCCGAGGTGCCGGCGCCCGGCGCGGCGAGCGCAGCCAACGTCGCGGCGGAGACGCTGCGGGTGGCCGACGTCGCCGCGCTCGCCGAGGGGCGGGACGTCGCCCCGAGCCCGGTGTGGACGGTCGCCTCGCCGTTTGACTACCGTCACCGCGTGGTCGAGTACCTGCGCCCGTGAAGCTCCTCGTCACCGGCGTCAACGGCTTCCTCGGCTGGCGGACCGCCGGCCTGCTGGCCGAGCGCGGGCACGAGATCGTCGGGCTCGCGCGACCGGGCGGCGCCGAGCGCGCCCACGCCGACGGAGCGCGCCCGCGGCGCGTCGACGCCGGGGCGCCCGAGGCGCGCGACCTCGTCGCCGGCTGCGACGCCGTCCTGCACTTCGCCGGCGTCCCGGACCCGGCCCGGGCGCGCGCGGACCCGGCGACAGCGGTGCGCGAGAACGCGGGCACGACCGCGAACCTGCTCGACGCCTGCCGGGAGCATGGCGCGGGGCTGATCTACCCCTCGACGGTGCGCGCCGCGGCCGACCCGCCGCCCGACGCCTACGGGCTGTCCAAGCGCCTCGGCGAGGAGGCCTGCCGCCTGCACCCTGCGCGCGCCACGGTGCTCCGCCTGACGTCGGTCTTCGGCCCCGGGCAGGTTGCCTGGGAGGGCGCGACAGGGGCGATCGCGGCGTTCGCGAGGCGCGCGCTGGAGGGCGGGCCGATCGTCATTCCCGGCAACCCGCAGCGGGCGCGCGACTTCGTCTACGTCGACGACGTGGTGGACGCCTTCGAGGCGATCCTCGCGCAGGCGCGCTGGGACGTGACGCTGAGCGCCGCCTCCGGGCGCCAGACCTCGCTGCTGCGCGCCGCCGAGCTCGTGCGCGACGCGGTCGGCTCAGGCGTGCCGATCCAGACCCCCGGGGGCGAGCTGCCGCCGGGGGAGGACGACAGCTACGCCACGGACGGCGACCTCGCCGGGCTAGGGTTGACCGTCCGTCGGATCGAGGACGCTGTGCCCGTCTATGTCGAGTGGCTCCGCCGCCATCCCGCTGCTCAAGGCCGCGCCTGAGCGCGACCAGGTCGCCGACCGCCTGCAGGGCGGAGGCTGGGGCGGCCTAGAGCTCTGCCTGGCCGCGCGCCACATCGCCGACCCCGACGCGCTGTCCCGGGCGGTGCAGGTCGGCCGCGAGGTCGCCGAGCGCGGGCTGGCGCTGACCGCCGAGTGCCCGGTCGCGTGGCCGAGCGGCGCCTTCGTCCGCGTCGACCGCCTCGACGAGGAGGCACGGCACGGGATCGAGGCCAGCGCGCGCTTCGCCGCGCGGATCGGCGCGCCGGTCCTGACCATCCATCTGTTCGTCCCGCTGACGCCCGAGGAGTTCCGTGCCTCCGGCGCCCTCGACGAGGAGGCGGTGCGCCGCTACCTGCGCTTCTACGCCGACACCTGCGCCGAGCACGGCGTCACGCCGCTGATCGAGAACGTCCCGCCCGTGCTGCGCATGCGCACCGGCGGCGTCTACCTCTCCTCCGTCGGCGGCCACTGGGAGGACCTGCTCGCCTGGCGCGCGCACGTCCCGGAGCTGGGGTTCACGCTCGATACCTCGCACGCGGCGCTGTTCGCGACCTTCGCCGCGGCTTACCCGTCGCTGTTCGGCCTCGCCTCCGACGAGGGCCTCGAGCTCGGGCGCTACGTCGAGGAGCTCGGGCCCGCGAGCGAGGTCGCGCACGTCTCCGATGCCCACGGCCTGCTGGGCGAGGGCCTGCCCTACGGCAGCGGCGAGCTCGAGCTCGACCCGATCGTGCGGCGCATCGGCGACCTGGTGCCCTACGTGGTCGCCGAGATCAACGAGCCCGATCCGGCCCACTCGCCGGACATGAAGGCCGGCTACCGCGCGATCGAGCGCGCCATGGCCGCCCCCGGCCCGCCACCCCGGCGCCCGCGCCGGCGGATCCCCGGCGACGCGTTCGACTGGCAGCGCGTGCTCGAGCGGCGCGATCCGGTGCCCGCCGTGCTCGAGCTCCAGGAGCGCTTCGGCGGCCGGCGGGTGCTGATCACCGGCGGAGGCGGCTGGATCGGCGGGCGCCTGGCCAGCCTGCTGCTGGGCTTCCGTCCCGAGCGCGTCACGCTGCTGGACTCCCACGAGGCGTCGCTGACCGCCGATCGCCGCAGCCGCGGCGCCGCGGCGCTGCAGAGCGTCGAGCACGTGCTCGGCGACATCCGCGACGGGGCCCGGCTCGCAGCGGCGATCGCCTACGCGCGCCCCGACGCGATCTTTCACCTCGCCGCCTACAAGCACGTCGACTGGGCCGAGACCTACCCCGAGGAGTTCGTCGACACGAACCTGCAGGGCAGCTGGAACGTGCTGCGGGCCGCCGAGGCCGGCGGCGTCGAGACCGTGGTGGTCGCCTCGACCGACAAGGCAGCGCTCGCGGCGAGCTTCTACGGGCGCACCAAGCGCTTCATGGAGCAGCTCACCGCCTACAGCGCCGGCCACGCCGGCGGCCGTCGCTGCGCCGTGCGCTTGGTCAACGTGCTCGCCAGCGCGGGCAGCGCCTCCGAGCTGTTCCTGCGCCAGGCGCGGGCCGGCGTCCCCCTGACGGTCACCGACACCGGCATGACGCGCTTCTGGATCACCGGCGCCCACGCCGCGCTGCTGCTCGCCCACGGTGCGCTCGCGGCCGACGACGGCTGCGTGCTGGCCACCGCCCACGACCCCGCCGAGCTGTCGGTCGGCGAGTTGGCGGAGCGGATCTGGCGGCTGTCGGGCGCGGGCGAGGAGCCCGATCTCGAGCTGATGGGCATCCGGCGCGGGGAGACCCTCAGCGAGGTGCTGACCGGCGAGGGCGAGCGGCTCGGTCCCGAGCGCCGGCAGGGGCTCGCGGCGATCGAGCCCGGCCCCGTCGCGCCAGGGCCGGCCTGGGTCGCGGAGCGGCTCGCGGCCGGGGCGGGGCGCGAGGACGCCCGCGCCGTCTGGCTCGAGGCCATGCGCCGCCCGGGGCTGCTGCTCCCGGCCGCGTCGGGATGATCGCCCTTGCCTCGCGCCGTCCGGCCCGGTAGCGTTGACCGCCGGTCCACGACTGACAAGAGGAGGTGAGCAGGAGACATGACGAGCACGCGCCACAACGCCATCCGCGGCGGCGCCCCCATGTGCCGTCGTCCCCTGCTCGCGACCTAGGCATCGACCGACGTCGCGGGCCCCCTGGCCGCCCGCGACCGCAGACAGGTCCACCGCCTCACCCGGCAGCGGGCGGCTCCGTTCCCATCAACGATCGGAGTCCCCAAGTGCATTCCCTGAACCACCGTGAGCTCAGCCGTGTCCTCGCCGCAGAGCGGGTCCGGTCGGCTTCCCACGCGAGAGCGCGCAGGGGCCGGCACAGGCCGCCGCCCGCGGTCAGGTCGCGGGCCGCGCACGCGGCCGCGCGCCTGGCCCTCAGGCTGGACCGCGAATCGGCTCGCCGCGCCGTCGCCTGAACCCGGCGCCGCCCCGCCCCCTTGGAGGGGGCGGGGCCGCTCCGGCGGCGACTACCATTGCCGTCGTGCCGATCGCCCGTCCCCAGCGCCGCGGCGCAACCGCGCGCCGGGCGCTCCGCCCGCTGCTGGCCGCACTGGCGCTGCTCGCCGTGCCAGCCGGTGCCTCGGCCGCGCCCCCGGTCATCGGGGTCGGCGAGCAGAACGCCGCGATGTTCGCCACACCGTCGTGGGAGCACCTCGGCGCCCCCGACGTCCGCTACATCGTTCCCTGGGACGCGCTTAAGTCCGACTGGCAGCGCGCGGAGACTGACGCGTACATGGCGGCGGCCGAGAACGCGGGCGCACATGTCCTTCTCGGCTTTGGCCACTCGCGGATCGAGTCGCGGCGGCGCAAGCTCCCTTCGGCATCCGAGTATCGCCACGTGTTTCTGCGCTTCCGCGCGCGCTACCCGTTCATCAACGAGTACCTGACGTGGAACGAAGCCAATCACTGCTCGCAGCCGACCTGCCGCCGGCCCGACATGGCGGCCCGTTACTACGACATCTTGCGCGACGACTGCACCGGCTGCACCGTGGTCGGCCCGTCCGTCCTCGACAAGCGCGACATGCCCAAATGGGTCCATCAGGTGGAGCTCCACGCCAAGCATCGCATCGGCATCTGGGCGATTCACAACTACATCGACGCCAACCGGTTTCGCACCCGCGGCACCAAGGCGCTCCTGAAGGCCGTCAAGGGCAAGGTCTGGTTCACGGAGACCGGCGGCCTGGTGCGGCGCGACAACGGTTCGACCATCGACTTCGCAAATTCCCCGACACACGCGGTGCGGGCGGTCAAGTGGGTGTTCAAGCTCGCCCGCCTGAGCCCGCGCGTGCAGCGGATCTACTTCTATCACTGGGTGGCTCCCGAGCCCGGCGCGACGTGGGATTCCGCCCTGCTCGACGCTCGCGGCAACCCCCGCCCCGCGCTCGCGGTGATCAAGCGCTTCGTCCGGAACTCCAAGCGCTGACGGTGCGGGCGCTGCGCCTGGCGGCCGGCGCACTGGCCGTCGCGACGCTGGCCGGCGGCTGCGGCACCCACGAGGACATCCGGCGCGGCGGCACGGTGCTCGGCCAGACGCTGACCGTCTACTCGTCGCTGCCGGCGCCGAGCCGCGGCGCCTCGCGCGACGTCGTCGACGGCGAGCGCCTCGCGTTGTATGAGGCCGGCGGGAAGGCCGGCGCCTACAGCATCAACTTCGCCTCGCTCGACGAGGGCGCCGGCGATCCGGCGCAGGCGCAGGCGCGCGCGGCGGCGGTGACGCAGGCGGCGATCAAGGACACCCAGACCGTGGCGGTGATCGGCGGGCTGGCGTCCGGGCCGGCGATGACCTCGGTCCCGCTGCTCAACGCGGCCGGGATCCTGCAGGTCTCCCCCGGCGCCGGCTACGCCGGGTTCACGGAGCCGGTCGCCGCCGGTGAGCCCGAGCGCTGGTTCCCCGCGGGACGGACCACATTCGCCCGCGTGGTGGGCGACGACGCGGGCCAGGCGCAGGCGATGCTCGCGGCGGCCGGCTCCAAGCGCGTCGAGATCGAGAGCGAGGCCATCCCGGAGGCGAGGGCGCTGGCCGGAGAGCTGCGCCGCGCGGCGCGGGCGAAGGGGATAGGGCTGGTCGCGAGCCCCGCCCAGGCCGGCGCCGTCCTCTACGCGGGCGAGGACGCCACGAACGCGGCCGGCGTGGCGGCCGCCGTCGCCCGTGAGGCGCCCGGCGCGAAGGTGGTGCTGCCCGACGCCGTGACGCGGGGCGGCGTGGCGCAGCAGCTCGAGCCGGCCGCGGCCCGCCGCGCGCTGCTGGTCTCCAGCGCGCCCACGCAGGGCGCGACGCCCGCGCTGCGGCGCTTCGAGGCCGGCTTCCGCGCCCGCTTCGGGCGCGCCCCCGGTCCCTACGCCGCGATCGGCCACGCGGCGATGCGCTCCGTGCTCGACGCGGTTGCCAGGGCCGGCCCGCGAGCCGGCGAGCGCCAGGCGGTGATCGACGCCTACTTCCGGCGCCCGGTGGTCACGACCGTGCTGGGCCCGCTGCGCTTCCTGCCCAGCGGCGCGGTCGCGGGCGCGCGCTTCAGCGTGCTGCGCCCCGCCTCGGGGCGGGGATGACCCGGGCCCAGCGCCTGCGCCTGCTCGCGATCGCCGCCGTGCTCGCCATCGTCGCGGTCGTCGTGCTCGCGGGCGGCGCCGGCGACCCGAAGCCCAGGCCCGCGAGCGCGCCGAAGGCGGGTGCGACCCGCGTCCCGTCCAAGGCCTCCCCGCGGAGCACCGCCACGCCCGCAGCGTCGCCCGTCCCGCTGCTCAGCACCGCCGCTGCCACCGCGCTCATGGCGAACCAGGGCGACACCGTGCGCTTCCGGGTGCGCAGCGACACCGACGAGGAGGTGCACGTCCACGGCTACGACCTCTCACAGCGCGTCAAGGCCGGCCAGACGATCGCGTTCGCCTTCAAGGCCGACATCACCGGCATCTTCGCGATCGAGTTCGAGAAGTCGGGCACGCAGCTGGCCTCGCTCAAGGTGCTCCCCTGAGCATCGAGCTCGCGGACGTCGAGGCGGCGGCGGAGCGCCTGCGCTGCGTCGCGCACCGCACGCCGGTCCTGCGCTCGCGTTCGCTCGACGAGCAGGCCGGCGTCACGCTGGCGCTCAAGGCCGAGAACCTCCAGCGCGCCGGCGCGTTCAAGTTCCGCGGCGCATACAACCGCCTTTCGGCGCTCGGGGAGGACGAGCGCGCCGCGGGCGTCGTCGCGATCTCCTCCGGCAACCACGCGCAGGCGGTGGCGCTGGCCGCGAAGCTGCTCGGCACGAGCGCCACGATCCTGATGCCCGAGGACGCGCCCGCCTCCAAGCGCGCCGCGACCGAGGCCTACGGCGCGCAGGTGCGGAGCTTTGACCGCTACGGCGAGGACCGCGACGCGCTCGTGGCGAGCCTCGCCGCCGAGCTCGGCGCGGTCGCCATCCCCGCCTACGACGACCCGTGGGTGATGGCCGGCGCGGGGACCGCGGCGCTCGAGCTCTTCGAGCAGGCGGGCGAGCTCGACGCGCTCGTGGTCTGCGCGGGCGGCGGCGGGCTGCTCGCCGGTTGCGCGACCGTGGCCGCCGCCCGCGCGCATGGCGTCCGCGTCATCGGCGTGCAGCCGCAGGCGGCGCCGAGCCTCGAGCGCGCGTTTCACACCGGCGTGCGGCGGCGCCTGCCGGTGGGCCGCACGATTGCCGACGGCCAGCAGCTGGCGGTTCCGGGCGAGCTCACCTGGGCGGTCATTCGCGAGCGCGCCGACGACGTCGTCTGCGTGTCCGACGAGGAGATCGTCGCCGCCATGCGGACGCTGTTCGAACGGCTCAAGACCGTCGTCGAGCCCAGCGGTGCCAGCGCCCTCGCCGCGGTGCTCGCCGGAGGTGCGCGCACCGGGATCGCCGACGGGGCCCGCGTGGGCGTCACGCTCTCGGGGGGCAACGTCGACGCCGCCCGCTTCAGCGCCCTTATGTCGCCTGCCTGAGCGCCTTGAGCCGGGTCGCACAATGTTGTTACAAAGTCTCCCGGACCGGTATGCTCGCCGTGTCGCGCCGCCTCGCCGCCCCGCCCCCGGACGGCATGTAGGGTGGCGCGTCCTGCCCTGAGCGAATGCGACTGCCCCTGCGCCCACACCATGCCCTCCAAGCCCACCAATCGCGGGGTCGTCGCGGGTTTTCTGCTGCTCAGCACCAACTTGCTGTGCGTTGGGCTCGGGGCGGGTATCGGTGCTGTGGTGAATGCGGTTCTGTCGCTGGCCGCCGTCGGGTTCTTCGTCGGCTTCTTCTCGGGGATCTGGGTTGTCTACACACGCTTTAGGGACATCTGAGCCGATGGCGCTGCTGCGCTATCTCGACGTCGTGCTCGTCGTGGCGGCGCTGCCGTTCGTCGTGCTCGCGGGCCTGCCACTGCTCGGCTACGGCGTCGGCGCCGGCGCGTGGATCCTCCAGCGGGCCGCGAGCGCCGCGGTCGAGCAGCGCGCGAGCCGCTCGCCCGACGTGCGCCGCCAGATCGGCCTCAACGTCGCGAGCTCGCTCGCGCGCGCCTGGATCGTCGGGCTCGGCATCCTCGCCGTCGGCCTGGCGGGCACGCGCAAGGACGGCCTGACCGCCGCCGTGCTGGTGCTCGTGGCCTTCACCGTGTACTTCGCCCTGGCGCTGGTCCTGCATCCCAGGAGGAGCGGATCGTGAGCAAGCGCAAGAAGGTCCTGTACACGCTGCTCGGGGTCTACCTGTTCACGATCATCGCCGTGGTGGTGATCTTCGGCTTCAAGCGCCAGGACAACTCGTCCTTCCAGCCCCAGAACGAGTTCAAGCTCGACACGTGGATCGACCTGCCCGGCCCGCTGGACATCAACAAGGCGGTCATGTACGTCGTGATCGCCGCGATCCTGACCACGGCCACGATGATCTACATCGCCAAGCGCATGCAGGCCAAGCCCAACCGCGTGCAGACGGCCGTCGAGACGATCTACACGTTCATGAAGGACGAGATCATCGGCACCAACATGGACGACAACATGGCCCGCAAGTGGTTCCCGTTCCTGTCCACGCTGTTCCTCTTCATCTGGTTCTCCAACCTGATCGGCTACATCCAGCTGCCGACCAACTCGCAGGAGACCTTCAACCTCTTCGGCCTCGCGATCCCGGCGTTCGCGATCTACGCCGCGACGGCGAACATCTCGGTGCCGCTGGTGCTCGCGCTCGTGGTCTTCATCTCCTACAACGTCGAGGGCATCCGCGCGAAGGGGTTCATCGGGTACATGAAGAGCCTGATCCCGGAGGGGGTCAGCGGTCCGGGCGCCGCACCCCTGTTCGTGCTCGAGCTGATCTCGAACTTCATGCGCCTGCTCTCGCTGTCGGTGCGCCTCTTCGCCAACATCCTCGTCGGCCACCTGATCATCCTGTTCATGTCCGGCGGCCTCGCGGTCCTGCTCGGGCTCGAGGCCCTCGGCGTCGTGGTCCTGCCCTTCGGGATCATCCTCTTCGCCTTCGAGCTGGGGCTGGTGGCCACGCTGCAGGCCTTCATCTTCGCAACCCTCAGCGCCATCTATATCGGCGGCTCCGTCGCCGAAAGCCACTAGTCAAAGGAGCCCCACCGTGGATGTGCTGTTCTCTCTTGTCACCTTCCTCGCCCAGGCCGACGCCGGCTCCAAGGCCGGCAAGGCCATCGCCCTCGGCGTGGGCGGCGGCCTCGGCGCGGTTGGCGCGGGCGTCGGCATCGGGATCATCTTCGGCAAGGTGATCGAGTCCGTCACCCGCCAGCCCGAGATGCGCGAGGAGATCACCGGCATCCAGTGGCTGGGCTTCGCGCTCACAGAGGCCTGCTTCTTCTACGGGCTGGTCGCGGGCCTGATCGCGTTCTTCCTCTAATGCCGGCGTTCCTCGCAGCGGGCTCCAGCGGCGGCGGGTCCTTCCTGGTCTCGCCGAACGTCGGGCTGATGATCTGGACGCTGGTCGTGTTCGTGGCCACGATGTACCTGCTCAACAAGCTCGCGTTCCCGCGCATCCAGGCGGGCCTCGACAAGCGCCAGCGGGCGATCGAGGACTCGATCGAGACCGCCGAGCGCACGCGCGTCAAGGCCGACCAGCTGCTCGCGGAGTACCGCGAGCGCCTCCAGGATGCGCGCGCGCAGGCCGACGAGATCGTGGCCCGCTCGCGCAAGACGGCCGAGAACAACGAGACCCAGGCGGTCGCCGACGCCAAGCGCAAGCGCGAGGAGATGATGGAGCAGACGCGCCGCGACATCGAGCAGGAGACGCGCCGCGCGATCCAGGAGATCCGCCGCGAGGTCGCCGACCTCACGGTCATGGCGACTGAGAAGGTCACGCGCAAGACGCTCACCGAGTCCGACCAGAAGCGCCTGGTCGAGGAGGCCCTGTCCGAGCTGGACTTCGAGTCGCTCGCCGCGTCCTCCGGGAGCCGCGACTAAGTGGAGGAGATCGCCTCGGTCTACGGACGCTCGCTCTTCGACGTCGCGCACGAGCACGACAAGCTCGACGTCGTGCGCGAGCAGCTGGGCGAGTTCGCCGACGCTCTGGACGAGAACCGGGAGCTGCAGATCTTCTTCTTCTCCCCGTACTTCTCGACCCAGGAGAAGGAGGACGGGCTCGACAAGGCGGTCACGGACGCGGACCCGATCTTCGTGAACTTCCTCAAGCTGCTGATCGAGAAGCACCGGATGCCGGTGATCTTCCGCACCCGCCGTGCCTACGAGGCCCTGTGGCAGGAGGAGAACCAGCTGCTGCCCGTGCAGATCACCTCGGCGATCGAGCTCGACTCCAAGACGGTCAAGCAGATCGGCGACCGGATCGGAGAGCAGACCGGCCGCAAGGTCGAGCTCTCCGCGGTCGTCGAGCCCGACATCCTCGGCGGGATCGTCGTGCGCGTCGGCAACTCGATCATCGACGCATCGGTTCGCAGCCGCCTGGAAACCCTTCGCCGGCAGGTCGCGAAGGCCTGACGACCTTCAAGGAGCCCTACCCCCACCATGCAGATCAAGCCAGACGAGATCACCTCCATCCTCAAGAGCCGCATCGAAGGGCTCGACGAGGGCCAGGCCGACCTGACCGAGGTCGGCACCGTGCTGTCGGTCGCCGACGGCATCGCGCGCGTCCACGGCCTGGAGAACTGCGAGGCGCTCGAGATCCTCGAGCTGCCCCATGACGTCACCGCTCTCGCGCTCTCGCTCGAGTCAGACAACGTCGGCGCCGTGCTGTTCGGCTCCTGGGAGCACGTGGTGGAGGGCGACACCGTCAAGCGCACTGGCCGCCAGCTCGAGATCCCGGTCGGCGAGGGCCTGCTCGGGCGCATCGTCGACCCGCTCGGCAACCCGCTCGACGGGAAGGGCGACATCGAGACCGACCAGACGCGCCCGGCGGAGTTCAAGGCCCCCGGCGTGGTCCAGCGCCAGCCCGTCAAGGAGCCGCTGCAGACCGGCATCAAGGCGATCGACGGCATGATCCCGATCGGCCGCGGCCAGCGCGAGCTGATCATCGGCGACCGCCAGACCGGCAAGACGGCGATCGCGATCGACGCGATCATCAACAACAAGGACTCCGACATCGTGTCGGTCTACGTCGCCATCGGCCAGCGCATGGCCACCGTCGTGGGCATCGCGCAGACGCTCGAGGACGCCGGCGCGCTGGAGAACACGATCATCGTCGCCGCGCCCGCCGACGAGGCCGCCCCGATCAAGTACATCGCCCCGTACGCCGGCTGCGCCATGGCCGAGCACTTCCTCTACGACGGCAAGCACGCGC
>JBBRYA010000020.1:0-52686 GCA_038238015.1 Solirubrobacterales bacterium
TGGAGCTAGGGGGACTCGAACCCCCGACCTCCTGGGTGCGATCCAGGCGCTCTCCCAACTGAGCTATAGCCCCGGGCGCGGCCGACCCGGGTTCACGGACGGCCGCCGGAACGCCGATTGTAGCCATGGCGCGGCTAGGCTGGCCGGTCGCCCGGTGCCCGTATGAGCTTCCGCAACCGCTTGAGCATCTTCTTCGTCGTCCTGGTCATCCTTCCGATGATCGTGGTTGCGGTCGTCGGCTTCGTGCTGGCGGGCGACTCCCAGCAGGGCAAGGTCAACGCGCAGCTCAGCACCGCGCAGCGCTCGGCCTCCGGGCTCTTCCGCGAGTTCCAGGGGCGCTCGGACGCGGCGGGCCGCTCGATCGCGCACAACGGCCCGCTGGCCATGGCGATCCGGTCCGGCGACCGGCCCGCGATCCAGGCCGCGCTCGAGGCTGCAGGCCGTTCCGTGCGCGCGCGCCGCTCGGTCATGCGCCTGAACTCCGCGGGGCGTTTCGACGTCGGCGCCGGTGACGGCATCGCGCCGGCTCGCACGCGGCTCGTCGACGCCTCCAAGCTCAGCGTGGGCGAGCTCATGGTGTCGGTGGTCGGCGCCGCGGACTACGCCCGGCTGGCTTCGCGCGTCACCGGGGCGGAGGTGGTGGTCGAGGGCCCCGGCGGGGGCCCGATCGCGTCGACGCTCGTCGACGCTCCCGCCAGGCAGCTGCCCGCGCGCGGCGCCGTCCGGGTGGGCGGCCGCGACTTCCGCCTCACCGGCTTCGACGCGCCGGGCTTCGACGGCCGCCGCGTGGTCGTGCGGCTGCTGGCCGACGATGACGTGCAGGGCGTGAGCGCCTCTGCCCTCGAGGTCGTCGCGATCCTGGTCATCGCCCTGATCCTGGCCTTCGCATTCGCGCTGACGGTCTCGCGCTCGCTGCACGCCCAGATCGAGCGGCTGCTCGAAGCCGCCAAGAAGCTCGCGCGCGGCGACTTCAGCGTCGCCGTGCCGACGGAGGGCAACGACGAGTTCGCGGCCCTCGGCTCGCAGTTCAACTCAATGGCCCGGGAGCTCGAGCGCCGCCTCGAGGAGCTCCAGCTCGAGCGCGCCCGCCTGCGCGGCGCGATCCGCCGCGTCGGCGAGACCTTCGCCGAGGGGCTGGACCGTGATGCGGTGCTGCGGATCGTGGTGCAGACCGCGATGGACGGCGTGGGCGCCGACGCCGGGCGCGCCGCGCTGCGCGTGGGGCTGAGCGCGCGCTTCGAGGAGGTCGTGAGCCAGGGCGACGCCGGCGGGCACCGCGAGGCCATGAGCGCCGCCGAGGCGGCCGCCGTGGACGCCGAGGCGGCGACCGAGACGCGCGTGGGCGCCGCCCATGCGCTCTCGCACCCGCTGCGCGCGGAGAGCGGACGCGTGCTCGGGCTCGTGTCCGTCGCGCGCCGCGACGAGGCGTTCACGGACGCGGAGAGCGAGCTGTTCTCCTACCTGGCCAACCGCGCCGGGCTGTCGATCGAGAACGCCGACCTGCATCAGACGGTGCGCCGCCAGGCGGTCACTGACGAGCTCACGGGGCTGTTCAACCACCGCCGCTTCCAGGAGGTCATGGCGACCGAGATGGAGCGCGCCAAGCGCTTCCACCACGAGCTCGGCCTGATCATGCTCGACCTCGACAACTTCAAGCGCGTCAATGACACCTACGGCCACATGCAGGGCGATCTCGTGCTGCGCGAGGTCGCTCGCGTGCTCAAGGAGTCCTCGCGCGAGGTCGACGAGCCCGCCCGCTACGGCGGCGAGGAGATGGCCGTGGCGCTCCCGCAGACCGACCTCGACGGCGCCTACCAGTTCGCCGAGCGCGTGCGCCAGCGGATCGAGGCGCTCGAGCTGCCGCTGATCGACGGGCCGGGGAGCCTGCACGTGACGGCGTCCTTCGGCGCCGCGGCCGTGGAGGGCGACGGCGCCGCCGACAAGGACGCGCTGGTCGCGGCGGCCGACGCGGCCCTGTACCGCGCCAAGCGCTCGGGGAAGAACCGCACCGTCCGAGCCGAGTAGGGTTTCATCGCTGATGGGACTGCTCGACGACGCCATCCGCGAGCACCTCGAGCTCAAGCGCCGGCGCGGCGCCGACGGCGCCGAGGTGGAGCGCCAGGAGCACGAGGCGCTCGGCCCTCCGGTCCGCGGCGAGTTCGCTGCCCCGGCTGACGCCACCGCGCCCGCGCCGCCGGCGGAGGCAGCAGCCGACCCTGTCGCAAGCGACGAGGCGGACCCGGAGCCCGAGCCCGAGCCGCCGCCGGCCGTCGCCGCGCCCCCGCCCGAGCCGGATTGGCTCGACGAGCCCCTCGACCCACCGCCCGACGCGACCCGCGTACACGCTCCCGTTGCCGACGAACCCGCGCCGCCGCCCGAGCCGGCGAGCGACGACGTGCTCGAGGAGACCCCGGACTTCCTGCAGGAGACGCCGGAGCACGACCGGCTGTGGTTCGAGCAGAAGCCGCCGCGCGACTTCGACCTCGACAAGTAGGCGCTGGACACCTGACCGACCGCCGGCCCGCTGGGCTGCAGTCAGCGGGCCGATGTGCCGAATTAGCTGCCAGGCCAACACGACTCCCTGGACGGGGTGATCGGGCGGCCGCCTCGAACTCCCGGACGAGGCACCACGCCGGACGCGATGCGGGGGATCCCTCCTGCCCCGGGGCGACCCCCGCCCGTCCGGCCGCGGCCATCGGCGGGCCGCGTGGCTCTCGGGCCGCGCGGTCAGCCGATGTAGCCGCGCGTCCTGGCGGCCTCGACCACGCGCTCGATGGCGATCTCGAACGCGGCCAGGCGCAGCGGGACCTGGTCGTCCTCGGCGCGGGCGGCGACCTCCCGGTAGGCGCGCCGCATGACCGTCTGCAGGCGCTCGTTGACCTCGCGCTCGTCCCAGCGGAAGTGCTGGAGGTTCTGCACCCATTCGAAGTAGGAGACGACCACGCCGCCCGCGTTGGCCAGCACGTCGGGAATGATCTGCACGCCCTTGGCCGTGAGGATCTCGTCCGCCGCGGGGGTGGTGGGCGCGTTGGCCGCCTCGACGACCACCCGCGCCCGCAGCGCGTCGGCGTTGCCCTGATGGATCAGCCCGTCCATCGCCGCCGGTACGAAGACCTCGCACTCCAGCGCGAGCAGCTCGTCGGCCGAGACGGGCTCGACGCCCTCGCCCTCGAACTCCCTCAGGCTTCCGCCCCCGGCCAGGTGCCCCGCGAGCGCCTCGGGGTCCAGCCCGCCCTCGGCGTGGATCGCCCCGCCGGCGTCGGCGACCCCGATGACCTTGCAGCCCAGCTGCGCGAAGAGCCGCCCCGCCCAGGACCCGACGTTGCCGAAGCCCTGGAGCACCACGCGCGACCCGTCGGGCTCGAGGCCGAGCCCGGGGGCCGCCTCGCGAAAGACGTGGACCACGCCGCGGCCCGTGGCCGCCTCGCGCCCGTAGGACCCCTCCAGCGCGATCGGCTTGCCGGTGACGATCGCCGGCGTGTGGCCGTGCAGCTTGCCGTACTCGTCCATCATCCAGGCCATCGTCTGGGCGTTCGTGCCCACGTCGGGCGCCGCGATGTCGCGCTGCGGGCCGAGCACCTTCTCGATCTTGTCGACGAACGAGCGCGTGATCGCCTGCAGCTCGGCGGGGCTGCAGGCGGCCGGGTCCACGTTCACGCCGCCCTTGGCGCCGCCGAACGGGATCCCGGCGATCGCCGTCTTCCAGGTCATCAGCGCCGCCAGCGAGCGCACCTCGTCGAGGTCGACCTGCGGGTGGTAGCGCACGCCGCCCTTGTAGGGCCCGCGCGCGCCGTTGTGCTGCACGCGGTAGCCGGAGAGCACGTGGACGCCGCCGTCCCCGAGCCGCACGGGAATCTGGACCTGCACCTCGCGATAGGAGGAGCGCAGGACCGCGCGCACGTCGTCGGGCAGCCCTAGGCGGTCCGCCGCGAGGTCGAACCAGTGGTTGACCGCGTCGTAGCTGGAGATCTCGGCCGCCCCGCCCTTCGGCGCGCGGTTGGTCGTCCGGGGTGACTGGTCGCGCGGGCGCTTGTCGGCGGGCACGCGGGGGATTGTCCACCAAAGGGTGGCCGGAGATCTGCCTCTTCGGCTCTTGCCGCCCGGCCGGGGGGTGGGGGACGCTTCCCGGGTGGATCGCCGATGAGCCAACGGACCCGGGCGCGCCGCGAGGAGGAGCGCGAACCCAGGCCGACGAACCGGCGCCGCGGCGCGCCGAGCCGCGGCGGAGCCCGCCGCCGAGCAGAAGGGCCCCGAGGCGGAGGCCGAGCCCGAGGTCGCGCCGGAAACCGACAAGGACCTCCCCGAGCATCCCCCGCCTCCGAAGCTCAAGATGGACCTCGCCTCCGGCGAGGCCGTGCTCACGCAGTCCTTCGGCTCGGTCAAGAAGATCGTCCCGGGCAAGATCGAGATCCTCGACCCGGCCGGCTTCCAGGCCGCCTACGACAAGATCTACGGCGCCGGGGACTACTCGTGGGACAAGTACGTCAAGCCGAAGTACGGCAGCCTCAACGGCTTCGCCTACGACGGCGTGAACTACATCAACAAGGGCAGTGCGGGGCTGCACACCGTGGTCCACGAGATGCTCCACAACAACGCGCACGCGTCCTGGACCCCGTTCGTCGGCTCGCGCTGGAACGAGGGCACCACCGAGGTGCTCACCCAGGAGGCGTGTGCCAAGGTCTCAGAGCCCGCCCCCACCTGCTATCCCGGCGAGAGCCCGGTGATCCGCGAGGCGATGAAGTCCGGGCTGCCGCTCGCCGACATCGTCGACGCCTACTTCAACGGTGGCGCGGCGTTCAAGATCGCGGCCTGGATCAACGACAATTGCAAGCTCAACTGGGCATCGGTGAAGTCGGCCATTGAATCCAACGACTGGGCGGCGGCGAAGGCCGCGCTGGCCAAGAAGTGATGACCGGCATCGATCGCAAGAGCGTGCTCGCCGAGCTCGAGGGAGGGTGGCTCGACGGCCTGGAGGGCGAGCGGCGCGAGGAGGCGCGGAGGCTGCTCGCCGAGCTCGTGGCCGACTGGGCGCGCGAGGCCGATCCGCAGCCCGACCCCACGGCGGTGCTGGGCTTCCAGCGCGAGGAGCTCGAGGGACTCGGGCGCGGGCGCGACGCGACCGGCCGCCTCGGTGCGCTGCGCACGCTCGTGCTGAGCCGCCGGGTGGATCGTCTGAACGCCGAGACCTTCGCGCTCGGCAAGACGGTGCTCCAGGGCACGGCCGAGGACGAGGACGCTCGCCGGCGCGGGCGCGTGCTGCTGGCCGAGGCAGAGGCGATCGCGCCGCTGCTCGACGAGCTCGAGCCCGGCCCGCGCACCAGCGCGATCCGCCGCGACCTCGGCGACGCCGTGATGGAGGCCCTCTATGCGGTCGAGCGCAAGGCAATGAGCGCGCGGCTGGCGCGCGAGGACGGCGCTTCCGGGCCGCAGTTGCGCCCGTAGGCGGCCCGACAGACTGCTAGAGCGCGCGCATCCGGTTGCCGCGCGGCTTGTGCTCCACCTCGGCGCGGCCGAGCGCCTCGAGCACCGGCGGCACGTAGTTGCCGAAGCGCCCACGCAGCCCCTTCTTGAGCCCGTACCAGCCGCCGACCGGGTTGTCCTCCGAGCGGCCCCAGGCCTCGACGGTCTCGTCCTTCGCGGGCTTCTGCTCGTCTGCGCTGCCGAGCTCGACCCAGTCGCCGCGCTCGGAGAGCATCGCGTGCAGGTCCTTGAGCGCGCGCAGGTGGTAGCGCACTTCGGTCTTGCCGACCGTGACGACCAGCGCCGGGGGGTCGAGCGCGTCGTCGCGGTAGGCCTGGAACTCGCCCTGGCCGCTCGGCGTCTTGAGCTGCCAGGGATCCTCGCGGGTGCCGGTTTGGTTCATGGCGCGAGACTCTACCGTAACCGTTTGGCTACCGATGGAGGCGAGGGGAATCGAACCCCTACCTTCGGCTTGCAAAGCCGATGTGCTCCCGTTATCACTACGCCCCCGAGCGCGCTGCAGAGCGTAGTTCACCGTGCGCGGGACCGGATGCGCAAGCGGTGGTAAGAATGCCCGCATGGCTCTCCCTCCGCCCTCGATGGGCTCCACCGTCGTCATCACAGGCGCCTCCTCGGGCATCGGCACCGAGCTCGCTCGCCAGCTGGCCGAACGCGGCTACAACCTCACGCTGGTCGCCCGCCGCAAGGATCGCCTCGACGAGCTCGCCGCCGACCTGCGCGACACGCACGAGATCGTCGCCGACGTCGAGCCATGCGACCTCGGCGATCAGCGCAAGCGCGAGTCGCTGATCCAGAAGCTGCGCTCGGGCGAGCGCGAGGTCGTCGGGCTATGCAACAACGCCGGATTCGGCAACCTCGGGCCGTTCCTCGATCAGGATCTCGCCAGCGAGGTGGACGTGGTGCGCCTGAACGTCGGCGCGCTGCACGAGCTCACCGGCGCCTTCCTGCCCCGCATGGTCGAGCAGGGCAGCGGCGCGATCCTCAACGTCGCCTCGACCGCCGCCTTTCAGCCGCTGCCCGGGTTTGCGACCTACGCGGCCACGAAGGCGTTCGTGCACTCCTTCTCCGAGGCCGTGCACACCGAGCTCAGCGGGACCGGCGTCTCGGTCACCTCGCTGTGCCCGGGGTTCACCCGCACGGAGTTCGGCGAGGTGGCCGGGGTCGGCGACGACGAGGACAAGCTGCCCGACTTCACGCTCATGGAGGCCGACGACGTGGCGCGACAGGGGCTCGAGGGCATGCTGGCCGGCCGCCGCACCGTGACGCCGGGCCTCATCAACAAGGTCACCTCCACGAGCGGGCACTACACGCCCCGGAGCGTGCTGCTGCCGCTCGTGAAGTGGGTGTCGAACCGCTAGCGGCGCGCGGGTCCGAGCCCGGCCGGGACGGCACGCCGATCGCGCGTCGGCGCCACGGTGCGCGGCGTGGGAAACAGGGCGAGGAACGCATCGGCCAGCTCCGGATCGAACTGGCGCCCGCGTTGCGCGCCGATCTCCGCGAGGGCGTCCTCCTGGCTCCAGGCCCGCTTGTAGGTGCGGTCGTGGGTCAGCGCGTCGAAGACGTCCGCGAGCGCGACGATCCGGCCGACCTGCGGGATCTCGTGGCCCGCGAGCCCGTGCGGATAGCCCGTGCCGTCCCAGCGCTCGTGGTGGCTCCGGGCGATCGTCTCCGCCGTCTCCAGCAGGGGAAAGCCGCGGCCAGCGAGCATCTCCGCCCCGATCAGGGTGTGCGGCTTGACCTGCTCGAACTCGGCCGGGGTGAGGCGACCGGGCTTGAGCAGGATCGTGTCGGGGATCCCGATCTTGCCGACGTCGTGCAGAGGCGCCGCGCGCCGGATCAGCTCGACCTGCTCGGCGGGCAGCCCGAAGCCGGCCGCGAGCCGCGCTGAGAGATCGCCCACGCGGCGCGTGTGCCGGCCCGTGTCGTCGTCGTGGTACTCGGCGGCCACCGCGAGTCGCTGCAGCACCTCGTGCTGCGAGTTGCGCAGCTGCTCCTGTGTGCGCAGCCGTTCGGAGATGTCGCGCAGGAAGCCGTTGAACACCCAGCCGTCGGCCTCCCGCGAGGCGGTCACGGCCAGTTCCACGGGGATCTCGCGGCCGTCTCGGTGCAGCCTGACCGTCTCGACCGAGAGGGGGCCGTCGACGGCTCGCGCCAGCGCCGCGCGGTGCTCTTGCAGCAGCCGCGGTGGCACCGTCATCGCCACCGCGCACCCGATCGCCTCCTCCGCCGACCAGCCGAACAGCCGCTCGGCCGCGGGGTTCCAGGCGGCGATGCGGCCGCCGGCGTCGACTGAGATGAACGCGTCGTGAGCGGTGGCGACGACGTGCCGAATCCGCTCATCCGAGGCGCGCTCGGCGCTGATGTCGACCATGATCCCCTGAGTGTGGGTCGGCTCGCCGTCCTCGCCGCACACCAGTCGCTCGCGGTCCCAGACCCACAGCTCGCGGCCGTCCATGGCGACCAGTCGGTACTCGCCCTCGAACGGCTGCCTCTTCATGTGGCAGCGCGCGATCTCACCGATCATGCGCTCACGGTCGGCGGGATGGATCATCTCGTGCCAGACCCGCGGGTCGCCGGTCCAGTCCGCCGCCGGCCGGCCGGTCCAGGCCTCGATCTGCGGCGAGATGTAGCGGACGTTCGACTCGGCGTCGAACTCGCATTCATAGGTTACGCACGGCAGTTGCTCGACGAGCGTGCGGAAGCGCTCCTCGCTCGCGCGGAGGGCGGCCCGGGCGTGCCGCGTGCCGGTGAGGTCTCGCAGGACGCCGGTGAAGAGGGGGCGCCCGGCGCCGTCGGCCCGCGTGATGCTGAGCTCGACCGGCAGCTCGGAGCCGTCCGCGCGCACCGCGGTCGCCTCGATGCGCCTGCCGAGCATCGACTGCCGGTTCGTCGCGAGGTAGCGGCGGAGTCCGTCGCGATGGCGCTCGCGGAGGGCGGGCGGGATGATCAGCTCTGCAAGCTCGCGACCCACCGCTGCCTCTCGGGTGTAGCCGAAGGTGCGCTCGGCGGCGGGGTTCCATTCGAGCACGATCCCGGCGCCGTCCATCGAGACGATGCAGTCGAGCGCGGTCTCGAGCAGTGCTTCGTGGCAGGCGCGCGTGACGAGCAGCTCGTGATGCGCGGCGGAGGGGGAGTGGGTGGGTGCGGACATAATCGGGCGCCCCGAGCAACGTGCGCAGGGATCCCATCGGCATCGCCGCATGGAAAGGTGAGATTCCCTGAGCGCTCGGCGTCCGCGTCACGGCTCGAGCAGCGCTGCCTCGAGCGCACTCTGCGCCCAGGCCGCCCAGCGCTCCTCGGGCCAGCCGCCGTCGAGCACGAGCGCCCGGTGGGTCTCCGGATGGCCGATCGCGAAGATCGCGGCGGCGGCGTGGTCGACGGAGAGCCCACGCCGCAGTGCACCGCGCTCGGCGAGGATGCGTGCGGCCTGGCCGTAGTCGCGCAGCTGCTGCGCCGCGCGGACCCGCTCGTGCTCGGCGGCCTTGGGGTCGGTCGCTGCAGCCTGGCGGATCATGCGGACCACCGGCGCGGTCCGCTCCAGCGCCGCGCGCCAGAACGCGACGAGCTGGGCGATCACCCGCACGGAGTCCGGCTCGGCTTCGGCCGTCTCGCGCATGAACTGCGGGACGGGCGTCGACGCGCGTTCGCCCGCCGCGGTGAAGTCGACCACGCGCGAGAGAAGCTCGCGCTTGGGGCCCACGGAGTTGTAGATCGTCTGTAGCGCCACCCCGGCCTCGGCGGCGACGCGCCCGACCGGCGTCTCCACATAGCCGTCCCGGAGGAACAACCGCGCCGCAGCCTCGACGATCGCCTGCTGCGTCGCCTCAGCCGCGAGCTGCGGCCTCGACCTGACCTCGTGCACGCAAGCTAGAATACAGTTCCACTCGCTGGAACTCGCATCTAGGCCGCCGCCCGCGCCGCCTCCAACAGCTCGTCGGCCACGCGGTCGGCCGCCCCCGCCACGCCGCCGAGCAGCCGCCGTGAGAGCTGCGCGCGACGGAAGTACAGCGGCGCGTCGTGCTCCCAGGTCGCGCCGATCCCGCCGTGGACGGAGATCTGCGCGCGCGAGGCGTGGTCGAGCGCTTGACCGGCGACCAGCCGGAAGGCGGAGGCCGCGACCGGGAACTCCTGCGGTGCATCCTGCCCGGCCCAGCCCGTGTAGTACATGAGCGATCGCGCGTTCTCCGAGCGGCGCAGCATCTCCACGAGCTCGTGCTTGACCGCCTGGTAGGAGCCGATCGCGCGCCCGAAGGTGAAGCGCTCCTTCGCGTAGGCGACCGAGACCTCGAGCGCACGCTCGACGGCGCCCAGTGACTCGGCGCCCAGCAGCGCCTGTGCGCTGTACCAGGCGGCGGCGGCCGCTCCCTCGGGGAGCTCCAGCGGCGTCCCGGCGGCGCCGTCGAAGCGCACGTGGCCGAGCGAGCGCGTCGCGTCGTAACGCGTGACGGGCTCCACCTCGGCGTCGGCGGCGCGCACGAGCGCCGACCGGCCTTCCGCGCCGACGACGACCAGGAGGTCCGCGCCGGGCGCGTCGGGGACCCACGCGACCGTGCCGGTCACGCTCCCGTCCTCGCCGACCTGCGGCGCCTCGGGGCGCTCGAGGCCCTGCGCCGCGTCGGCCGTCCAGCGCGGCTCGACGTCGTCCGGAGGCCGCGCCGGGACGTAGGCGGCCCGCTGCTCGCCGGAGGCCAACGCCGCCAGCACGTCACCGGCGCCCGCGACGTCGAGCAGGTAGCTCGCCGGCAGGTGGCCGAGCAGCGGGACGCCGGCCAGCACCCGCCCGAGCTCGGAGAACACGAGCATGCCCTCCATGACGTAGAGCCCGGCGCCGCCGTGCTGTTCGGAGATCAGCAGCCCGGGCCATCCCGCCTCCGTCGCGGTCGGCCAGAGGTCGGGAAGCTCGCCGCCGTCCAGCGCCTCGCGCGCCGCCTCGACGGTCTTGACGCGCGAGAGCGCGCCGCGGGCGGCCTCCTTGAGGAACTCCTGCTCGTCGGTCAGCGCGAAGTTCACGACGGCGCCCCCACGCTCGCGCGCTCCTTCGCGCGCAGCTCGGAGAACGGCACGCCCTTGTCCAGCCGCGGCTCGGGCGGCAGGCCCAGGACCCGCTCGCCGACCATGTTGCGCAGGATCTCCTCGGTCCCGCCCGCGGACTTCAGGCCCGGCAGGTCTGAGATCAGCTCGCCCCAGCCCTCGTCGCTGAGCCCCTCGGGTCCGAGCACGTCGGCGAGCAGCTCGCCGGCGGCGATCGCGGCCTTGATCGTGGTGACCTTCGCCAGCGCCCCCTCGGGCCCGGGAATGCCGCCGCGCTGCAGCGTCGTGAGCATCCGGTAGCCGGTGAAGCGCAGCGCCAGGAAGTCGGCGGCGATCTCGCCGTAGCGGTGGCGCACCTCGCGGTCGCGCGTGGCCGCGGGGTCGGCCAGCAGCGCGGTCGCGAAGCGGTCGGCGCGCCAGCCGAAGCCCTCGCCGCCGAGGCCGATCGCCACGCGCTCGAACAGCAGCGTGGTGAGGCCCACCGCCCAGCCGTTGTCGACCGCGCCGACCTCGGAGCCCGGCTCGAGCGCGACGTCATCGAAGAACACCTCGTTGAAGTGCGCCTCGCCGGAGATCTGGCGCAGCGGCCGGATCGTGACGCCCGGTGCGTCCATCGGGACGATGAACATCGTCAGGCCCTTGTGCTTGGGCAGCTCGGGATCGGTGCGCGCGAGCAGCAGCCCGTACGCGGCGTACTGCGCGTTGGTCGTCCACACCTTCTGGCCCGACAGCCGCCAGGAGCCGTCGGCCTCCTTGCGCGCGCGGCTTTGGATCCCCGCGAGGTCGGAGCCCGCGGCGGGCTCGGAGAACATCTGGCACCAGACGTTCTCGGCGGCGAGCATCGGCCCGAGGTGGCGGTGCTTCTGGTCCTCCGAGCCGTGGGCGATCAGCGTCGGCCCGAGCATCCCCACGCCGATGATGTCGAAGATCCCGGGAACCCCGGCCCGGCCGATCTCCTGGTTGACGACGACCTGGTGCAGCGGCCCGAGGCCCTGGCCGCCGTACTCGGCCGGCCAGGTCACGGCGGCGAGGCCGCCCTCGGCGAGCTCGCGCTGCCAGGCGCGCCGCCGCGCGACGTGGTCGTGCTCATCGGCGCCGTCGTCCTCGGCGCGCTGGGACGGCGCCTGCGCCTTGTGCTCGTCCAGCCAGGCCCGAACCTTCTCGCGGTAGGTCGCGAGCTCGGGAGTGTCGTTCAGGTCCACGGGGCTCTCCAGGTCGTGCGAACGGTGGTGTTCAGGCGAGCACGGTAGCTGACCTCACTCGTAGATCACCACGTCGGGGCGCGGGTGCAGGTGGAGCACCTGGCTGGGCGTCATCAGGTTCGTGTCCTCGCGGTAGAAGAGCTTGAAGCCCGGGTGGAAGGCCTTGCGCGGCGAGGAGGTGAACGCGTGGTACTTGGCCTTCTTGATCGCCTGGCCGCCGAAGCCGTCGGTGTTGAGCACCATCGAGAGCCCGCGCCGGGGCTTCAGCGTCGCCTCGTCGACCATGTCGTCGGTGAACTGGTGGATGAGGAACAGCTTCTCGGGCAGCCGGCCCCGCTGGACGAGCTGGGACAGCCACGCCGACACGGCGTTGACCTCGCGCGACTTGACCGACCCGATCACCTTTCCGGGAATCTGGGTGGGGCCCATCCTCCACTCGGGGTCGAGCGCCAGGCCGACGTCGGGGAGCTTGAGCCACTTGCGCAGCCGGACCGTCTCGGTGAAGAAGTCCGAGCGGCCGGGCTGGATGTCCAGCACGAGCAGCGCGTGCGCCTGGCGCGCGGCGCGAAGGTAGCGGCGGATGACCTTGTCCTCCTGGCGCGTGTTCCAGCGGTCCCCGGGGCCCGGCGCGTTGGCAGCGATCACGGCGAGCAGCTCCATCGCCGGGAGCACCGGGCGCGTCTTTCGCGCGTAGGGCTTGGCCTGGCGCTGCAGGCGCTTGATCATCTTCGCGGGCGGGCCGATGCCGAGCTCCCCCAGCTCGTCAGCCTGCGGGGCGCCGTAGAAGGCGACGATCCGCCGGTCGGGCAGCAGCCGGCGCCCGCCTCCGGGGAGCTGGAGCAGGGGACGCGGGGCGGCACGCTTGCTCGCTGTCGCCTTCCCCCCGCCGGGCGCGGCACCGCCCCCGCTCAGCCAGGCGATCAGCCCCGCCATCGCGAGCGCCACCAGTGCCAGCAGCGCGATCGCCACCAGGCGACGGCGGCGATAGACGATCGGAGCCTCCACCCGCTCCCCTTACCCGGCGGGGGCTCAGCGAACCGTGCGGAAGCCCCGGTCCAGGAGCTTGCGCGCCTGCGTGCCAGGGTCGGGAGAGTGCAGGAGCACGACCCCGAGGCGGATCTGGCCGCGCCGCGCGGTGGCCACCAGGCAGCGCCCGGCGGCGGCGGTGAAGCCGGTCTTGAGGCCGGTCACGCCGCGGTAGCCCTGCTGCAGCAGCGGGTTGTTGTTGTACAGGTAGGCGCGCCCGCCCTTGATCGGGAACGGCAGCACCGCCTCGCGCTGGCGGACGATGTGCGCGAGCCGCGGCTCGCGCAGCACGGCGCGGGCGAGCGCGGCGAGGTCGGCGGCGCAGGAGTGGTTGCCGCGATTGCGGAAGCCGTCGGGCGAGGAGTAGCGGGTGCAGCTCAGGCCCAGCGCAGCGGCCTTGCGGTTCATCAGCCCGACGAAGGCGGGGACGGTTCGCGCGGTCCGCTGCGCCAGGGCGATCGCGGCGTCGTTGCCCGAGGGCAGCAGCAGCCCGAAGAGCATCGTGTTGACCCCCAGGCGCAGCCCGCGCTTGAACAGCCCGACCCCGGAGCCGCGGTAGTTCAGGGCTTCCTTCGTGATCGGCACCTTGGCGCCGGGAGCCAGCCGCTCGGCGACCACGAGCGCGGTCATCATCTTCGTCAGCGAGGCGATCGGGAGCACGCGGATCGGGTCGTGGCGCCACAGCACGCGCCCGGTGTCGAGGTCGAACAGCAGCCCGGACCGCGGCGGGTGCCTGAACGGCAGCCGGACCGCGTCGCGCGGGTTCTCCAAGCGCACCGAAAGCTCCGTCGGCGCCGTGCCCCCGCCGGCCAGCGGCGAGGGGGAGGAGGGGAGCTCAGGCGGCTGGGTCCTCGACGGCGCGGGCGCCCGCCCGGCGCGCCCGGGGGCCAGGGCGAGCCCGGCGCCCAACCCGATCGCGAGCAGCCCCAGCATGCCCAGGACCCGCCTCCAGCCGCGCATCTCAGTGGTCGTCCGGCGGCCGGCCCATCGCGCCGAAGATGCCGAGCACGAACATCGCGAGCACGATCAGCGAGATGATCACCAGCGGATCGGGGCCGTTCTCGAACAGCACGAACAGGGTCAGGAATGCGAGCAGCGCCGTGAACACGAGCGCCGCCCCGAGGACAGCGGTCCTCATCGGCTCAGGCTCGCCTCGTACTGGCGCCGGCGCTTGGTCTCGTCGGCGAACAGCTTGATCGCCAGCAGGCCGAAGGCGAAGCCCCCGACGTGCGCGAAGTACGCCACCCCACCACCGCCGCCCGTCGGGTTGGCGAGGTCGAAGTAGCCGAAGGCGGCCTGCTGGAGGAACCAGAAGCCGAGGATCAGCAGCGCCGGCAGCTCGAGGATGGTGAAGAAGAACACGATGAAGATCACGGTCACCACCCGCGCGCGGGGGAAGAGCAGGATGTAGCCGCCGAGCACGCCGGCCACCGCGCCCGACGCGCCGATCGTCGGCACCAGCTCGCCGTTGCCGGAGGAGACGAGGATCTGGGCCAGCAGGGCGCACGCCCCGCCCAGCAGGTAGAAGAGCAGGAACTTGACCTTGCCCATCGAGTCCTCGACGTTGTTGCCGAAGATCCACAGGAACAGCATGTTGCCGCCGATGTGCAGCAGGCCGCCGTGCATGAACATCGAGGTCAGGGCGGTCAGCGCCGTCGGCGCGGTGGGCGCCGGGCAGCCGCGCGCGGCCACCTGTTCGCCGAGGTGCTTGAACTCATACGGGATCGCCCCGTACTCGGCCACGTTGCACTGGTAGGCCGTGCCCTTCGGGTCCCCGAGCGAGATCCCGCCCTTCTGGAACAGGAAGTACATGAGCACGTTCGCGACGATCAGCGCGACGGTGACGACCGGGAAGCGGTCGGTCGGGATGTTGTCCTTGAGCGGGAACACCCGGTGCTAGTACGACGCCGCGGCGAGCGGTCCTGTGCCCGCCTCGCTCTGCGGGACATGCTGGTCGGCGTGGTAGCTCGAGCGCACGAGCGGGCCGGCGGCGATGTGCTCGAAGCCGAGCGCGTAGGCCGCGACCTCGAGCGCCTTGAACTCGTCCGGGTGCCAGTAGCGCACGACCGGCAGGTGGCGCTCGGTCGGGCGCAGGTACTGGCCCACGGTGAGCACCTGGACGCCGCGCTCGCGCAGCTGCCCGAACGCGTCGACCATCTCCTCGTGGGTCTCGCCGAGCCCGACCATCAAGCCCGACTTGGTGACGACCTCCTCGCCACCCATCTCCTTGGCGTTTGCGAGCACGCGCAGCGAGCGCGGCCAGCGCGAGCCGCGGCGGGCGACCGGGTAGAGGCGCGGCACCGTCTCGACGTTGTGGTTGAACACGTCGGGGCGCTCGGCGATGACGCGGGCGAGCGGCATCTCCTCGCCGCGGAAGTCGGGCGTCAGCACCTCGACCTTGCACAGCGGCGCCTGCATCCGGATCGAGCGGATCACGCCGACGAACGCGCTCGCCCCGAGGTCGGGCAGGTCGTCGCGGTCGACGCTCGTGATGACCGCGTGGCGCAGCCCCATCTTCGCGACCGACCGCGCGACGCGCAGCGGCTCGAGCGGGTCGTTCCAGGTCGGCTTGCCGGTCTTGACGTTGCAGAACCCGCAGCGCCGGGTGCAGGTGTCGCCGAGGATCATGAAGGTCGCGGTGCCGCGCTCCCAGCACTCGCCGACGTTCGGGCAGGCGGCCTCCTGGCAGACCGTGTGCAGGCCCTCGTCGCGGATCAGCTGGGTCAGCTCGCGGTACTTCGGGCCGCCCGGCGGCGGGACCTTGAACCACGGCGGCTTGCGCCCGCGGTGCGGCTCGACCGTGTCCCCGAGGACCTTGCGGACGTCCATCCCGCCCGGGTTTGCGCGCGAGCGGGTGACATGGATGCGCTCCGGGACCTCGCTCACCCGCCCGAGGTTAGCGGTCCGCCCTAGCCGAGCCTGACCGTCTGGCGCTGCCGGCTGAGGTTCCCGCCGGCGTCGCGCGCGCGCACGTTCAGTGTGGTGCTCAGCCCGTGCCCTGCGCGCGCGGCTCGCTTGCCGCGCGCGGTCGGCGTGAACGCGATGCGGTCCTTGCCCGGTCGGCGCACCAGCCCGTTGCCGCGCGCGAGCACGCCCCCGCCCTTAGCGGTCAGCGTGCCCTCGGCGCTGCACCACTCCGAGCATGAGAAGGCGATCGTGAACGGGTTGCCCACGCGCCGGACCGGCACCCGGATGCCGAAGTCGACCAGCAGCGACGGCGCCCGCGTGTCGTCGGGGACCGAGCCGGCCGCCGCGATCGCCCGCACCTGGCTGCCCGACAGGCCGCGGTTGCCGAGCCCGGTCGAGAGCTGATTTGAGGCCGGCCTCGCGCGACCTGTACGGAGGTCGACGATGAAGAGGTCGGCGACGCCCTTGCGGGCAGCGCTCAGGAAGGCACGCCCGTCAGCGGCGATGTCGAAGCCGACCGGGTCCGAGAAGTCCAGGCCGAGCGGCCCGACCGTCGTCAGCGTGCCGCTGTCGGCCGGGTCCTGGAGCGCCAGCACGTTGCGGCGCGTATCGATCCCGTAGAGCTGGGTGCTGCCGGGCGGTGCGCTGATGTTCGTGTAGGCGGAGCCGACGATCTCCGGGCTCGTGCCGGCGCCGGAGTCGCCGGCCTTGTAGGCGAGCTGTCCGCCGTCGCCCTCGACCTTGCCGGTCTCGGGGTTCACCCGGAGGTTCTGCCCGATGTCCGAGACGACGCGCAGCCGGTCGGTCACCGGGTTGAAGTCGAGGCCGAAGCTCTTGCCGGCGAGCGGGGGCGAGAGCGGGTCGCCGACCGGTCGCGCCTGACCGGAGCCGGGGTAGATGACGTAGATCCGGCTCGCGCTGCTGAGGCCGTAGAGCTGCCCGCCGCCGTTGGGCCGAACGTCGAGCGCGACGATCGATTCCTTGGGGCCCAGACCGCTGAGGCGCACGCTGCTGCGGATTGCCTGCGGCGAATCCGACTGGAAGGTCACGAGCTGGTCGTTCAGCGTGATGGCGTAGAAGGACTCGGCCGCGGAGGCGGCCGACACACCGGCAGTGAGGGCGGCGACGGCCGCGGCGAGCGAGAGAGTGAGGCGGCGCATGGCCTCTCGTCTTCCCCCTGGCGTGTCGCCGCTAACCCACGGATGCGGAGACCGGCGAGGCGAGGCGCTCAGGCGCCACCAGGCGCTCGTGCAGGCCGAAGGCCGCGCAGAACGCGTGTGCCATGCGGCGGCGGAAGCACTCGAGGTGCTCGCCCTCGCCGGTCTCCCTCGTCACCGACGTCATGCGCACACCCTCGAGGCCGCACGGCACGACCCACTCGAACGGCTGCAGGTCATTGTCGACGTTGATGGCGAAGCCGTGGGTCGTGACGCCGCGCGACACGTGGACGCCGATCGAGCCGATCTTGCGGTCCTGCACCCACACGCCCGTCAGGCCTTCGCGCGGCCCGGCCGCGATCTCCTCCTCGGCCAGTGCCGCGACGATCGCCTCCTCCATCGTGCGCAGGTAGGCGACGACGTCGGTGATGGGCATGATCGGATAGCCCACGAGCTGGCCGGGCCCGTGGTAGGTCAGCTTCCCGCCGCGGTCGGTCTGGACCACGTCGATGCCCTGCGAGCGGTACCAGGCCTCGCCCATCGGCAGCTCGCCCGGCTCCGAGCGGCGGCCGCGCGTGTAGACGGGCGGGTGCTCGAGCAACAGCAGCACGCCCGGCAGCTCTCCGGCCTGCACGCGCTCGCGCAGGCGCTCCTGCAGCGCGACGCCGTCGTGGTACTCGACGCGGCCGAGGTGGCAGACCCAGAGCTCGCTCATCCCCACCACTCCAGCCGCTTGCGCAGCGCCGTGAGGAACTGCGCCGCCAGCGCGCCGTCGAGCGCGCGGTGGTCCCAGGACATGCAGAGGTAGGTCATGTGGCGGACCGCGATCGAGTCGTTCCCCCGCTCGTCGGTGAGCACCACGGCGCGCTTGACCACCGCTTCCGTGTCGAGGATCGCCACCTGCGGGAGGTTGATCACCGGCGTGGCCATGATCGAGCCGAAGCCGCCGGGGTTGGTGATCGTGAACGTGCCGCCGCGCACGTCATCGGGGGTCAGCGCGTTGTCGCGGGCCTTGCGCGCGAGTCCCTTGATCTCGGTGCCGAGGCCCTCGATGCTGAGGTTCTGCGCGTCGCGGATGACGGGGACGATCAAGCCTCCCTCGCCGAGCGAGACCGCGATCCCGAGGTGGACGGCCTCGTGCTGGGTGAGCGTCTCGCCGTCGAGCGTGGCGTTGAGCGCCGGGAAGTCCTGCAGCACCTCGATCGTCGCCCGCGCCACGTAGGGCAGCCAGGTCATGCCGCTACGCTCGCGCTCGGCCGCGACCCCGGTCATGTCGGCCTCGACGATCGTGGTGCAGGTCGCCGCGGTGCGCAGCGAGTCGACCATCGCCCGCCCGATCGACTGGCGTATGCGGGAGAGCGGCGCGCCCGGCGGCGCGTCCGCTGCGGCCTGCGTGCGCCCGAGCCGCGACGGGCGCGGCGGACGTGCGACGGGCGCGTCGGGCTTATACGGGCTCTCGATGTGCATGGGCGGCTCGGCTGCCGCGCCGCCGTTTCCTGTGCCCGACTGGGTATCGAGGAAGGCCATGACGTCCTGCTTGCGCACGCGCCCGCCGCGGCCGGTGCCCTCAATCGCCTCGAGGTCGAGGCCGTGCTCGACGGCCATCCGCATCACCACCGGCGAGTAGCGCCGCGGGCCCGACCTGCGCACCTCCGGCGTGCCGCGCTGGGCGGTGCCGGCGTGGTTCTCATCTGTGTCGCCCTGCAGCTCGCCGGCGTCGCCCTCGGCCGCCAGCGCCACGCCGGCCTCGCCCGCGGGCTCGGCGGTCGAGGAGGCGTTCTCGGCGACGTGCGCCTCGCCGGGTTTGGCGTCGGTGGCGATGCGCGCCATCACGACGCCGACGTCGACGGTCTCGCCGACCTGCACGAGGACCTCCTGCACGCGCCCGCTCGCGGGCGACTCCACGTCGGTGTCGATCTTGTCGGTCGAGATCGACGCGATGATCTCGTCGGCCTCGACCCAGTCGCCGGGCTGCTTCTTCCACTCGACGACGGTGCCCTCGGCGACCGAGACGCCCATCTGGGGCATCGTCACGTCGGCCAGAATCTCAATAGGCGAGGAGCTCACGGCAGGCCTCCTTCACGTCGTCGACCTGGGGCAGGACGGCCTGCTCGAGCGTGGGCGAGAACGGGATCGGTACGTCGGGGCTCGCGACCCGGACGACCGGGCCGTCGAGGTCCTCCCACGCGCGCTCGGCGATCAGCGCGGCGACCTCGGCGCCTGCCGCGCAGGTCATGTTCGCCTCGTCGAGGATCACGACCTTGGAGGTCTTGCGCACCGACGCGAGGATCGCCTCGACGTCCAGGGGCACGAGCGAGCGCAGGTCGAGGACCTCGACCGAGGCGCCGTCGAGATCCTCGGTGGCCTCGAGCGCGGTGTGCACCATCGCTCCGTAGGCGATGACCGTCAGGTCGGTGCCCGCGCGGGCGACGCGCGCGCTGAACGGCGTCTCGTAGCGGCCCTCGGGCACCTCGCCCTTGACGCGGCGGTAGAGGTGCTTGTGCTCCATGTAGACGACGGGGTTCGGGTCGCGGATGGCCGAGATCAGCAGGCCCTTGGCGTCCTCGGCGGTCGAGGGCGCGACAACCTTCAGGCCGGGCGCGTGCATGAACCACGCCTCGGGGTTCTGGGAGTGGAACGGGCCACCGGAGAACCCGCCGCCGGAGGGCAGCCGGACGGTGATGTTCACCGACAGCCCCTGCCGGTAGAACATCTTCCCCGCGACGTTGACGAGCTGGTCGAAGCCGCAGGAGATGAAGTCGGAGAACTGCATCTCGGTGATCGGGCGCAGGCCCTCGCAGGCGGCGCCGATCGCCGTCCCGATGATCCCGGACTCCGCGAGCGGCGTGTCCATCACCCGCTGCGCGCCGAACTCCTCGAAGAAGCCGTCGGTGACCTTGAAGGCCCCGCCGAAGGCGCCGATGTCCTCGCCCATCACGAACACGCGCTCGTCGGCGCGCATCTCCTCGCGCATCGCGTCGGAGATCGCCTGCAGGTAGGTCATGGTGGGCATCAGCGCTCGCCACCGCTCGCGAATCCGCTCCACGGCGCCGCGCCGTCCTCCAGCAGCGCCGGCTCGTCGGCGAACACCCGCTCGGTGGCGGTCTCCCCGGCCGGCATCGCCATGGCCAGCGCCGTCTCGACGGCAGCCTCGATCTCCGTCGCGACCTCGGCGCGCAGCGCGTCGACGTCGACGCCGAGGGCCTGCACGCGCGCGACCTGGCGGTCGATCGGGTCCTTGGCCCGCCACTCCTGCACCTGCTCGACCGGGACGTACTTCATGTCGTCGTGGGCGGCGTGGCCGTGCATCCGCATGGTCACGGCCTCGATCAGCGTCGGGCCCTCGCCGGCGATGGCGCGCTCGCGCGCCTGGCGCGTGACCTCAAAGGTCGCCTCGACGTCGTTGCCGTCCACCTTCACGCCCGGCATGCCGTAGGCCGCGGCGCGCTCCACCGGGTCGACAGCGAACTGCGCGTCAAGCGGCGTCGAGTAGGCGTACTGGTTGTTCTCGAGGATGAAGACCACCGGGAGCTTCTGCACCCCAGCCCAGTTCATCGCCTCGTGGAAGTCGCCGCGCGAGGTCGAGCCGTCGCCGAACCAGGTCAGCGCCGCGCGCGCCTCCCCGCGCAGCTTGAACGCCATCGCCAGCCCGGCGGCGACGAGCATCATGTCTGGGAGCATCGAGACCATGCCGACGCAGCCCTTGGTGCGGTCGCCGAAGTGCACGTTGCCGTCGCGCCCGCCGGTGATGCCACCGTCGCGGCCCATGTACTGGCCGAGGATGCGCTCCAGCGGCACGCCGCGGATGATGTGGGCGGCGAGATCGCGGTGCAGGATGCACAGCCGGTCCTGCGAGGCCATCGCCCACGCCGGGCCCGCCGAGACCGCCTCCTGGCCGAAGCCGTCGTAGAAGGAGCCCGGGACCTTGCCCTGGCGGTAGAGGCGCATCGCGCGCTCCTCGATGCCGCGCATCGTGAGCATCGCGCGCAGCAGTCCGGCGCGATCCTCCGTGGTCAGGTGCTCCGATACGTCTGGCAGAGGCCCGGGAGGACTCCCGGTCTGAGCGGCTTCGGTCGCCATCTGGCGTGATCTCCCTTTCCGTGTCGCACGTCCGGGATCCTCCGTCCGTGCTCCCTCAATGGGCTTCGCGGGGTCTCCGCGAGGCGCCGCGGCAAGGGTAGAGCACTAGGCTGACTGAGTGGAGCGGTCGTCGCTCGAGCGCGGAGGGCTGCAGCGGATGCGCTGGCGCATGCGCGGCGCGTGGTTGTGGCCGTCGTTCGTGGGGCTGACGCTGGCCGAGGCGGTGCTGGTGACGCGCCTCCCGTTCGCCGGAGAAGGGCCGCGCGGGCTCGTGCCGGGGCTGCTGCTCGCGGGCTTCACGAACCTCTTCTGCGTCGCCGTCGTGGCGCCGCTGATCGCCCGCCGCCTGCGCACGCGCCGTCCCGACCTCCCGAAGCTGATCGCTGAGAACTACACGGGCACGGCGCTGGTCTGGAGCGTCGCCGCGGCCTTCCTCGTCGCGGGCCTCGCGCACCGCCCCGCCGTGGCGGCCCAGCACGCCGACGCGCGCGCGCAGTTCGCGGCCGTGCACGACTACGTGACCTCGCAGGCGCCCGAGTACCGCGCCGGGCTGGGCGCGATGGACTCACGCCGGCTCGCTCCCCGCTACTACCGCACCTGCGTGCCCGGGCCGGACCCGCAGCGCTGGCTGTGCCTGTTCGTGGCGACTGACCAGAGCCCGGCCGGGGTCACGCTCGACCCCGACCGCCAGCCGAACTTCCGCAGCATCGGGCGCTGAGCGCATCTAGGCACGTCTCAGCCCGCGCACCTCGGGCACGGCGAGCACCGCGAGCGTCGCGACGAGCAGGAGCGCGGCAGCCGACCACACCGCCGCCTCGGTGCCGATGGCGGCGGCCAGCGGACCCGCCACGACGACGCCGATCGGGGCGAGCGCGAAGGAGCCGAGCGCGTCGTAGGAGTAGACGCGCGACAGCACCGGCCCCGGCACGTTGGACTGCATCGCCGTGTCCCACTGGATGCCGAACAGCTCGATCCCGAAGCCGGCCAGGACCGCCGCCGCTGCGAGCGCCGCCACCGGCGCCGCGAGCCCGAGCAGCACGAGCAGCGGGAGGCTGAGCAGCACGCCGACGGACGCCGTGACCAGCGGTCGCGACGGCTGGAAGCGCAGCCCCACCAGCGCCCCAAGCAGCAGCCCTGCGCCCTGGGCGGCCAGCACGCCGCCCCAGGCCGCCGCTCCGCCCAGGTGGTCGCGCGCGATCACCGGGCCGAGCACGAGCACGGCGCCGTTCGCGGCCGCGTTGACCACCGAGATCTGCGCCACGATCGTCCACAGCCAGCGGCGCGAGCGAAACTCGCGCCAGCCGGTGCGCAGCTCGCCGAGCAGCCGTTCGGTGCGCTCCGCCGGGGCCGCGCCGCTGCGCAGGACGGCGAAGCACGCGGCGCTGGCGAAGAACGTCGCGGCGTCGACCGCCAGCGCGGGCCCGGAGCCCGCCGCGGCCACGAGCAGCCCGCCCACGGCCGCGCCGCCGACCCGGGTGGCATTGACCGAGAGCCGCAGCAGCGCGTTGGCGGACTGCAGCAGCCGCGCCGGCACGGTCTCGGGCACCAGCCCGAGCGATGCCGGGAGGAAGAACGCGAAGCCGGTCCCGTTGACGGCCTCGAGCACGATCAACTGCCAGAGCTCGATCTTGCCCGCGATCAGCAGCCCCGCCGCGACCGCCTGCGCCGCCCCGGCGAGCAGGTCGGCGCCCACGATCACGCGCTGGCGCGGGAAGCGGTCGGCGATCACCCCGCCGGCGAGCAGGAACACGAGCTGCGGGAGCTGGCGAGCGGCGAGCACGAGGCCGAGGCTCGTCGCCGAGCCCGTCACCGTGAGCACGGCGAACGCCAGCGCCACGACGGCGAGCGCGTCTCCGAACTGCGACATGCCGCGCCCGGCGAACAGCAGCCGAAAGCCGCGATGGGCGAGCGCGCTGCGCCCGCTCGGGGGCGCCGCCACTACAACGCGAGCTTGAGCGGCTGCTCGAGGTACTCGCGGATGCGGCTGAGGAACTCGGCGGCGTCGGCGCCGTAGAGGATGCGGTGGTCACACGCCAGCGTGAGCTCCATGATCGAGCGCACCGTGACCTCGCCGTCGCGCACCACCGGCCGGGGCTCGAGCGCCCCGACGGCGAGGATCGCCGCCTGCGGGGGGTTGATCACGGCGGTGAAGCGCTTGATGCCGAACATGCCGAGGTTCGAGACCGTGAACGTCCCGCCCGACAGCTCCGGCGGGGTGACCGCGCCGGCGCGCACGCGCTCGGCGACCGCGCGCGACTCGCGCGCGATCTGGCCGATCGACTTTGAGTCGGCGTCGAACACCGTCGGGACCACCAGCGCGTCCTGCCCGGCGACGGCGACGCCGACGTTGACGCGCGAGTAGAGCTCGAACTTGCCGTCGCGGTAGGCGCCGTTCGCGCGCGGGAAGTCGCGCAGCGCGAGCGCGCTCGCCTTGATCACGAAGTCGTTGAACGAGGGCGCCGGCTGATCGCCGGCGGCGACCTTGAGCTGCTTGCGCAGCGCCACGGCCTCCTCCATGTCCACCTCGATGTTGAGCACGAACTCGGGCGCCGTCGCCTTGGACTCGGCCATCCGGCGGGCGATGGTCTTCTGCAGCCGCGTGAGCTCCTGCTCAGTGGTCTCGCCCTTGATGCCCTGGCCGTCGCGCTCGGTCGGGGTGACCGGGGCGGGGACGTCCTTCTTCTTCTCGGGCGCGGGCGCCTCCTCGGCGTCGCCGGCGGCTGCCTGCTCCGCGGGCGCCTCGGCTTCAGCGGTCGCGGTGCCGCCGCCCTTCGCGGCAGCCTCGACGTCAGCCTTGACGATCCGCCCGCCCGGGCCGCTGCCCTGCAACTGCTCGAGCTCGACGCCCATCTCGCGCGCCATCCGCTTGGCGACCGGCGAAGCCTTGACGCGGCCGTCGCCGTCGCCGTTGCCCGACGGCTCCTGCGCCTTGGCGGGCGCCGGCTCGGGCGTCTCGCTCGGCTTGCCGTTCCCGGAGGGCTCCTCGTCCTCGGCGGCGGGCTGCTCCTCGTCCGCGCCGGAGTCCTCGTCCTCACCGGAGTCCCCGTCGCCGGCGGGCTGCTGCTCCTCGGATTCCTCGACCGCCTGAGCGTCGTCCCCGGCCTGCTCGCCGCCTTCGCTGCCGGCGCCTTCGCCGATGCGCGCGATCGGCTCCCCGACCGGGAGGGTGTCGCCCTCCTGGGCCACGATGCTCAGGGTCCCGTCGGAGTCGGCCTCGTAGGTCATGTTGGCCTTGTCGGTCTCGATCTCGACGAGCTCCTCGCCGCGCTTGACCTCGTCCCCGTCGGACTTGAGCCACTTCAGGATCGTGCCCTCCTCCATCGAGTCGGAGAGGCGGGGCATCGCGACGTCGGCCATGCGCGCAGCGTACCCACATGGGGCCGCGTGCCGTGTCAGCGCAGCGGGGCGGGCGCGCCGGTCGCGCGGCGGCGCGGCTCCGGCGCGGCGAGGCTCGGCGCGAGCGTCGTCTCGCGGCACACGAGCGCCACGCCGATAGTGCCCGAGTGCTCGTCCTCGATCGGCACGGCGTGGATGTCCCAGCGGATCTCGTCGGTGGCCCACTGGAAGTCGCTCTGCTCGCCGGCCAGAGCCGCGCGCAGCATCGCCGCGAGGCGAGTCGCATGCTGCTCGGGCAGCGCCTCCCAGACCGTGTGGCCTTCGAGCGCCTCGCCCGCCGCGCCCATCCCCGCGGCGGCCGGGCCCTCCACCAGGTGGCAGCGAAGGTCGCGGTCGTAGAGCGCGACGATCAGGTCCGGGACGTTGCGGACGAGCACCCGGTACAGGCCCTCGCTCGAGCGCAGCTTCTCCGCGACGCGGCGGCGCTCGCGGTCGGTCGTGAGCTTGGTGAGCGCGCTCAGGGTCTCGCCGTACACGGGCGCTGCCGCGGGGCTCGGGCTCGGGCGCCCGAGCAGGTAGCCCTGGGCCCCCTGTGCCCCGAGGCTGACGAGCTTGCGCGCTGGCTCGGGGTCGCGGGCGAGCTCGAGCATCGCCTCGGTCTCGATCCCCTCGGCGATAACGAACGCGTCGAGCTCGCGGGCGAAGGCCATGATGCCGAGCAGCACCGCGCGGGCGCTGCGGTCCTCGACGGCGGCGGACACGACGCCTCGGTCGACCTTGATGAACTCGACGGGCAGCGCGCGCAGCATCTCCAGGCCGGCGTTGCCCGCGCCGACGTCGTCGAGCGCGAGCTTGAAGCCGAGCGCGCGCAGCCGCTCGGTCTCGGGGCGCAGGATCTCCATGCGCGCGTCGGTGCGCTCGGTGATCTCGAGTACGACGCGCTCGGGCTCGAGGCCGGCGCCGCGCACCGCCTGCACGAGGCTGTCGCCGGCGAGGCCGTCGTGCTCGAGCGTCTGGGGCGAGAGGTTCACGAACAGCAGCACGTCGTCGGGCAGCGCCGACGCGGCGGCGAGCGCGGCGCGGCGGCAGACGGCGTCGAGCTCGTGGCCGCGCCCGATCGAGTCGGCGACCTCGAAGGCCTCGCCGGGCCCGTTGAGCTCCGGCGCGTCGAAGCGCGCGAGCGCCTCGTAGCCGAGCACGCGGTGGCCGCCGAGGTCCCAGATCGGCTGGAAGTGGATCGCGGGGGCGCCGCGGGCGATAAGGGCGCGCACCGCGCGGACCTTCTCGATCGTGACGACGGGAACGCTGTCGAGCACCTCGGCCGCTGCCACCACCGAGTCGCCGCCGCGGCGCTTGGCCTCGAGCAGTGCGGCGTCGGCCCGTCCCCACAGCGTGCTGGCCTCGCGGTCCCCCGGCGCCGCGGAGCTGAAGCCGACGCTCGCGCTCACGCCGCCAAGGCGCTCGCGGACCTCGGTGCGCAGCCGCTGCAGCGGCATGTCGGCGTCGGCGTCACCGGTGTGGGGGAGCAGCAGCGCGAACTCGTCGCCGCCGAGGCGGAAGGCGCGATCTCCGGCGCGCCCGTCGCGCAGGACCGAGGCGAGCTCGCAGAGGATGCGGTCGCCGTGCTGGTGGCCGTGGCGGTCGTTCTCGAACTTGAAGTCATCGATGTC
This sequence comes from Solirubrobacterales bacterium, assembly GCA_038238015.1. Taxonomy (GTDB): domain Bacteria; phylum Actinomycetota; class Thermoleophilia; order Solirubrobacterales; family Solirubrobacteraceae; genus DASQFQ01. Next base: position 25,891 of record JBBRYA010000020.1, read on the forward strand.
GATCAGGGCCAGCGTCATCGGCGTGCCGTAGCGGACCGACTCTGCGAGTGCGCGCTCGAGCTCGTCCTGGAACGCGCGGTGGTTGTCGAGGTCGGTGAGCCCGTCGCGGCGCGCGCTGCGCAGCGCGGTCTTGTGGGCGAGCGCCAGCCGGCGGCCTCCAAGCAGGTAGAAGAGGGGGAGCGCGACGATCAGGCTCACGAGGACGAACAGCCAGATCAGGATGCGGAGGGCGGAGACGTCACTGGCCAGCGCCGCGGCGTCGGTGTCGACCACCAGCGCGTAGCGGCTCCCGGACAGCCGGACCGGCACGATGAAGCTGACGCGGGTGCCGTCGGGCGACGCGACCCCAGCGTAGGTGAGCCCGTGAAGCACGGCCTGCCGGGCCTGCGGCTCGGATCGCACGGTGCCGACCTGGCCGGCGCGGCTGCCGATCAGCACGGCGCCGTCGCGATCCACGACGACGACGTCCTTGATGTCCGGCCGCGAGGCGATCGCGCTCACCACCTGCTCGCCCTCGCTCAGCTGGAACGCGCTGGTCCCCGCCGCCTCCATGGAGCGCTGCTCGAGCGTGCGCGCGTCGGCCGCGTGGACCTGCGCCTCCTCGCTGATCAGCTTGCGCCGGACCTGCTCGCCGACGAAGAAGAACTGGAAGGTCCCGGCCACGACGAGCGCGATGGCGAGCGTCAGCATCAGGCGCGCCATCACGCTTGCACGCGTGCGTTGGATCAGCTCCCGGGCCTTCGGCGTGCGCATCACCCCGGGAGCATCGGCACGCCGCCGGGCGGACCTGAGCCGCGGCGGCCCGCTCAGAGATCGCGGAAGGTGGCGATCACCGCTTCTACGATCTGGGGCTCGTGCGGATAGGCGATCTGCTCGAGCGGCTTGGAGTAGGGCATCGGCAGGTCGGCGCCGGTGACACGCCCGATCGGAGCGTCGAGGTGGTCGAAGGCCTGCTCCTGGATCAGCGCGGCGAGGTTCGCCCCGACGCCGCCGTGCGGCCATCCCTCCTCGACGATCACGCAGCGGTTGGTCTTGCGCACGGACTCGAGGATCGTGTCGAGATCGAGCGGTCGCAGCGTGCGCGGGTCGATCACCTCCGCCTCGATCTCGTGCTCCTCGGCCAGGATGCCGGCCGCCTTCTCGGCGGTCAGCGCCATGCGCGAGATGCCGACGATCGTCACGTCGTCGCCCTCGCGGCGGATCGCGGCCCTGCCGAAGTCCACGACGTGGTCCTCGCTGTCGTCGGGCACGTCCCCGCGCTGGCCGTAGAGGTACTCGTGCTCGATGAACACGACGGGGTTGTCGTCCCGGATCGCGGCCTTGAGCAGCCCCTTGGCGTCGGCCGCCGTCGAGGGGACGGCGACGAGCATGCCGGGGACGTGCAGGAAGAGCGCCTCGAGGCAGTGCGAGTGGGTGGGGCCGAGCTGGTGGCCGGCGCCCTGCGGCATCCGGACCACCATCGGCACCCGCACCTGGCCGCCGAACATGTAGTGGATGGTCGCCATGTGGTTGACGATCTGGTCGAACGCGAGCAGGGAGAAGTTGATCGTCATCAGCTCGACGACCGGGCGCAGGCCGGTCATCGCCGCGCCCACCCCCATCCCGACGATCGTGTTCTCGGAGATCGGGGTGTCGCGCACGCGCTTCTCGCCGAACTCCTCGAGCAGCCCGGCGGTGACCTTGAACGCGCCGTTGAAGACGCCGATGTCCTCGCCCATCAGGAATACGCGGTCGTCGCGCTGCATCTCCTCGCGCAGCGCCTGGTTGAGCGCCTCGCGGTAGCGCATGACCGCCACTACTCCTCGGCCTCCTCGGCGTCGTCGTCCTCCGCCTGCGCCTCGTCGGCCGGCTTCTCCACGCCGACGTCCTCGCGCGACGCCGCCTCGACCGCCTTCTTGTACTCGTCCTCGGGTCCCCGCTCGGCCTCGGCGATCTCGCGCTCGTGCTCGCCGCGGTGCACGCCGGCCGAGCGCTCGTCGACCGAGTACCAGCCGCCACCGACCTGATCGCCGAGCACGTAGATGTCGTCGTAGAGCGACTCGGGCGGCGGGAAGGCGGCCTTGTCGGCGAAGGCGACCGCCTCGTCGACGCGGGAGATGACGGCCTTGTCGAGCGTCTCGGCCTCGCCCTGCTCGAGGATCCCCTCGTCCTCCAGGCGGCGGGCGAAGACCTCGATCGGGTCCTTCTTGCGCCACTCGGCGACCTGCTCCTTGGTGCGGTACTCCTCCGGGTCGGCCATCGAGTGGCCGCGGAAGCGGTAGGTGATCGCCTCGACGAGGATGGGCCTGCGCTCCTCGCGCGCGTGCTTGAGCGCCTTGCAGATCACCGCCTGGGTGTCGAGCACGTCCATGCCGTCGCACTGCAGGCCGGGGACGCCGAAGCCCTCGCCGCGGTGGTGCAGGTCGGTGACCGCGGAGTGGCGCTCCAGCGAGGTGCCCATCCCGAACTGGTTGTTGGTGACCATGAAGACCACGGGCAGCCGCCAGAGCGCGGCGAGGTTGAGCGTCTCGCCGAACGTGCCCTGGTTGGTGGCGCCGTCGCCGAACACGCAGACGGTCACCTCCTCGGTCTCGCGGTAGTCGCTGGAGAGCGCCATCCCGGCGGCGATCGGGAGGTTGCCGCCGACGATCCCGTAGCCGCCCATGAAGCGGTTCTCGAGGTCGAACATGTGCATCGACCCGCCGCGGCCGTGCGACACGCCCTCCTCGCGCCCGAACAGCTCCGCCATCACGCGGTTCGGGTCGGCGCCGCGCGAGAGCGCGTGGCCGTGGGAGCGGTAGGTCGAGATCAGGTAGTCCTCTGCGCGCATCGCGCGCACCGCGCCGACGATCGTGGCCTCCTCCCCGATCGCGAGGTGCAGGAACCCGCCGACCTTGGCCTTGGCGTACATCTCACCCGCGCGCTCCTCGAAGCGGCGGATCAGCATCATCGCCTCGAGCCACTCGCGGGCCTCCTCGCGCGAGGGCAGCTCGTGCGGCTGCGCGCTCGTGTCCTCTTGCACCTCGGCCATCCGTCCCGGACGTTAGCGCGTACCCCACGCAGCCGTGCACACGTTCGCCGTCAGATGCCTCGCCGATCCCGCAGCCGCCTGGCGCCTGCTCGCACGGCCGGACGACTGGTCGCGGTGGGCGCCGCACCTGCGCGGGGCCTGGGGGCTCGGGGCGCCCGAGGTGCGCACCGGCGCGCTCGGCGCCGCGCGGCTGCTCGGCGTCGTGCCGGTCCCGGCCCGCATCGTCGGCAAGCGCCACGGGCGCTCCTGGACCTGGCGGGTCGGCTTCGGCCTGGTGGAGATGGCCCACCGCGTCGCGCCGCTGGCGGGTGGCGGCTGCGAGGTCGCGATCGACGTCGTGGCGCCCGCGCCGCTCGAGCAGGTGGTCGCGTCGGTCTACGGGCCGGTGATCGAGGCGACGCTGCGGCGGCTGGCACGGGCGGCGGAGGATCAGTCCTCCGGCCACCTGCCCGTGCGGTCGTAGTGCTCGCGCGCGGCCTCCTCGCGGTCGCGGTCGCCGGTGTCGCGGACGCCGAGGCGCAGGAACAGGTTGATCATCACGACCATCACCGCGCAGCCGATCACCGCGACACCGGCGCCCTGGGCGTTCTCGCCGCGGCCGAGAACGATGAGCATGACCCCCGCAGCGGTGATCGCCGCCGGCAGCAGCACCCGCACCGCGAACAGGGTCATGCGCGCAGGGCGGCCATCCGTGCCGCGACCGTCGCGGCGAGCAGGCTCGCGGTCGACCCCGAGGCGATCAGGGTGAAGCCGAGGTCGCGGTAGCGGCGCGCGAGCGACGGGTCGCCGAGGAACACCGCCGCGGCCTTGCCCGCCTCGCGCGCGGCGGAGGCGGTGCGCTCGGCGGCGCGCAGCACCTCGGGCGTCTCGGGCCCGGGCGTCACCCCGAGCGCGTTGCCGAGGTCGTAGGGGCCGACGAACAGCACGTCGACGCCCTCGACGGCGGCGATCTCGCCGACCGCGGCCAGCGCGCCGCGCGTCTCGATCTGGATCATCACGACGCGCTCGCGGTCGCTCGCGGTGAAGTCCGCTCTCAGCCCGAAGCGCGCCGAGCGCACGCCCGCATGCACCCCGCGCCCGGCCGAGTAGCGCGTCGCCGCCTCGGCGCGCACCGCCTCGTCGGTCCCGTGCACGCGCGGGACGAGGATGCCCGCCGCGCCGAAGTCCAGCCCCCAGCCGATCTCCTCGCTGGCCGCCGAGGGGACGCGGATGATCGCCGGCACCCCCGCGGCCTGCAGCTGCGCCTGGGTCGCCGCGCGGTCGCCCGCGCCGTGCTCGAGGTCGATCACGACCCAGTCCGCCCCCGCCGCGCCCGCGATCTCGGCGGCCAGCGGCGAGCCGAGGTCGAGGAAGGTCCCCGCCAGATCCTCCCCGGCGCGGATGCGCTGACGCAGGCTCACGGCGACGAAGTCTGCCAGCGTCGCCACTTGGAGACGAACGCGCCCGCCTCCATCTGGGCGAGGTCGGCGCGCAGCTCGCGCGAGAGCCGCCCCGTCTGCCCCGGCAGCGTGTCCCAGAACAGCTCCACCTCGCCGGTGGCGATGTCGACCACCTCGAGGTGGTCGACGCGCTCCCCGCCCGCGAGCAGCGCCGGGCCACGCCCGCCGCGGCGCACCTTCAGCTCATACTCGCGGTTGGCCTTCACGCGCCCAGCGCCTGCGCCGCCGCGGACAGCTCGCGGTCGCCGTGGAAGACGCGGTCGCCGACGCGCACCGCCGGTACGTCGAGCACGCCGGCGCTCGCCGCCGCCGCGGTCGCGTCGTCGAGGCGCTTGGAGATCGAGCCGAGCGCGGCTCCCTTGGCCACCGCCACCGGGTGCATCTCGCAGGCGGCGGCGGCGAGCAGCACGCTGTCGCGCTCGCCGAGGTCGCGCCCGCCCGCGAAGGCCTGCCGGAACGCGGCCAGCGAGAAGGCCACCGCGCGGCCGATCTGCTTGGCGTAGGTGGCCACCAGCAGCGCCCATTCGGTGTCGCCGGGGAACGGCTCGGGCCAGCGCAGCGCCTGCAGCCCATGCAGGCGCGCGCGGCGTTCGACGTCCTCCTTGAAGGAGGCGACCTCCTCGGCACAGCGGAAGGGCCCGATCTCGCCGGCGCGCAGCCCCGCCAGCCGCACGGGCTGCCACTCCGGCACGACCGGCAGCGCCGACATCACCCGCTCGGCCGCCAGGTAGGCCTCCGGTGAGGCGAAGTCGTAGTAGAAGGTCGGCTGGGTCAGCGTCGGCTGGCTCAGCCGTGGATCAGCCAGCCGTCGGCGGCCCGCGCGGCCTCCATGACGCCCTCGGACAGCGTGGGGTGCCCATGGATGATCCGGGCGACCTCGTGGTAGCCGCCCTCGAGCGAGCGCGCGTTGACGAGCTCCTGGATCAGGTCGGTGGCGCGCGTGCCGACGATGTGGCCGCCGATCAGCTCGCCGTACTTCTTCTCGCCGATGATCTTGATGACGCCGCCGCGGTCGCCGTAGACCGTGCCGGCGCCGACCGCGCCGTAGTTGACCTTGCCGACCACGACGTCGTAGCCCTGTTCGCGCGCCTGCGCCTCGGTGAGCCCGAAGGAGCCGACGTTCGGGGTGCAGAACGTCGCGCGCGGAATGTCGACGTACTCGATCGCGTGGGTCTCCATCCCCGCGGCGTCCTCGACGGCGATGATGCCCTCGTCGGAGGCCTTGTGGGCGAGCGCCGGGCCACGCACGATGTCGCCGATCGCGTAGACGCCCTTCAGCGACGTGCGCAGCGCACCGTCGACGTCGATCAGCCCGTTCTCGTCGAGCTTGACCCCCGCCTCGTCGAGCCCGAGGCCTTCGAGGTCGGGCCCGCGCCCGGCGGCGATCACGAACCAGTCGACCTCGGCGGTCTCCTCGCCGTAGGTGAAGGACACCTTGTCCTCGCCGCTCTCGACGTTTTCGACCCGGGTGCCGGTCTTGATGGTCATGCCCTGCTTGGCCAGGCCGCGCGAGGCGGCCTTGGCGATGTCGGCGTCCTCGAGCGGGAGGATCTCGTCGAGCGCCTCCAGCAGGATGACCTGAGTGCCGAGGCGCGCGTAGGCCGAGGCGACCTCCGCGCCGGACGCCCCCGCGCCGACGACGGCCATCGTCTCGGGCAGCTCAGTCAGTCCCCAGGCCTCCTCGGTGCCGACGATGCGCCCGCCGAACTGCGTGCCGGGGATCGGCTTGGGCACCGAGCCCGTGGCGATGATCACGCACTTCTTGGCCTCGATCTCGGTGCCGTCGAAGTTCCCGCCGACCTTGACGTTGCCGTCGTCGGTGACCGAGCCGTGGCCCTCGATGTAGTCGATCTTGTTCTTCTTGAACAGGCTCGCGACCCCGCCGGTCAGCGTCGTGATGACCTTCTTGCGGCGTTCGCTCACGGCGCCGAAGTCGATCGTGCGCTCGGGGACGGTGATGCCGAACTCGTCCGCGTCGTCGATCTCCGAGACGATGTCGGCGACGCGCAGGACCGCCTTGGCGGGGATGCAGGCGTAGTTCAGGCAGCGCCCGCCGACCGTGTCCTTCTCGATCACGGCGGTGCTCATCCCGAGCTGCGCTGCGCGGATCGCGGCCACGTAGCCGCCGGGGCCGGAGCCGATGACGATGCAGTCGTAGGAGCTCTCGGGCATGGCGGCCGAGGACACTAGCGCGCACTGCCGCGCGTGGGCATCTGCAGCCGCGCCATGGCCCGGATGAGAAACCAGAACAGCGGACCGCAGATCGCGAAGATCCCGAAGCACAGCGCGACGCCGGCCAGGTTGGACACGCGCAGCAGCGAGATCGCGGCGCCGACGATGGCGATCCCGAGCAGCATCTCGAAGCCGAGCACGGCCCAGTAGCGGCCCGCCCACATTCCCGCGGCCGCGGCGAGCATGATCGCGCAGAAGATCAGCGTCCCGCTCGTGCTGGGCGCCTTGCCCTGCACCTCCCAGCCGGCGAGGAAGAGCACGAGGTTGGCGACCGCGATCGCCGCCGCGATGATCGCCGCGATCGTGACCGCGCGCGGGCGCTCGCCGGGCGCGAGCGGCTCGAGGTTGGCGCGCACCGCGTCGGTGCGCTCGCGCGAGCGCGCGTAGCCCCGCTCCATCCCGGTGGGCTCGGGGGTGCTGCGCTCGCTGCGCGCGGCGGCGGTCGCCCGGCGCTTACGGCTGCGCTGTCCCAAGCGGCACCTCCCCCAGCGCCGCGCGCAGCTCGCGCGCGGCGCGCTCGGGATCGCCGGCGTCGGCGATCGCCCGCACGACGACCACGCGGCTCGCCCCGCGCGCGGCCGCTTCGCCGACGTTGCCCGCGTCCAGGCCGCCGATCGCGAACCACGGCTTCGCGACGTGCTCCGCGGCATAGCTGACGTAGTCCAGGCCAGCGGCCGGGCGCCCCGGCTTGGTCGGCGTCGCGTGCACGGGCCCGACGGCGAGGTAGTCCACGTCGCGATCGGCGTCCGCCTCATGCGCCTGCGCGGGGGCGTGCGTCGAGCGCCCGACGATACGGCCGGGCCCGACGAGCGCGCGGGCGGCCGCCGGCGTCAGATCGTCCTGCCCGACGTGCACGCCGTCGGCGCCGCAGGCCTCGACCAGGTCGGGCCGGTCGTTGAGCACGAACAGCGCCCCCTGCTCGTCGGCGGCCGCGCGGAACGCGCGCGCCGCGGCGACCAGGCCGCGGTCGTCGAGCGCCTTGTCGCGCAGCTGGACGACGTCGACCCCGCCGCGCAGCGCGGCGGCCAGGAACTCCTCCGGCCGGGCGTCGCAGACCAGGTAGAGGCGGCAGTCGCCCAGTCGCTCGCGCGGCGTCATCCAGGCCAGTCTGGCAGCACCGCCCGCGCTACCATCCGGTCACTACGGGAGCCCGCAGATACGGGCTGAGAGGGCGGCAGCGGGCCGCCGACCGGTGAACCTGATCCGGCTAGTACCGGCGTAGGGAGGATGTGTGCAGTTGCCGTCGCGCAGGTCTGAGTCCGTCGCCGTCGTCGGCGGCGGCGTGATCGGGCTCGCCGTCGCCTGGCGGGCCGCCCAGCGGGGCCTTGACGTGACCGTGCTCGACGCGGGCGAGCCGGCCGCGGCGTGGCGCTTCGCGGCGGGCATGCTCGCGCCGGTCACCGAGGCCGAGCCCGGCGAGGACGCGCTGCGCGAGCTCGGCCTGCTCGCGGCCGGCGGCTTCGAGGCGTTCTGCGCCGAGCTCGCCGCGGCGTCGGGGCGCGACCCCGGCTACCGCCGCGCCGGCACCCTCGCGGTCGCGCGCGACGCCGACGAGGCTGAGGAGCTCGAGCGCCTGCAGGCGCTGCACCGCTCGCTCGGGCTCGAGGTGGAGCGGCTGCGCCCGAGCCAGGCGCGCCGCGCCGAGCCCGCGCTCGCCCCGACCGTGCGGCTCGCGCTCGACGTCTCGGGCGACCACGCGGTCGACCCGCGGGCGCTGGTCGCGGCGCTCGCCGAGGCCGCGCGGCGGGCGGGCGCCGAGCTGCGCGCGCAGGCTCCGGTCCGCGGCGTGCGCAGCGACGGCGACCGCGTCGACGGCGTCGTGCTCGAGGACGGCACGGAGCTTGCGGCCGGCCGCGTCGTCCTCGCCGCCGGCGCGTGGACCGGCCGGCTGGAAGGCCTGCCCGAGAGCGCGTGCATCCCCGTGCGACCCGTCAAGGGCCAGATCATGCGCCTGCGCGATCCCCGCGGGCCCGGCCTGGTCGAGCGCACGATCCGCACCCGCGAGGCCTACTTCGTGCCGCGCGGCGAGGGCGCCTACATCCTCGGCGCCACCGTCGAGGAGCGCGGCTGGGACACCGCGCCGACCGCCGGCGCGACGCTCGAGCTGATCCGCGACCTCGCCGAGGTGCTCCCGGGCGTGCTCGAGCTCGAGATCGAAGAGCTCGGTGCGGGCCTGCGGCCCGGTACGCCCGACAACCTCCCCGTGGTCGGCGCCGGCGAGCTCGAGGGGCTGGTGTGGGCGACGGGCCACTACCGCAACGGCGTCCTGCTCGCCCCCGTCACGGGCGAGCTCGTGGGCGCGCTGCTGGCCGGCGAGGCGCCGCCCGGCTGGGCGGCGGCGCTGGCCCCGGGGCGCTTCGCCGGAGCACCGGCGTGATCGTCCTCGTCAACGGCGAGCAGACCGAGCTGGCGTCCGGGTGCACGGTCGAGCAGGCGCTCGCGGCGCTCGAGGTGCCCGCGCCGGACCGCGGCGTCGCGGTGGCCGTGGACGCCGAGGTCGTCCCGCGCGGCCAGTGGCCCGCGCACGAGCTCAACGAGGGCGCGCGGATGGAGATCCTGCGCGCGAGCCAGGGAGGCTGAGGACGATGGCGTCGACGACCGCGGACACCGCTCCGGACACCTTCACGATCGCCGGGCGCGAGCTGCGCTCGCGGCTGCTGCTGGGGACCGGCGGCTTCCGCTCGCTGGAGGCGATGGCGTCCGCCATCGAGGCGAGCCAGACCGAGCTCGTGACGGTCGCGCTGCGCCGTATCGACGCCGCGGCGCGCGGCTCGATCGTGGACGTGCTCGACGCCGCGGGCGTCGCGCTGCTGCCCAACACGGCCGGCTGCTTCACCGCGCGCGACGCGGTGCTGACCGCGAAGCTCGCGCGCGAGGCGTTTCAGACCGACTGGGTCAAGCTCGAGGTGATCGGCGACGAGCGCACGCTGCTGCCCGACGCCCCGGCGCTGCTCGAGGCCGCCGAGGAGCTCGTCGACGACGGCTTCGTCGTGCTCCCCTATACGACCGACGACCCGGTCCTCGCCCGCCGCCTCGTCGATGTCGGCTGCGCCGCGGTGATGCCGCTCGGCTCCCCGATCGGCTCGGGGATGGGCCTGCTCAACCCCTACAACCTGCGGCTGATCCGCGAGCAGTGCAGCGTCCCGGTGATCCTCGACGCCGGCGTCGGCACCGCCTCCGACGCGGCGCTGGCGATGGAGCTGGGCTGCGACGCGGTGCTGTGCGCGAGCGCGATCTCACGCGCGGAGGACCCGACCGCGATGGCGCACGCGATCCGCCTCGGGGTCCAGGGCGGACGGCTGGCCCGCTGCGCGGGCCGGATCCCGCGACGGCGCTTCGCCCAGGCCTCGACGCCGGACGAGGGCCGCGCGGACTTCGGCGCGTGACCGAGGACGAGCTCTTCGACGGATGGGAGCGCGCGTGGTCAGGCCGCGACACGGCGGCCTTCGAGCCGCTGTGCGACCCCGACGTCCACTACGAGGACCCGCTGACGCCGCAGCCGCTCGAGGGCGCCGGCGCGATCGCCGCGCACGCCACGCGCCTGTGGGCGGCCTTCCCGGACGCGCGGGTGCAGGGCACGGGCGACCGTCTGGTCGGGGGGACCTATGTCGCCGCCCCGTGCAAGCTGCTGGCGACCCACCGGGAGGACATCGGCGGGCTGGCCGCGACCAACCGCTTCATCATCGTCCACGGCGTCATCTACGCCGAGCTGCGCGAGGGGCGGCTGCTGCGCGTGCGTGCCTTCTACGACCTGTACGGAGCGGCGGTCCAGCTCGGCGTGCTGCCCAAGCCGGGCACGCTGGGCGAGCGGGCGCTGCTGATGCTGCGCGGCTTCGGCCTGCGCACGTAGCTACCCGGGCTACTTCGGGTCGACGGTGATCGTCCCGGTCTGGTTGGGATGGATCGTGCACACGTAGTTGATCGTGCCGGCCTTGGTCAGCTTGACCTCGAACGTCTTGCCCGAGGAGACCGCGCCGGAGTCGAAGTCCGCGCCCTTCTTGGCGGTCACGGTATGGGTGATCGAGTCCGTGTTGGTCCAGCGCACGGTCTGGCCGACGCGCGCGGTGATCTTGTCGGGGACGAACAGGATGTCCTTCATCTTCACGCGCACGACCTTGCCCGCGCTCGCCGACGACGGCTCGCCGGGCGGGCCGCCGCCCGTGCCCGAGCCGGTGCTCTTCTCCGTGCCGCAGCCGGCGAGCGACACCGCGAGGACGAGCAGAGGGAGCAGGAGCCGCCGGGGCATGCCCGGCATCCTCGCGCATCAGCGCAGCGAGACGGCGAGCGGTGCGTGGTCCGACAGCGTCCCGGCGTCCAGCCGCTCGGCCGGGCCCGCGGGGAGCAGGCCCTCGGCGAAGACGTGGTCGACGCGATGGCCGCCCGCGTCCAGCAGTCCCGGAAAGCCGGGGCCCGTGAGGTTGAAGTCGCCTCCGATCACCAGCGGAGCCCCGGCGGCCCACGCCCGTCCGCGCTCGATCGCGAGGCGGCAGTCCGCGACCGTGCGCTCGCGCGGGTGCGTGCTCGCGTGCAGGTTGACGACCCACGGGCCGCCCTCCAGCGCGACCCCGTGGGCGACGCGGCGCTCGGGCAGCCAGGTCAGGCGAACGCGCGCGTGCGCGGAGACCCGCCCCCGGACGAGGATCGCGTTCGCCCCGCCGCCGTGGCTCTTGAGCAGGTCGGGCCGCCGCGAGGCGAGCGCCCGCCGCAGCGCCAGGCCCGCGTTGCGCGAGGTCAGCACGCTGTACGCCTGCGCACCCGCGGCCCGCGCGAGGGCGGGCGGCCACCACGGCGGCACCTCCTGCAGCAGCGCGATGTCCCACTCCCAGCCGGCCAGCGCGGCGGCGAACTCAGCCGCCAGCGGGCGCCCCGCCGGGGGCTTCGCGCGCCCGTGGAACAGGTTCCACGTCACGACGCGCACGCCGCCGACTGTACTCTTGCGCGCCTGCCGCGCCACCTGCTCACCGGCGAGGAGCTCGAGCCCGCCGAGCTCAGCCGCCTGCTCGACCGGGCGCTCGCCCTGAAGGCGGCGCCCCACGCCTCGCGCGCGCTGGAGGGCCGGACGGTCGCGCTGCTCTTCGAGCATCCCTCCACGCGCACGCGCACGTCCTTCGAGGCGGGGGTGTTCGAGCTCGGTGGCCACCCGATGGTGCTGCGGGCGAACGAGCTCCAGCTCTCGCGCGGCGAGTCCGTGCGTGACACGGCACTGGTCTTCTCGCGCCACGCGGCGGCGATCGGCCTGCGCACGAACAGCGAGGCGACCCTGCGCGAGCTCGCCCGCCACGCGACGGTGCCCGTGGTCAACATGCTCTCGCCCGAGCACCACCCCTGCCAGGCGCTCGCCGATCTGATGACCCTGCGCGAGGCGTTCGGCGCGCTGGAGGGGCGGACGCTCGCCTACGTCGGCGACGGCAACAACGTCGCGCGCTCGCTGGCGATCCTGGGGACGGCCGCCGGGCTGCGGGTGCGAATCGCCGCGCCCGCAGGCTTCCAGCTCGAGGACGCGCACGGCGCGGAGCTGCTCGAGGACCCGGCGCAGGCGGCCGACGGAGCCGACGCCCTCTACACCGACGTGTGGGTCTCGCTCGGCGACGACGAGGCGGAGACCGCCAGGCGCCACGCGGCGCTCGCCGAGTATCGCGTCGACGACGCGCTGCTCGACCGCGCGGCCCCCGGCGCCATAGCGCTGCACTGCCTGCCGGCCCATCCGGGCGAGGAGATCACCGCCGAGGTGCTCTACGGCGCGCGCCAGCGGATCTGGGACCAGGCCGAGAACCGCCGCCACGCGCAGAAGGCGCTGCTGGAGCTGCTCGTCCGCGGCGGGGAAACGATCAGGTAGGGTCGCGCACGTGGCCCCGCGAAAGCCCAGCTCCAAGTCCGGCTCGGGCGGCTCGCGCTCGCGTAGCGGGTCCCCTTCGGCCACGCGCAGCGGCGCGGCGCGGCAGGTGGGCCAGGAGTCGGTGGCCGACCAGATCCGCAAGGTGGTCAACCCGCTCGACCTCGTGGTGCTCACGCGCGGGCGCATGCAGGAGGCCGTCGACGACGCGGTCGAGCGCGGGCGCATGACCCGCGACGACGCGACGGCGCTCGTCAGCACGCTCGTGGAGCGCGGCATGCGCCAGAGCGACGAGCTGATCTCCGAGCTCGAGAGCCGCCTCGGCCGCGCGGGCCAGGCCAGCGCGAGGACGCGCAAGGCCGCCGCCGCCGCGGCGTCGCCCGACCGGATCGTGCGCGAGGTCGACCGCGCGCGCCGCGTCGCGGGCATCGGCCCGAACTTCCCGATCGTCGGCTACGACGACCTCACCGCCGCCCAGGTCACCGCGCGCCTGGCCGACATCTCCCCGCCCGAGCTACGCAAGGTGCGCGACTACGAACGCCGCAACGCCAACCGCAAGTCGGTGCTGCAGGCGATCGAGCGCAAGCTCGCCTAGCACCGCTCCGGGCGCCTGCCATGCTGGTGGCGCCGTGTCCGCCGCCCCCACCGCATCTCCACGCCCCGCGCGCGGCTCGTTGCTCGAGTTGACCGTCGACCGCCTCGCCCACGGCGGCAACGGCGTCGCCCGGCGCGAGGACGGCTACGTCGTCTTCGTCCAGGGCGCCGTGCCCGGCGACCGCGTGCGCGCGGAGGTCGGCAAGGCCAAGAAGGCCTACGCCGAGGCTCGCGCGATCGAGATCCTCGAGCCCTCACCGGACCGCGTCGAGCCCGCCGCCGACCACCCGGGGGCGCCGTGGCAGGTGCTGCCCTACGAGCGCCAGCTCGAGATCAAGCAGGAGCAGGTCGACGACGCGTTGCGGCGCATCGGCAGGCTCGACGGCTTTGAGCTCGAGCCGATGGTGCCCGCGGTCGCCCAGTGGCGCTACCGCAACAAGCTCGAGTACTCCTTCGGGACCGGCGACGCCGGCGAGCTCGTGTGCGGGTTCCACGCCCCCGGGCGCTTTGACCGGATCCTGCCGATGGGCGACTGCCTGCTGGCCTCCGAGCGCTCCAACGCCGCCCGCGAGCAGGTCCTCGCCTGGGCGCGCGCGCAGGGCCTCGGCGCCTGGGACCGGCGCACGCACAAGGGCCTGCTGCGCAACCTGGTCATCCGCGAGGGGCGGCGAACGGGCCGGCTGCAGGTCCGGCTGGTCACCTCGCCCGGGCATCCCGGCTCCGACGAGCTGATCGACGCCGTCGACGCGGACGGGCTGTTCTGGACCGAGACCGAGGGCCTCGGGGAGAGCACGCAGGGCGGGTCGACCACGCTGCTGTCCGGCGTGCCCAAGCTCGAGGAGGAGCTCGGCGGCCTGGACTTCGCGATCTCCCCCGAGGCGTTCTTCCAGACCAACACGGAGATGGCCGAGGTGCTCTACGGCGCCGCCGCCGAGCTCGCGGGCCTGCGCGGGACCGAGCGCGTCTTCGACCTCTATTGCGGGATCGGGACCATCGGCCTCTCGCTCTCGCCGCGCGCCCGCGAGGTCATCGGGGTCGAGCTCGTGCCCCAGGCGGTCGCCGACGCGATCGACAACGCCAAGCTCAACGACGTCGCCAACGCCTCATTCTTCGCAGGCGACATCCGCCTGGCCATGCGCGAGCTCGTCGAGCGCGCCGGCCGGCCGGACGTCGTGGTCATCGACCCGCCGCGCGCCGGGCTCTCCCAGAAGGTCGTGCGGCGCATCATCGAGGCCGGCCCGGCGTGGATCGTCTACGTCTCCTGCAACCCGACGACGCTCGCGCCCAACGCCGCCCAGCTCGTCGAGGCCGGCTGGACGCTGCGCCGGGTGCGCCCGGTCGACATGTTCCCGCAGACCCCGCACATCGAATGCGTGGCGTTGCTGGAGCGGGTCGGCTAGCCACGTACACCGCCTTCAACCCTCGAAGGATTCAGCGCCGCAGGTCAGGGACACCGAGTTGTCTGCAGATGGCGCGTGCTGTCCCTCCCGGCAGTTCGCGATGCCGCGGAACAGTGGCGCGTCGCCCGCCCGTTTCGTCTACCCAGACCTCATGCCGCGAACCTTGACGAAGCAGACGACAACCGTGCAGGCTGAGGTGCCTCTTGAGGTCGCGCCTGTGGATCATCGCCGGGATCTGGCTGGGGCGAAGAATGCGGGCATACTCCTTGTACAAGTGCCGTCGCCCGGAAATTCGCCCCGATGACCTCCTCGATTCAGCTCTCAGTCATCTTCGAACCCGTCGAGAACGGGTGGGTTCAGGCCCGCATCGAGGAACTGCCGGCGGTCGTCACCGCAGCGCCGACGCGGCCGGAGGCCAGGGCGCTGATCGTCGATGCCCTGAGGGAGTATCTGCTCTCCCTGCGGGATATGCCCTCGTCACCCGCGGTCGGCGTGGAACGAGAGGCAGTCGACCTGAGCATCTCGGCCTGAGCCCGGTGGCTACGGTGTCGCCATGACCGCCGCCCCGAACCTCACCCAGATCACCCGCCTGCGCGCCATCAACGCCTTCCTCGTCGGTGAGGAGGACGGGCTCACGCTCGTGGACACGACGATCCGCGGCAACGCCAAGCGGATCCTGCGGGCGGCCAGCGACCTCCGCCAGCCGATCGTCAGGATCGTGCTGACCCACGCCCACGCCGACCACATCGGGTCGCTCGACGCGCTCGTCGACGAGCTCGGCGAGGTCGAGGTGATGATCTCCGCGCGCGACGCGAAGCTGCTCGCCAAGGACACGACCCCCGAGCCCGGCGAGCCGGCCGACGCCAAGTTCCGCGGCGGCTACTCCGGGGCGGAGACCAAGCCGACGCGGCTGCTCTCCCCTGGCGACCGCGTGGGCTCGCTGGAGGCCTACGCCGCCCCTGGTCACACGCCGGGCCAGCTCGCGTTCCTGGACACCCGCGACCGCACGCTGATCGCCGGCGACGCCTACGCCACGCTCAGGGGCGTCGCCACCTCGGCGAAGCCCACGCTGCGCTTCCCGCTGCCCTCGCTCGCGACCTGGCACCGGCCGACCGCGCTGCAGACCGCGCGCGAGCTGCGGGCGCTGAACCCCGCCCGCCTGGCCGTCGGGCACGGCAAGACCGTCGATGACCCCGGCGACGCGATGGACGTGGCGATCGCCCGCGGCGCCGGCTAGGGCGTCCTAGGCGGCGCGGGCCAGGCCCGACGCGGCCAGCGGCGCGCGGAAGTCGCCCAGCGCGGCGGCGACGGCTTCATAGGCGCCGGGGTTCATCCCCATGCCGATGTGCGATGCGCGGACCTCCACGTGGCGGCCGGCCGCGGGATCCAGGCACGAGCGCCAGTCGACGATCCCGTCACTGCGCGAGTAGACCGAGACGAAGCCCACGTCCTCGGGGAACGGTCCCTCTATGGCGGCACGGAAGTTCTCGCAGCATTCGCCGCGTAGGCACCCGTGGGTGAACAGCCCGGGGACCCGCGAGCTGCCGAGCGTGGCCACCAGGCCGATCTGGGCCAGCAGCAGTGGGTGCACGCTGAGCTGGGAGCACAGTGGGGAGCCGAGCGTGACCACGCCGGCCACGAGCTCCGGGCGCATCGCCCCGAGCGCCTTGGCGAAGATGCCGCCGCGCGACTGCCCGATCACCACGACGGGCTCCTGGTGGCGTTCGGCCATGTGCTCGAGCCGGCCGATCAGCCGCTGGCATGCCTCCGCGGAGCAGTCGAGGTTGGCGCGGATCCCTGCGCGGTGGGTGCAGTAGCCCGAGCGGCGCAGCCATGTGGCCATCGTGCCGAGCGACGCATCGCCCGCCAGGAAGCCGGGAATCAGGAGGACCGGGCGGTGCTCCCCCAGCGGCACCCCGTCATCCTTGAAGACCGCGCTCCGGCGCAGCGACGCGGCCTCGAGGCCGATGCGGGACTCCCGCCACATGGGCGGGATATGGGGGAGGGCTGGGAGCGCCATAGCGAAATCCAGTCTGCTGCTACCCCGGGAGTATGACTCCTCAATCGGGCGGGTCTGAGCGCGCCGCCGCGAGGTAGCCTTCCGCCTCATGAGAGCCGCCACCATCCGCGACGGCGCGATCGCCGTCGAGGAGCACCCCGATCCGGCGCCCGCAGCGGGCGAGCTGCTCGTCCGCGTCCGCGCCGCGGGCCTCAACGGGGCCGACATGATGCAGCTCGCGGGGCACTACCCGGCCCCTCCGGGCGCGCCGCCCGACATCCCGGGCCTCGAGCTCGCCGGTGACGTGGTCCAGACCGGCCCGGGCGTCCAGCGCTTCGAGACCGGCGACCGCGTGATGGCCGTGGTTGCGGGCGGCGGTCAGGCCGAGCTGGCGCTGGTGCACGAGCGCGCCGCCATGCCGGTCCCGGAGGAGCTCGACTGGACCGCGGCGGGAGGCGTGCCAGAGGCGTTCACCACCGCGCACGACGCGCTCTTCACGCAGGCCGGCCTGATGGTCGGCGAGCGTCTGCTGGTCCACGGCGCCGCGGGCGGCGTGGGCATGGCGGCCGTCCAGCTCGGGCAGATGGCGGGCGCGCGCGTCACCGCCACCGTCCGCAACGCGGACCACCGCAAGCAGATCGGCGCGCTCGACGTCCGGGCCATCGACCCGGAGGGCTTCGCGAGCGAGGGCCCGTTCGATGTGATCCTCGAGCTCGTCGGCGCCGTCAACATCGCCGGGAACCTCGAGGCCCTGGCGATGGGCGGGCGGATCGCGGTGATCGGCGTCGGCGCCGGCGCGAAGGCCGAGATCAACCTGCTGGCGCTCATGGGCAAGCGCGCCCGCATCCACGGCTCGACGCTGCGCGCCCGCCCGCTGGAGCAGAAGGCGACCGCGGCGCGCCTGGTCGAGCGGGCGGTCCTGCCCGGCTTCATCTCCGGCGACCTCAGCGTGCCGGTGGCCGCGACGCATCCGCTGGACGACGTCGCGGCGGCCTACGAGCGCTTCCAGGCCGGAGGCAAGCTCGGCAAGATCGTGCTGACGCTGTAGCCCCCCTACGCCTCGGCCTTCTCGGCCTTCTCCGCCACGCCCTCCTCCTCGAGCTCGCCCTCCTCGAGGCGTTTGCGCAGCACCTTCTTGTCGAACTTGCCGACGCTGGTCTTCGGGACCTCGTCGATGAACGCGAAGCCGTCGGGGATCCACCACTTCGCGACGCGGTCGGCGAGGTGCTCGCGCAGCTCCTCGGGCGAGACCTCGGCGCCCTGCTCGAGCACGATGCAGGCCAGCGGGCGCTCGGACCAGCGCTCGTCGGGCTTGGCGATCACCGCCGCCTCCGCCACCGCGTCGTGCGCCATCAAGGCGCCCTCGAGGTCCACAGAGGAGATCCACTCTCCGCCGGACTTGATGACGTCCTTTGAGCGGTCGGAGATGCGGATGTAGCCGCGCTCGTCGATCGACGCGACGTCACCGGTGCGCAGCCAGCCGTCGTCGAACTTCTCGGCGGCCTCGGGGTCCTCGTAGTAGGTGCGGGCGATCCAGGGCCCGCGGACCTGCAGCTCGCCAGTGGACTCGCCGTCCCAGGGCTGGACGTCGCCCTCGTCGGAGACCAGGCGCGCCTCGACCATCGGGATCAGGCGGCCCGCGGTCGAGCGGTAGCCCCACTGCTCCTCGCCCTCGGACTCGTGCGGCGGGTGGGCTACCGAGCCCAGCGGGCTGGTCTCGGTCATCCCCCAGGCCTGGATGATCCGCATGCCGTGGCGCTCCTCGAAGGCCTCCATCAGCGAGCGCGGTACCGCCGCGCCGCCGCAGGCCACGATGCGGATGCTCGAGAGGTCGGGCTTGTTCTCGTCGGCGTAGCGGAGCAGGTCCAGCCAGATCGTCGGGACCGCTCCTGCGACCGTGACGGTCTCCTCCTCGATCAGCTTCGCCAGCGGCTCGGGCTGCAGGAAGCGCCCCGGCATGATCATGTCCGCGCCCATCAGCGTCGAGGAGTAGGGCAGACCCCAGGCGTTGGCGTGGAACATCGGCACCACCGGCAGCACGCGGTCAGAGCGCGAGATGCCGAGCGCGTCGGCCAGGCACGCTCCCATCGCGTGCAGGACGTTTGAGCGATGCGAGTAGAGGACGCCCTTGGGGTTGCCCGTGGTCCCGCTCGTGTAGCAGAGGCCCGACGCCGCGCGGTCGTCGATCTCCGGGTAGTCGAACTCCCCGGACTGGGAGGAGAGCAGCTCCTCGTAGGAGATCGCGTTGGGCAGCTTGGAGAGGTCGGCGTCGCCCATGACCACGAAGTGCTCGACGCCCTCGAAGGAGTCCACGTGCTCGGCGAGCTGGTCGACCAGCGAGGCGTCGACGAGGATCACCTTGTCGGCCGCGTGGTTGACGATGAACGTCAGCTGCTCGGGGAACAGCCGGATGTTCAGCGTGTGCAGCACGGCCCCCATGCACGGCGCCGCGAGGTAGGCCTCGAGGTGGTGCTGGGTGTTCCAGGCGAAGGTCGCGACGCGGTCGCCCTCCTTGACCCCGAGCTCGGTGAGCCCCGCGCACAGGCGGTCGATGCGCTCCCCGATCTCGGCGTAGGTCGCGGTCGTCTTCTCGCCCTCGCCGACGAGGGTCACGACCTTGCCGTCGCCGTTCATCCCCCGCATCCGCCCGAGCACGTGCTGGAGCGTCATCGGATGGTCGTGCTGCATCAGCCCTTCGAGCATCTCTTCCCCCTGCTGCGCCTTGACGGTCTGCTTCCTGTTACCCGTCTGCGCGCTCAGTAGGGCGGGAACTGCGCCCACCACGTGCCGAGCTCGCGGAACGCGGTCCAGAAGGCGCGCTTGGCGTCCTCCTCGTCGAGTGCGTCGTCGATGCTCGGGACGTAGAGCGCGTCGATCGACGGCGTGAGCGTCTGCAGCGCGCCCGGGTCGGCTTCGACGGTGCTCGCGAGCGGCAGCGCGAGCTCGTTGAGGGTCGCCAGCGCGTCGGGGCCCATCACGACGACGATCTTGGGCTGCACGATGACGATCTCCTCGACCAGGCGCGCGATGCACTCGGGCGCGGCCAGAGAGGTGTCGGGCACCGGGCACTTGACGCACAGCGTCCCGTAGACCGCCAGCGGGTCGATGTCCAGGCGCTTGAGCGACTTCATCAGCGCGGTGCCCGCCCGCCCGTAGAAGGCGACGCCCTCCTCGATCTCCGAAGGCGCCGGCGAGTACTTGAGCATGAAGACGTCGGCCTGCGGATGCCCGGAGCCGAGCACCGGCATCAGGTTGCCGCGCGGGCAGCTCGGGCAGGCCTGCAGGTCGCGCGTGAAGTGGTTGAGCTCGCGGATCGCGCGCTCCAGGTACTTCTCGCGGATCTCGTCATCGGTGGCCGGCATCCCGCCAAGCGGTTTTGCCGGGTGGCTGGGATTCCCTCTTTCTCCCCGTCCCTGCATCAACGGTTGCGCACGGCTCGTTGCACCCGGCGCCGCCGGGCGGCGCGCCGCGCGGGCTCCGGGGTCGCCTTGGTCTGGAAGAACTTCAGCGCCTGGACGTAGAGCAGCGACTGCGGCCGGCGCACGATGTCGGCGTCGCGCAGGGACTCCAGGAACTCCTCGGCGCCCTGAAAGGCGCGCATGCGGATGCGCACAGAGCCCAGGCCCTGGGGCACGTGGGCGTCCGAGCCCGCGCCGCCGACGATCTGGTACTTGGCGGCGAAGCGCACCGCCTCCTCGTTGAACGCGGGGATCGCCACGCGCGAGTTGAAGACCTCCAGCGCATCGATGTCGTCGACGACCGTGAGCAGGTGCTCGTAGTCGGGCACCGAGTGCATGCGGTCGAACGGGTGGGGGACGTAGACGAGGCCGCCCTGGCGGTGGATCTCCGCGATCGTCTCCTTCAGCGTCATCCCGCGCGCGATCTTCTCCTCGAGGAAGAGGCCGATCACCTCCCCCTGGTCGGCGGTCTTGACCTCCTCGGCCACGATCACTTCGACGCCGAACTCCGCCGCCTTCGCGCGCGCGTCGAGCGCCCCGGAGACCTCGTTGTGGTCGGTGATTGCGATCGCGCCGAGGCCGGCGTCGCGCGCGCCCGCGAGCAGGACCTCCACCGGCGTGGCGCAGTCGTGGGAGTGGTCGGTGTGCATGTGCAGGTCGACGTCGATCAGCGGTCGCCCGGCGATCCGCTCGCGCACCGCCGGACGCGGATCGGGGTGGTGGCGGCGAGCGGCGACCTCCTCGTAGACCGCACCCATCTCGGAGGCGACGCGGGTCCAGGAGAGCTCGGCGCGCGCGGCGTCGCCGCTCGCGCGCAGGCGCTCGCGCAGGCCCGCGTCGCGCACCAGGCGCTCGAGTTGGGCGACGAAGGTGTCGAGCTCGCCGGCGCCGAAGAGCAGCCCGAGGTCCTCGCGCCCGCAGACGACCTCCTCGTAGACGGGCAGGCGCGTCGCGAGCGGGATGGCGCCGGCCCCGAGGGCGCGGACCAGCAGCCCGGGCGCGGGCAGCGTCCCGAGCGAGGCGGCCACGACGACGTCCGCCTGGGCCAGCACCTCCGCCTCGGAGGCCTCCGGCGCGGAGACCACGCGCACGCGGTCGCGCAGGCTGCTGCGCAACGTCGCGCCGGGCACGGCACCGCTGGGCACGTAGACGGTGGCCTCCCAGTCGAGGTCCTCGGGCAGGCGCCGCAGCGCGCGCAGGAACAGCCGCAGCGCCGCGCGCTCCTCCTGGTCGCAGAAGGCGAGCCGCACCGGGCCGCCCGGCGTGCGCACCGCGGCGGCGTCCGCTCCCGGGCGCAGCACCCGGTAGTCGGCCGGGAAGAAGCGGGTCATCAGCTCGCGCGTCGCCTGGAAGGAGGCGGTGCGGGCGTCGAGACGGCCGAAGAACAGCTCGACGAAGCGCCGCACGACCTGGGTGGAGAGGATCCGCTCGGCGGGCGCGTGGAAGCTCCCGACGTTGAGCGCGCGCGAATGGCGCAGCGCGACCGAAGAGGCGCTCGGGGCGAAGGGCTCGTGCACGTGCACGAAGTCCACCGGTGCGACGTCCAGCGCGTCCTCGATCGTCCGGGCGATGTCCAGGGGCGGCGCGGGCGGCGCCCCGCGGCGCCCCGCGGCGAGCGGCAGCAGCTCGCCGACGCCCAGCACGCGCACGTCGCCGTCAGGGTGAAACAGGGCGTCGGGCCGGTCGGCGGCCGCTCGGATCAGCCGGCGCGACTCGCGCACCAGCTCCGGCGAGCGCGATGGCGCGAGCACGAGCACCCGGTGCCCGCTGCGGGCCTGCTCGCGCGCGAGCCCGGCGACGAAGGCGTTGACCTCGTGCTCGTCCTCCCAGGGATACGGCGAGACCTGCGCGATGGCGAACCGCTCGGCCACGGGGCGGAGCTTAGTGCGCGCGGGCTGCCGGCCCTACTCCGTGACGGCGGCGGACTTCCCCTTCGCGGCCTTGCGCGCGGCCTTGGCGGCCTTGTCCGAGCGCGCGTGCTCGGCGATGAACTGCTCTGTCGCCTCGCGCGCCAGATGGTCGGGCTGCTGGTTGTGCGGAGACTTCATGAGGTAGGAGCTCGGTCCGTCGAGCTGGCCGGAGAGCCCGTCGTTGAGGGCGAGCTTGAGGCAGCGCACGGCGTCGATGACGATGCCCGCCGAGTTCGGCGAGTCCCAGACCTCGAGCTTGAGCTCCATGTTGAGCGGCACGTCGCCGAACGCCTGGCCCTCGATGCGGATGTGCGCCCACTTGCGGTCGGTCAGCCACGGCACGTAGTCCGAAGGACCGACGTGGACGTCGCCCGGCGGCAGCTCGTGGTCCATGATCGAGGTGACCGCGTTGGTCTTGGAGATCTTCTTGGACTCCAGCCGCTCGCGCTCGAGCATGTTGTAGAAGTCCATGTTGCCGCCGACGTTGAGCTGGGACGTGCGCAGCACCTTCACGCCGCGGTCGCCGAACAGGCGGGCGAGCGTGCGGTGCATGATCGTCGCCCCGACCTGGGACTTGATGTCGTCGCCGATGATCGGCAGGCCGGCCTTCTTGAAGCGGTTGTTCCAGTACTCCTCGCGCGAGATGAACACCGGGATGCAGTTGACGAACGCGCAGCCGGCTTCGAGCACCTGCTCGACGTACCACTTGGTCGCCTGCTCGGAGCCGACGGGAAGGTAGGAGACCACGACGTCGGTGCGCGTGTCCTTGAGCACCTGCGCGATGTCGACGGTGGAGCCCTCGGCCTTGGTGATCTTCTCCTTGAGGTACTTGCCCAGCCCGTCGTGGGTCATCCCGCGCTGGACCTCGACGCCGAGCTTGGGAAGGTCGCCCTCGACGAACTTCAGGGTGTTGTTCTGGCCGGAGAAGATCGCCTCGGAGAGATCCTTGCCGACCTTCTCGGCGTCGATGTCGAAGGCCGCCGAGAACTCGATGTCGCGCACGTGGTAGCCGCCGAGGTCGACGTGCATCAGGCCGGGCACGGGCTCGGATGCGTCGGCGTCGCGGTAGTAGTGGACGCCCTGCACGAAGGAGGACGCGCAGTTGCCGACGCCGATGATCGCGACGCGGACCTTCTCCTCTTGGTGGCGGGCCTTCCCGTTGGTCGACGGGGCGTGCCCGTTGGTGGCGTTCTTGCTCACGTGTGAGTACCTCGTAGTCGATGAAGTCCGGGATGTAGACCCCGGGGGGTGACGCCAGTTACAGCTTCAGCTGCGAGCGCACGTGCCAGATGCGCTGGAGGACGGTGACCACCGAGAGCGCCGCCAGGACGTAGACGGCAGGCTCCAGCAGCTCGATGTCCACCACCCCCGCGCCCTTCGCGAGGATCAGTCCCGCCGACAAAATGACAACCCGCACCGGGCGGCTGGCGATCCCGACCTTGCACTCGACGCCGAGCGCCTCCGCCCGGGCGCGCGTGTAGGACACCATCAGCGAGGCCAGCACCGCCACCACGACCGCTGCGACGGCGACGTGCGAGGCCGAGCGCGAGAACTGGTAGGCGACAGCGGTCAGCACCACGCCCTCCTCGATGCGGTCGAGCGTCGAATCCAGGAACGCCCCGAACGGGGAGCCCTTGCCCGACATCCGCGAGTAGCGCCCGTCGAGGGTGTCGCAGATCGAGCCGACGGCGAACGCGATCCCGCCGAGCAGGTAGAGCTCCTCCCAGACGAGCACCGCCGCCACCACGCACAGGGCGAAGCCGGTGAGCGAGATCCCGTTGGGGGTCAGCCTCGACTCGATGAGGCGGTCGCGCACGACCTCCTGGTACTCGCGGGCGGTGCTCGGCCGCGGGCGCTCGGCGGGTGGTGTCGTGGTCATGGCGCGGCGGGCCATCCTATCCGGCGCGGGTCGCCGGGCCGCCGGGCGGTCAGTGCTTGGAGGCGAAGTCCGCCGTGTAGACCGTGCCCGAGAAGCCGCCGAGCCGGCCGGTGCGCTTGCCGACGCCGATGCGCCGGCTCTTGGGGTCGAGCAGGATGGCGCGGTGGCCGGCCGAGCTCATCCACATGCGCACGACCTGCGTGGCGGTCCCGCCGTGGCGCCGGGAGACCAGCGCGAGGTTCTCGCCCACCCAGTGCGCCGACGTGAAGTGCTTGACGCGCGAGGGCATCGGGGTTCCGTCGCTCGAGGCGTGACCGAAGAAGTTGCGCCGCACCATGTCCCCCGAATGGTCGACGGCGGCGCGCGCGAGGGCGCGGCTGGCGCGCAGGCGGCGCAGGCCGTGACGGGCGCGGATCTGGTTGACGAGGCGGACGACCTTGCGTTCGGCGCGGTCCAGGCGAGCGCCCGACGCTCCGGCGGCGGTCGGCCTGAAGACGGGCAGGACAAGGCAGACCATCACGGCAGCGCACGCAAGCAGTACGGGCAGGCGCATCAGCGACCTCCGTTTGGTTGTCCGGCAAAGGCCCGCGCCGCACCTGGCGGCGTTCCGAGCCGAGCCTGCGCCGGGTTTTCCGAGCCGCGATCCCTCGCGAGCGCGGCACCTTAGCGGTCGCCGCGGCGCGGCGGCGTTCCCGATCGGTGGAGACCGCAAACCCGCCGCGGCGAACAGTTGCCGCGTGAGGCCCATATCGTGCCGCCTCATGGGCATCCTCTGCCTCGGCGAGGCGCTGGTCGACCTCATCTGCCGCACCCCGGCCTCGGGCCTGGCCGAAGCCGACGCGTTCTCCCCGCACTTCGGCGGGGCGACGGCCAACGTCGCGGTCAACGCGGTCCGCCAGGGCGGCGCGGCCGCGATCGCGGGGGGCGCCGGCGAGGACCCCTGGGGGCGCTGGCTGACCGCGCAGCTCGACGGGGCCGGCGTGGACACGCGCTGGTTCGCGCTCTCGCCCGACGGCGTGACCACGCTGGCCTTCGTGACCGTCGATCGCGACGGGGAGCCCGACTACACGTTCTACGGCGACGCGCTCGCCGCCGGCGTGGGCCGGCTCGGGGCGGAGGTCGAGGGGGCGGTGCGGGGCTCCGACGGCCTGTACTTCGCCTCGAGCCTGCTCGCCGAAACGGCCGCTCGCGAGGTCGTCCTGAGCGCTCGCGAGGTCGCGCTCGCAGAGGGCAGGCCCGTCTACTTCGACCCCAACCTGCGCCTGTCCATGTGGGAGTCCGAGGACGCCGCGCTGGACGCCGCGCGCGGCTGCCTGGACGGCGCGGCGCTCGTCAAGGCCAACGCGGACGAGGCGCGCCTGCTGACCGGCGAGCAGGACCCCGCGCGCGCCGCGGAGGCGCTGGCGGGCGCCGGGGCCCAGCTCGCGGTGGTGACGCTCGGGGCCGACGGCGCGCTGGTTCGCGGGCGCGAGTCCCACGACGTCGCGGGCGTCCCCGCCGAGGTGCGCTCCACCGTCGGCGCCGGCGACGCGTTCATGGGCACGTTGCTCGCGCGGCTGGAGCGAGACGGCGTGGCGGCGGCGATGGCCGCGGCGGCCGAGGCCTCAGCGCGGGTCACGGAGTCCTGGGGAGCGCTCGCCTGAAGCTCGCCAGCGTGGCGCGCTCGAGCTGGTCGCGGCCCTCGCCGCGGCGCGTGCGGGCGCTCCGGGACCGGCTGCGGCTGCTCTACGGGCGTCCCGCGGCGCCGCCGCACGGACGGCCGGTCGAGGAGCTGATCCTTACGGTGCTCTCCCAGTCGACCAACGACCGCAATCGCGACGTCGCCTACCTCCGGCTCGCCGACCGCTTCGCGGGCTGGGAGGCGGTGCGCGACGCGCCGCTCGCCGAGGTGGAGGCCGCGATCCAGCCCGGCGGCCTGCACCGCCAGAAGTCCGTGCGTATCCAGGCGATCCTGAGCGCGCTGGGGGAGCCGGTATCGCTCGACGAACTCGCCGCGCTGCCGGTGGGCGAGGCGCGCGAGCGGCTGACCGCTCTCCCCGGGGTCGGGCGCAAGACGGCGGCCTGCGTGCTGCTGTTCGCCTTCGGGATGCCCGACGTCCCGGTGGACACCCACGTCTCGCGCGTCGGGACGCGGCTCGGCCTCTTGCGCCCGGGGGCGCCGTTCGAGGAGCTCCACGACGACATGCTCGCGATCACGCCGAGCGGTGAGGAGCTCGAGCTGCACGTCAACCTGCTGCGCCACGGCCGCCGCACCTGCCACGCCCGCTCTCCGGCCTGTGACGAGTGCGCTCTGCTGCGCCTGTGCCCGTTCGGCCGGAGCCGCTAATATCTCAGCCCTTCCCACTGAGATTTCTTTCGGCACCACTACCTAGGAGAACGAACCATGGCCAAGACCATCGGCATCGATCTCGGCACGACGAATTCGTGCATGGCCGTCCTCGAGGGCGGCGAGCCGACCGTCATCGAGAACGCCGAAGGCGGCCGCACCACCCCCTCCGTCGTCGCCTTCACCCAGTCCACCCCGCCCGAGCGTCTCGTCGGCACCGTCGCCAAACGGCAGGCGGTCACCAATCCTCAGAACACCGTCTTCTCCATCAAGCGCTTCATGGGCCGCAAGGAGGCCGAGGTGCACGAGGAGGAGTCGATCGTCCCCTACAAGGTCGTCTCCGGCCCCAACGGCGACGCCCGCGTCGACGCCGGCGGCAAGCAGTTCTCGCCGCCCGAGATCAGCGCGATGATCCTCGGCAAGCTCAAGGCCGATGCCGAGGCCTACCTGGGCGAGCCCGTCGACGGCGCGGTCATCACGGTGCCCGCGTACTTCAACGACGATCAGCGCCAGGCGACCAAGGACGCCGGCAAGGTCGCCGGCCTCGACGTCTAGCGCATCATCAACGAGCCGACCGCCGCGTCGCTGGCCTACGGCCTCGCCAAGGAGTCCGACCAGACGATCCTCGTCTTCGACCTCGGCGGCGGCACGTTCGACGTGTCCGTGCTGGAGATCGGCGACGGCGTCTTCGAGGTCACGTCGACGGCGGGCGACAA
>JBBRYA010000021.1:0-52304 GCA_038238015.1 Solirubrobacterales bacterium
AAAGAGGCGATCATCGTCACCGAGCTGCCCTACGCCGTGAAGAAGGGCGGCGACGGCGGCGTCATCAAGAAGATCGCCGAGCTCGTCCAGGACAAGAAGATCACCGAGATCTCCGACCTCCGCGACGAGTCGGACCGCAACGGCATGCGGATCGTGATCGAGCTCAAGCGCGACGCGATCCCCAAGGTCGTGCTCAACAAGCTCTACAAGCACACGCCGATGCAGGCGACCTTCGGGGTCAACACCGTCGCGCTGGTCGACAACGTGCCCCAGACGCTGCCGCTCAAGGACGTCATCCGGCACTACGTCCAGCACCAGCGCGAGGTCATCGTCCGCCGCTCCAAGCACGAGCTGCGCACGCTCGAGGCTCGCGTGCACCGCCTGGAGGGTCTGCTGATCGCGCTCGACCACCTCGACGAGGTGATCGAGCTGATCCGCGGCTCGCGCGACCGCGACGCCGCCCGCGAGGGCCTGATCGAGCGCTTCGGGCTCACCCACATCCAGGCCCAGGCGATCCTCGAGCTGCGCCTGCAGCAGCTGACCGCGCTCGAGGCCGACGCGATCAAGCGCGAGCACGCAGACCTGGTCGAGCGCATCCGCGAGCTGCGCGAGCTGCTCGGCGACGAGGACAAGGTCTACGGGCTGATCAAGGAGGAGCTCGTCGAGATCGCCGAGCGCTACGGCGACGAGCGGCGCACGGAGATCACCCACGCCGAGGACGACGTCGACATCGAGGATCTGATCGCCGACCAGCAGATGGTGATCGCGATCACCCACTCGGGCTACATCAAGTCGCTGCCCCTGGCCACCTACCGCATGCAGCGCCGCGGCGGCGTCGGCGTCACGGGCATGGACATGAAGGACGAGGACTACATCGAGCACCTCTTCGTGTGCTCGACCCACGACTTCCTCCTGTTCTTCACCAACCGCGGCAAGGTCTACCGCTCGAAGGTCTACGAGCTGCCCGAGGCCGGCCGCACCTCCAAGGGCCGCTACCTGGGCAACGTGCTGCCGCTGCGCGAGGGCGAGCGCGTACAGTCCGTGCTGGCCACGCGCGACTTCTCGGAGTCCGACTTCCTCGTGTTCGCGACGAGGTGCGGCACGGTGAAGAAGACGAAGTTCCAGGCCTACAACACCCCGATCAAGGCCGACGGCATCATCGCGATCAACATCCGCGACGAGGACGAGCTCGTGGCGGTGCGGCGGGTGGACGAGGGCGACGAGGTGCTGATGGTCTCGAGCGCCGGCCTGACCGTGCGCTTCCGCGAGTCGGACGCGCGCGCCATGGGGCGCGACACCAGCGGCGTGCGCGGCATGCACGTCTCGGGCGACGTCGAGGTGATCGCCATGGACATCGCCCGCGACGACCAATACCTCCTGGTGGTCACCGACAACGGCTACGGCAAGCGCACGCTGGTCGGGGACTACCGCAAGACCAGCCGCGGCGCCAAGGGCGTCAAGACGATCCAGCAGACCGAGGCGAAGGGCCGCCTCGCCGGCGCGCTGGTCGTCCGCGAGCACCATCAGCTGGTGTTCATCTCTCAGAACGGCATGGTCCAGCGCATCGCCGTGCGCGACTTCCGCCCGCTCGGGCGCAACGCGCAGGGCTTCCGCCTCATGAACATCCGCGAGGACGACCGCGTGTCGGCGATCGCCCTGGTCATGGAGGACGAAGCCTCGACCGCCGCGAGCGCCGAGACCATCGACCCGGAGCTCGTGCCGAGCGAGGCCACGGACGCCGACCAGGTCGCCCAGGCCGGGCCGGCGGACCCCACGGATCCGGCCACGCTCACCCCGCCCGAGGTCTCCGAGGACGACCTCGAGCCCTGACGCATGCGCGTCCTTCGGTTTCGGTACTCTGCCCCCACCAGAGAAAGGGGGTGGTCCGAAGTTGAGTGACAGTCATTGCGGGACCCTGGAGGTGCCCGGCCGCTAGTTCCAGCCGGTGCTGGACCCCCGCGAACTGGCGGAATCCACACCGAGGCGCCGCCGCCGTCCGTGCCGGAGTTCGTCCCCCCGGCCACTGAGACCAGCGGACGTCGGCTGAAAAAGTCCAGCAGTAAGTACGCGTAGGGCCCCCGGTCGAGGGGGCCCTACGTCGTTAAGCCGCCTCGTGCAGGAGGTACTGGCGCCAGGTCGCCGGGATCGTCGGCGACGCGAGCTGGATGAAGATGTGAGGGCTCGGCATCCGCGGCTTGACCCGCGGGTGCATGTCGACCTGGTGAGGGAGGCGGTCGCCCTTGCGGCGGTTGCAGGGAGCGCAGGAAGCGACGATGTTCTCCCAGCTCGAGCCGCCGCCCTTGGAGCGCGGGATGACGTGGTCGACGGTCAGGCTCGTGCGCGCGCCGCAGTACTGGCAGGCCCAGCCGTCGCGGGCGAACACCGCCCGGCGGGTGATCTTGCGCTTGTGCGTATCGCGCGGGATCCGCACGTAGGTCACGAGCCGGATGACGACCGGCTTGGGCAGCGAGCCCGTCGCCCAGTGCAGGGTCTGGGCCCCGATCTCGATGACCTCGGCCTTCTCCTTGAGCAGCAGGACGGTGGCCCGGCGCACCGTGCACACGTTTATGGGCTCGAAGGTGGCGTTGAGCACCAGCACCCGACCACCTGACCAACGGCCGGGGCCGTCGGAATCGTGTCCGTGCCGATGGTGGTCCTCGAGCGGCACGGACCCCAATGGGCCTGGTGGTACGGCGGTGGCCATCCCCGGCGCAGTGTATCCCAGCCCGCAGCGCCGCCGACGCCGTCAGCCCGCGGCCGGGAAGCTCCCGAGCACGCGCACCGAGTCCGCGTGGGCGCGCAGCGCGGCGACCGCCTCGGCGACCGGGCCAACCTCCGCGCGGCCCTCGAGGTCCACGAAGAACATGTAGTGCCCCAGCCGCTCCCTGAGCGGGCGCGACTCGATACGGCTGAGGTTCACGCCGCGCGAGGCGAACTCGGCGAGGCAGGCGACCAGCCAGCCGGGCGCCTCGTCGCCGAGGCCCCAGAACACGAGCGCGGTCTTCCAGGCGCCCGTGGGCGCGGGCTCGGGAGGCTGCTCGCCGGCTCGCGCCAGCCAGACGAAGCGGGTCTGGTTGCCGGCGACGTCCTCGACTCCGTCGACCAGCACGCTGCAGCCGTAGAGCTGCGCGGCCAGGCGGGTGCCGAGCGCCGCCCACTTGCCATCCGGGTGGCCGCGCTCGGTCAGCGCGCGCACCGCATCGGCGGTCGAGGCGGCTGGGACGACGGTCGCGCCGGGAAGCTCGGTCCGCAGGAAGCGGGCGCACTGGCCGCTCGCCTGAGGGTGCGACAGCACCGTGGTGATGGTGCCGAGGTCGATCGGCGCCGCGGCGACGAGGCAGTGGCGGACCGGGTGCACCAGCTCGCCGACGATCGCCACGTCGCCGGCCTCGAGCGCGAGCGTGTCGAGCGTCACGTCGACCGAGCCCTCGAGCGAGTTCTCGATCGGCACCAGTGCGCGCTCGGCGCGCCCCTCCTGGACCGCCATCACGGTCTCGTGCAGCGTCGGCTCGGGCACGGGCTCAAAGCTCTCGCTCCCCGGTGCGGTCCACATCGCCTCCTGGCTGAAGGTCCCGGCCGGGCCGAGGAACGCGACCCTCATCCCGTCAGCGTGATCGACTCCCGCTCGCCCGCGACCGCGCGGCGCACGGCCTCGTCCTCCTCCGGGGAGAGCTCGAGCTGGGAGCCCTTGGCGTCCTGGACCTGCTTACAGTAGAGCCGCGCGGTCTCGCGCCGCACGATCGAGGAGAGCACCACCCCGTTGCGCTCGGCGTCCAGCAGCGCGATCGTCGTCGACTGGTTGCCGGTCAGCTCGCCGTAGGCGTCGTAGCGGACCAGCGACCGGTAGGCGATCGCCCCGTCGAGGCGCTGCTCGGCCGTCGTCATGCGTTCGTCGACGCGGACCGCGACCTCCTCGACGCGGTCGTGCAGGGCCAGGAAGGCCGCCTGCAGCTCGGCAGCGTGCCCCACCAGGTCAGTCGCGCCCTGCTGGCCGAGCACGGCGCGCTGGGCCGCTCGCATGCGGCGCAGGCGCATCGAGAGGACGACGCCGAGCCCCAGCGCCAGCAGCGCGACTGCGCCCGCGGCAAGCGCCGCGATGCCCGCCGGATCGGTGAGGTCGTTCACCGCGGGGCACCTAGCCCGTGAACAGCACGTCGTAGGACGCCTTGTTGTTGTCGATCTTTAGCTCCCCGGGGACCTTGGCGACCTCGGCGGTGACGGTGACCGCCACCCCGGTCGGGGGCTTCTGGGTCAGCGCGAGCGAGGCCTCGGCCGTCTGGCCCTTGGCCACGGTGTCGACGGTCCGGGCCACGCGGATGGGCTTCGGCCCGCCCTCGATGCGCAGCACGACGCGGACTCCGAGCTCGTCGTTGTCGCCCTGGTTGGTGAAGCGAACGACGAACGTGGTGTCGGCTGCGGCGGGAAGACGGTTGGGCGCGTCGGCGCTGAGCTTGGTGGTCCCGACCGTGACGGACTCCAGGCCGGTGCCGTGGAGGCCGGGCGCCGGCGTCCCCGGCTTGGTCGTGGCCCCGCCGGGCCCCTGCTGGCCGAGCTTGCCGGCTACGAACGTCCCGCTGATCCACTCGATGGCGGGCAGGAAGCGCGAGGCCGCGACGCGCTGGCCGGTGAGCTTCTTGGCGGCGAGGGTGCGCCGGATGAGCGGCGCCACGCGCGCCTGATAGATCACGTCCGAGGCCAGGAACTCCTGCATCTGGGCCGAAATCTGGGCGATCGCCGCGTCGGCCGCCCCGCCCTGGTCGCCGAGCGCGGTGCGGATGCGCTGCGCGATCACGGCGAGCCCGTCGCGCCGGAACTCCAGCGCGATCAGCAGCGAGCGGTGCGCCTTGACCATCTCGTCGGGAACCGAGAGCGCCTGCGCCTGGTGGAGCTGGGCCTCGGCCTGGACGCGGTAGCCGGAGATGTTGGTCTGCAGGTTCTGCGGGGACTCGTCGCCGGCCCGGCCGAGCAGCTGGAAGAAGGGCTGACCGACCTGGGTGTCTGACTCGCGCACGATCGAGCCGACCTCGCGGTTGTAGTCCTTGAGCGCGCTCTCCTTCTGCGAGGAGGCGCAGCTGCGCACGCCGAGGACCACCACCAGCAGGAGGAGCAGGAACCCGCCGGCCAGGGCAGCCTGGCGAAGACGGACGGTTTGCTGATCGGACGCGGCAGCGCCCGCCGGGGCCGTGCGGCGAGGCCTGGGCCTCCTGCGGGGCTCGTCGTCCTCGTCGAAGAAGGACAAGGCGTGCAGTATGCCTGCAAGTGCGGCGGCAGGGGGCCCGCGCAGAGAGGTTCCGCGCGTCGCCCGCCGAATGGACGGCTCGGGATGCAGGCCACCGAAGAGCTCACCGCGCCGGTCGACCCGGGACTGGCGATGGGCCGCTACCGCCTTGGGCCGCGGCTGGGCGCGGGTGGCTTCGGCACGGTCTACGAGGCCCACGACGAACGCCTGAACCGCCAGGTCGCCGTCAAGGCCATCCCCGCCGACGGCCGCGCCGACGACCGCGCGCGGCGCGAGGCCCACGCCGTGGCGAGGCTCGACCACCCCGGGATCGTGGCCGTGTTCGACGCCGGCGAGGAGGACGGCTCGCGCTTCCTGGTCTCCGAGCTGGTGCGCGGCGACACGCTGGCCAAGCTCGAAGCCGACGGCGCGCTGTCTGATCGGGACGTCGTCCGCATCGGCCTGGCGCTCGCCGACGCGCTGGCCCACGCGCACGAGCGCGGCGTCATCCACCGCGACGTCAAGCCGCAGAACGTGATGGTGCCCGAGCGCCCGCGCTCGCCCTACGGGGCGGCGAAGCTGACCGACTTCGGCGTGGCGCACCTCGCGGGCGACGAGCCGCTGACCCGGACCGGCGACATCGTGGGGACGCTGGCCTACATGGCGCCCGAGCAGGCGGCGGGGGAGCCGATCGACGAGCGTGTCGACCTCTATGCGCTGGGGCTGGTCCTCTACGAGGCACTGGCGGGCGTCAACCCCGTGCGAGCCGGCAGCCCGGCCGCCACGGCGCGGCGCGTGGGGACCGTCCTGCCCGCGCTGGGCAGGACGCGCCGCGATCTGCCACCCGAGCTCTGCACGGCCCTGGACCGCTGCCTGCGGCCCAAGCCCGACGAGCGCGGAAGCCTGCTCGAGCTCGCCGACGAGCTCGCCGAGGCGCTGCCCGTGCTCTCCGACGACGGGGGCACCGTGGCCCCGCACCCGCTCGAGCGTGCCCGCCCGCTGCCGCGCGGGGTGCCGCGGCTCGCGGCCGGAGCCGCCGCCGGCGTCCTGGTCGCCGTCGCCCTCGCCGGGCTGCTCCCGCAGCCGCCGCTGCCGGCGCTCGTCGCGGGCGTGTTCGGGGGCCTGGTGGTCGCCGTGCTGCCCAACCGCGGGTGGATCGTGGTCGCGCTCGGGACCGTGCTCGCGCTGATGCTGACCGCCGACCCACGTCCCGGCGCCGCCCTGGTCGTGCTGCTGGCCGTCCTCGCGCCGCCGCTGCTGCTGCGCACGGCCAGCCTCACCTGGTCGCTCCCGGCCGCCGCACCGCTGCTCGGCCTGCTCGGCCTCGCCGGCGCGTTCCCGGCGCTGGCCGGCCGCGCGGACCGCGCGCACGTGCGCGCCGCGCTCGGGATCGCCGGCCTCTGGTGGCTGTTGCTCGCCGAGCCGCTGCTCGGTCATACGCTGCTCTTCGGCGCCGCCGCGCACACCCCGCCGCGGGCCGGCTGGGACGGCGCGCCGGGGCTCGCCGCGAGCGACGTGATCGCCCCGCTGGTGTCCTCCGGAGCTCCGCTGCAGGCCCTGGTCTGGGGTGCCGGAGCCCTCGTGCTGCCGTGGATCGTGCGCGGCCGCGCGCTCAGCGCCGACCTCGTGGCGGCGACCGCCTGGGCCGCCGGTCTGGCGGGCGCCACGGCGTCGGTGGGCCAGGCTGTGGCGGGCTCGGTGCCGCGCGGGCTGGTGGCCGGCGCGATCGCCTGCGGGGCCCTCGCCGTCGCGCTCGAATGGACCGGCGGGTTTCGCGACGGCCAGGAGTCGGTTTACTCCTAGCCACGCATGAGCGTGCTTCGCAATCTCGAGTCAAAGCTCGCCGGCCTCGTGGAGGGGACGTTCTCGCGCGCGTTCAAGTCCGAGGTGCGCCCGGTGGAGATCGCCCGCAAGCTCGCGCGGGAGATGGACGAGCACAAGGTCACGTCGCTCTCGCGCACCTATGCGCCCAACGAATACGCCGTCTGGCTCTCGCTGCAGGACCGCGAGCAGTTCGAGGGCTACGAGTCAGAGCTTCGCCGCGAGCTGTCGGGCTACCTGCTCGAGCACGCCCGCCGGGAGCGCATCGCCCTGCTTACGCGCCCGACCGTCGAGTTCAAGACCGACGGGGACCTGCGGCTCGGCGAGTTCGGCATCCAGGCGCGACTCGTGCGCTCCGCGGAGGAGGACGAGTCCGAGGCCCCGAGCCAGGGCGACGAGGGCCACACGATGGTCTACTCGACCTCCGAGCGCCTCTCCGAGCCGCTGCGCGAGCCCGATCCGCGGCGCCGCGGCGCGCGCCTGCGCATCGACGGCCGCGTCAACCCGATCTCCACGCAGGGCGCGGTGCTCGGGCGCTCGCGCGAGGCCGACATCCAGGTCGACGACGCCAACGTGTCGCGCCAGCACGCCGAGATCCGGCCCTCGGGAGCCTCCTGGACGGTGCGCGACCTCGGCTCGACCAATGGGGTGAAGGTCAACGGGCGCCGCATCGACGGGGCGCAGTCGCTCAAGAACGGGGACACGATCGTCCTCGGGACCTCGAAGATCGTCTTCGAGCTGGAGGGCGCGTGACGCTCGACCCGATCGCCGTCGCGCTCAAGTTCGGCTTCCTCGCCGTGCTCTACCTGTTCCTGCTCTGGATGGCCCGCTCGGCGCTGCGCGACCTCCGAGGCAGCGCGGGGGTCGCCGACGCGGGTGCCGCCGGCCACGACATGGAGGACGCCACCGGGATGCACGTGGCCGCGGCCGGCCTCGGCGGCGACGGGGCGCTCGGCGCGCCGAGGCTGCGCGTGGAGACCGCGGCCGGGCTGCGCGACGGCGTTGCCTATGACCTCTCAGACGGCGCCGTGCTGGGGCGTTCGGAGGACTCCGACATCCGCCTCGAGGACTCCTTCGCGTCCTCTTCGCACGCGCGCCTGCTGCCCCAGGGCGACGTGGTCGTGCTCGAGGATCTAGGCTCGACCAACGGGACGTATCTCAACGGGGAGCCGCTGCGGGGGCCTCAGCCCCTGCACGTAGGGGACAAGATCCGCATCGGCGACTCCGAGTTCACCTTCGAGCGCTGAGCCAGACATGTTGCGAATCGCAGATCAGTGGTACGCCTCCGACGTCGGCCGTCAGCGGCAGGGCAACGAGGACAACTTCTTCGTGCGCGCGCCGCTGTTCGTGGTCGCGGACGGC
This sequence comes from Solirubrobacterales bacterium, assembly GCA_038238015.1. GTDB lineage: Bacteria > Actinomycetota > Thermoleophilia > Solirubrobacterales > Solirubrobacteraceae > DASQFQ01. The sequence goes on from JBBRYA010000021.1 coordinate 8,402, forward strand.
ATGGGCGGGGCGCAGGCCGGCGAGGTCGCCTCCGAGATGGCGGTCCGCTCCTTCGACGACGAGCTGCGCGGGGAGAACCCCGCCGAGGCGCTCGTCGAGGTCATCGAGGGCGCCAACCAGCGCATCAACTCGCTCTCGCGCTCCGACGAGACCCACGCAGGGATGGGGACCACCGTGACCGTCGCCTACGTCGCCGAGGACGAGGTGATCATCGCCCACGTCGGGGACTCGCGCGCCTACCTGCTGCGCGACGGCGACCTGATCCGCCTCACCGTCGACCACTCGCTGGTCGGGGAGCTGGTCGCCCGCGGCAAGCTGACCGAGGAGCAGGCCGAGGTGCACCCGCAGCGCTCGGTGATCACGCGCGCCCTGGGGCCCGAGGCCAACGTCCTGGTCGACGTCGACATCTTCGCGGCCAAGCCGGGCGACGTGTTCATGCTCTGCTCCGACGGCCTGACCTCGATGGTGCACGAGCCCAAGCTGAAGCCGCTGTTCGAGGACTCCGACTCGCTCGAGGTCCTCGGCAAGCGCCTGATCGACGCCGCCAACGCGGCCGGCGGTCGCGACAACATCACGGTGATCCTCTTCCGCATCGAGGAGGTCGAGGCGCGCCGGGGCGCGAGCTCCGGCGAGGCCGAGAAGCCCGCCGCAGCGGAGGAGCCCGAGACCTCGGAGTACGAGACGTTCGCGGGCGACGCGGTCGCCGAGCCGCGCCAGGGCATCACGCGCGACGAGGCCCCGACCCGCGCGGGCACCGACGCGCTGCAGGCCGACGAGGTCAACGACGCGGTCGAGGCCGACTACCGGGCCAGCGGCACCGTGGCGCTGTCGGCGATCCGGCCCCGCTCCAGGGCCGAGCCCGAGGCCGCGGCGGAGGCCGCTCCCGCCCCCGCGGAGACCCTCCCGAAGCGCACCGCGCCCCTACCCGGGGCAACTGCTCCGCGCGAGAAGCGCGCGCGCCGCCGCCGCATCCCGACCGGCGCCCTGCTCGTTCTCTTCCTCGTCGCTGCGATCCTCATCGGCGGCTGGATCGCGACCCGGGCCGTGTACTTCGTCGGCACGGACACCCGGGACGCCCGCACGATCACGATCTTCCGCGGGCTGCCCTACGACCTGCCGCTCGGGATCCGGCTCTACGAGCACTACTTCAGCTCCGGGGCGACGCTGAGCGAGGTCGCCCCCGCGCGGCGCAAGACCTTCACCGACCACAAGCTCCGGTCCCGCGACGACGCGGAGAACCTGGTGAACGCGCTCGAGCGCGGCCAGCTCGACCAGTAGCCCATGAGCGCCCGCAACCGCGAGCTGCTCGCGCTGATACCGGCCTCGCTGCTGGTGAGCGCGGGCTTCGCCGCCATCTTCATCCAGCAGTCCGCGCAGCTCTCGGACGTCTCGCTGACCTACGGGGCGATCTTCCTGGGCCTGTGCGTCGGCACGCACCTCGTCGTGCGCTTCACGCTGCCCTACGCCGATCCCTACCTGCTGCCACTGGCATCGGTGCTCGCCTGCTTCGGCCTGGTCGTGATCTACCGCCTCGACGACGTCAAGGCGCGCCAGCAGGCCGTGTGGTTCCTGGTCGGGCTCGCGCTGTTCACGCTCACGATCGTCTTCCTGCGCGACTTCCGGGTGCTCGAGCGATATCGCTACACGATCGCCTTCGCCGGCCTGGCGCTGCTGCTCGCCCCGCGCCTGCCGGGGATCGGCCAGCAGGTCAACGGCGCCTACCTCGGGATCGGCGTCGGCCCGGTCTCCTTCCAGCCCGCGGAGTTCGGGAAGCTCGCGATCGTCATCTTCCTCGCCGCCTACCTGCGCGACACTCGCCAGGTGCTGGTCCAGGGGGCGCGGCGCGTGCTCGGGGTCACGTTGCCCCCGCTCAAGCATTTCGGGCCCGTGCTGGTGGTCTGGGGCCTGGCGATGGTGATGCTCGTCTTCATCCGTGACCTGGGCTCCTCGGTCATGTACTTCGGCGCCTTTCTGGCCCTGCTCTACGTGGCGACCAACCGCCTGTCCTTCGTGGTGATCGGCATGGCCATGTTCTCGCTCGGGGCCTGGTTCTTCGCGACGACGGTGGGCCACGTCCAGGACCGCATCGCGATCCGCAACAACCCCTTCGCGCCCGGCGTCGTCGACCACCAGGGCTACCAGCTCGCGCAGTCGCTGTTCGCCCAGGCCGACGGGGGGGTGTTCGGCACCGGGTTCGGCTCGGCCCTGCTGGAGGTCAACGGCACACCACTCTTGCCCGCGGCCGACACGGACCTCATTTACGCGGTGATCGTCAACGAGCTCGGCCTGGCGGGCGCCTGCGGGCTGTTGCTGGTCTATCTGCTGTTCGTCCAGCGCGGGCTCAAGGTGGCCATGATCGCGCCGGACTCCTTCTCCAAGCTGCTGGCCACCGGGCTGACCGCGGTCCTCGCCCTGCAGGTGTTCGTGATCGTGGGCGGCGTGACCAAGGTGATCCCGCTGACCGGCGTGACGCTCCCGTTCGTGTCCTACGGCGGCTCCTCGATCGTGGCCAACTTCGTGCTGCTGGCCCTGCTGCTGCTCGTCTCCGACCGCGCGCGGCGCCCGGCGAGCCTGCGGTGAACACGCCGATCATCCGCCTCTACGGGCTGATCGCCCTGCTGTTCGGGATCCTCGTGTTCGCGACCTCGTGGTGGAGCGTGTTCGGCGCCACCGGGCTGCGCGAGAACACCGCCAACCGCCGCTCGCTGCTGCAGGAGGAGCGCATCCGGCGCGGCACCATCCGCTCGGCCGACAACCAGGTGCTGGCGCGCAGCGTGCCGATCGGGGGCAAGCGCTTCGGCCGCCGCTACCCGACCAACGACCTCTTCGCCCACTCGATCGGCTACTCCTACACGAGCATCGGGCGCTCCGGGCTCGAGCAGTTCCGCAACGATGCGCTGACCGGGCGGCGCACGGAGCTCGTCGGCGCGGTCGACTCGCTGTTCGGGCGCCGCAACGTCGGCGACAACGTGCGCACGACGCTCAACGCCAAGGCGCAGCGCGCCGCCGTGGCGGCCCTCGCCGGCCGCAAGGGCGCGGTGGTCGCGCTGAACCCGTCCACCGGGGGCATCCTGGTGATGGCCTCCCTGCCATCGTATGACCCCAACGGGCTCGACAACGGCGCGACGTTCAAGAAGCTCTCGACCGACGAGACCAACTCGCCGATCGTCAACCGCGCCACGCAGTCGGGCTATCCGCCCGGTTCGACGATGAAGGCGGTCACGGCGGCGGCGGCGCTCGACAGCGGGCGCTACCGCCCCGACTCCCTGGTCAGCGGCAAGAACGGCAAGAAGATCTCCGGCGTGCCGCTGAACAACTTCTCCGGTGAGGACTTCGGCGACATCGACCTCACGACCGCGCTGACCAAGTCCGTCAACACGGTCTGGGCGGAGGTCGGCGAGAAGCTCGGCAAGCAGCGCATGGGCGACTACATGAAGAAGTTCGGCTTCTACTCCCCGCCCGAGGTCGACCTGCCCGCCGACCAGGTCGCGGGCAGCGGCGAACGCCTGAACGGCAAGCTGCTCTCGCCCGGGTCGAGCAAGATCGACGTCGGGCGCATGGCCATCGGGCAGGACAAGCTGCTCGTGACGCCCCTGCAGATGGCGATGGTCGCCGCGACGATCGCCAACGGCGGCGTGCGGATGAAGCCCCACATCACCGACAAGGTCATCGACCCCGACGGGCGCACCCAGGACGAGATCGCGCCCGAGGAGGCCGGCCGGGTCATCTCCACCCAGGCGGCGCGCGACCTCACGGGGATGATGCGCAACGTCGTCAAGGAGGGCACCGGGACCGCCGCGGCGCTGCAGGGCGTACAGCTCGCGGGCAAGACCGGCACCGCGGAGATCGACATCAAGCGGGGCATCAACGACCCCTGGTTCATCGGCTTCACCAACGACTTCGCGGTCGCCGTCGTCGTCGAGCGCGTGCAGGGCGGCCAGGGCGGGATCGTCGCGGCGCCGATCGCCAAGAAGGTGCTGGAGGCGCTGCGCGGATGAGCGTGCAGGGGATCGCCCGCGACACGATCATCGACGAGCGCTACAAGGTGCTCAACCGCATCGGGTCGGGCGGCATGGCCGACGTGTACTGCGCCGAGGACCTCCAGCTGGGCCGCCGGGTCGCGCTCAAGCTGCTCTACCGGCGCTTCGCCGAGGACGAGGACTTCGTCGAGCGCTTCCGCCGCGAGGCCTCGAGCGCCGCCGGCCTGCAGCATCCCCACGTCGTGTCGGTCTATGACCGCGGCGAGTTCGACGGCACCTACTACATCGCGATGGAGTACCTGGAGGGGCGGTCGCTCAAGCAGATCGTCCGCACCGAGGGCGCGCTCGAGCAGGGGCGCGCGGTCGACCTGGTGCTCCAGATCCTCAGGGCGGCGCGCTTCGCCCACAAGCGCGGGATCGTGCACCGCGACATCAAGCCCCACAACGTGATCGTCGACGACGAGGACCGCGCCAAGGTCACCGACTTCGGGATCGCGCGCGCCGGCGCCTCGGACATGACCGAGACCGGCTCGATCATGGGCACGGCGCAGTACCTCTCGCCCGAGCAGGCCCAGGGCCACCCGGTTGACGCGCGCTCGGACCTCTACTCGATCGGGATCGTCCTCTACGAGCTGCTGACGGGCCGCGTGCCCTTCGACGCGGAGTCCGCCGTGACGATCGCGCTCAAGCAGGTCTCCGAAGAGCCGGTGCCCCCGCGGCGCCTCAACCCGGACATCGCCCCGGAGCTCGAGGACATCGTCATGCGGTCGCTGGCCAAGGACCCCGCGAACCGCTTCGCCGACGCGAACGAGTTCATCGCGGCGCTCGAGCATGCCCGCGAGCTGCCGCCGGGGCCGGTCGACGAGACCCGCGTGGTCCCGCTGGCGGGGGCCTACCCCGCGGCGGTGGAGGAGCTCGAGGCGGCCGATCGCCGCAACCTGCGCTGGCTGTGGGCGCTGCTCGCGCTGCTGGCCCTCGCCGGGCTCGCCTACGTCGGCTATCTGCAGCTCGCACCCAAGAAGGTCGAGGTGCCCGACGTGGTGGGGCGCAAGTCCGCCACGGCCGCGCAGATCCTCCAGAACCGTGGCTTCGAGGTCAACGTGGAGAACGTGCGGTCGGACTCGGTGAAGGCCGACCGCGTGGCCACTCAGCGCCCGCAGCCGCGCGAGCGTGCCAAGAAGGGCTCCACGGTCAGCATCATCGTCTCCAGCGGGCCCGGCGAGGTCACCATCCCGTTCGTGCGCGGGTCCCCGCAGGCCCAGGCCCGGCGCCGGCTGGAGTCGGCGGGCTTCAAGGTCGACGTACGGCGGGACTTCTCCGACGCGCTGCCGACCGGCCAGGTGCTCGAGACCTCCCCGCCCCAGCGCTCCCGCCTGGAGCGCGGCAGCACGGTCACGATGGTGGTCTCGCGCGGATCGCAGCAGGCGACGGTGCCCGACGTGGTCGGCAAGCCGCGCGCCGACGCCGAGAAGGCGGTCGAGGACGCGAGTCTGCAGGCCTCGGTCAGCGAGCGCGAGGACGCGAGCACGGCCCCCGGCACCGTGCTCACGCAGGATCCGCCCGCGGGCAGCAAGCGCGACCGCGACACCACAGTCAACCTCGTCGTCGCCAAGAAGCCGCCCGCTGCCGCCATGGTGGCCGTGCCCGACGTCGCCGACAAGGACGTCAACGACGCGATCTCCACGCTCGAGGACGCGGGCTTCAAGGTGCGCCAGCGCTCTAAGAAGGTCGGCTCGCTCGACCAGGACTCCAGGGTGCTCGAGCAGAACCCGAAGGCCGGGCAGAAGCGCAAGAAGGGCGCGAAGGTCATCCTCACCGTGGGGCGCTTCGACCCCGCCAACCCCGACGCGGGCGCCACCCCGACCCCGACGCCGACCCCCTCGCCCACGCCCTGATGCGTGTCGCCGTGCTGGCCGGGGGGCGGTCCTCCGAGCACGAGGTGTCGCTGAACTCCGCCGCAGCGGTGGGGCAGGGCCTGCGCGAGGCCGGGCATGAGGTCGTGGCGGTGCGGCTCGAGCGCGACGGCGGATGGCGCCTCGAGGACGGCGAGCCGGTCGTGCTGCACCCCGGGGGCGGCCTGCTGGGCGCCGACGCGGTGTTCCCGGTCCTCCACGGCCCATTCGGCGAGGACGGGACCGTCCAGGGTCTGCTCGAGCTGCTCGACGTGCCCTACGTCGGCGCGGGCGTGCTCGCCTCGTCGCTGTGCATGGACAAGATCGTCTTCAAGGAGGTGCTCGCCGCCGCCGCGGTGCCGCAGGTGGCCTACGCCGCGGTGCGCGAGGAGCGCTGGCGCGCGGACCCGGGCGCCGTGGAGGCCGAGCTCGCCGGCCTCGGGCTGCCGGTGTTCGTCAAGCCCGCGCGCCTCGGGTCATCGGTCGGGATCGTCAAGGCCAGCGCGGCCGCCGAGCTGCCGCAGGCGCTCGAGCAGGCGTTCGCGCACGACGGGCTCGTGATCGTCGAGGCGTTCTCGCCGGGGATGGAGGTCGAGTGCTCGGTCATGGGCTACCGCGAGCCCGAGGCCTCCCAGCCGGGGGAGATCGAGCTGGTGGGAGCCGACTGGTACGACTACGAGGCCAAGTACACGCCCGGCGCGATGCGCCTCGTGGTGCCGGCACGGATCGCGCAGGAGACGCGCGAGGAGGTGCGCCGGCTGGCGCGCGAGACCTTTGCGCGCGTCGGGTGCGCGGGGCTGGCGCGGGTAGACTTCTTCGTCGAGGGCGAGACGGTGCTGGTCAACGAGCTCAACACGCTGCCGGGCTTCACCCCCCAGAGCGTGTTCGCGAAGCTGTGGGAGGCCTCGGGCGTGGGCTTCTCCGAGCTCTGCAACCGCCTGCTGGGCTTCGGCTTGGAGCGCTTCCGGGCGGAGCGCTCGGGCCACGCCTTCTAGTGGACCCGTCCGCAAGTTCTGAGCATTCCGACTGGCCCGGCCCGCGTCTGCTGGCACCCGGCATCCGGTCACGTGCCACCAGCATGCTTCCAGATGCCGTTCACCAGCAGACACGACCCGGACTACGTCGGGTTATGCACAGAACTTACGGCCGAGCCACTAGCGCGCCTGCTTCGCGAACAGGGCGACGTCCGCGATCTGGACGTTCTGCTCGGCCGGCGGCAGCTTCGTGATCCAGACCAGGTAGTAGCGGTAGGCCTTGGCCTCGGTGCGCAGGGTGAAGCGCTGCTGGCGCCGCCGCACGGTGCCGCCGCCGACCTTGGTCCAGCCCTTGGGCGGCGCGCCCTTGGGCGCGGCGCCGTCCGGAGCTACCCACAGCTCGGCGGTCCACCCGGGTTTGGGGGTGTCGATCTCCACCGAGGTCGCCGCGACGCCGGGGGCGGCGTCGACGTAGAGGCCGACGCCCGCCTTGCCGTTCAGGCCGCCGCCGCGGTAGCTCTCGGTGGACCAGTTCGTGCCGGGGTCGCGGTCGATCGCGAACCGGGCCTCGTCGGCGTGCTCGCCGTCGTTGCCCAGCGGATCGAAGTCCTGGGCCGAGGAGCGCTTGACCGAGACGACCCGGGTTCCGGCCGGCGGCGTCGCCTTGCCGGGCCCGACCCCCCGCTGGGTGTGGTCGCGCGCCTGGATGAGCAGGTAGGCGGCCGCGGCGGCGCCGACCAGCAGCACGGCCACGATCGCGAGCAGCGGCACCCGGCGGCGCATCCGCAGGGGCAGCCGGCGCTTGGCGCCGGGTGGCAGCGTGGCGAGCACTGCCGTGGCCTCGCCGGTGGACTTCCCCGAGCGCTTGGCCTCGATCGCCAGCGCGTCCTCGAGGTCGGCGACCAGCGTATGGGCGTCGGGATAGCGCCGCGCAAGGTCCTTGTCGGTCATCCGGTCGAGCACCGCGGCAAGGCTCGCCGAGACCTCCGGGCGGCGCATCTGGACGTCGGGGAGGTCCTCGCGGACGTGCTTCATGGCGACCGCGACCTGGTTCTCGCCGTGGAAGGGGACGTCGCCCGTGAGCATCTCGAACAGCACGATGCCGAGCGAGTAGATGTCGGATTGGCCGTTGACGTCGTGGCCGAGCGCCTGCTCGGGCGAGACGTAGTCCGTGGTCCCGAGGACCCGGCCCTCGGCGGTCAGGCCCTCCTCGTCCAGCGAGCGGGCGATGCCGAAGTCGGTGACCTTGCCCGAGCCCTCCTCGTCGACGAGCACGTTCTGGGGCTTGACGTCGCGGTGGACGATGTTGCGCGCGTGCGCGGCGCCGAGCGCGCGGGCGACCTCGATCGCGTAGGCAATCGCCTCGTCGACCGGGAGGCGCCCCAGGCGGCGGATGCGCTGCTTGAGCGTCTCGCCCTCGACGTACTCGAAGACGATGAACGGCTGCCCCTCCTCCTCGCCCGCGTCGATGACGCCGACGATGTGCGGGTGCGAGAGCTGGGCGACCGAGCGGGCCTCGCGGCGGAAGCGCTCGAGCTGGTCGGAGTCGGTCACGAAGTCGCCGTGGAGCAGCTTGATCGCCACACGGCGCTCGAGCACCGCATCGAAGGCGCGATAGACCGTCGACATGCCGCCGGACCCGATCTGGGCGTCCAGCCGATAGCGACCGTTGAGCTGCATGCCGACGAGCGTGCTCATGTGAGTTCGAACGTATTGTGGACTACGTGGGCGCCGTTTCGGCCACGTACTTCACGGATCCCTTCTGCCCATGGTCTTGGGGGACGGAGCCGCAGCTGCGGCGCCTGGAGGCCGAGTTCGGCGCCCAGGTCAGGTTGACCTTCGCCGTCGTGGGCCTGGAGGCAAACCTGCACGAGCCCGGCCGCGCCCTCGCGCTGGCGCTGGCGGCGCTCGACGCGGCCGAGGCGACCGGGATGCCGGCCGACCCGCGTGTGTTCCTGCGCGATCCGCCGCGGTCCACCCATCCGGCTGGGATCGCGGTGACAGCCGCGGCCGAGCAGGGCGACCCGGGGCCCTACCTGCGGCGGCTGCGCGAGGCGATCCTGCTCGAGTGCCGGCCGATGGACTCGCCCGACGCACTGCTCGACGCGGCGCGCGAGACGGGCGGGCTGGACCTCGAGCGCATGCGCCTCGCGTTTGGCTCCAGCGCGGTGATCGAGGGGTTCGCCGCGCAGATCGAGGCCGCCCGTGCGATCGATCCGCAGCACCACGAGCCGGGCCGTGACCGCGTGCGGGTGCCCTCGATCGAGTTCCGTGACGAGGGGGGCCTGCTGCACGCCGTGTATGGCGTGGCGCCCTACGAGTCCTGGCGCGCCGCCGTCATCGCCGCGGGCGCGCAGCCGCTCGAGCCGGCGCCGCCCGATCCGCTCGGGGCGCTTGCTCGCTTCGGCGCGCTGGCGACCGCCGAGGTGGCGGCCGTCTGCGACCTGCCGGGGCCGTGCACGGCGGCGGAGCTCTGGCGGCTCGCCGTGGAGTGGCGCGTGCACCCGCGGCGGGTGCTGGGGGGCGAGCTGTGGAGCGCCGCCGCGTAGGCGGCGCTCCGCTCGATTGCTAGGAGCCGATCGGCCTTCCGGACCAGGTGTCCGTCACGGGGGCGGACCACGTCGCGGGCGCCTCTTCGGCCGGTGCCTGCTCCTGCACGTCGGCGACGAACGGCGGCGCCTGCTCCGGGGCCGCGGGAGCGACCTCGGCCTGGACCAGCTCCGCGGGCGCGTCGTACTGCGGCGCGTAGGCGGACTGCTCGGCGGGGGCGGGCTCGGCCTCGAGGGTCGGCTCGGCGGCGACGGGCTCGGCCGCAACGACCGGCTCGACGGCGACAGGCACGAATGCGGGCTGCTCCGCGACGACGGGCTCGGCGACCGGGGGCTCGGCCACGACGGGTCCGGCCTCGATGACCGGCTCGGCAACCATGGGCTTGGCCGCAACGACCGGCTCGGCGGCAACGACGGGCTCGGCGGCCACGAAGACGGGCTCGGCCGCGACGGGCTCGGCCACGAAGACGGGCTCGGCCTCAATGACCGGCTCCGCGGCGACGGGCTCGAACACAGGCTGCTCGGCGACGACGGGCTCGGCCTCAATGACGGGCTCGGCCTCAATGACGGGCTCGCCGACGATCGGCTCGAACACGGGCTGCTCGGCGACGATGGGCTCGGCCTCAACGACGGGCTCCGCAACGACGGGCTCGGCAGCGACGGGCTCCGCCACGACGACGGGCTCCGCCACGACGACGGGCTCGGCCACGACGACGGGGGCCGCCGGCGCGACGGGCGCGGGATCGGGGGTGACCGGAGCGGGACGCTCGGCCAGGAAGGGCAGGGGGGCGGCGGCGGTGCTGCGGCGGCGGAGGATGGCCGCCACCATTGCGGCACCGGCCAGCAGGAAGACGAGGCGGAAAAGGCGGCGGGACATCTGGGGCGCTCCTTGGACGGGCGTGCGGGTGGGCGAATAGGTGTGCCGACACCCGGACGGGCCGGCACGCACCTCATCGGCCTCTCAGCGCGGCCCTTGAGTCATGCCCGTCCTACGACGGCTTGACGGCGCTCCCGGCCCAGGTCTGCCAGCCGCCGTCGATGTCGTCGTCGTCCTTCTTCTCCTCCACCGCGGCCGGCTCGGAGGCTGCGGGCTGAGGCGCCTCCTCCGTGCGCGGAGGCTCGGCGGGGACCGCCTCGGCGGTCGGCGGCTCGGGGTGCTCGTGGGAGACGAGGGGCTCGGGGGTCTCGCCCACGGAGGGCTGCCCGGACTGCTCGATCGTGTCCTCGATCTGGTGCTCCGCGTCGCTCATGCCCCCGTCGACCGGCTCGAGGTTCTCGATCAGCGCGGCCTCGGCCTGCTCGTAGCCCTCGGAGTCGCCCTCCCCGGCCTCGGCCAGCGGGCGCTCCGCCTCGGTCGCCGATAGGTCGGGCTCCTCGACGCCCGCATAGGCGGACTGGAGCCCGCCGATCGCCGCGGCTTCGGCCGCGGCGGCCTGCTCCTCCTCGTACTCGTCGAAGGATGCCTCCTCGACTACGGGCGCCTCGATCGGCGGCTCGCCGGCGCTGGCCGCGTCGAGCACTGCGGCCTGCGCGGCGAGCATCTCCTCCGTGCTGGCGCTCCGGGCGATCGGGTCCTCCAGCGGGTCCTGAATCGGGTCGTCCATCACCTGGTCGGGCGCGGGGATCGGCGTCGCGGTGTTGGCCACTGGCCCCGGGGCGTCGTAGTTGGACTGCTGCGGCGGAGCCGGCGGGACGTAATCCGGTTCCGAGCTGCTGGAGCCGCCGGGAAGCAGTGCCTTGGCGCGGTCGCGGTTGAGCAGGGCGCCGGCGGCGACAGCCGCCGCCGCGCCGATCAGCAGCAGCGTCCGGCCGCGGCGTCCGCGCCGGCTTGAGAGATTCGAGGCCATGGGGGTCAGTCGCTCCTTGGGCTGGCGTGCGGGCTCAGACCCAGACCGTACTCGCCGCGCCCGGGCGATAACAGGCTGCCGTAGGTGCATACTCGCTCCTGTGATGCACCGCGCACGGGCCGGGCTGGCGGCCTTCTGGGGAAAGGCCTACAAGGACAACCTCACGGGCCTGGCCGCGATGCTGGCCTACAACCTCCTGCTCTCGATCTTCCCGGTCGCGCTGATCTCCCTCTTCGTCGCGGGCCAGGTCCTCAGCTCCGGCAAGCTCGAGGGCTCCGTGCTGCGCGACCTCAAGGAGCTCTTCCCGAGCGCCACGAGCACGACGCTCGTAGACGCACTGCGCCAGGTCCGGGAGTCCTCGACGACGGTCGGGATCTTCGCGCTCGTCACCGCGGTCTGGATCGGCGCCTCGTTCTGGGGCGCGCTGGACACCGCGTTCTGCGGCATCTATGGCCTCCCGTGCCGCAGCTGGGTCCGCCAGAAGCTGTTCGGCTTCGCGATGCTCGGCCTCGTGCTGGTCTTCTTCGCCGCCACCGTGGCGGTGCCGGCCGTGCAGTCGCTGCTGGCGGCCAACGCGGCCGACCTCCCCTTCGGCCTCGGGGACCGCCAGACCGCCTTCGCGATCACGCTCGGTGCGAGCCTGGTCATCATCTTCGCCGCCCTGGCGACGATCTACCGCACCGTCCCCAACTGCGCGGTCGGGTGGCACAGCGTGTGGCCGGGTGCGCTGGGCGCCACGCTCGCGATCGGCGTCGTCGACTACGGCTTCCCGCTCTACCTCGCCAACGTGTCGTCGCTGTCGGGCGTGAAGACCTCCGTGGTCTTCGTCCTGATCCTGCTCGTCTGGTTCTACGCGCTGGCGATCATCATCCTCAGCGGCGGCGTGGTCAACGCGCTGCGCCTCGAGCGGCGCCGGGGCGCTACGCTCGCGCCCATGCCCGATCCCACCACCGAGGGGATGCGCCTCGACCAGATCGAGCGCGAGCGCGTGGAGCACGCGCGCGCCATGCAGGCCGACGAGGACACCGAGGCCGATCAGCACGCCCGGCGCGCCGACAAGGCGAGCTATCTCAAGGAGAAGCTGGCGGACCGCGCGGCCGCCGAGGACGCGGCCGAGGCCGGGAAGATGGACCGATGACCGGCGAGGACCATCGCGAGCACGCCGACGAGCTCGAGCGCGAGCTCAGCGACATGGAGCACCACGCCGGGAAGCTCGGCGACCAGATCGACGAGACGCGCGAGGACTGGGAGCACAAGAAGCGCGACCCGAAGGTCCCCGGGGCCACGGGCCCGGATCCGGAGTCCGGGACGGGGCCGCAGAGCGGCCCTCCCGCCGACGAGGCGGAGTAGTCCCGCCCGGCTAGGCGCCGGGGCCGAGCGTGAGCCCCGGCAGCGCCACGCGGTCGCTGTCGGCGGTGACGGTGCCGATGCGCGCGGTCCCCGGGTGATGGCGTGCGAGCAGCGCGACGGCGGCGCGCTCGTGCGCCTCCGGCACCACGACGCAGAACCCGCAGCCCATGTTGAAGACCTCCCACATCTCGGCGTCCGTCACCGCGCCGAGCTCCTGCACGAGGCCGAACACCGGCGCCGGCGGGAGCGGGGCCTCGATCTCGAAGCCGACGTCCGCGAACAGCCGCAGCAGGTTGAGCACGCCGCCGCCGGTGATGTGGGCGAGGCCGTGGACGGGGAGCTCGGAGCGCAGCAGCTCGAGCACCGCGCGCACGTAGATGACTGTGGGCTCGAGCAGCGCGTCGGCGACGCTGGCGCCGGCCAGCGCCCCGGGGCGGTCGTCGAGCGCCAGCCCGGAGAGTGCGGCGCGCGCGAGCGAGTAGCCGTTGGAGTGCAGGCCCGAGGAGGGCAGCCCGATCAGCGCGTCGCCGGGGCGGCACTCGGCGCCGGTGATCACGCGGTCGAGCGCCACCGTGCCGAAGCACGCCGCGGTGAGGTCGAACCCGTGGGGCGACGGGTGGCCGCGGATCAGCTCGGGCAGGACGGCGACCTCGCCACCGGGGATCTCCACCCCGGCCGCCTCGGCGCCGGCCTTCAGCCCCACCCCGATCGCCTCCAGCACGTCGGGATCGGCCTGCTCGACCGCGATCGAGTCGAGCAGCGCGATCGGCTCGGCGCCGACGCAGATCACGTCGTTGACGTTCATGGCCACGCAGTCGATGCCGACCGTGTCGTAGCGCCCGGCCTGCGCGGCCACGATCAGCTTCGAGCCGACGCCGTCGGTCCCGACGGCGATGCCCAGGTTCGGCGCGACCTCGAGCACGGCCGCGTAGTGGCCCGACGGCAGGACCGAGCGCGAGGGGCGTCCGGCGTCGATCGTCTTGAGCACGCCGACGAGCGCCGAGACGGCCCGATCGGCGGCGCCGGTGTCCACCCCCGACTGCGCGTAGGTGCCGTTCATCGGGCGCCATTGTCGCGCACGGACCGGCGCCGGGCCAGCAGCGCCGCAGCCAGCGCGCAGCGGTAGGCGGCCCACGGAGCGAGCGAGCGGTCCTGCTCGAGCACGCGCGCCAGCGGGAGGGCCGCGAAGGTCGCCGCGCACGCCACCGCGGCGCCGAGCCCCAGCGTCACCGCGTCCTCCCGCGCCCCGCGCCGCACCAGCCGCACGGCCTTCAGCGCCCCCGCTCCGGTGAGCACCGGCACCCCCACCGCGCGAGAGAGCCGCGCCGCGTCACGCCGGCGGAAGCCGCGCGCCCGCGCGACAGCGAGCGTCGCCGCCGAGCGCGAGACGCCGGGCACGAGCGCGCAGGTCTGCGCGAGCCCGAGCGCGAGCCCGTCGCGCCGGCTCACGTCCGCGAGCCCGCGCTCGCGCGGGGCGCGGTCGGCCAGCAGCAGCGCGGCAGACCCGGCCAGCAGGCCCGCCGCGATCGAGCGCGGTCCGCCCAGCCGGCCCTCGATCGCCCGCTCGCCCGCCAGGCCCGCAACCGCCGCGGGCGCCATCGACAGGGCGAGCACGCCGGGCTCGAGCGCCCGCAGCTCGCGCCGGAAGGCGACCGCGAGCGCGACCGCCGAGCCGGCGTGCAGTGCGACCTCGACCTCCTTGCGGCGCTCTCCGCTCAGCTCGGCATGGTGCCAGCCCAGCAGCAGCGGAACGGCCTCGAGGTGGCCCGAGGAGGAGACGGGCAGCAGCTCGGCCGGGCCCTGCAGGAGCGCCAGCGCGAGGACTTCAGCTCGACGCATCGGCGGCCGGCTCACCGGGCGCCGAGGGATCGCCGCCGCGGTTGCGGCGGCTGCGCACGAGCAGCAGCACGACGGCCGCGATGACCAGCAGGACCACGGCGTAGTCGACGTAGTGCAGGGAGTCCTTCCACTTCGTCCAGCGATCGCCGACCTGCTGGCCGATGAGCGTGAGCATGAGGATCCACGGGATGCAGCCGAGCGTCGTGAGCACCGTGAAGCGCCAGAACGGCATCCGCGCGACCCCCGCGGGCAGCGAGATGAACGTGCGGATGATCGGCAGCATCCGGGTGAAGAACACCGTCGCGGACCCGTAGCGCTCGAACCACTCGTCGGCGCGCCTGAGGTGCGAGGGCTTGATGTGCAGCTTGCGGCCGTGCTTCTCGAGCAGGTCGACTCGGCCGTAGTAGCCCACGGCGTAGGAGAGCCAGGAGCCGACGAGGTTGGCGAGCACGCCGACCGCGACCACCGCGACCAGCGAGAAGCGGCCCTGGGCGACGCCGAAGCCCGCGAACAGGAACGTCGCCTCCGAGGGAATCGGGATGCAGGCGCTCTCGAACACCATCAGCATGAAGATGCCGGGGTAGCCGAGCGAGTCGATGACGTCGACCGCGAAGTTGACGATCGGGTCGGTGAAGGACAGGAGCGGGAGCACTCGGCTCCCAGGCTAGCGGCAGCTTGGGATCAGGCGGTGCCGCGCGGCTCGATGCGCGGCAGCGTGAGCGAGGTGATGCGCTGCTTGGCGCGCGTCGGCCGGCTGATGTCGGTCTTGGGCCGCAGCATCTTGAGGATCATGATCGCCTGGTCGACGTTCGCCGACAGCGCGGGACGCCGGCCCACGTCGTAGGTGCCGAGCCGCTCGCCGACGTCCGGGGAGGCGCCGGCGAGGATCAGCTCGCCGCGCCGCGAGCGCAGCTCCAGCGCCGCGTCGCAGAGCGTGACCAGCGCAGGGTCGACGACGTTCTCGGCGCCCGCCAGGTCGACGATCAGCCAGCGCACCCCGCCGCCGAGCGCGGCGTCGATGCGCCGCGCGAGCTCAGGGGCCGCCGCGTCGTCGAGCGTGCCGTGGAGGTCCATCTGGTGCACGACATCGTCGAGCCGCTGCTCGCGGACGCTGAAGGCGCCGGGCCGGACGACGGAACGCAGAGATTGCGAGGTGAACATGATGTGGTGATACCCCTGCTCTATCGCGGAAGAACCGGGCGCCCCGGTGGCGCGGCGGATCCAACGCGCAGAGTATCGGCAATAGGGTGTTCGGCCTCAATGGCGGTCCCCCTCTTCGACACCCGCACCCCCCTGCAACCGCTCTGGCACGAGCTGACCGCGAAGGCGGTCGAGGTCCTCGAGCGCGGCACCTACATCCTCGGCCCGGAGGTCGAGGCCTTCGAGCGCGAGTTCGCCGCCTACCTCGGCACGGCTCACGCGGTGGGGGTCGCCAACGGCACCGACGCGCTCACGCTCGCACTCCGGGCGCTCGGCGTGGGCCCCGGCGACGAGGTCGTGGTGCCCTCGTTCACCTTCTACGCCTCCGCCGAGGCGATCCCGCCCACCGGCGCGAGCCCCGTGTTCTGCGACGTCGACCCCGAGACGGCATGCGTGACCGCGGAGACCGTGCGGGCCGCGCTGACGCCGCGCACGAAGGCCGTGATCGCGGTCGACCTGTTCGGCAACGTCGCACCCGTCGCCGAGATCCTCGCGCTCGGGCTCCCGGTCGTGGAGGACGCCGCCCAGGCCGCCGGCGCGCGCGGCCCCGGCGGGCAGCCCGCGGGCTCGCTCGGGACGATCTCGACCTTCTCGTTCTTCCCGTCGAAGAACCTCGGCGCGTTCGGGGACGGCGGTGCCGTGGTCACCGACGACGCGGAGCTCGCCGAAGCGGTGCGGATGCTGCGCTTCCACGGCTCGCGCGACAAGACGACGTTCGAGCTGATCGGGCACAACTCGCGCCTGGACGAGATCCAGGCGGCGCTGCTGCGCCTCGAGCTGCCGCACCTGGACGCCTGGGCGTTCGGCCGTCGCGCCGCCGGCGACCTCTACGCCGCCGGCGGCCTGGGCGAGCTCGTGGCGCTGCCGGTCGCGGTGGCCGGCACCGAGCCCGCGTGGCACCTCTACGTGATCCGCCACTCCCACCCGGACGCGCTCGCGGACGCGCTGAAGGGAGCGGGCATCGGCTCCAAGGCCTACTACCGCGTGCCCACCCACCGCCAGCCCGCGATGGCGCCCTACGCCGCCGCAGCGGATCTGCCGGCCACCGACGAGCTGGCCCGCACCCACCTCGCGATCCCGATGAGCCCGGTGCTCAGCGAGCGCCAGGCCGATGAAGTCCTCGCGGCGATCCGCCTCGCCGCCTAGACTCCCCCGGATGCGCCGCCGGTTGAGCTCCGCGGCCTTTCCCGTCCATCGTCATGCCCTGCCGCAGGTCGCGCTGGACGCCGGGCTGGTCGCGCTTGCCTACTTCCTCGCCTACCGCCTCCGCTTCGACGGGGCCAGCGGCGTGCCCCCGCTTTACGACGACCTGTTCGCGCGCACGCTCGGCTTCGTGGTGCTGGGGAGCGTGGCGATCTTCGCGTTGTTCGGGCTCTACCGGCACTGGATGCGCTACTCCTCCCAGCGCGAGTACCTGCGCATCGCCCAGGCCGTGCTCGCCGCGGTGCTGGCGCTCGTCGCCTACGTCGTCGTGGTGCAGCCCAAGCTCCTGTTCGCACCGCCGCGCGGGTTCGTGTCGGTCAACGTGCCCACGGGCGTGCTCGTCCTGCACGGCCTGCTCATGCTCGTCTTCCTCGGCGGCACGCGCTTCCTCGTGCACGCGCTCTACGAGCGCCCGCTGCGCGGCTTCCGGGCGCGCAAGGACGCGCGCTCGGTCCTGATCGTCGGCGCGGGGGACGGCGGGCGCCTGCTGCTGCGCGAGATCCTGCGCAACCCGGAGCTGGGCTTCCGGCCCGTGGGCTTCATCGACGATGACCCGCGCAAGCGCCGCGTGCGCGTCGAGCGCGGCCTGGAGGTGCTCGGCAGCACCGGCGAGCTGGCGCGCGTGCTCGAGGACGTCGAGCCCGACGAGGTGCTGATCGCCGTGCCCTCCGCCCCCGGTGCGGTGCGGGCCAAGGTGGTCGCCGCCTGCCGCGCCCGCGGCGTGCCGGTGCGGACGATGCCGACCGTCTTCGAGCTGCTCCAGACCGGCGGCCAGCTGATGCGCCAAGTGCGCGACGTCAAGGTCGAGGACGTGCTCGGCCGCGAGCCGGTGCGCATGGAGGTCGAGTCGGTCGGCGGCTACCTCGCCGGCCGCTGCGTGCTGGTCACCGGCGCCGGCGGCTCGATCGGCGCCGAGCTGTGCCGCCAGATCGCGCGCGTGGGCCCGAGCCGGCTGCTGCTGCTCGACCACGCGGAGGACAACCTGTTCGAGATCTCGCGCGAGCTCGTGGAGGACCGCCACGTGATCAACACGGTGCCGGTCCTCGCCGACTGCAAGGCGGAGGAGCGCATGCGCGAGGTGTTCGCCGAGCACCGCCCGGCGATCGTCTTCCACGCCGCCGCCTACAAGCACGTCGGGCTGATGGAGACCAATCCGATCGAGGCCGTGCGCAACAACGCGCTGGCCGCCCGCGTGATGGCGCGGGTGGCGGGCGATGCGGGAGCGCTCGCGTTCGTGCAGGTCTCGACCGACAAGGCGGTGGCGCCGGCCACCGTCATGGGCGCGTCCAAGGCCCTGGCGGAGTGGGCGGTCGAGGCGGCCGACAGCCGCTTCCCCGACACCGCGTTCTGCAGCGTGCGCTTCGGCAACGTGCTGGGCTCTTCGGGCTCGGTGGTCCCGATCTTCCGCCGCCAGATCGCCGCGGGCGGACCGGTCACGGTCACGGACCCGGCGATGACCCGCTACTTCATGACGATCCCGGAGGCCGTGCAGCTCGTGATCCGTGCCGGCTCGCTCGCGCAGGGCGGCGAGGTGTTCGTGCTGGAGATGGGCGAGCCGGTGAGCATCCTCGAGCTCGCCAAGGACATGATCCGCCTGTCGGGGCTGCAGCCGGGCCGAGACATCGCGATCGAGATCGTCGGGCCGCGGCCGGGCGAGAAGCTCCACGAGGAGCTGTTCAACTCTTACGAGCAGCCGGGGCCGACGCCCGCCGGGCGGATCCTGCGCGCCGAGCGCCCGCGCATCAGCCCCGCCTGGGTGGAGGAGACCTTCGACCGCATCGGCCTGCTCGCCCTGGAGGGCGATCCGGCCGGCCTTGCCG
Source organism: Solirubrobacterales bacterium (assembly GCA_038238015.1). Taxonomy (GTDB): domain Bacteria; phylum Actinomycetota; class Thermoleophilia; order Solirubrobacterales; family Solirubrobacteraceae; genus DASQFQ01. Next base: position 27,056 of record JBBRYA010000021.1, read on the forward strand.
CGGTCGTCGGGGAGCTCGCGACGCTGCGGCTGGAGCCCGAGTCGGAGCCGGAGGCGGCCGAACTGGAGGCCGCCGCGGCGCCTGAGCTGCCCAGCGGCCGGGCCACCGCCTAGACTGCCCGGCTCCGGCTCCATGGTCCTTCTGCTCGCGTTCTCGCTGCAGAGCGAAATCGAGAAGTACGGCGCGTACGTCGGTCTCGCAGCCTTTCTCGGCCTCGCTGTGCTCTCACTCCTCTACTTCGCGCAAGCTCGCGAAGTGCGCCGCCTGCGCGAATGGGCCGGCCGTGCGCCCGAGCGGGCCCGCGAGCTCGAGGACCGCGTCACCGCTCAGGCACAGGGTTCCCAGGCGCCCCGCGCCGCGTCCGCGCCCGCCGCCGTGGCGGCGCCGGCGGCAGTGCCAGCGCCTCCCGCCGCGCCACCCGCCCGCGTGGGCGCGGCGACCGCGGCCGGGGCAGGCACCGGAGTGGCCGTCGCCGCGATGCCGCCGGCGCAGGACGGCGAGGCGGCGGGCGCCAACGGCGCCGGCGAGGGCGCGAAGCCGCCCGAGGACGAGAAGCCCGACCTCGCGCCGTTCCCCGCCGCCTCCGCGCCGGGCCGCGAGAAGAAGCCCGAAGCCGCCTCCGTCGCCGACCGGGACGGCGACGCCGCGGCGGTCGCGCCGGTCGGCGAGGGTGCCGCGCCCGCTGACGAGCCGAAGCCCGCCGCGGCCAACGGCGCTCCCGCTCCCCCGGCGTTCCCGCGCCCCGGCACGGCCGCGGGCGCCGCGGGCACCGCGGGAGCGGCCGCCCGCCCGGCCGCCCCCGCGAAGCCCGCGACCCGGCCGCCCGCCATGCCGCTGCGCGCCGGCGCACCCTCGGCCACGGCGCCACCGCGCCGCCAGGTCACGCTGCCGCCGCGCCGTCCGGCGCCCGCGGCGCCGCCGCCCCGGGCCGAAGGCCGCTCGCGCGGGACGATGGCCGTCGTCGGCGGGGTCATCGCCGTGATCCTCGCGGCCGGGGTCTTCGTGTTGACCCAGGTCCTGCACGACAACAGCGCCAAGCCCAAGCCGGCGAGCACCGCCGCCACGCCGACGCCGACGCCGACGCCCAAGGGCGGCGGCTCGAAGAGCGCGCCGACCTCGCGCGCCACCACCTCTGTCGCGGTGTTCAACGGCACGACGCAGACCGGGCTGGCCGGCAGCGTCGCCGACAAGCTGCAGGCAGGGGGCTTCAAGCGCGGGTCCACCGGCAACGACACCAACCAGCAGCGCGCGAGCTCGCTCGTCTACTACACGCCCGCGGCCAAGTCGCAGGGGCGCGACGTCGCCAAGCTGCTGAACATCTCCGACGTCCGCCCGATCGACGCGGAGACGCAGGCGCTGGCCGGCGGCAACGCGGACGTGGTCGTCGTCGTCGGCCTCGATCAGGCTCCCTGACCACCAGACCCCGGTGACCCTGCTCGCCCGCGCCGTGTTCGTGCTGCTCGTGGGCGCGACGTTCGCCGCCTTCTTCGTGGCCCAGCGGCTCAAGAGCGCCCCGCCGGTCGTCGACGTGGCGCGCGTGACGAAGTTCTTCTCGCCCAACGGCGACGGCGTGCGCGACGTCAACCCGATCTCGTTCACGGTCAAGCAGGCCGACGACGTCAGCGTGAGCATCGTCGCCGCCGACGGGGGCAGCGTGCGCCGGCTCGCCTCCGGCGTGGCGGCGAAGCCGTTCCGGCCGGTGCGCCTGAGCTGGGACGGCCGCACCGACGCCGGCATAGTGGCGCCGGACGGCCTGTACCGGCTGCGCTTCTCGCTGCGGCGCTCCGGGCGCTCGGTCGTCGTGCAGCGCGCGATCAACCTCGACACCACGGCGCCGCGCCCGGTCGTCCTGTCGGTCACACCCCCGATCGCAGGTCCCGTTCCCGGCGGCTTCGAGATCCGCGTGCGCGGCGCCGGCAGCCGGCGCGCGCCGCAGTTCCGCGTCCTGCGCACGGACGTCGCCCCGGTCCGGACCGTCGCGCGCTTCAGCGGGCGCAAGGGCAGCCGCCGCGCCGTCTGGGACGGCCGGGCCTACGGCCGCCCGGCAGCGCCCGGCACCTATCTCGTCGTCGCGTCGGCCCAGGACCGCGCGGGCAACGTCGGGACCGCGCCCGCGACGCTCCCGCCCGAGCCCGGCCAGATCCCGGGCAAGCCGGGGGTCACCGTGCGCCAGCTCAGCGCCCAGCCACCGGTGGACCCGGTGCGCGCCGGGGAGCGGGTCGAGTTCCTGGTCGACTCGCGCCGGCGCTCCTACCGCTGGCGCGTGCGCCGGGTCGGCGCCCCGCGACCCGTGCAGAAGGGCAGCGCACCTCCGGAGAAGCCGCTCGTGCTGCGCGCACCCGGCGGCATCTCGGGGGTCTACCTGCTCGAGCTGCGCTCAGGGCGCTTCACCACGCGGGTGCCCTTCTTCGTCCAGTCACAGAAGCGCGCCCGCCTGCTCGTGGTGGCGCCGGTGATCACCTGGCTCGGGCTCGACCAGGTGGACGACGACGGCGACGGCGTCCCCAACGCGCTCTCAAACGGCGGGCCGGTCAAGTGGCCGCGCCTGATCGACGGCGACCGCGGCCTGCCACCCGGCTTCACGACGTCGATCGCGCCGCTGCTCGTCTTCCTCGACCGCGCGCGGATCCGCTACGACGTCACCAGCGACCTCACGCTGGCCCGCTCGGAGGACCCGCGGGCGAGCGATCGCTCGGGCGTCGTGCTCGCCGGGTCGCTGCGCTGGGTGCCGCGCGGGCTGGCGCGGCGGCTGCGCCGCTACGCGCTCGACGGCGGGCGCGTGGCCACGTTCGGGACCGAGACCTTGCGACGCGGCGTCGACGTCGGCGCGACGCGGCTTGCGCGCCCGACGCAGCCCGACGCGACCGACCCCTTCGGCGCCCGCCTGGACCCGGTCCGCCCGGTGCGCACTGACGCCGGCAGTGCTGTCGCGCTGCCGCTGTCCGCGCTCGCCGACGATCCGTCGCTCGGCCTGCTCGCCGGCTCCGACGGGACGTTGCCGGCCTTCGGCAGGCTCGAGGAGTCCGCCCCGGGCGGGCGCGCCAAGCCGCTCGTCGCGCTCGGCCAGGACGTCTCGGACGCCGAGCGCGCGGCTGCGGAGGCGAAAGGTCAGCTGCCGCGCGAGGCGCAGCCCGCGCTGACCGCGACGCGCCTGGGCAAGGGGCTCGTCGTGCGCGTCGGCCTCGCGGGCTGGCTGCAGCGGGCCGCCCGCGACGGCGAGGTGGCGCAGATCACCCGCAACGTCATCGACGTGCTGCGCCGGGTGAGCCCGCGCGTGCGGTCCTTCGGACGATGACCCTGGCGGCCTCCACCGCCGGCGCCGTGCCGGACGCCGTGCGCGTGCTGGGGATGGTCCTCGCCGCGCTGCTGGCCGGCGGCGCGATCGTGCTCTCGGGGACGCGCGCCCGCGCCGCCTGCATGCTCGCCGCGCTGGTGGTCACGCCGGTGCTGCTGGTGGCGGAGATCTGGAACACGCCGCAGATCGAAAGCGCGCGCGACCGCCCGGCGCTCGCCGTCGCGGCCGCGGGGGCGGGCCTGCTCGTGCTCGCCGCCCTGGCCGTGCTGATGGCGCGCCGCCCGGGCCTGCTCGCCGCGCTGGCGGTGGGGGCGCTGCCCTTCCGCGTCCCGGTCGAGGCCGGCGGCTCGACCTCCAACCTGCTGGTCCCGCTCTACGGCGTCATCGGCGCCGGGGTGATCGCGTGGGCGGTGCCGCGCCTGCGCGGCGGCGGGGAGCACGGGCCACCGCGCGCCAACCGCCTGCTCGAACAGCTGCTGGCCGGGGCGGTCGTGCTCTACGCGCTGCAGTCGGCCTACTCCTCCGACGTCGCCAAGGCGCTCGAGCAGGTCGTCTTCTTCTACGTCCCGTTCGCGCTGCTGTTCGCGCTGCTGCGCGAGCTCGACTGGACCCCGCGGCGCGTCACCGCGTGCCTCGGCGTGCTCGTGGCGCTCGCCCTGGTCTTCGTGGCGATCGGGTTCGTGGAGTACCAGACGCGCCACCTGCTGCTCAACCCGAAGGTCATCGCCTCAAACCAGGTCGAGCAGTACTTCCGGGTCAACTCGCTGTTCTTCGACCCGAACATCTACGGGCGCTTCCTCGCGATGGTCATGCTCGCGCTCGCCTCGGTGCTGCTGTGGGCGCGGCGCCCGCGCAACGTGGCGCTGGCGGTCGGAGCGCTGGCGATCCTGTGGGGCGGGCTGGTGCTCACGCTCTCGCAGTCGAGCTTCGCCGCGCTGCTGGCCGGCCTGCTCGTGCTCGCGGCGCTGCGCTTCCCCGGCCGCTGGGTGCTCGCGGCGGCGGGCGCGGTCGCTGTGGTCGGGCTGGTGCTCGTGCTCGCCTTCCCGGGCACGCTGCGGCTCGACCTCGGGTCGACGGACTCGGTCAACAAGGCGACCTCCGGGCGCCTGGACCTGATGAAGGGCGGGCTCGAGCTGGCGCGCGACCGGCCGCTGACGGGCTGGGGCTCGGGCGCGTTCCAGCACGAGTACCGCCGCCGCCAGGCAACCTCGAGCGAGCGCGCGGTCTCGGCCTCGCACACGATCCCGATCACCGTCGCCGCAGAGCAGGGCGTCATCGGGCTGGCGGTCTACCTCGCGCTGCTCGCCACGGCGCTCGCGCGGCTGCTGCGCGCCGCGGGCGCCTGGCCGGCGCGCGCTGCGGTCGCCGCCGGGCTGGTGGGGCTGATCGTGCACACGTGGCTCTACGCCGCCTTCCTCGAGGACCCGATGACCTGGACGCTGCTGGGGGTCGGCGTCGCGATGTCGCGTCACCGCCGGCTCTGGGCACCCGAGGGCGAGGGGCCGATAGCCGCCTCCGCCGCGGAGCCGCCGCGGGCCCCGGCGACCGCCGGGCCGTGAGCCGCCGCACCGCGGAGGCGGCCGGGGCGGGGGTGCTCGCGCTGGGTGCCGTCGCGCTGTGGGCGCTGACCCGCACCTATCCGAACTACGACTCCTACTACCACCTGATCTGGGGCCGCGAGCTGCTCGCGGGGGCGCGGCCGAGCTTCGAGGTGTACGCCGCCCCGACCCAGCATCCGCTCTACGTCGCCATCGGCGTGCTGCTCTCGCTGCTCGGGGAGGGCGGGGACCGCGCCCTGGTGCTCGTCTGCCTGCTCTCGCACGCCGCGCTGGTGCTCGGCGCCTACCGGCTCGGCCGCGCCGTGTTCGGCCCGTGGCCGGGACTGCTCGCGGCGGCCTTCGTGGGCGTCAGCGCGTCGTTCCTGCTCTATGCCGCGCGGGCCTACGTGGACGCGCCGTTCCTCGCGCTGGTGGTGTGGGCGGGCGTGGCGGTGGCCGAGGGGCGCCCGCCGGCGCGGCCGATGGCGCTGCTCGTGCTCGCGGGCCTGCTGCGCCCGGAGGCTTGGGTGCTCGGGGTGCTCTTCTGGCTCGCCACCGGCCCGCGGCGGCCCAGGCTGGCGGCGGCGGCGCTGTTGGCCCCCGTGGTCTGGGCGCTCGTGGACCTCGCGGTCACCGGTGACCCGCTGCACTCCTTCAATGCGACCACCGAGCTCGCCGACGATCTTGGCCGCGAGCAGGGCCTGGGCGCCGTACCCGGCTCGTTCGTGACCTTCATCGGTGCGACGGTGCGCCCGCCGGTCGCGGCGCTCGCGGTGGTCGGGCTCGGCCTTTCGGTCTGGCGGCTGGGCTGGCGGCGCAGCGGCGTCCCGCTCGCGCTGCTCGGCGCCGGGATCGCCACGTTCGTGGGCAGCGGCGTGCTGGGGCTCTCGATCCTGCCCCGCTACCTGACCGTCCCCGCCGTGGCGATGTGCGCGTTCGCCGGATACGCGCTCGCGGGCTTCACGACGCTGCCCGACGGCCCGCTGCGACGGCGCTGGGGCCGCGCCTCGGCGCTGGCGGCCGTGCTGGGCCTCGCGGCGGTCGCGGTGCTCGCGCCCTCGCTCGGGCGCATCTCCGCCGAGCTGCGCTTCATCCGCGACTCGCACGACCGGCTCGTCGCGCTGCTCGACGCCCCGCGCGTGCGGGCCGGCCTTCGCTGCGGGCCGCTGAGCTTCCCCAACTACCGGCTCGTACCGGACGCGCGCTGGCATCTCGACGCCTCGCCGGCGGCGGTGGTCGCGCGCTCGGCGCGGCGCCCGCGCTCGGGTGTCGCGATCTTCGCGCTGACCCCGAAGGGCCTGCGGCGCTTCGGCTTCGCCGACGGCGCGTCCTCCTCCACCAACCTGCCCGACGCGGGCTTCGCGCCGCTGGCGCGCAACGACCGCTTCAGCGCCTTCCTCAGCTGCGGTGGATCCCGAGCTGGGCCATCCGCTCCCACAGCGGCTGGTTCTGCACCCGCGCCGTCTGGCTGAGCGCCCACTCGCGCAGCTCGACGTCCGGGTTCGCGCGCGCGCCGGCCTGCGAGCGCAGCGCGGCGGCGAAGGCCTCGGCGCCGTCGGCCCGGATCACCGCGCGCTCCCACGTGCGAACGCCGGCCAGGTCGGGGGTCACCGTGCGGCGCCCGAGCCGGGCGTACTTCAGGATCCGGTAGGGCAGGCCGGCGTCGTTGAACGCGCTGTGCTCGAAGGGGACGATGCCGACGTCCGCGCACAGGATCATCCGCGCCGCCTCCTCGTCGGAGCGCCGGCCGAGCCAGACGAGGTTCGGGGCGGTGCGGCAGACGCGGTAGTCCTCGTCGGCCCCGCACTCGTCGTCGTGCCACTCGCCGATCAGCAGCAGCACGAGCTCGGGCATCGCCTCCGCGACACCGCGCAGCAGCGCCCAGTCGGTGCGATGGCCGAGGTGCCCGAGCGAGACCGCGACGACGGCGGCCCCGGGGTCCGGCGCGGGGAACGAGTCGGCGGCGAGCGGCACGAGCACCGGCTCGCGGCCCTCCGCGCGCTCGAGGTCGCCCAGCGCGTCGGAGACCACGAAGGTGAGGGCCGCCTGGCGGGCGGCGGCCTCGTGCAGGCCCTTGAGCTGCGCGCGCATGGCCGGGCCGGCGTCGTAGGCCTCCTCGTAGCGGTCCCAGCGCCCGTACCAGAGCTCGGCGTCGTGGTGGCGCCCGAGCAGCGCGGCGGCGAGCGGCAGCTGCAGCGGGTGGAAGATCGCGACCGCCCGGGGCGTGCCAGGGAGCTCCACGCGCTTGGCCTGGCGCCCGGCGATCGCCATCGCGACCGAGCCGGGAAGGCGCCCGAGCGCGCCGTAGGGCACCCTCGGCGGCTCCAGCGCGACGACGCCTGGCGCGCGCAGCAGGTCGCGCGCCTGGTCGCCGAGGATGAACGATTCGAGCGGGCGAGGGAGCAGCAGAACGAGCAGCGGTGGATCCACGTCGGCGGACGCTATAGCGTCGAGCCCGTGGCCCTCGGCGAGGATCTGGCGCACGAGCTGCGCCCGGCCGAGGGCGAGGCCGCCGGGGCCATCGTGCTCCTGCATGGCCGCGGGACCAGCGAGCGCGACCTGATCCCCCTGCTCGACGTGCTCGATCCGCTCGAGCGGCTGGTGGGGGCGTTCCCGCGAGGCCCGTTCGAGCTGCCGCCGATCGGCAGCCACTGGTTCGCTGAGACCGCGGCGGGGCAGCCCGAGCCCGTGACCTTCGCTGAGGCGCATGCCCGCCTGGCGACCTGGCTGGAGGGTCTCGCCCGCGAGACGGGCGTCCCCATCGCGCGCACCGTCATCGGCGGCTTCTCCCAGGGCGCGGCGATGGCCTGGGCGCTGGTGCTCGGGCGGGCCCGGCCGCGGCCGGCCGGGCTGATCGCCATGAGCGGCTTCATCCCGGCTGTGCCCGGCCTCGAGCCGGCGCTCCGGCGCCTGCGCGGGTTCCCGGTGGCGGTGACCCACGGCAGCGCTGACCCGATCGTCGGGGTCGAGCACGCCCGCGCCGCGCGCGACCGCGCCCGCGCTGCGGGGGCAGAGGTGCTCTACCGCGAGACCGCGGTGCCCCACATGCTCGACCCGCGCGTGGTGCCCGGCCTCGTGGACTGGGTCGCGCGGCGGTTCTGAGCGGCCTGGCCCGCCGCTACCGTCACTCTTCGTGAAGGACTACCTCCGGCGCCTGCTGCGCACGGGCGCCGCCTACCAGGTCGGCGACGTGGCCTCGAAGCTGATTGCGCTGGCGCTGCTGCCGATCTACACGCGCCACCTCTCGCGCGCCGACTACGGCACCGCGGAGCTGGTGCTGACCACGGTGATCCTGCTCTCGATCGTCGTGCGCCTCGGGCTCGGCGAGGCACTCGTGCGCTTCCACTACCTCGACACGGAGCCCGCGCGCCGCCGCCGTGTCGCGCGCACCGCGACCGGCGTGCTGCTCGCCACCACCACGCTGGCCGCGGGAGCCGCGGCGCTGGCCGCGGGCCCGCTGTCGGAGGCGCTGCTCGGCCAGTCGCGCCCGGCGGTGCTGCGCGCGGGCGCGCTCGGGCTGTGGGCGTTCACCAACCTCGAGCTGGCCAACGCGCTGCTGCGGGTGGACGAGCGCGCACGGGCGTTCCTGATCGGCTCGCTGAGCAACGTGGTCCTGACGGTCGGGCTCTCGGTGTGGCTCGTGGTGATCCGCGACGAGGGCGCGTTCGGCCTGCTGCTCGGCAACTTCGCCGCGTCCTCGGTGGTGCTGCTCGCGCTGTGGACGCTGCTGCGCCCGTTCGGGCGCCCCGACCGCGGCGAGCTGCGCGGGATGCTGCGCTTCGGGCTGCCGACCGTTCCCGCCGAGGTGTCGGTATTCGCGCTGTTCTTCGTCGACCGGCTCTACCTCTACCGCTTCGAGAGCCCCGAGGCGGCGGGCCTGTACTCGCTGTCGGTGAAGCTCGCGGCCGGGGTGATCTTCACCGTGCGCGCCTTCCAGTACGCGTGGCCGCCGCTGGCCTACTCGATCGTCGAGGACGCGGAGGCGAGCCGCGTCTACGCGCGGGTCACCACCTACTACGTGCTGGTGACCGGCGTGGTGGTGGCGGGCCTCGCGCTGCTCGGGCGCTGGGTCGTGCGGCTGTTCGCGGCGCCGCAATTCTTCGCCGCGCACGAGGCGCTGACCTGGGTCGCGCTCGGCTGGGCGCTCTACGGCCTGTTCCTCGTGCTGGTGGCGATGGCGGGCCGCGTCAAGGTCACGGTCCGCAACGCCCCGGCCGCGCTGTGCGGGCTGGCGGTCAACCTCGCGCTGCTGGCGCTTCTGGTCGGGCCGCTCGGGATCGCCGGCGCGGGGCTCGCGCTGGTCGGCGCCTTCGCGGTCATGCTCGCCGTCATGTACGCGCTCACGCGCTCGCTGTTCCCGGTCGCGTTCGAGTGGGGCCGGCTGGCGCTGCTGGCCGGCGTGCTCGGAGGGATCGCCGCGGCCGGCGAGCTGCTGGCGCCGGAACACGGCGCCGCCGGCTTCGCGCTGCGCGCGCTGGCGCTCGCCCTGACGCTCCCCGCGCTGTGGGCGGCGGGGTTCTTCCGCGACGGCGAGCTCGAAGCCGCGCGCGGGCTGCTCGCGCGGCTGCGCCGGCGCCCCCTCACCGCCTCGCGTTGAACGCCTCGGCGGCCTCGCGCAGCCCCTCGCCGCGCGCGGGCATTAGCGCCGCGGCCGCGTGGCGGGCGTAGCGGCGGGCGTCGTGGCCCGGCAGCGCGACCGCGGCGAGCGCACGCACGCCGTAGGCCCACGCGGTGAGCCAGCGCACGAGCATCGCCTCGACCGGCCCGTAGTGCTTGCGCATGTAGCGATCGCGGTTGCGCGCGAGCTCGACGATCCGCCGTTCGGCGCCCGCCCCGGTCGAGAGCTGCTCGTGGTGGATCGCCCGTGCGGCCGGCACGTGCAGGACGCTCCAGCCGGCGTCGCGCAGGCGGCGGGCGAAGTCGACCTCGTCGGAGTAGACGAAGAACGCAGGGTCGAACCACTCGATCTGCGCTGCGGCCTCGCGGCGCACGAGCAGCGCCGCGGACTGCGCCCAGTCGACCTCGCGGACCTTCGCACCGCCGCTCTGGACCACCAGTCGCCGGTGCAGGAACAGCGCCTGGGCGGCCGCTGTCGCCAGGGTCGGGAAGCGCCAGGCCGACGGCTGCGCGGTCCCGTCAGGGCGAAGCAGCGCCGCTCCCGCGGCCCCCGCCCGCGGGCGCGAGGCGAGCGCGGCGTGCAGTGACTCGGTGGCCCCGGGCTGGAGCTCGGAGTCCTCGTTGAGCAGCAGGGCGAAGCGCCCGCGCGCACGCTGCAGCAGCGCCGAGTCGTTCTCGCCCTTGCCGCGCCGGCGCTCGAGGGCGATCACCTCGTCCACCGCGGGATGGGCGCGGGCGGCCTGTGCAGAGCCGTCCTCGGAGGCGTTGTCGAGCACCAGAAGCTCGGTCTCGAAGGGCACCGCGGCGCGCTCGCGCGCGATCGCGTCGAGCCCTCGCAGCAACAGCTCGCGCTGGCCGGTGTTGACCACGCAGTAGGAGACCTCGGGCACCCGGTGATACTTGCGCACTTCCATTCGCGTTCACGTCGTCGATCCCCCGGCCTACACGCCGCCCTACGACCGCGCCCTGTGCGCGGCGCTGGCGCGCGCGGGGGCCGCGGTCGAGCTGCACACCAGTCGCTTCGCCCACGGCGAGGTGCCCCCCGCGGAGGGCTTCGCGGTGGTCGAGGACTTCTACCGCGGCAGCCCTCGCGGCGCCCGCGCGAGGCGCGCGCTGCGCCTGGCCCGCCACGTGCCCGACACGCTGCGCTACGCCCGCACCGCCCGGAGGGCCGACGTCGTGCACTTCCAGTGGCTCGCGGTGCAGGCGCTCGACCCGTGGCTGCTGCCGGCGCGCCACCCGCGCATCCTGACCGCCCACGACGTGCTGCCGCGGGAGCCGCGGCGCGGCCAGCTCGCCGGGCAGCGCCGGCTCTACGAGCGCATGGACGCCGTCGTGGTGCACTCCGAGCACGGCGCAGCGCGGCTGCGCGACGAGCTGGGGCTCGACCCGGCACTGGTGCGCGTGATCCCGCACGGCGCACTGCGTCACCTCGCCGACCAGCCCGCCGGCGCGGCGCTTCCGCCCGAGCTGGGCGAGCCGTCGGGCCCGGTGGTCCTGTGCTTCGGGCTGATGCGGCCCTACAAGGGCATCGACGTCCTCCTGGAGGCGTGGCGCGAGGTCGACGGCGCGGAGCTGTGGCTGGTCGGGATGCCGCGCATGGACATCGCGCCGCTGCGCGCAGCCGCGCCGGCGGGCGTACGCTGGGTCCCACGCTTCGTCAGCGGCGCGGAGCTGGCCGCCTGCTTCCGCCGCGCGGATCTCGCGGTGCTGCCCTACCGCGAGATCGACCAGTCCGGGGTGGCGTTCACCGCGCTGGCCTTCGGGACGCCGATGCTGCTGAGCGCCGTCGGGGGCTTCCCCGAGCTCGCGGCCACGGGCGCCGCCGAGCTCGTCGCGCCGGGTGACGCGCCCGCGCTCGCCGCTGCGCTGCGCTCCCTGCTCGCCGACACCGAGCGGCGCGAGCGCCTGGCGTGGGCCGCGCGCGCTGCGGCCGCCGGGCCGCTGGGGTGGGACGCCGTGGCTGCGCGGACGCTGGCGCTCTACGCGGAGCTCGGCGCGCGCGAGCGGTAGACGGCGAAGCGCCCCTCCGGGACGCCCTCGCGCGGCGCGCCGCGAACCTCCCCGGTGTCCTCGAACCCGGCGCGCAGCGCGACCGCGCGCGAGGCCAGGTTGTCCTCGTTGGCCAGGATCTCCACCGTGCCGAGACCCAGCTCGCCATGGGCCCAGTCGCGCACGAGCAGCACGGCGCGCGTGGCCACGCCTCGCCCGCGCGCCGGCGCTGCGACCCAGTAGCCGATCTCGGCGTGGCCGCGCTCGGCGTGGATCTCTACCAGCCCCACGCTGGCGAGCAGCGCGTCTTCGCCGTCGACCACCAGCCAGTGGATCGACGTGCCCTCGCGCAGCGCCCCCTCGGAGGCCTCGAGCCACTGCAGCGCGTGCTCGGCCCGGTAGGGCGAGGGCACCCGCGTCCAGCGCGGGATCTCGGGGTCGCTGCAGGCCTCGACCAGCGCGCCGACGTCGGCGCGCGACTTGGCCCAGAGCGTCACGACGCCGTCGGTCAGCGGCGGATCGGGGTGGCGCAGCATCCCCGGAGTGTGGCGCGCCTGCCAGCATCCGGCGCCGTGGCCCGTCTTCTCTTCTGGCTGTCCGCGGCCCTGCTCGCCTGGACCCAGGCGCTCTACGGGCCGTTCCTCGCGCTCCTGCGCCGTCTGAGCGGCGACGCGCCGGCGCCGCCCGCCGTGCAAGGCGTGTACCCGCGCGTCTCGCTGATCGTCGCCGCCTACCGGGAGGAGGAGGTGATCGCCGCTCGCGTCGCCAACGCGCTGGCGCTCGACTGGCCGCGCGATCGCCTCGAGCTGATCGTCGCGGTCGACGGCGGCGGCGACGCGACCGCCGAGCGCGCCCGTGCCGCGGGCGCCGACCTCGTGCTCGAGCTGCCGCGCGGCGGCAAGGTCCGGGCGCAGGACGCTGCGGTCCGCGCCGCCTCGGGTGAGCTGCTCGCGTTCTCCGACGCCAACGCGCAGTGGGCGCCCGACGCGCTGGCGCGCCTCGCGGAGCCGTTCGCGGACCCGCAGGTCGCCTACGCCTGCGGGCGTGTGGAGTTCGTCAACGACGCCGGCACCAATCAGGAGGGCCTCTACTGGCGCTACGAGCTGTGGCTGCGCGCGCAGGAGTCGGCCCTGGCCTCGGTCACCGGCGGCAACGGCGCGATCTACGCCGTGCGCCCCGAGGCCTACCTCGAGGTCGATCCCGTGATGGGCCACGACCTGTCGTTCCCGTTCAACATGGTCAAGCGCGGGCGGCGGGCCGTGTTCGCGCCCGAGGCGGTCGCCGTCGAGAAGATGGTGCCCTCGATCGAGGGCGAGTGGCGCCGCAAGCGGCGGATGATGAGCCATGCCTGGCCGATCGTCCTGCGCGGCGGGCTGCTCGACCCTCGCGGCTACCCGCCGCTCTACGCGCTGATGATCGCCTCACACCGCGGGCTGCGCTACGCCACGCCGCTGCTGCACGTGCTCGCCGCGCTGGCCACGCTCGCGCTCCTACGCCGCCCGCCCTACCGCGCCGCCGCCGTCGCCCAGACGGCGCTGCTCGCCGCCGCGCTGGCCGCACCGCGCGCACCCCTGCGCCCGCTTCTGGTCGCCCGCTACTACGTCCTGACCACGGCGGCGCTGGCCGCCGGGCTCTTCGACCACCTCCGCCACGGCACGCCGGCAGGGTGGGAGGCTCCGGAGGGCACGCGGTGAGCTACCCCGGCAAGCGGGCGCTCGACGTGGTCGTGGCCGCCGCGGCGCTGCTCGCCGCGGCGCCTGTGCTCGCGGTCGCCGCCGTCCTCATCCGCCTCGAGTCGCGCGGGCATCCGATCTACCGCCAGCGGCGCGTCGGGCGCGGGGGGCGGCCCTTCGAGGTCTACAAGCTGCGCACGATGGTCGCCGGCGCCGAGACGCTGGGCGCCGGGCTCGCGGTGGAAGAGGGCGACGAGCGCATCACGCGGGTCGGCGCCGTGCTGCGGCGGGCATCGATCGACGAGCTGCCCAACCTCGTCAACGTGCTGGCCGGGGAGATGTCACTGGTCGGGCCGAGGCCGACCGTGCAGGTGCAGGTCGACCAGTACACCGAGCGCCAGCGCCGGCGCCTGGAGGATCGGCCCGGCATCACCGGCTGGGCCCAGGTCAACGGCCGGTCCTCGCTGCCGTGGCACGAGCGCATCGAGCTCGACCTCTGGTACATCGAGCGCGCCTCGCTGCGGCTCGACCTGCGGATCCTCTGGCTGACCGCCCGCATGGTGCTCGGCGGCCACGGCCTCTACCGCGGGGAGACCGGCGGCTGGCGCGACCCGCCGGCCCCGAGCCGCTAGGGGACCGTCTCCGGGCCCTTGTCGATGTAGCGCGCGCGGAACGTCCGGATGGCGTCGAAGACCTTGTCGTTCATCGTGCCGCAGGTCAGCGAGTGCGTCCATGCTGTGGCGGCGACCTGGGCCTTCATGCCCGTCGTGTTCTGGAACAGGAGCATGTGGTATCCGGAGTCGTTCTCGGCGAGCAGCGCCTCGAGCTGGGCGACCGTCTGCTTCGTGGTGCCGGGCTTGTACTGGACCTCGATGCGGCCGTGCTCGAGCGGGTGCACGAGCTTGCCCAGCGCCGGTGTGTCGCCCGGCGCATAGGTCCCGTCCTCATACCAGTCGGGGGTGTGGTTGCCCGAGGTCGGCGGGTTGGTCTTGTAATCCGAGGCCTTGAACGCCTTGTTCGGCTCGTGCGTGGCCCCTTCGAACGCGGGATTGGTGAGCTTGCAGCCCGCGGCCTTGGCCGCCCCGTTGATATCGGAGGTCTGCTGCACCGGCAGCTTGGCCGCGCCGTTGGCGGTCGGCTTGCTGGGGTCGGCCGAGCTCGAGCCGCTGGTGGAGATCACGATCGCGGCGACGATGCCCGCAACGAGTGCAAGCGCGAGCACGCCGCCGAAGGCGAGCTGCAGGCGCTTGCGGCGCCCGGCGGCTCGGGCCTCGGCCTGCTCCTGGGCAAGGCGCTCCTGGCGCCGCCGCTCCTTTTCCTCCTGCCGGCTCGACACGCGATCCAGGCTAGCGGCTGCCGCGCGTCACGAAGACGCGCGGGCGCCGCGCGTCTTGCGCGCGGCCTGCTTCGGGCGCCAGCACTCGTCGACGAAGTCGGCGATCTGCACGGTGAGCCGCTCGGGGGCGATGCGCAGCTCCAGCAGCGAGCTCGCTTCCAGCAGCCGCCCGTTGGGAAGCTCCTCGACCAGCATCCCGGCGTCGGTGAACGGATGGACCGGGTCGCGCCGGTGGCCGATCACGAGCGCCTTGGTGGGGATCGTCCTGCGTACGTCGCGGTGTGGGGCGATGCGCCCGAAGAACAGGCCCTGCAGCACGGACGCGCCGGGGGCGGGGTCTTGGCGCAGCGTGTCGAGGAGGATGTCGACCATCCAGGGCAGGCGCGGGACCATGCGCGCGCCGAGCTGCACCATCCGCATCACGGGCTCGCCGATGCTCAGGGCGAGCATCAGCGGCGTGAAGGCCACCGCGCAGGCCACCAGCGCGCCGTCGAGCACCGGCATCTCGATCACCATGCCGCGCAGGCGCTCGGGAGCCGCGGCGGCGAGCTCGAGCGCGACGTTGGCACCGAGCGATGTGCCCAGCACGACGGCGTCGTCGACGTCGAGGTGATCGAGCAGCGTGACGATCTCCTCGGCGAAGAAGGCCATCTGGTAGTCGGCGGCATCGCGCGGGCGGTCCGAGACGCCGTGCCCGAGCAGGTCCAGCGTGATCACGCGGTGGCCGCGCGTAGCCAGGGAGCGGGCGAGCGGCTCGTGCATCCGCTGGGAGAGCAGCAGCCCGTGCAGGAGCACGGTGACGCGCGGGCCCTCGCCGTAGGAGGTGTAGGCCAGGCGGCGGCCCTGGTGGCGGAAGCTGCCGGTGCGGACGCGCAGCGCGGGGTCGAGGAGGGCCATCCGTCCATCATCCCGGATCCTGGAGCGGTTCGGCGTGACGGCGTCGAGTGTGCGCACTAGCCTGGTGCGATGCGTGGCCGGCCCCGGTTGCTGCTCGTCCTGCTGGCGCTGCTCATCGCGCCGGCGAACGCGCTCGCCCGGGACGAGCCAGTCAAGGAGCGCGGAAACCCGGGTCCGCCCCGGACGCCGCTTCAGCAGGCGCGCGAGGAGGCGGGCGATCCCGCCCGAACGCCGACTCGCTATCCGCTGCCCCTGGGCGAGCTGCGGGTGACGCCATCGGAGCTGCTCGCGTCCGCCACGGGCCGCGAGATCCACTTCGAGGCGACGCTCGATCGGCCGCAGCCCGGCGCCAGGGTCACCGTCCGGCTTCCGGCCGCCTGGGTCCGCACGCCGCCTAGCGGCATCCGCGCATCGAGACCGCCGCGGCCCGGCGCCGGCGATCGCCTTGCGCGCTCCGGCCGCGACGTCGAGCTGCAGTTCGCGAGCGGCGAGCGCCAGGCGGCGTTCACGGTCGAGAACGTGGGCATCCCCGCCGGGACCTATGAGCTTCCGCTGACGGTGCGCACTCCCGCAGGACGCACGCTACGGGCGGCCTCCGCCACGGTGCGCGTGTTCGCCGCGGTGCGCGAGGCAGCCCCGCCCCCCGGGGAGCAGTGGCGCGGGCTGCCGAGGACCACGCTGAACGCGTCCAACGACGCCGTGGAGCAGTCCGAGGTCTTCGTAGCCGCGAGCCCCGGGAACGCGCAGCGCTTCGGGCTGGGGATCAACGGCGACGCGGGGATGCTCGCGTACGTCACGCAGACCGGCGGCCAGAGCTTCAGCCCTGGGCAGCCGCTTCCGCCGACCGTCGACGCGCCCGGCAAGGTCGCCCCTGAGACCGCCGCCGTGTGCTGCGACCCGACATTCGTGGCCGGGGACAGCGGAGACCTCTGGTTCGGCGGGTTGAGCTTCGCCAACGGGCCCACGAACCCGAGCCGGATCCTCGTCGACCGCATCCCGGCCGGCTCCTCGATGCTCCAGCCGGTGACCACCGGCCTGCGCCAGACCGGGAGCGGGACGCAGGACAAGCCGATGATGGCGATCGACAACCATCCTTCCAGCCCCACGCATGGGCGCCTGTACGCGGTCTGGGGTCAGCCCGGCACGCGCATCGCCGTCACCTCCTGCGACACCCGTCCCGCAGGCGTGCTCAACGCCGCGCGCTGCGACAACGCCGACAACTGGTCCGCGCTCAGCTACGCGACCGGCCCGGCCGACGGCTCCTACATCTACGCCGATGTCGCGGTGGGCCCCGACGGCAAGGTGTACGTGACGTGGTGGGACTACTCCTCCGACAACGCGATCGAGGGCGCCGTGTCCACCGACGGCGGGACCTCGTTCGGCTCGCAGCAGACGATCGCGGTGCTCGACCACACCGGTGGCAACCCGCTGCCCTTCGCCTGTCCGATCCTCGTGGCGCCGGGCGGGCGCGTCGCACCGTCCCCCGGGGTGGAGGTCGACAGCACCGGGCGCGTGTACGTCTCCTGGGGCGATCTGCGGCCGGGAAGCGGTAGCACGCGCTGCGAGATCGCGGATCCCGTCTCAGGCGATGGGACTCCGCCGCGGGCCTCCCACCTCACCTGGGACGCCTTCGCCGCCTCGGCCGTAGGAGGGTTCCCGGGGGGAGCGGACCCCTCGGCGTCGGCCGGCACGCGCCTCTCGAGGGACGGCAACCCGGGAGAGGCTGCGAACTCCGACGACTTCTTCCCGTGGCTGGCCGTAGACCCGGTCACGGATGCCGCGTGGGCCGACTTCTACTCCACCGCGGAGGATTCGACCCGCCGCAGCGTGCACTTCTACGCGACGTCGCTCGCACCGGACGGCGGCACCCTGCGCGTGGGGCCCGCCGACCGCGTCTCGACCGCGCCGTCCAGCTACGCCACCAGTCCGTGTTGCACGTTCGGCAATGACTTCGGCGACTACGAGAGCCTGGCCGTGACGCAGAGCCAGGCCATTCCCGCATGGTCTGACAACTCGAGCGGCACGCGCGACGGCGAGGCGTTCGCGTGGACCGGCCCGTTGGCCACGGTCGGCTTCGACAACGCCGGCAACAGCGCGGTCGAGGCCGCGGGTGACGGCGATGGTGTGATCGAGCCCGGCGAGACGGTGCGGATCAGCGAGACGGCTCGCAACACCGGCACGGAGAGGGCCACCGGGATCACCGGCGCGCTTTCGACCGCCACTCCCGGCGCGGCGGTGACGCAGGCGCAGTCCGGCTATCCGGATGCCGATCCGGGCGCGACGGCCTCGAACGGCACGCCGTTCGAGCTGGCGCTCTCGCCGTCGGTGGACTGCACCAAGCCGGTGGCGTTGAGCCTCGCCCTCTCCTCGGCGCAGGGTTCAGAGCCGGTCGGCTTTGACGTGGCGGTCGCCTGCTCGGGTCAGCCGCCCGCTCCCACCGCTACGCCGGCGCCGACCGCGTCGCCCGCCCCGACCGCCACCCCGTCTCCCAAGCCGCTCGGCGGCCTGCGCAGCCTGTCCGCCCTCTCGCCCCAGCGGCTCGGCACGGTGCGACGGCGCGGAGTGCTCGCCCGCGTCTCGTGCCGGGCCGGCTGCGATGCCGTCCTGGAGCTGCGGCTCGACGCCCGCACCGCGCGGCGCTACCACCTACCGCGACGGATCGGCAGGCTGGCCGTCCACGCCGGGGGGCCGACGCTTACTGTCCGCATCCGCCTGAGCTCGCGCGCCCGCCGTGCGCTCCGCAACGCGCGGCGGCTGAACGTGGAGCTACGTGCCACCGTCCCGCTCGCGCGGGCCGGTGACGTGGGCCGGCTGACCCGCCGGATCATGCTGCGCTGACGTGGGCGCCTGCGGGCGCGCATCCCTACCGTTGCGGCCGATGCCCTCCCGCGAGCTGCGCCCGATGACCAGTGAGGACGCCGCCGCCGTCCTCGAGCTCTCGGTGGTCACGTTCGCCGACCTCGCGGCGCGGCTCGGAGAGCCCCCGACCCCGCCGCCGTCGGATCCCGCGCCGGCGCTGATCCGCTTTCGCCACCTCGTCGAGACCGACCCCGAGGGAGCGATCGTCGCAACCGTGGACGGCGAGCTCGTGGGCGTGGCGGCCGCGCTGATGCGCGAAGGGCTGTGGGGGCTCTCGCTGCTGATCGTGGCCCCCGCCCACCAGTCCTTGGGCCTCGGACGCGAGCTGCTGGCCGGCGCCCTGGAGTACGGGGCCGGAGAGGCCCGCGGCGGGGTCATCCTCGCCTCGACCGACGAGCGCGCCCTGCGCGCCTACGCCCGGGCGGGGTTCCAGCTCCACCCCTGCTTCGACGCGTCCGGGCCTCCGCGCGGCGTGACGGCGTCCGCCGGGGTGCGCGACGGCGATGAGCGCGACCTCCCGCTCACCGAGGCGGTCGACCGGGACGTCCGCGGGAGCGCCCATGGCCGCGACCTGCTCGCCCTGCTCGCGGCGGGCGACCGGCTGCTCGTGCTGGAGGACCGCGGCTACGTGCTGATGCGCCTCGGCGGCGGCACGGTCCGCCTGCTCGCCGCGCGCGACGAGCAGGCCGCTCAGAGCCTGCTGCGCGCGGCGCTCGCCGCCGTCCCGGACGGCGAGGAGGCGAGAGTCGAGTGGATCACCTCGGCGCAGGGCTGGGCCGTGGAGCCGGTGCTCGACGCCGGCCTGCGCCTGCGCCCCGGCGGGGCGGTCTTCCTGCGCGGGGAGGTCGGGCCGTTCAGCCCCTACCTCCCGAGCGGCTCCTACCTCTGAGCCTGGATCGCCTCGGCGGTGCGGCGCGCGAGCGCCATCACGCTGATCATGGGGTTGGTGCCCGAGGCGGTGGGGAACGCGCTGGCGTCGCCGATCCAGACCCCGGGGGTGTCGTGCAGCTCGCCCCACGGGTTGGCCACGCTCGTATCGGGGTCCTCGCCCATGCGCGCGGAGCCCATCTGGTGCAGCGCGAACGTCGCGTGCTCGAACGGGCCGAGCGGCGCGTCGTGGACGGCGCGGGCGAAGGCGTCGAGGTCCTCGCCCCGGCGCCAGCCGTCGAGCTTGCGGTGATAGGAGAAGATCTCCTGCGCGCCGGCGGCGTCGTGGAGGCGCACGAGCGTCTCCAGCCCGCGCCGGAAGTGGCTCAGGTCGAGCGGGTCCTCGAGGTGGTAGTGGTGGACGGGCTCGCCGTTGCGGTCGATGTCGACGCGCCCGTGCCCGCGGTCGCGGATCAGCATCACGAACGGCGCCGAGTGCCCGAGCGTGCTCATCAGCTCCTTGTGGCGGCGCCCGGACTTGAACGGCACGGCGCCGGAGGCCGTCGCCGGCGCGGCCCACGCGGTCTCGATCAGGAAGCCGTAGCCGTCCTCGAGCTCGGCGAACTCGTCCGACAGGCCCGTCTGCGGCGCGCCCCACCACGGCTCGGTCTCCTCGCCGTAGACGCCGGTGACCGCGGTCGCGGGGTGCAGGCGCAGGTAGCGACCCGCCGCCGGCCCGCCGATCCGGGAGCGCAGCAGCAGCGCCGGCGTCTCCAGCGCGCCCGCGGCGCAGACGACCTGGCGGGCGCGCACGATCACCCGCGCCTGACGCCCGTCGGGGCCGGTGTATGTGCCCTCGACCCCGGCGGCGCGGCCCTGGCGGCAGAGGACGCGCTCGACGTGGCAGTTGACCACCACGCGCGCCCCGGCGGCGCTGGCGTCCTGGAGGTAGGTCTTCAGCGTGCCCTGCTTGGAGCCCGACTGGTCGCCGAAGCCCAGGAAGCCCGCCGTCGCCGGGTCATAGCCGGTGGGGTCGGCGTTGCGCGTGATCCGCTTG
Source organism: Solirubrobacterales bacterium (assembly GCA_038238015.1). Classification (GTDB taxonomy): domain Bacteria; phylum Actinomycetota; class Thermoleophilia; order Solirubrobacterales; family Solirubrobacteraceae; genus DASQFQ01. The sequence continues at coordinate 47,187 of JBBRYA010000021.1, forward strand.
AAGGCGTAGCCGAGCTCCCCGCAGGCGCTCTCCAGCAGCTGATGCGGGCGGTTGTAGTCCGAGCACTCCTCGGTCACCCCGAGGCGCTCCCACACGGCGTCGAGGTGGCGGTCGAAGTCCGGCCCGTCGACGTCCTCGAGGCCGTGCTGGCTCGCCCACTCCTCGCGGACGGCGGGGCGGGTGCGCAGGGAGTTGGTCCAGTTGACCGTCGTGCCGCCGCCCAGGTTGGCGCCGGCGAGCAGCGTCATCGACCCGTCCTCGGTCAGCGTCGGCCCGCCGCCGCGGTAGAGGTTCTGCATCGCCCACAGCTCGAGCTGGTTGAAGTCGGCCTCGTTGAAGTAGCCGCCCGCCTCCAGCACCACGACCTCCCGGCCCGCCTGGGCAAGCTCCGCCGCGATCACGCCGCCGCCGGCGCCCGAGCCGACCACGACGACGTCGGCCTCGAGGGTCAGCGTGTCGCCGTCCTCCGGCCGGCTGACGTGGATCGTCTTGGGCACGTCGGGCGCGGCGGAGACGGGGCCGGGGTAGCCGATCGCGGGCCAGTTGGGGTTGCGCCCGGCCGCGTCGGGCAGTCCGTAGAACAGCAGCCCGACCAGGCCGCGCAGGCTCGAGAGCCCGGCGAGCGGTTCGGGCCCGGCGTCCAGGAACGCGAGCACGATCGCCTCGCGCGCGTCGGGCGGAGCCTGGTCGAAGCCCTGGGCGTGTAGGGCATCCAGCAGCCCGCGCACTCCCGCGAGGTCCTCCTCGGGCATGTCGGCGAGCAGCGCCTGCATCGCCTCCGGCACCCCGAGGTCCGAGGCTGTGCGAGCCCAGAAGCCGTGCGGGTCGTCGGGAACCTCGACGCTCGGCACGAAGGTGTCGGCGAGCTGGGCGAGGACCGCCTGCTGGATCTCCGAGAGGAGCGGTGCGTCGGGCACTGGCAGCGCAGGCTATCTCTCCCGGACCTCTGGCATGCCGCCCTCCGGTACGGTCCCCCAACTGACAGTGCGTCCTTCAGGAGGAACGACCCGAACCATGGCCAAGCAGCTGCGCTCCCTCACCGGCAAGGTCGCCGTCGTCACGGGCGGCGGCCGTGGCATCGGCAAGGCGATCTCGCACGCGCTCGCCCGCGAAGGCGTCCGCGTCGCGATCGCCGACCTCGACGAGACGGTCGCCCGTCACGCCGCGGCGGAGGTCGGCTCGGGCGCCGTCGGCATCGCGCTCGACGTCACCGACCGCCCCGCCTTCACCGCCGCGCTCGACGCGCTCGAGCGCGACCTCGGGCCCATGGACATCCTCGTCAACAACGCCGGGATCATGCCCGTCGGGCCGATCGAGCACGAGTCCGACGCGACGACCCTGCGCCAGCTCGAGCTCAACCTCCACGCGGTCATCCACGGGTCGCGCGAGGCCGTCCGCCGCATGAAGCCCCGCGGCACGGGGACGATCGTCAACATCGCCTCGCTGGCGGGCAAGGCGGGCGCGCCGGGCGGCGCCACCTACGCCGCCTGCAAGCACGGCGTCGTCGGCCTCTGCGAGTCGCTGCGCGGCGAGCTCTACGGCACCGGCGTCGAGGTCATGGTGGTCATGCCCGCGTTCGTCAACACGGAGCTCGCGGCCGGCACGAAGGAGATCCGCGGCGTCAAGCGCTCCACGCCGGAGGACGTCGCCGAGGGCATCGTGGACGCGCTGAAGACCGGCCGCTACGAGGTCTGGGTCCCGAAGTCGCTCAAGCGCCTGATCGCCTCCCAGGTCCTCACCCCGCGCGCCTTCTCGGAGTGGCTCGGGCGCAAGATGGGCGGCGCGGCGCTGATGCAGGCCGACAAGGGCGCCCGCGCGGCCTATGAGGCCCGGGCGGCCAAGAGCACCCCGGCGATCGAGCCTGTCGTCGACGAGCTCAGCGCCGACGGCGAGCCCGAGACCCCGCAGCCGACCGCGGCCTAGGAGCTCCCCAGCCAGTCCGCGATCGTCGCGCCGATCAGCTCGCCCTGGTCCTCCTGGAGGAAGTGGCCCGCGTCCGCGATCGGACGCGGCGCCTCGACCCCCAGGGCGCGGGCGAAGGCCTCGCCCACCTTCGGCGGCAGGACGGGGTCCTGGTCGGCCCACAGCATCAGCGTCGGGCGGTCATCCTCGCGCAGCGCGGCCTGCACGCGCCGGCCCGCCTCGGCCCCGGGAGCGTCCGGTCGCTGCGGGATCAGCCCGGGGAACGCGCGGGCGCCGGCCTTCGACGCCACGCTCGGGAACGGCGCGTCGTAGGCGGCGGCCACCTCGTCGCCCGGATCGACATGGCAGCCGCGGCGCACGAGCGTCCCCACCGGCAGGTCCTCCGTGCGCTCGACGAACGCGGCGAAGGCGTGCCACGCGTCGCTCATGGGCTGCTCGCCGGTGAACAGTCCGCTGTCCATCACGACCAGCCTCGACACCCGCTCGGGGTGCTCGACCGCCAGGCGCAACCCGATGGGGCCGCCCCAGTCGTGCACGACGAACGTGGCGTCACGGATGTCGAGGTCTTCGAGCAACGTCGCGGCGACGGCCGTGTGGCGGTCGTAGGAGTACCAGCCCGGGTCCATCGGCTTGTCCGAGCGCCCGAAGCCCGGGAGGTCGGGGAGGATCACGCGGTGGCCGGCGTCGCGCACCGGCCCGAGGAGCTTGCGCCACAGGTAGCCCCAGGTCGGCTCGCCATGCCACATGACCACCGGCGCGCCGTCGCCCTCGTCGACGTGCGCCATCCGCAGGCCGTCGACCTGGCGGTAGCGGGCCTGGTAGGGGAAGCCCGGAAGGCCCTCGAGCAGGACGTCGGGCGTGCGTATGGCGTCGGTCACGGCGACGCTCCTACCCGCTCGAGCAGCGGCAGGAGCGACTTTCCGTCACGCGAGGCGGTGACGTGGATGGCTCCCGGCTCGCGAACCCACGCGATCGCGTCGAGCACCTGCAGGCGGTCGAGCACGAACTGGAAGGCCAACGCCTGCTTGCGCGAGCGGTAATGCCGCGCGAGATCGAAGGCCCAGCCCGACGTGTGCAGCGAGTAGTTGCGGGTCGCCTGCGGGTTGCGGGCCACCAGGCGTCGCTGATAGGCCTCGTCGCGCACCGTCGAGGTGACCACGAGCGGCGCCGTGCCCGAGAACGCGCGCACCTGCGCCCCGATGTAGAGCGCGGTGGCCAGCGCCTCGGGGCGCAGCCCCTGATAGAGCGAGCGCGGCTGGCGCAGGCGCTCGGCGAGCTCGCCCATGCGCGGGTCGCGCCGCAGCCCGGTCACCCGCGGGTTGTCGGGGAAGGCGAGGATCTGCTTGGCCTTCCAGGCGGCCTGCAGCTGTGCGGGATCGGCAAACCGCGTCGTCGCGCTCGCCGGGTGCAGTACCTCCTCGGCCGAGTTCTTGGCCTCCTGCAGAGCCGACACGCGTGCGAGGTCGGCGGGCTGCGAGCGCCACAGCCGCATGATCTCCCGGGCCGCGAGCAGCTTCCAAAAGTAGTTGGAGGAGTCGTCGCCGAAGGAGGCGAGCCGCCTGTAGGCCGCGGCGTGGCGTGACGGAGTCGAGTCGAAGTAGAGCCTGGTGTAGGGGACGCTGCCGGCGCCGAACGCCCGCAGCACGCCCTGGAGGTTGCCGATGCCCATGTGGTAGGAGACGAGCGCGAGGTCCTCGCGGCCGAAGCGCGACCGGGCCAGCTTGAGGTAGCGCGCGGTCGCCATCAGCGCCCGCTGCGGGTCGAAGCGCTCGTCGACGCGCCGCCGCGCGCGCCGCAGCCGCTGCACCTGGGCCAGCCGCCCACGCCGGAACGCGCGCTCGATCCGCCGCGTGTAGCGGCGGCTGCGGGGAACGTCGACCTTCATCCCCAGCAGGTTCGTGCCGGTCTCGGCGAGGATCTGGGTCAGGCCGGCAGCGCCCACCGTGCCCCCGGCGGTCAGCGCGTCCTCGCGGCCCGCGCTCTCGAGGAAGACCAGCCCCTCGAGCAGGTCGGGCTGCACGCCCGCCGCCTTGGCCGCGCGCTCGACCGCCGGCCGCCAGTGCGCGGTGCGCGCGGCGCTCGCCGCGGCCCCGCCGGGCGACAGCACGTAGAGGAGATGGCTCGTGCCCGCCGCCGCGCGGCGCTCGAGCTCGCCCGCGCGGCTGTCGGCGTAGGCGAAGGGATCGGGCAGCGTCGCCGCCTCCGAGTCCTGGCGGACGTCCGGCGGCGTCGGGACCGGCGCGACGTCACCCGAGCCCCCGCCGCGGGCGAGCACGACGGCGAGCGCGACCAGCGCCAGCAGGACCGCCACGACGATCGCGGTGCGACGGGGAGAGCGCACCGCTCTGACCCTGACACACGCGGCCGGTGACTCAGCCCTCGTGCGGTACGGGAAAGCGGCGGCGCAGGGCGGCCACGAGGCGCCGCGGGTCGCTCTCCACGAGATCGGCGCCGCGCGCGCGTGCCTCCCGCGTCGCCTCCTCGGTCCAGAGCTGGCCGCCGAGGGCGATGAACGGGCGACTCGGCAGTGCGCTCAGGAGCTCCAGCGCTTCGGCGATGCCCGGGAGGCGGCCCGCGGTCGAGGTCGAGAGGGCGACGAGCTCGGGCCGCTCGGCGTCCACGAGCGCGGCGAGGTCCTTTGCCGGGGGGGACGCCCCGAGGTTGAGGGCCTCCCAGCCGTCGGCCTCGAGGAAGTCGGCGACCATCGTCAGCCCCAGCACGTGCTGCTCGTCAGGGCTCGTGGCCACGACGGCGAGCCTCCCGTCCTTCGGCGGGACCCGCATGCGCGCCCCGAGCGCTCCCAGCAGCGTCTGGGTGAGCGCCGTCGCGTAGTGCTCCTCCGCGACGTTGATCTGGCCGACGGCCCACAGGTGGCCTACCTCGTGCAGCGCCGGCTGGAGGATCCCGAGGTAGACGTCGGGGATCGCCACGCCGTCCTCGACCGCCTGCTCGACCACGCGGCGGGCGCGCGTCGAGTCACGAGCGAGGAGAGCCTCGAGATAGCCCTCCCGTCGCCTATCGATCCCGGAGTCGAGCGCTGCGCCGGTCCTCAAGTGGAGCTAGGGGGACTCGAACCCCCGACCTCCTGGGTGCGATCCAGGCGCTCTCCCAACTGAGCTATAGCCCCGGGCGCGGCCGACCCGGGTTCACGGACGGCCGCCGGAACGCCGATTGTAGCCATGGCGCGGCTAGGCT
>JBBRYA010000022.1:0-51705 GCA_038238015.1 Solirubrobacterales bacterium
CCATCGTCGTATGTCACGGCAGTGTGGAGCATGTCCACGAGCATGGCCTCGTCGCGCGGGGCCATCAGCGTGATGTGGGGCAGGCAGCGCAGGTAGGCGATGTCGAACACGCCGTGGTGGGTCGGCCCGTCGTCGCCGACCAGGCCCGCGCGGTCCATGCAGAAGACGACGGGCAGCTTCTGCAGGCAGACGTCGTGGACGATCTGGTCGTAGGCGCGCTGGAGGAAGGTCGAGTAGATCGCCGCGACCGGGCGCGAGCCCTGCAGCGCGAGCCCGGCGGCGAACAGGATCGCCTGCTGCTCGGCGATGCCGACGTCGAAGTAGCGCTCGGGCATCTCCTTCTGCAGGATCGAGAGCCCGGTGCCGGAGTTCATGGCGGCGGTGATGCCCACGACGCGCGAGTCGCGCCGGCACTCGCGCACCAGCGCCTCGCCGAACACCTTCGTGTACTGAGGCGGCGCGATCGGAGCGCCCTCGACCTTCGGCTTGGCCGGCGCCGGGCGCCGGTCGGCGATCGAGTTCGGCTTGGCCGCGTGCCAGGCCTCCATGCCCTCCAGCCCACCGTCCTCGGCGGGCGCGAAGCCCTTGCCCTTCACGGTCGCGACGTGGACCACCACCGGCCGCTCGGCCTCGAAGGCGCGCCGCAGCGCATCGCGCAGCGCGTGCACGTCGTGGCCGTCGATGACGCCCATGTAGGCCCAGTCGAGCTCCTCCCACCACAGCCCGGGCGAGGTGAACGCCTTGATGGACTCCTTGACCTGGGGGCCGAGGCGCTCGAAGGCGGCGCCGATGCCGGCGGGGAGCTTGGTGAGCTTCTCCTCCACGCCCTCGCGCGCCCGCCACAGCCCGGGCTCGAGGCGCATGCGGTTGAAGTAGCGAGACAGCGCGCCGACGTTGGGCGAGATCGACATCCCGTTGTCGTTGAGCACGACGACGATCGGCGTGCCCAGGCCGCCGGCCTGATGGATCGCCTCGAAGGCCACCCCGCCGGTCATCGCGCCGTCGCCGATCACGGCGGCGACGCGCCCGTCTTCCCCATCGCCGCGGCGCATGCCCTCCTTGAGGCCGACCGCGTAGCCGATCGACGTCGACGCGTGCCCAGCGCCCATGATGTCGTGCTCGGACTCGAAGATCGAGCAGAACGGCGCCAGCCCGGCGTACTTGCGGATCGTCGCGATCTGGTCGCGGCGCCCGGTGACGATCTTGTGTGGATAGGCCTGGTGACCGACGTCCCAGAGGATCTTGTCCTTCGGGGAGTCAAGCAGCGAGTGCAGCGCGACGGCGATCTCGCAGGCCCCGAGGTTGGCGCCGAAGTGCCCGCCGATCTGTCCCACCGTGTCGATCAGCAGCTCGCGCACCTCTTGCGCGACCTGCTGGAGCTCCTCGTCGGTGAGGCCGTGCAGGTCCTGGGGGCTGTCGATGCGGTCGAGGAGTGGGGTCATGAGGGTCGGGTGAAGATGAAGTCGGTGATCTGCTCGAGCTCCGCGGCTCCGCCGGGCGCGGCTCGCGCGAGCGCGGCGCGGGCGTTGCGATGCGACTCCGCCGCGAGCTCGCGCGCCTCGTCGAGCCCGTAGGTGCTCACGTAGGTCGCCTTGCCGTGGCGTTCGTCGCTCCCGTGCGGCTTGCCGAGGGCGTCGTCGGTTCCCGTCACATCGAGGATGTCGTCCACGATCTGGAACAGGACCCCGAGCTCGGCCGCGAAGTCGCGGAAGTCAGGCAGTGTAGTAATGGGGTCGGTATCCCCTTCTGAGAGAAGCAGTACGCACTCGACCGAGGCCCCGATCAGCCGGCCGGTCTTGAGCTCGTGCAATCGCCGCAGTGACGCCCCGCCCGACTCGACGAGCGACTGCACGTCGATGTACTGCCCGCCGACCATCCCGTTGACCCCGGTGGCGGCCGCGAGCTCCGCGACCGCCGCGAGCACGCCGGAGGGGTCGCCGCGCTGCTCGGCGAGGACGAGGCGGAACGCCTCGGCGTAGAGCCCGTCGCCGGCGAGGATCGCCACGTCCTCGCCGAACTTGACGTGGCAGGTGGGGCGCCCGCGGCGCAGCTCGTCGTCGTCCATCGCCGGCAGGTCGTCATGGATCAGCGAGTAGGTGTGGATCAGCTCCAGCGCCGCCGCCAGCGGGAGCACCGACTCGGGATCGCGGCCGCTGGCGCTGGCGGTCGCGAGCGCGAGCACCGGGCGGATGCGCTTGCCGCCGGCCAGCAGCGAATAGCGCATGGCCTCCTCGAGGCCGGCCGCCGCGGGCTCGGTGGCGAAGCGCAGCCCTTCCAGGTAGCGCTCGACCTGCGCGCGCAGGTGGTCCGGGTAGGCGGCGACCCGGGTGCTCACGCGCCGAGGGCGAGCTGGCCGCCCAGGCCGTCCCCGTCGCCGCCGCGCACGCGCCGGTCCAGCTCGGCCCCGGCGCCGGCGGCGAGGCTCGCGCACTCCTCCACCAGCGTCGCCGCGCGGGTCGCGTCCAGGCCGCCCGCGCGCAGCTCGGCGGCGATGTGCTCCAGGCGCGCGACGAGCGCGTCGAGGCGGTCGGGCTCAACCATGGCCGACGCCATTCTCGCGCACCTCGCGCAGGACCGCCGCCAGTACCCCGTTGACGAACCCGGGCGCCGCGGGCCCGCAGAACCCCTTGGCGGTCTCCACCGCCTCGTCGATCGCACCCTCGGGCGGGATCGCGCGCTCGCCCTGGACCAGCTCGGGATGCAGCATCTCCAGCAGCGCCGCCCGGAGGATGGCGCGCTCCAGCGGCGCGATCCGCTCGACGTGCCAGCCGGTCGCGTGGCGCTCGATGCGAGCGTCGAGCTCCTCGGCGTTGTCGGCGGTCGCGTGCGCGAGCGCGCGCGTGAAGACCGCCGCGTCGCGGTCGAAGACGTCCTCGAGCGAGCGGCCGGTCAGATCGTGCTGGTAGAGCGCGAAGACCGCGGCGCGGCGCTGGTCTGAACGGCGCACGCGGCTGAGGGTAGCGGCGGGGCCCCGAGCGCCAGCCAGGCCAGCAGCGGGAGCGCCCACGCCATGTAGGCGCCGAAGCCGGTCGTCAGGACCGCGAGCACGCCGACCGCCGCGGCGGCCCACGGGAAGCCCCGGCGCGCGCGGACCTCGTAGGCGCCCAGCGCCAGGACCAGCGGCAGGTGGTAGTACGACACGTTCCACGGGTCCAGCAGGCAGCGCAGCAGGAACAGCAGCGCGAGCAGGCGCAGGGGCTCCGTGCCGGCGCGCCTGGCCAGCACGCTGAGCGGCAGCGCGAGCGCGACGATCAACGGGTGCGCGAGCGCGTCCAGCCAGCCGTGCGCGCCCACCGGCCACCACAGCTGCGTCGCGGTGAAGGCGCCCGAGGCGTCGGTGAGGGCCGCGTGCCGCTCGGGATGGGCGAGCGCAAGCGCGGCGACGGCCGCGAGCGCGGCCGCCGCGGGGATGAGGATCGCGAGACGGCGCTCGCGCGCGGCGAGCAGGGCGGGGCCGAGCGCCAGCACCGCCCACTGCTTGGAGACGATCGCCAGCGCCAGCAGCGCGCCGGAGGCGAGCCCGCGCCCGTCGCGGGCGGCGAGCACGGCGAGGACCGCGGCGGAGGCGGCGAGCAGGTCCTCCGCGTGGCCCCAGCGCACGACCTCGTAGGCGACCGGGCTCGCCACCACCGCGAGCGCCGCCGCCCAGCCGCCGCGACGGCCCAGCGCGAGCGCCAGCGCGGCGAGCGCGATCAGGCCCGGGAGCGCGGTCGCGCGGAAGGTCGCGGCGGGGCCGCCGCCAAGGGCGCCGATGAGCACGGCCAGCGGCGACGCGAGCACGAGGAAGCCGCTGTAGGCGGGGCTCCGGGCCAGCAGGCCGCCAACGTCGCCGCCCTGCAGCGCCGCGTAGGCGGGCCACGCCTCGGCCCGGAAGTCTCCGAACCCGAGCGGGTCGCGCGCGGCGAGCACCAGCAGGGCGAGCACGCCCGCCGCGGCGAGCGCGGGCGCCCTCAGGCGCGCGACATGTAGCTGCCCGAGCGTGTGTCCACCTTCACGCGGTCGCCGATGTTGACGAACAGCGGCACGTGGACGACCGCGCCGGTCTCGAGCGTCGCGGGCTTGGTCCCACCGCCGGAGGCGGTGTCGCCGCGCATGCCGGGCTCGGTGTGGGTCACCTCGAGCTCGGTCGACGCGCCGAGCTGGATGTCGCCGGGCTCGTCGTCGACGTAGAGCAGGTCGACGGTCTCGTTGGGGCGGATCCACTTCAGCGGCTCGGCGATGCTCTCCGCCGACAGCGCGATCTGCTCGTAGGACTCGGAGTCCATGAAATGCGCCTCGGTCCCGTCGCTGTAGAGGTACTGCATCTTGCGCGCCTCGGTTCGCACCGAGCGGAACTTCTCCCCGGCCCGGAACGTGCGGTCGATCACTGCGCCGTCGGCGGTGCGCCTGAGCTTCGTGCGAACGAACGCCCCGCCCTTGCCCGGCTTGACGTGCTGGAAGTCCAGGACCTTGAAGACGGTCCCGTCGACCTCGATGTGATTGCCATTCTTGAACTGGTTGGTCGAGATCACGAACGCAGAGGCTAGCTCCCACCCGCCCACCGAGCGTGGACTGCGTATGCCTCAGGCCTACTCAGTCGACACTCGGCGCGCCCGCGGCGCGGATGCGGGCGATGGTCTGGGCGCGTCGGGCCATCGCCTGCTGCCAGGTGACGCGCAGCACGCGCTCGCCGTGCGCCTCGAGCAGGGCCTGGCGATCGGCGTCGTCCTCGCGAGCGAGCTTGTGGTCGTGCCACGCTCCGCCATCGGCCTCGACGACCAGGCGCTGCTCCGGCCAGCGGAAGTCGGGGACGATCCGCCGCCCGGCGACGAAGAGCGGAACGTTCACGTCGGGTGGCACCAGCCCGCCGCCGAGCAGAAGGTCGAGCACGACGTCCTCCAGCACGCTGCGCGTCGGCTGGGGGCCGTCGGCGAGCACCCGCGCCAGCTTGCGGACGCCGCGGCGGGGACCGAGCCGGGCGAGCGTCTCGGTGAGCTGGAGGATGCTCACGAGGCGCCTGGACTGCGCCTCCCGCACGGCGCGACGCAGGCGCAGGTAGTGGAGCGAGGCCGCGAGGTCTGCAAGCGTCCGAGCCGGCGAGGTCACGGGGATGCCCTTGACCCGAGCCAGGTCCCGCGCATCCAGCCGTCGCGTCCGGTGAACACGGAGGCCCCGCTGCGAGCGGGTTCCCGCCGTGGTCACCGTGACCTCCGGCCATCGCTCGTCCCAGTCGAGGAACCCGTGGTGCGCTCCTGCCGCGAAGTGGCTGAGCACGGCGCCGGGCCCGCAGGCCTTGACCGCGGCCAGGAAGCGGCCCTCGAGGGGCAGCGCGGCGTGGCCCACCGCGTAGACGCCCACGTACTTCCGGTGCAGCCGCCCGTTGCGCACCCGCACGCCGACCGCGTCGCGCGAGAGCCCGCACGCCCGCAGCTCGTCGAGCGAGAGCACCCCCCATTCCTCGGCAGCGACGCCCGCGACGCGCACGTCCACCCACCGAGCGTCGACTGCGTATGCCTCAGGCCTACGCAGACGACTTTCGGTGGTGGGGTGGCGCGGCATGGAGCCACGCTGACGTGGAGGGCGTCAGCGGGCAACACCGCTCTGTTGCGAGTCTGTGCCGGATTCGGCGCGCCGCTACGCGCCGGCGGGACGCATCGCCGGTCGCGCCAGCGCGGCTGACGGCGAGGGCTCGGGCCCGTACAGCCGCCAGGCCATGAAGGCCGCCAGCGGCAGGCTCCACGCAAGGTAGGTGAGCGACTGCAGGTCGGGGCTGATCCGGAACGGGAGCCACTGCCAGGTCGCCCACGTCACCATCGTCAGCGCCAGCGACATGACCGGGGCGCGCTGGAAGCGCAGCACCTCCCAGGCCAGGAGGCTGAGCACGCACGGCAGCGCGTAGTAGGAGTTGTTCCAGGGGTCCAGCACGCACCGCAGCAGGAACAGCAGCGCCATCAGCAGCAGCGCGTCCTCCCACGGGCGCCGCGCCGCGCGGCGCGCCCACAGCAGCGACAGCGGGACCGCGAGGCCGACGATCAGCGGGTGGGTGACCGGCGAGAGCCAGCCGGGGGCGGCGCGGTAGCCGACCTTGACCGTCCCATCGAAGCCGCGCACGACCTCGCCGGAGGAGCCGAGCGCCCACCAGACCTGCCACGGCTGGAAGATCACGCCGGAGGCCGCAGCGCCCTGGGGCTGTGCCACGTGCGAGGCGAAGAGGAAGAGCGGAGCCATGATCACCGCGGCGACGCCGCCGGCGACGAGCAGCGCGAGCGTGCGCCGCTCGGTCATCACGAGCAGCACGGGGCCGATCGCGAGCAGGGCCCACGCCTTGTTGGCGATCGCGAGCCCGAGCAGAAGTCCCGCCAGCACCGGGCGGCGGCCGCCGGCGAGCAGGACGGCCGCGACGCAGAGCGCGGCGCCCAGCAGCTCCTCGGGGTGCCCGAGGTCCAGCGCCCGCAGGGTCAGGGGGTTGGCCGCGCACAGCAGCAGCGCGATCGCGCAGACGCCGCGGCCGACGCCGGCCGCGAGCAGCCGCGCGACGAGCATGAGGCCGAGGATCACCCCGCCGAGCAGGCAGGGCACGGCGGCCGCGCGGAAGACGGCGAGCTCGCCGCCCCCCCACGCCGCGGGGATGAGCGCGAACGGCGAGCGCATGATCAGCGAGCCGCCGTAGGCGGGGCAGAGCGCGAGGAAGCCGCCGACGTGCCCGCGGACGAGCGCCAGATAGGCCGGGGCGGCCTCGCGGTCGTAGTCGCTGAGCGCGAAGCCGAGCAGACCCGAGGACGCCACGAGCGCCGCGGCGCCCAGGGCGAGCAGGGCCCACGGAGCGAGCGTTCGAAGTGAGGTGCGCATGCGGCGTCTATCGGCCACCGCCCGCCCGGCCTTTAACGGCTCGAGCCCGCTCTGGGAGCGGGCTCGAGCACTGAGGAGGATCTGCTCCGCGTCAGTTCAGGACGAGGTAGTTGGGGTCGTTGCCTTCGGCGCTGTAGGGGGGGCCGTCAAACGGGGCCCACGAGCTGCCGAACGGGATGTAGGTCGGGCAGGTCCGCGAGTCTCGGTCCGGCAGGCACGGGTTGAACGGGTTCACCCGGCCGTAGCCGGGGTTCGGGTTCGCGAGGGCCTTGTCGAGGGTCAGGCTGTCGAACGGACGGCCGGTGACCTTCTGGCGGCTGAGCTCGTTGATGTTCGGGAAGTCGTCGTGGTCCTGGTCGTCGGCGCCGTCGCGCACGCCGTCCCCGTCGGAGTCCACGTCGACCGGGTCAGTGCCGGCGTAGGTGAAGCGGAACGGGGTCTCGCGGTTGTAGCGGGCGCCCCAGTAGGCGGAGGTCATGCGACCGTTGACCTCGTCCCAGTTGGAGAGCCCGTCGGCGTCCTCGTCACGCTCGTCGTCGGACAGGTAGCCGTTGCCGTCGCGATCGAGGTAGTAGCGCTCGGAGGGCGAGATGACGCCGTCGCGGTTGACGTCGTAGATCGAGCGCGGGCCGGTGTCACCGGGGAGGCGGACCGTGGTGTAGCCGCTCTGGCCGAGCCAGCTGTCGAAGTCGTTGGACTTGTCGTAGTTGGCGGCGTTGAGGGCGGGGATGCGGCGGCCGTTGGCGTCACGGGTGTAGACCGAGTACTTCAGGCCGTCGGAGTAGGAGAGCTGGCCGAGGTCGGAGGAGGCGCCGTTCTTGAGCGTCAGCTGCCAGAGCTTGTACTCGACGTTCATGTCGAGGCCGTCGCCGTCGAAGTCCGTCGTCGCATCCGTGCCGTCGAGCGGGTTCGGGTACGGCCGCTTGCCCGGGTAGGGAAGCGAGCTGTCGGGGCTCTGATAGTCGTCGTCATTGAGGTCGACGGCGGAGCGGTACTCGAAGCCGTCGCTGACCTTGTCGCCGTCGGAGTCGAACTTGCAGGGGTCGGTGCCGATGCGGAGCTCGAGGTCGTCGGGCAGGCCGTCGGCGTCGTCGTCGGTCGTGTTCTTGTTGAGCACGCCGTCGCCGTTGCAGTCGCCGTCGTCGGCGGCCGCCTTGGACTGGGGCGCCGGGGGCCTCACGGGCCCGATGACCGGGGACAGCGAGGTCCTGGTGAAGCGCTTGCCGAAGCGCTTGGACAGCACGCGAAGGCGGAAGCGCGTCTCCACCGGAGCGCTGTTGCGCACGGTGAGGGAGTCGGCGAGCTTGGCCGGGATGGCGACCTTGATGAGCTTGGCGGTGCCGATGCCGGCCTTGACGAAGACGGCCTTGCCGCCGTCGCGCTTGAACACGACCGAGTTCTTGTTGGCGCCGCGGGCGAAGTAGCGGCCGCGCAGGGTCAGCGTCTCGCCGACGGCGGCGTTCAGCGGGCTCACGGCGGTGACCACGGGAGCCTTGGCCTTCTTCTTGTGGGACGCGGACGCGTGGCCCGTGACGGCACCCGCTGCCGCGGGCGTGAGGAGGGCGCCAAGGGCGGCCGTCATGGCGGCGCGGCGCAGAAGTGAGCGTGTGAGGTGAGGTGCCATCGAAGCCCGGTATCGGCGCGAAGCCACCGAGCCTTGAGCGATCAGCCCACGAGCCTGGCCGCCTTCGTCCCGCCGCTCAGAATCTCGCGTCCGCCGTCCGTGACCACGACGAGATCCTCGATCCGCACCCCGCCGCGGCCGGGCAGGTAGACGCCCGGCTCGACGGTCACGACGTTGCCGGCGACCAGCGCCTCGGTGGCCGTGCGCGCGAGCCGCGGCCCCTCGTGGACCTCGAGCCCGACGCCGTGGCCGAGCCCGTGGCCGAAGTGCTCGGCGTGACCCGCCTCGGCGATCAGGTCTCGCGCCACCGCGTCGATCTCCTGCCCGGTGGGCCCCGGGCGCACCGCGTCCAGCGCGGCCTGCTGTGCGCGCAGCACGAGCTCGTGGATGGCGGCGAGCTCGTCGGGCAGCTCCCCGGTCGCCCACGTGCGCGTGCAGTCCGAGCAATAGCCGTCGACACGCGCGCCGATGTCGAGCGTCACGAGCGTGTTGCGCGCGATCTCGACCTCGCGCGGCTCGGCGTGCGGGAGCGCACCGTGCTCGGCGGAGGCGACGATCGAGGCGAAGCTCGGCCCCTCCGCCCCGCGACGGCGCATCTCCTCCTCGAGCGCCACAGCCACCGCGCGCTCGGTGCGCCCCACCAGGCCGCGCTCGGCGAGCCAGTCGTAGACCTCGTCGACGACGGCCGCCGCGGAGCGGATCGCGTCCAGCTCCGCGGGCTCCTTGACCATGCGCTCGGCCTCGACCAGCCCGCCCGCCGCCACCAGCTCGATGCGGTCGGGGAGCAGCTCTCGCAGCCGCGCGTGCTGGCGCACGCTGACGTGCTGGTCCTCGTAGCCGAGGCGCAGCTCGCCCTCGGGCCATCCCTGCTCCAGCGCGGAGGCGAAGTCCTGCGGGGCGCGCTCGAGGTCGAACTCGGTGACCTCTACCTGCGCGCGCTCGACGTAGCGGAAGTCGGTCAGGAAGCGCCGCGTGCCCGGCCCCAGCACCGCCATCGCGTTGGAGCCCGTGAAACCCGTGAGGTAGCGCACGTTGACCATGTCCGTGACCAGCAGCAGCTCGGCGTCCTTCTCACCCAGGCGCCCGGCGACGCGGTCGGCGCGGCTCACAGCGCCGCCTTGAGGGTCTGCAGCGCCTCGCGGTAACCGTCGGGGCCCTGGCCCGCCACGCGGCCGACGACCACGTCGGCGAGCACGGAGACACGGCGCCAGGGCTCGCGCGTCGCGGGGTCGGAGAGGTGGATCTCGACCGCCGGCAGACCGGCCACCTCGACCGCGTCGCGCAACGCCCACGCGTAGTGGCTCCAGGCGCCGGGGTTGAGCAGCAGCCCGTCGGCGTAGTCGGGCGCGCGGTGCAGCTCCTCCACGAACTCGCCCTCGAAGTTGGTCTGGAAGAACCGCGTCTCCAGGCCCAGCTCGCGGCCGAACTCGCCGATCCGGGTCTCCAGCCGGGCCAGGCTGAGCCCGCCGTAGAGCTCCGCCGGGCGGCGATCGAGGACGTCGAGGTTGACCCCGTGCATGACCGCGACGCGGTTTCTCATCGCCGCAACTCTCCCAGAGCGGCGCGCAGCTCGTCCTCGCCGACCGCGCAACCGATGCGCGGCTCGCCCGGCCCGTCGAGCAGCACGAACCCGACGCGGCCCGCGCGCCGCTTCTTGTCGCGCTGCACGGCAGCGAGCACCGTCTCGAGGTCGACCGCGGGGTCCAGCGAGGTCGGCAGCCCCCGCACGGAGAGCAGCTCGCCCACCTCGTCGCGTAGCGCGGGCTGTCCGGAGAGCGTCAGCGCGGCCAGCAGCCCGAGCCCGACTGCCTCCCCGTGGCGGTAGCGCTCGTAGTGCGTGGCCGTCTCGACCGCGTGCCCGACCGTGTGGCCGAGGTTGAGTACCTGGCGCAGGCCCGCGTCGCGCTCGTCCTGAGCCACCACCGCGAGCTTCACGCGCGCGCAGGCCAGGATCAGGTCGCGCTCGGGAGCCGGCGCGGGGCGTGAGCGCACGCGCCGCCACAGGTCGCCGCCCGCGATCAGCGCGGTCTTGATCACCTCGGCCCAGCCCGCCGCGAGCTCGGCGTCGGGCACGGTCGCGAGCGTCGCCGGGTCGGCGAGCACGGCCGAGGGCTGGTGATAGGCGCCGGCGTAGTTCTTGCCCTCGGGGAGGTCGACGCCCGTCTTGCCGCCGTAGGCGGAGTCCACCAGCGCGACCAGCGTGGTCGGCACCTGCACGACGCGGACGCCGCGCTGGTAGACCGCCGCGCAGAAGCCGGCGAGGTCGCCGACCACGCCGCCCCCGAGCGCGACCACGTGATCGTCGCGGTCCATCCCCGCCTCCGCGAGCGCCCGCAGCACGCGCTCGGCGCTCTGCAGCGTCTTGTGGCGCTCGCCGGGCTCGATGCGCAGCTCGAGCTCGACCGGCCCCAGGCGCGCCGCGTAGCGCGCGCCGACGTTCGCGTCGGTGACCAGGAAGCGCCGGCCCTGGAGCGGCCACAGCTCGCCGCCGACCAACCCCTCCCCCACGTACACGGGATAGTCGCGCGCCCACAGCAGCTTGGTTTGAGGCGGCGCGGAGGCCAGCGCGCGGATCGCCGGGATCGCCTGGCGCAGCTCGTCGCGGCGGCCATCGGGCACGATCGCGTCGGCCAGATCGGCGTAGAGCGGGGCGCGCTCGGCGTGCAGCGCGTCGAAGCGGTCGCGATCGCGTGCCAGCGGGCGCCCGCCGCGGGCGCGCTGCCAGGCGGTGTCGGCGTCGACGTCGAGCAGCACGACCGTGTGCGGGGCCAGCGCTTCGCGCACGCGCTCGGAGCCCACCGCGCCGCCGCCCAGGGAGATCACCGGCGCGGGCGGGGCGGCCAGCAGCTCGGAGACGAGCTCCTCCTCCCGCTCGCGGAACGCGCCCTCGCCGTGGGAAGCGAAGTACTGCTCGATCGAGCAGCCGAGGCGCTCCTCCAGCAGCGCGTCGGAGTCCACCGCCTTCACGTTGAGCTCGGCCGCGGCCGAGCGGGCGGCGAGCGTCTTGCCCGCGCCCATGAAGCCGATGAAGACGAGGCTGTCTAGCTTCGGCGCCGACGCCAACCGATCCGCTCCTCGTAGGCGGCGAGGGCGGCCCTGACGTCGTCGATGTGGTCGCCGCCGAACTTCTCGCGGTAGGCGCCGGCCAGCACCAGGGCGAGCATCGCCTCCCCCACGACGCCCGCCGCCGGCACCGTGCAGGCGTCCGTGCGCTCGCGCAGCGCCTGGGCGGGCTGCCGGGTCGCGATGTCGACGGACCGCAGCGGCTTGGTCAGCGTCGGCAGCGGCTTCATCGCACAGCGCACGAGCACCGGCTCGCCGTTCGTCATCCCGCCCTCGATCCCGCCGGAGCGGTTGGTCTCGCGGTAGTAGCCGCGCCGCTCGTCGTAGAAGATCTCGTCGTGGGCCTCCGAGCCCGGGCGCCCGGCGAGGTCGAAGCCGTCGCCGATCCCGCAGCCCTTGACGGCCTGGATCGAGAGCATCGCCATGCCGATGCGCCCGTCGAGCCGCGTCTCCCAGCTCACGTGCGAGCCGAGGCCGGGCACGAGGCCGAAGGCGCGCACCTCGAAGACCCCGCCGAGCGACTCGTTGCGCTTGCGCAGCACGTTGATCTCCTGGACCATCGCGGCCGAGGCGTCCGCGTCCAGGCAGCGGACCGGCGAGGCGTCGACCGCCGCGAAGTCCTCGAAGGCCAGGCTGCCCTCGGGCTCAGGCGCCCGCACGGAGCCGATCTGGGTGACGTGGGAGACGATCTCTGCCCCCAGCGCGCGCAGGAAGGCCTTGGCCAGAGCGCCGCCCGCCACGCGCGCGGCGGTCTCGCGAGCGCTCGCGCGCTCGAGCACGTTGCGCACGTCGGTGAAGCCGTACTTCTGGACGCCGGCGAGGTCGGCGTGGCCCGGGCGCGGCAGGTGCACCTCGGGCACCTCGGCCGCCACCGGCCAGGGGTTCATCCGCTCCTCCCAGTTCGCGTAGTCGCGGTTGGCCACCAGGATGGCGATCGGCCCCCCGAGGGTGCGGCCGTGGCGCACGCCGGAGGTGACCTCGGCGGCGTCGCGCTCGATCTTCATCCGCCCGCCGCGGCCGTGGCCGAGCTGGCGGCGCGCCATGTCGGCGTTGATCGCCTCGAGCTCGAGCTCGAGCCCGGCGGGAAGCCCCTCGACGATGCAGGTGAGGCCGGGGCCGTGGGACTCCCCGGCCGTGGTCAGGCGCAACGGCACGCCCGAGAGCTTATGAGAGACGCCAGGGCGCCAGGCTCGCGCCCGGCGCCCCGCTCCCTTCCCCTAAGAGTGGCCCTCGGCGCGGTTGCGCGAGGCCCTGGCGACCTTGGCCACCCTGGCGACCGCGGCCTTGTAGGCCTTGTGGCTGAGCTTGTGCAGGCGCCCGTCGTGCCGGTCGAAGGCGACCCGCAGCGGGCCCGAGCCGGCGATCCGGGCGCGGACGATCTTCTGGCCGGCCTTGGAGACGCGGGCGTAGCTCAGCTTCGCCACCTTGGCCGAGGTGGTGGCCTTGTGGCGGATCTTGACCAGGTCGAGCTGGTACTGAACGAGCGTCTGAGTCGCGTCGGTGCCGGGCACGTCGAGGAACTCGGTCTCGCCCTCCTTGAGGTGGATCGTCTCGCAGCTGGTGCGCGATGGTGCGCAGGTGCCGTCGCCCTGGGCGACCACGCCGGAGTCGACGAGGAAGACCGCGGTCTTCTTGTCGCTGAGCACGCCCAGGTAGATCAGGACCGGCTCCTCGGCCGACGGCAGGGCCTCGAGCCGCTTGACGTCGGTGCGCGGAGCCGCGGCAGTGGCGTCGCTGGGTCCGAAGCGGACGGTCAGCTCGGACAGCTCATAGCGCTGCTTGGGCGTGGCGGGCGCCCCGGTGGTCGGGGTGCTCGGCATCGTCGTGCCGCCCGGGCCCGTCGGGGTGGTCGCCGGAGTGCCGCCGCCGGCGCTGCCGGTGCCGGGCGTGCTCGTGCCGGGGCTCGTGGAGCCCGTGGTGGGGGTGCCCGTCGAAGGCTGCGTGCTGCCGCTGGGGGCCCCGACCTTCGGGGCCGGCGTCGGGGTCGCCTGCGGCTTGAAGGGATCCTTGCGTGTGCCGAGCACGTGGCGGCGCTGAGCGCGGTCGCCGGTGCTGGCCAGGGTGACGATCGGCTCAGTCGCCAGGGACGAGTTGTCGGCCTTGACGGCAGCGGCCGGGGCCGGCGCGGCTGCGGGCGACTTGGCGAGCACCACCGGCACGGCGACGATCGCCGCGACCAGGAGCAGGGCGGCCGGCCAGAGCCGGCGCGCCACGAGGAAGCGCCAGGTGTCGGTGATCACGGTCATCAGGGGGCTCCAGAGATCGTTGCGGTGGTCGTGGTGGGCGCGGCGGGTGTCGTCGTGCCGGGCGTCGTCGTCGGCGCGGGGGCGCCGGTGGTCGCCGCCCCGGCTGCGGGAGCCGTGCCCGGGCCGGCCGGCGAAGCACCGGCGAGCAGGCCCTGGGCCTCCGGGAGCAGGTAGCTCGTCGCGCCGATATGGGCGCTGATCTTCGGGAAGCCCACGGTGGTGTCGGGGGCGAGCGAGATCGTGTTGACCAGCAGCAGCCGGCCGGTCACGTCGAGCTGACGGTCGCGGACCGCGACGAAGCGGTCGAGACGTCGCACGAAGCTCGACAGGTTGAAGTAGCTGCCCTTGAAGGTGAAGGTGAACGGCTCAGCGGCGAAGCCGGCGGTGCCGACGGCAGCGGCGCCCGGAGGCGGAGGCTTGGTCGCGGCCGCGCCCTTCGTGGCTGCGGGAGCCGCGCCGCCCGAGCCGCCCACGGCGATCGAGCGGAAGTCGACCTTGCTGCGGTCGGCGGCCGAGTTGACCTGGATCATCAGCGAGCGGACGTCGTCGTCGGCGGGAACCGCCTTGCCGAGCCGCGCGACCAGCGAGTAGTTGGCCCGGTAGGCCGAGCGCGCCTTCTCGTTGCCCGCGAGCTCGCCCTGAGCGGCCGCGAGCTGGCCCTGCTTGGTCGTGATCTGCGTCGCGAGCTTGGCGGCCTCCTGGCGCTTGGGCGAGAGCACGAGCATCCAGTAGGCGGCCACGGCGGCCACGGCGGCGACCGCGACGATCAGCATGGTGTTGCGGCGAGTCATGGCGTCGTGGCTCCCTGGGTCGTGGCAGCGGGGGTCGGGGTGGCGGCCGCGGTCGAGGCGGCGCCCTTGGCCTGTGCGGTGGCCGTCGCCGGAGCGGCGCCGGTAGCCGAGCCCTTGTCACCGGTGGCGGTGGCCAGGGCGGCGTCGACCGTGGCGCCCTCGAAGAAGGCGACCAGGTCGAAGGACGGGGGCGAACCCTTGCCGCACGGGTTGATGGAGCCGCCCGCGGCGCTTCCGGGGCCGCCCGACACGGTCAGCGGCGCCTCCTTGTCGGACTTGGAGAGGGCCACGCGAGTGACACCCTGGACGTTGCGTAGGCGCGACATCAGGTCAGCGACGGCAGGCTGGCTGCGGGTGCAGCCCTTGAGCTCGATCGCGGGCGACGTGATGGCGCCGCGGGCGCCGGAGCTGGCGCCGCCGCCGGCTGCCGCGGAGGCGCCGCCGACGCTGCCGTCCAGCGAAGCGAGGTAGACGTTGCTCGGGATGGCGCGCGAGAGGTCGCGCAGCGACTGCTCCCAGTCGAAGCGGGCGCTGGCGAGGGCCTGCACCGTGCCGGCGCGGGCCTGGGCGAGCGCCTGGAAGTCGACGAAGGGCTTGAGTGCGGTGGCCTTCTTCACCGTCGCGTCCATCGAGGCGGACACCTCGGCGAGCTTGGCGGTGCGCTGCTTGACGACGTTGCCCGAGAGGACGTAGCCGCCGAGCGCCGCGACGCAGAGGGCGAGGGCCCCGAGCAGCACGTAGGCGCCGAATCCGCCGCGGCCGTCGACGACGGCAGGGGCGCCGGCGACCTTGGAGGTCGTGCGCAGTTCGGGCGTGAGGAGGTTGACTGCTCGCATGTGTGAGGAGGTGGGGAGAAGGGACGGAGGTGAAGCTGAGAGAGCGCGCCGCGAGGTCCTGCCCCGGTGCACGTTTCGCTTATCGGCACGCTGCCGAGAAGCTTGAGATCACAGGAAGGTGGAGGCGTACCAGTGGACGATCGCGTCGCCGGCGAACAGCCCGGCGAGCGCGCCGAAGGCCAGGTAGGGCCCGAAGGGAATCGCGGTCTTGCGACCTTCCTTAGCCCCCTTGCGGGCGATGATCGCGGCGCCGACGAGCGATCCGGTGAGGAACGCGATGAGCATCGCCGGAGCCACTGCGGACCCGAGGAACAGGCCCATGACGCCCGCCAGCTTGACGTCGCCCATGCCCATCCCTCCGGGGTAGGCGAGCGCGGCCACGAGCAGGAAGCCTCCGGCTGCGCCGGCCGCGATCAGGTGCTCGACGAGCGACCCGGGGTCGGTGGCGAGCACGAGGGCGATCGAGACGACCGTCCCCAGCGCCATCAGCTTGTTGGGGATGATGCGATGGTCGAGGTCGATCAGTGTGACCGGGACGAGCAGGAGCACGAGCGCGAGCCCGAGCCAGGCGTCGCGGTCCGCACCCTTGGCGAGCACGACGGCCACCAGCAGCAGGGCGGTGCCGCCCTCGACGAGCGGGTAGCGCCAGGACACCGATCCCTTGCAGGACCGGCAGCGTCCCCGCAGCAGCAGCCACGAGAGGACGGGCACGTTGTCGTAGGGCTTGATCGGCGTGTCACACGAGGGACAGTGCGAGGCCGGCATCGACAGCGACTCCCCGCGCGGCAGCCGGTAGGCGACCACGTTGAGGAACGAGCCGAGGATCAGCCCGGACACGCCGGCGAGCGCCGAGGCGTAGGCGAGGGTCATCGCGAGGGACATCTTTGCTCCAGGCGCAGAAGGGCCGGAGCCCTGACTCAGGCCCGGTCCTCGACCGCGAGGCCGGCGGCGACGGTCAGCCGTCCCGCGTCGGCCGGGGCGAGGACGTCCGTGTCACCGGAGATCACGGCGGCCTCGACCGGCAGCTTGAGCCGGTCGGCGAGGCTCTCGGCGAAGCCGGGGATCGAGACGGCGTCACCGGTCAGCAGCGCGCGATCGACGGTCTCCGCGTTGTCCTGCATGCGGTAGAAGTTCAGCGAGTTGCGCACGGTGTCGGAGAGCTGGTGCACGCCCTCCTCCAGCGTCGCGCGGACCGCCGCGATGAGCTCGGGGTCGCCCTCGAGCTCCTCCAGCGGCGTGACCAGGCCGACGTGGCCGATCCACATGCGTGCGTGCTCGAGCGTGAGCCCGCGGCGCTCGGCGAGCGTCGCGACGATCGTCCCGAGGCCACCGGCCGCGGCGCGCGTGAACAGGCAGCCCGAGGCGTTGGCGACGGCGACGTTGACCAGGCCGGCGACGTTGATGTAGAGCAGGGCGCCGTCGACGTCGCTCGGAGCGAGCGCGCGGACCATCCCGAAGGCGGCGAGGTCGATGCCCTCAAGCGTCAGGCCGGCGTCGCGGGTGGCGCCGACGAGCTTGTCGATCATCTCGCGGCGGACGGCCACGATGACCACGCGGGCGCGCGGGCCGCGCTCGGTCTCCACCACGCCGAGCGGGACGAAGTCGAGGATCGCCTCGTCCATCGGCATCGGGATGTGATCGGGTGCCTCGGCGCGGACCGCGGCGGCGAGCGCCTTGGGGTCAGTCAGCGGGGGAAGGTCGAGCGAGCGCACGACGATGCGCTGGTTGGCGACGCCGAGGCGCACGCGGGTCGGGAGTTCGTGCTCCGCGAAGAAGCTCTTGAGCGCCTCGGCGAGCGCCGGCGCGTCGGTGACCTCACCGTCGCGCAGGATGCCGGGCCGGAGCTCGGCGACGGCGCCGCGCTTGACGGTGATCGAGCCGTTGACGGCCACTTCGGCGGCCGCGATGTGGCTGGGGTCGAGATCGAGCCCGACGATGGCCTGCTTGTTGTTTCGGTTCCGCTTGAGCACGAGGTTCCTATCGGCACCCTCGCGGAGCGTCTTGAGTCAGGAAGTGGCGGTGATCTCGCGGAACGTGTTCTGCACGATCGCGGCGGTGCCGAACGCCTTCAGGTTGTTGAAGACGTTGGGGTTCCAGATGATGTTCTCCTTGCTGGAGCCCGCGACCATGCCGCCGCGGCCGTCGATCGTCACCGCGCCGTTGATCTCCGAGTTGCCGCCCAGGGTGACCAGGCCGGCGTTGGAATCGTCGGTGTTGGCGTGGTAGATGACGCCGTAGAACGTCGCGCCGCCGTTGATCAGCAGCTTGCCCTTGGCCATGACCACGTAGCCGGGCTTCGCGAACGTGTTGAAGTTCGAGTTGCCGTTGTAGTTGCAGGTCCCGCCCGCGTCCTCGATGAAGACCATCTCGCCGGGCACGTCGCCCATCAGGCTCGGGGGGCAGCCCGTCGCGTAGTAGTTGCCGTCGGCCTTGGCCGCGGCGCGCAGGGTGTCGAGCGCCTCGGGCGTCACCGCGCTGGGCAGGCTCGGGTCCGAGAACACGCGCTCGGGGGAGACCTGGCCCTTGCCGGCCTGGTAGTCCGCGCAGCCGGCCGCCGGCGCGGTGCCGCCCGGGAAGCTGCAGCGCACGTAGACCTCGCCGGGGACGAACTCGCCGGACGCGCCGTCGTTGTCGATGATGACCTTGTTGCCGTTGTTGCTGGTCGAGAAGTAGCCGGCGGTGAGCGTGTGCCTGGGGAAGTTCAGCGTCGTCTGCTCGGCCTTGACGAGCGCGACGAGCGTGCGCCGGCTGCCGCGCACCACGGCGCTGGAGCGCACCCACAGGAAGCCGTCGCCGTTGGCGTCGTAGGTCGGCTGGCTCAGCAGCGCGTCGGAGTAGAAGTCCGGCGAGGAGCCGCCGTTGTCGCGCACCTGGGTGGTCCACGCGTCGTTGCCGCTGCCCTGGTAGACGTTGCTGAACGAGGCGGTCAGCGCCGTGATGCTGGGGCAGTCCTGCGCGGTCGAGGTCTGCGTGCAGGAGGACGGGTAGACGACGCTCGCGCCGCCAGACCCCGTGGTGCTGGCGGGCCAGCGGGTGGAGAGCTGGAAGATCTGGGCGTTGAGCACGCCCTCTGAGAGCTGGAAGGAGGACTCGCGCACGCGCTCGCGGCGCGAGTCGTTGCGCTGGTTGTCGGTGCTGCTGATCAGCGCGAAGCCGAAGGCGAGCAGCAGGGTCATGACGATCAGGGCCATGACGAGGGCCATGCCGTCTTCGCGATGGAGGCGTTGGCGCACGTTGGTCATCTCACAGGGTCTTGGTTTGGGTGGCGGAGACGCCCTCGAGGCCGGCCGGATCGGTGACCTTGAGGACGTAGGTGTGGGTGCCGGGGGTGACGGAGATCTGCACGACGATCCCCTTCGTGTTGAGCGCGGTGCCGTCGACGTACCAGACGTAGTTGAGCGCCTGGCCCTCGGGATCCGACGAGGCCGAGCCGTTGAGCTGGAGCAGGCGCGGGTTGCTCGTCGGGTTGGTGACGGTGAGGGTGAAGTTCGCGAGCGGCTCGCGGTTCTGGTTGCGCAGGATCACGCTCGAGGCGATCTGCGTCTCGACAGGGCTCTTGGTCGTGTCGAGGTCCAAGAAGAGGTCTGCCTCGATGCGGGCGATGTCCGCGCGCGAGGCCGAGTCGGTGGCGGTGATCAGCCCGGGGTTGCCCGAGTAGATGAACATCGGGCGGGTGCCGACCGCGTTGGTGACATTGTCGGCCACCAGCGTCTGCGTGTCCCACCCGCTGCCCGGGCAGGCGGTGGCGGCCGGGACGGCGGGCGTGATGGCGGTCGTCCAGCGCTGCGTCTCCATGTAGAGCGTGCCGCGCGTGGGCGTCGTGGTGTCCAGGCAGTAGCGCACCCGGCGCACGTTGGCCGAGTTGAACGTCGTGCCCGGCATGACCTGGTCGATGTCCTGGAAGACGAGGTCGTACGGGAGGTCGCGGTCGACCGAGCGCGGCAGCGTTCCGGCCGCCGAGGTGATCGTGCTCGGGCTGGCGAGGTTGCGCAGCTGCCGCGCCATGCGGTCGAGCGTGACGCGCGCGACCTGCTGGGCGTCGTTGGTGTCGTTGGTCACCCGCTGGGTGCGGGTCAGGGACTCGAAGACGGTCAGCGTCGCACCGAACACGATCATCGCGATCAGCGCCGACACGGCGAGCTCGATGATCGTGAACCCGCCCTGCTCGCGGAGGCGGGTCATGGTCCGGCCAGGATCGGGCCGAGCACGGGCGACTCGGCGAAGTGCTGGTCGACGCCGGTGATCCAGTAGGTGTGCGCCGTGCCGCCGAGCGTCGTGTCCTGCCAGGTCACGTTCGTGCTCGAGTCGTAGTAGCGGTCGTAGCGGTCGGCCACCAGGAGCCCGTCGCGGTAGACGCGGTAGAACGCGATGCTGTCTCCGGGGTCGGGATCCTCGGTCGGCACGGGGCGCTTCCACTTGATCGTGACCACGCCGCCGGCCGCCGAGGAGGACACGAGCGTGGGCGCGAAGGGCGACTGGTTGGCCGTGACGACCACCAGCGGATCAGACCAGGCGCCGGCGCGCGGGGCGCCGGTGGTGGGGGCCTTGTCGTAGGCGCGGACCTCGTAGGAGACGCTCGCGCTGTTGAGCGGCGCGTTGTCGATGCAGGTCGTGGAGAGCCCCTGGGAGGCGAGGCTGCAGATCACGGCGCCGTCGTCGATGCGCACGACCTCATAGCCGATGATGTCGCGCTCGGTATTGGCCGACCACTCCATCTCGACGATCGGCAGCAGCGCGCCCGAGCGGCCACCGGCGAAGCGGATGGGCTTGCGGGCCGTGAAGCGGTTGAGGGTCACGGTTTCCGTGCGCCCCGGGCCGGAGACGCCGTACTGGTTGAAGGCCTCGGCGGAGACGAGGTAGGGGCCGTCGTCGAGCGTGGCCGGGGTCGGCCAGGTGAATTGCCAGAGCAGGTTGGTCGAGTCGACCGCGGTCGGCGTGGTCGGCTGCAGCGTGCCGTCCAGGCTCCAGGCCACCGTCGTCGGCTTGCTTGACGTGGTCAGCTTCATCAGCAGCGACGTCGTGGCCGGGTTGGAGATCTCGTAGGGCGCCGCCACCGAGTCGACAAACAGCGTGCGCACCGCCGGGCCGGTCGCGCTGCCCGGGTTGTTGACGATCCCGGACTGGACGACCTGGCGCGTGTAGTTGTTGCGCGTCCAGCTCACGGTCACCGAGACGCGGCGGTAGTCCTCGGGGTTCTTGTCGGCCGTGTCGGCGGCGGTGCTGTCGGCGCAGAAGCTCAGGCCGCTCGGGCGCGGGCCTCCCCCGTCCTTGCCGTCGTCCATCGTGCAGACGGTCGCGGTGATCGTGTAGAGCGTGTTGCGGCGCTGGATCGTGTAGCCGGTGCCGATCGCGGAGTCCTCGAGGCCCGGGAGCTTCTGCAGCTCGGGGATGAGGCTTGTGGAGAGCAGGTTGTCGTAGGGGATGCCGCGCGCGCCTTCGACGAGCTCGCGGGCCAGGCTGGTGGCCCCCTCGCGCGAGCGCGTGGTCACCGTGGCCTTGCTGGCGCCCTCGTAGAGCCCGAGCGTGGCGAGCACCCCGACGATCAGCACCATCGTGGCGACGAGCGTCTCGATCAGGGTGAAGCCGTCGGAGCGTCGGAGCTTGTGGGCGCGGGTCCGCATCGCTCATGTTTCGACAGCCGAACCCCGGGGCTTGAGCGGCGTCAACGAACAGATGAGAGCTCAACCACGAAGCGGGCCCCGGAGGGCCCGCTTCGCGCACAGCTCGTGATCGATCGGGTGCCTACCAGCTGCCGTCGATCGGGCACCCGTATGTGCCGGCCTGGGTGCAGGTGCGATTGACGACGCTGCCCTTCGCGATCGTGAAGACGTTGCCGGTCGCCGAGGTCGAGGTGACCGTGTAGGTGTTGGCGGCCGAAGCGGACACGGCCGGCGTGGCCTTACCGCTCGACAGCGAAGGCTCGATCGCCTGCAGCTTGGCCAGGTTGCCGAGCACATAGGACTTCTCGTCGGTGTACAGGGTCTCCTGAGCGACCTGCATGGCGCGGACCTGGGACTTCGCCTCGGTGTCCTGCGCCTTGCCACGCTGGCTGAGGAACGCCGGCAGGGCGATCGCGGCGAGGATCCCGATGATCAGGACGACGACCAGGAGCTCGATGAGCGTGAAGCCCCTCTCGTCCCGGCCGTGGTTGCGAGGTTCGTCGAACATGATCGGTTCTTATCGGCTCACCAGAATCGCACCTGTAGGCCTGTACCTTTAACGCGAAGCGGGCCCCGGAGGGCCCGCTTCGCGCAGTGCTTGTGAGTGAGTCGGGTGCTTACCAGCTGCCGCTGGTCGGGCAGCCGAACGTCCCGGGGGCCGTGCACGAGCGCGTGACGACGCCGGTGTTGGCCTTGTCGATCGTGTACACGTTGTTGGTGACCGACTTGGACGAAACCGTGTAGGAATCGGCGGGCGGCGTGGCAGCCGTCGGGACGGCCTTGCCGCTCAGCAGCGAAGGCTCGATCGCCTGCAGCTTGGCCAGGTTGCCGAGCACGTAGGACTGCTCGTCGGTGTAGAGGGTCTCCTCAGCGGTCTGCATCGTACGGACCTGTGACTTGGCCTCAGTGTCCTGCGCCTTGCCGCGCTGGTTGAGGAACGCGGGCAGAGCGATCGCGGCAAGGATGCCGATGATCAGGATGACGACCAGGAGCTCGATGAGCGTGAAGCCCTTCTCGTCCTGAGCGCGGTTGCGCAGCTTGTTGAGCATGTAGGTGAACCCTCCTGAAGGGATCGTGGGGCCTGTATGGATTTCCTGTGCCAGGGCCTTGGTCCCGTGTAGTCCACCTACTGCGGTGGCAACCCGGCGGACTCGAACCTCCGAGTCCCGTGGCTTTGCGTCTCGCCCTCACAGGCGATTTGCCTTTCGCACCTTGTCTCTGGCAAGTGACGTATCGGCAAGCTCGTCTGGGGCCTTGACCCCATTGTC
The DNA here is from genome assembly GCA_038238015.1 of Solirubrobacterales bacterium. GTDB lineage: Bacteria > Actinomycetota > Thermoleophilia > Solirubrobacterales > Solirubrobacteraceae > DASQFQ01. Next base: position 22,317 of record JBBRYA010000022.1, read on the forward strand.
GATTTCGTCCAGACGCGTTCTACCCTCGGTACATGCTGGGGCGCCGACTACTCGTGCTTATGGCCGTACTGCTGGGTCTGACGGCCCTGGCCACGAGCCTCGCACCGCGTCCAGGGCTCGCTGGACGCGACGCCGGATCGACGCCCGCACCCACCGCTGCAGCCTCCCCGCCCGGCGCCTCGCGCGTGATCACCCGGACGGTGGTGGCCGACCCGGGCCGCACGCCGGCGATCGTGCGCGTCAACGTCGGCGACACGCTGGAGCTCGACGTCAAGGGCGACGTGCTCGACAGCGTCGAGATCGAGGGCCTCAACGAGATCTCGACGCTCGAGCCGGGCTCCCCCGCGCACATCGAGCTGCTGGCCGACGCGCCGGGGCGTTACGCGATCCATCTGCTCGACGCGAACCGCGACATCGGCCGCCTCCAGGTGAGCCACTAAGAGAGCTCGGGCCGGTCGCGCCGGCGCAGGCCGAGGATCGAGAGCAGGAACGACGAGAAGACGACCTGCAGCCCGATGATGATCAGCGAGGCGGCGGCGACGGCCAGGCGCTCCTCGGAGAGGGCGCCGAACCCGCGGTGGGCCCAGATGCCGACGATCATGGCCGCGGTCGCGACGCCGACGAAGACGATGGCGCCGCCCAGCGCAAGCCCGTGCTCGAGGCGCAAGCGCGCGCGCATGCGCTCGAACCACGGCTCGCGCTCGCCCATGAAGTAGCTGCCGTACGCGTGCGCGCACATGCCGAGGCCGAGCACCTGGACGCCGACCACCGCCAGCAGGGAGCCGGCGATCATCGAGTGCAGCTGCCATTCGCGCCCCAGCAACTCGAGGCGCGAGAGCGAGACGAGGGCGATGAGCGTCCCCAGCAGGGCCAGGGCGGCCCCGGGGATCACGAACAGGTGGGTGGGAGAGTGCACGAGCAGGAAGCGCAGATGGCGCCAGCCGTCGCGGAAGCTCGAGAGCTTGGACTCCCCGCCGCGCGGGTGGTAGGCGATCGGGATCTGGCGGATGGACAGCTTCGCCTTGACCGCGCGGATGACCATCTCGGAGGCGAACTCCATCCCGGTGGTGCGCAGGTCGAGGACCGGGAGGGTGTCGCGGCGGAAGGCGCGCATGCCGCAGTGCGCGTCGCGCACCCCGGTCCGGAAGAAGGTGTTCAGCGTGCCGCTGAGCACAGGGTTGCCGATGTAGCGGTGCAGCCACGGCATCGCGCCGGGCTGGATGCCGTCCATGCGGTCGCCCATCACGAGGTCCGCGCCGTCCTCGAGCTCGGCGAGGAAGCGCGGGATCTCGCCGAAGTCGTAGGTCAGGTCGGCGTCGGCCATGACGATGTGGCGGCCGCGGGCGGCGGCGAAGCCCGCCATGTAGGCGTTGCCGTAGCCGCGGCGGCGCTCGTGCACGACGAGCGCGCCGGCGCGGGCGGCCAGCTCGGCGCTCCCGTCCTCAGAGCCGTTGTCGGCGACCACGACCTCGCCGGGAATGCCGTTCTCGGCGAGCGTGGTGCGCGCCCAGGCCACGCAGCGCTCGATGTTCTGCGCCTCGTTGAGGCACGGGATGACGACGGAGACCAGCAGCTCCTCGGAGAGGACTTCGGGGGCCGGTGACAGAAGGGGCTCGACGATGCTCATGGCTGGACAGACGTACTATCGGCCGCTCTGCTGGGGTGGTTGAGGAAATGCGCATATGCCTCGTCTACGACTGCCTGTATCCGCACACCGTCGGCGGCGGCGAGCGCTGGTATCGCGCTCTGGCCCTGCGGCTCGCGGCCGACGGCCACGAGGTGACCTATCTGACCCTGCGCCAGTGGCCGCGCGGCACCGAGCCCGGCGTTCCGCAGGTCCGCGTCATCGCCGTCGGGCCCCGGCTCGCGCTTTACACCGGCGCCGGCCGGCGCCGGATCGGGCCGCCGCTGGTGTTCGGCCTCGGCGTCCTCGCCCACCTGGCCCGCCGCGGGCGCGACTACGACGTGGTGCACACGTCGTCGTTCCCTTACTTCGGCCTGCTCGCCGCCGCCGCCGTGCGGCGCCGTGGCGCCTACCGGATCGTCGTCGACTGGTTCGAGCTGTGGTCGCAGGCCTACTGGCGGGAGTACCTCGGCCGGCTCGGCGGCGCCATCGGCTGGCTCGTCCAGCGCCGCTGTGCGGGCATCGCCCAGCACGCGAACTGCTTCTCGCGCCTGCAGGCGGCGCGGCTGCGCGCGCTCGGCGTCAACGGCGAGGTCGATGTGCTCGAGGGCATGGTCGACCTCGAGGCTGACCCTTCGGTCGAGCCTTATGTATCGGAACCCGAGCCGGTCGTCGTCTCCGCGGGGCGTCACATCCCGGAGAAGCGCGTCCCGGCGCTCGTGCCCGCGATCGCCGCGGCGCGCGCGCAGGCCCGCGAGCTGCGCGGCGAGCTCTTCGGCGACGGCCCTGAGCGGCCCCGCGTGCTCGCGCTGGTCTCCGAGCTCGGCCTGACGGAATGGGTGACGGTGCCGGGCTTCGTCGCGCCGGAGCGCATCGACGACGCGCTGCGCCACGCGCTCTGCCTGGTCAGCGCCTCCCGGCGCGAGGGCTACGGGCTGGTCGTCGTCGAGGCGGCCTCGCGCGGGACGCCCAGCGTCGTCGTCGCGGGGCCCGACAACGCCGCCACCGAGCTGATCGCCGAGGGCGTAAACGGCTTCGTCGCGGCGTCCGCGTCGGCGCAGGATCTCGCCGCGGCCATCCTGCGCGTCCGCGCGGCTGGACCGGCCCTGCGCGCGTCGACGGCGTCCTGGTACGAGGCGAACGCTCGCCGGCTGTCGCTGGCGAGCTCGCTGGAGCGCATCGCGGCCGCGTACGGGCGCGCCGCATGACCACGGTGAGCGCGATCGTCGTGACCCATCGGGCGGGGCCGCTGCTCGAGGCGTGCCTGGCCACGCTGCGCGCGGCGCTCGGCGAGCTCGGTGAGCCGTCCGAGCTGGTGGTCGTCGACAACGCGTCGAACGGGCTCGGTGCCGCGGCGGCCGGCGCGCGTGTGCTGCGCGAGCCCGAGAACCTCGGCTTCGCGGGCGGCGTGGCGCACGGTATCGCCGACTCCTCGGGCGAATGGGTGCTGCTCGTCAACGACGACGCCGAGCTCGAGCCCGGTGCGCTCGCGGCGCTGCTCGCCGCCGGGCGCTCGGCGGCCGACGTCGGCACGACCACCGCGCAGGTGCGCTTCCACCGGCGGCGCGACCTGATCAACACGGCCGGGCTCGAGCTCGACCGGCTCGGGGTCGCCTACGACCGCTGCGCGGGCGCCCCGGCGCGGGAGGGCGGTGAGGTCGAGGAGGTCTTCGGCGCGTCGGGCTGCGTCGTCCTGTACCGGCGGACGATGCTCGACGCCGTCGGGGGCTTCGACGCCAGCTTCTTCGCCTTCGGCGAGGACGCCGACGTCGCCTGGCGCGCGCGCATGGCCGGCTGGCGCTGCCTGTACGCGCCCTCCGCCGTCGCCTACCACCACGGGTCGGCCACCGCCGGTGAGGCCTCGCCGCTGAAGTACTTCCTGGTCGGGCGCAACCGCATGCGGATGCTGGCCAAGAACGCGTCGGCCGGCCAGCTCGCGCGCTGGGGCTGGGCGATGCTGCTCTACGACGTGGCCTACGTGATCTTCGTCGCGTTCAGCGACCGCACCGCTTCCCCCTTGCGCGGCCGCCTCGCCGGGCTGCGCGACTGGCCCCGCTACCGGCGTGCCGGCGCCGCGACCCGGAGCCCGCTCGCGCTCGCCGCCCCGAGCGGCCCGCTCGGGGCGTGGCGCCAGCGCGCCGCGTACCGAGAAGCCGCGGCAAGGGCCATGCGCTGATCCTGTTTCCGAAGCCCTCGGCACCCGGACCACCCGCGGGAGCTGGGGCTGCTCGACGGCCTCCGCCGCCTCTGGCGACCGTAGGCTTCGACGATGCTGGGAAGCCTCGGGCGCAACGTGGTCGCGAGCGTCGTCAACGCGCTCGCGGTGCTCGTCTCCGCGCTGGTTGCGGTGCCGTTCATCCTCGCCGCCGTGGGCACGGCGGGCTACGGCGTGTGGACGCTCGGTCTCGCCGTGGTGCTCTACGCCTCGGTCGCCGAGACCGGGCTCGGCCCCTCGGTCCTGCGCTTCACCGCCGTCGCCCGCGGCGCCGGCGACGAGACCGAGCTCAGGCAGCTGCTGTGGACCACCCTGGCCACCTACGCTGTGGTCGCCGGGCTCGGCTGGCTTGCGCTGCGCCTTGCCGCTCCGGCCCTCGTCGGCCTGTTCGACCTGCCGGCCCGGCTGCGGCCCGACGCACAGCGGATGTTCGAGACCCTCGGATGGGCGCTGGCGCTCGCCCTGTTGGCGGCCGGGTCCGGGGCGTTCCTGCAGGGCGTGGAGCGCTTCGGGAGCCTTGCGGTGTCCTCCGCCGCCGGCGCCACCGCGTTTCTCGTCGGCGTCCTCGCGCTGGCCGATAGCAGGGGGCTGCCCGGCTTGGCCACCGCGCTCGCCCTGCAGCACGGCACGGTCCTTGCGACTCGGGTCTGGGCGCTGCGCCGGGTCGCGCTCGGCTCGCGGCCTTCGCTGCTGGCCCTGCCCAAGCTCGGCAGGATGATCTCCTTCGCGGTGCGGCTGCAGGTGACCGCGCTGTCGGAGTTCGTGAACTGGCAGAGCGACAAGGTCGTGGTGGGCCTCGTCGCACCCGTCACCACCGTCGGCCAGCTCGGCATCGGCGCGCAGTTCGCCGACGGCGGGCGGCTGCTCGCGACCGCAGCGCTCGGGCCGGTCATCTCGTCCTTCGCCGGGTCCGCCGGAGCCGGTGACCAGCACAGGCTGCAGAGGCGCTTCCTCGAACTGCATCGGCTGTGGGTGCTCGGCGTGCTCGGCTGCGCCGTCATCGGCGCTGCATCACTGCGCCCCCTGATCGAGTCCTGGGTCGGACCCGGTTACCACCGTGCGGCCCTGCTCGGCGCCTTTCTCGTCCTCGGGAGCGCCGCGGGCCTGGCCACGGGCAGCGGCGTCGCCTACATGCGCGCGATCGGGCGCCCGGGGCTCGAGGCGCGCTACGGCGTCGTCGTGGTGCTGGCGAACCTCGTGCTCACCATCCCGCTCGCGATCGTCGCGGGCGCGCTCGGCGTCGTCATCGGCACGCTCGGCGCCTACCTGCTCGGCAGCGCGTTCTTCTTCTCACGCCTGCGCCCGTGGGTCCCGGGCCCGCCGGTGAACGATCGCCGCGACGCCGCCCGGGCTCTCGGGAGCGCCCTGGCGGGCGGGGCGGCGGCTTTCGCATGGGGTGAGCTGGCCGTGTCGCTGCTGCCGGTCCGCGTCTCGCTCGTGTTCGTGGCGCTCGGTGCGCTCGCGGCCCTGGCCGCCTACCTGAGCGCCGCGCTCGGCCTCCGCCCCACCCCCAGGAACCTGAGACGTTGGTTGGCCGACGCGCCGGCGTGATGCGCGCCGCAGGCGTCGTGGCGGCGTGCCTGGCGGGGGCCGTCGCGCTACGCCTGACCGCTCTGGACCAGCCGCTGGACCGCGACTCGGGGCTCTACGCCGCGATCGGCCAGCGGCTGAGCCTACACACCCTGCCCTACCGGGACCTCTTCGACCACAAGCAGCCGCTGGTGCACTGGGTGTACGCCGTGCTGAACCTGATCGCCCCTCGCAGCCTCGGCGCGATCCGCGTCGCCGCGGCCGTTCCCTCCGCGCTGGCCGCCGCGCTGGTGTTCGCCTACCTCGAGCGTATGGTCGGGGCCGCGCGGGCGATCGGCGCCGCCGTCGTCGTGGTCGTCGCCTCGGCGAGCACGGTCCTGCAGGGCACCGACCTCAACACCGAGCACCTGCTCACCGCGCCGGCGGCGGCCGCCGTCCTCGGCGCGCTGATGCTCGAGCGCTCCGAGCGGGCATGGGTACCGGTGGCCATCGGCCTGCTCGGCGGGCTTGCGGTGCTGGCCAAGGCGATTGGCGGCCTGATCGCCCTGAGCGCCCTGATCCCGCTGCTGGCCGGACGCCGATTGCGAGGGCAGTCGGCGTTGACGACGGTGGTGGCGTTCGGGTGGGCCCTCGCAGCCCCCACAGTCGCGGTGCTGCTCGTCTATACGGTGCTCGGTGGCGTAGACGACCTGGTCTTCGCGAACCTGACCTACAACTCGCGCTACGTCGGCGAGCAGGGCCTGACCCTGATCCCGAAGGGGCCCGCGGCGCTGCAGCTGCTGACCGCGGCGGCGCTGTCGGCCGCCATAGTCCGGCTCGTGGCGCATCGCGGGCGCGACGTCACGGGCTGGACGCTCGTCGCGTGGCTGCTGATGGCGTGGCTCGGCGCCCAGACCTCGAGCCGCGGGTTCCCGCACTATTACGTTCCGCTCGTGGTGCCCGCGTGCACGTTGCTGTTCCTACCCGTCGTAGCGGTCGAGCGGGCATTCGGGTGGGCCCGGCTTGCCGCGCTGCTGCTCGCGACCCTCGCGGTGGTCCTGCTCGGGCTGCCCGTCGCCGCTGACACCGGGCGCAGCGGGCCTGAGATCGCGGGGCGCGTGTACGGGTCCCAGGAGCTGGCGCTGTGGACGTCGGCCGACGCCGTCGGCAACGTGCTCCGAGCGCACGCCCGCGACCGCGGAGCCGGGCGAGACGACCTGTTCGTCGTGGGCTCAGAGCCCGAGTACTACTGGCGCTCGGGCCTGCCGTCGGCGAACCGCTGGCTCTTCGACTACCCCGCCCAGGTGGCTCCGGAGCGCTTCGGCCCCGACGTCCGCGACCTTTGCGTCCGCGGGCCGCGCTTCGTGGTCCTCGCGACCTACCGGCCGCCCGCGTACGCGGCGCGCTGCCGGGACCACCGGCGCTACCGCCCGATCCTCCGGCGCGGCGTCGTGGTCGTGCTCGAGCGCCGGGGTTAGGCTTCCGCGGGCCGGTGGTGCGCCTGGGCGTCGTGCTCGGCGATCCGCCGGCCGGTCCCCTCGCACCATGGGCACGTGACGCTCTTGGGCTCGCCGCCAAGGCCCGAGATGACCTGGCCGGTCCCGCGGCAGGAGCGGCACAGCTCGGGATCGAACGGGGCTGTCGGCTCAGAGCTCACGGCCGAGCAGGGTAGAACAGCCTCAGCTGAGGCCGGGCGGAGCCACCGAGCCGGGGGCGCGGTGGGCGTCCCACATGTGGACGACCGGGTCCGGCGAGCGATCGGTCGGCAGCGAGCGCCGCAGCGTCGGCGGGACCTCGCGGTCGGTCAGCGGCCGCTCCAGGTTGAACTTGTGAAACGTGTCCCTCGCCCTGGCGACATCGGCGACGCGCATGAGCAGGCCGTAGACGGCCGGGGCGCCCAGGGGCGAGCGGGCGAAGAGGGCGGTGACGAACTGACGCGTGAAGGTGCGCTCGAGGACGTCCTCGCCGAGCGGGTGGGTGAAGATCAGCGCGGCGTTGGGTGCCTCGTCGTCCTCGCAGAGCGAGGGGAACGCCGAGCCGCCGCCGCTGGTCCACAGCCAGCCCTCGACACCCTCGGTCTGGGGGACCACGACGGTCGAGCTCATGCGCTTGAGCACGGCGAAGCGGCCCTCGGACGCGGCCGGCCGCGGGCCGCCCGTCTCGGTGCAGGCCATGGCCACGGCGCCCAGCGGCAGCCGCAGCGGCTCGACCAGCGAGCCGCCGTGGCGCAGCTCGAGGCCCTCCGGGCTGAGCCTGATGAGGTCCACCGGCCCGCGGCGGCGCAGCCGCGACTTCGGCGCGCCCTCGAGCTCGAGCAGGAACTCGTGGCGCGGAGGCGCGGGCGGTGCCGGGGGGGCGCTCGGCGGAGCGCTGGAGGACGTGGTGTCCATCACCTCGGTTCATCGGCAGGCAGCCCGCGAAGGTCAAGCCCCTCGGTCAGCCTTCGCGCCGGGCGTCCTCCTCCTCGACGATCGCGTGGGCCTCCGGGGCCTTCTCGACCACGACGTAGCCCGGGTGGGACTCGACGACCGTCTCGACGTCGCGGATCTCGTGGCCCGGGACAATGGCGAAGTGGGTCGAGTCCGCGCGCAGCGCCTCGTAGGCCGCGAGGTCCAGCGAGACCGCCTCGCGGCATTCGATGTGGCCGCACTCGCACACGAAGTCCAGCGCCTCGCCCTCGGCGGTCACCGCCTGCAGGTCGGCTTCGAGGCGGTCGTTGATCGCGCGGAAACGGGCCTCGTTGAGTGCGATGCGCCGGATGCGCGCGCTGGGGGCGGTGCTCATGGGCTCACCTTGATGGCCAGCACCGCGATGTCGTCGCGGGGCGGCCCGTCCTGCAGGCCGACGGCCATGCTCCTGACCTCCTCGACGACCTGCTCGGCGCTCGCTCCCGTGAGCCCGCGCAGCGTCTCGGCAAGGCGGCGGTCCCCGTATAGGGGGTCGCGGGTGCGCAGCTCGGTGACGCCGTCGGTATAGAGCAGCATCAGGTCCCCCGGCTCCAGGCGCAGGTCGCGCTCGCCGAACTCGGGGTCGGCGACCCCGCCGACCAGAGTGCCCCGGACGTCCACGCGCTCGAGCTCGCCCCCGGCGCGCAGGATCAGCGGGCCCGGATGGCCTCCGCCCGCCACGGTGACGCGGGCTCCGCTGGCGCCGGGGCACAGGCGCGCGTAGAGCACGGTGGAGAAGCGCGTGGTCGTGGTGTCGGCCAGCAGCGCGCGGTTGAGCACGTGCAGGTTCTCGGCCGGGCTCTGGTGCTGGAGCGAGGCGGTGCGCAGCGTGTGTCGCGTCAGCGACGTCAGCGCGGCGGCCTCCGGGCCCTTTCCGGAGACATCGCCGATCAGCGCGACCCACACCCCGTCCTCGCGGGTGGGGAACACGTCGTAGAAGTCGCCGCCGACGTCGTTCTGGTCCCCGGCCGCCTGGTAGCGCGCGGCCACCTCGAGTCCCGGGATCTCGGGCAGCCGGCTCGGCAGCAGGCCGGCCTGGAGCGTGCGCGCGATGTGCGAGCGCTCCGTATAGAGCTGGGCGTTGCGGATGTGCAGCGCCGAGCGCGCGGCCAGGCTCACCGCGAGCGAGACGTCGGCGTCGGTGAACCGGCGCCCGGACTCCGCGAAGGCCAGCGACAGGGCGCCGAGCGTGCGCTCCGGTGTGCGCAGGGGGACGACCAGCACGCTCTGCAGGCCGAGGCCGTGCAGGACGCGCAGGTGCTCCTCGTCGCGGGCGGCCTCCTCCAGCATCTCGGCCGGGATCTCGCCCAGCAGCAGCACTTCGCCGGTCAGGATCGCCTGCGTGACCGCCGATGGCTCGTCCAGGCGCGAGGGGTAGCGCTCGGTGAGGTCCCGGAGCAGCTCGACCTTGGCCGGGTCCGAGTGCGCGGCGGCAAGCGGCTCCAGCCGTCCGTCGGGCTCGGCGATGGTGATCACGCACCAGTCGCCGAGGATCGGCACGGCGCTCTCGGCGACGCCCTGCAGCGTCGTGGGGTAGTCCATCGAGTCCGCCATCCGGCGGCCGACCTCGGCGAGGAACTCCATGCGCGACCGCTCGAGCTCGGCGACCCGCTGTGCCCCCTCCGCCCGCAGCAGCGCTGCTTCGGCGTGGGCGCGCGCGGTGACCGCCTCCTTGAGCAGCCGGGCCCGCTCGTCCTCGGCACGGTGGCGCTCGGTGACCTCGCGCACGACGGCGCCGACGCCCACGAGCTCGCCCGCGGGGTCGAGCACGGGGAAGTAGCCGGCCTCCCAGTAGCGCACGCCGCCGGGCTCGCCGGGGACGCCGATCGCGATCTGCTGGTCCACGAGCGCCCGCCGCGTCTCGGCGACCTGGTGCACATAGCCGGTGATGCGCGAGCCCTCCTCGCCCAGCACCTCCTCGATACTCCGGCCGAGGTGGGCCTCCACCGCCATGCCGTTCATGTCGGCCAGCGCCTGGTTGACGCGCTCGAAGCGCCCCTCGGGCGAGAAGAAGGCGAGACCCAGCGGAATCGCGTCGTAGACCGCGTCCAGCAGCGCGTTGGCGGCCTCGGCGCTGACGAGCGAGCTCGCGTCGAACCTCGTCACGCGGACTCGCCGGCCTCCGTGAGGGCGAAGTACATGCACAGCTCGACCCCGGCGCCCTCCTCGGCGGCGCTGACCCGGACGCGCGCGGCCATCTGGGAGATCAGCGGCAGCCCCAGCCCGAGACCGGGGCTGTCGGGCCGCGGGATCATGCCCCGGCCGCGGTCGCGCACCGCCACCCGCAGCTCACCCTCCTTGAGCCGGGCGTTGATGGTGACGGTCTCGGCCGGGCCGCCGACGTAGCCGTGGACGATCGCGTTGGTGACCGCCTCGCTGACCGCGAGCTCGATCCCGAACAGCGCCGGATCGTCGGCGCCCGCCGCGCGGGCGTAGCCGACCACGGCGTGACGGGCCTCGGCGACGCACTCCGGGCGGGCGGGCCAGGTGCGCTCGAGGGTGTCGGGCGGCTCGATCATCGGAGGGGGCCCTCAGGCCCGGGCCGCCTTCAGCACCGTCGTGCGGCGCTTGTGCTGCTGCTCGTAGAGCAGCACGACCGCTTTGGTGGCCTCGTCGGCGCCGCGCACCCGGGCGATGATGTCCGGCGCCGGCTGGAGCTCGTAGCCCTTCCAGGGCGCCTGCACCGACAGGCTGGCCTGGGCGTCGCCGGCCGGGCCGAAGGAGGCCACGGGGGCGGCCTCGCGGCTGACGTGCGCGGGGCGCTCGCCGAGGCGCTCGGCCTCCGGCGCCGGAGGCGACGCAGCGGGTGCCGCAGCGGGGGCTGTCGCACGCGCGCGCTCGCGCTCACGGGTGCGCCGCAGGGCAGCGCCGGCGTCCACCGGCGGCGGAGCCGCGGGGTCCGGGCGCGGCCCCGGTCGCGCGGGCGCCACGGGCGCGACCCGCTGCTCCTCGCCGCCGGCGCTTGAGGGCTGCAGCAGGCGCAGGGCGCTGCGAGCGATCGACAGGCTGTCGCGGATCGCGAGCCCGAGCAGGGTGAGGGGGAGCCGGAGAAGCGTGTACATGCGTCGTGGCTTACCCGCTCCGCGCCGGGCGCGACCGCCCGATCAGGCCCGCATGGCGTCCGCCACCAGGTCGGCACAGCGGCGCCAGGCCGCGGGATCGCGCTCGCCCTCCTCGTTGAGGACGCGGGTCACGCCGCTGAGGAGCACCTGCACGTCGCGCGGCGTGGCGTCGGCTCGCATCGTGCCCTCGGCGCGCCCGCGGGCGACGAGGCGATCGAACGCCGCGATCAGCCCCGCCTTCGCGGCGCTCACGTCCGGGTCCTCGCTCGCGCCGGCGAGGCTGACGGTCAGCAGGCGATTGCCGCGCTGGGCCTCCGCGGCGGTGCGCAGGAATTCGACGAACGCCGGCCAGGCCTCGTCGGCTTCGGCCGCAGCGATCGTGAGCTCCTCGTACCAGCGCAGGCGCACGCACGCCACGGCGGCGACGAGGTGCTCCTTGGTCGGGAAGGAGCGGTAGACGGTGGCCTTGCCGACCCCGGCGCGGGCCGCCACCTCGTCGACGCTGGCGTCGAGCCCCTTCTCGGCGAACAGCGCGGCGGCGGCCGCCGTGACGCGCTCGCAGTTGCGCAGCGCGTCGGCGCGTCGCGGCCGCGCCATCGCGCTCACCGCGAGGCCTGCCCCGCGAGCGCGGGCTCGCCCAGCGGCGAGGCCGCGCCGATCTCCTCGGCGATCGCGGCGTGCTCGGCCGCGCGGCGCGACGGGATCAGCAGCGCCACCAGCCCCGCTAGGGCGGCCACGCCGGCGCTGACCAGGAAGGCGAGCGTGAAGCCGTCGTCGGTGGGCACCGCGGTGGCGGCCAGCGCGCTGCCGGCCAGCACCGCGGCGCTGACCTGCGACCCGAGCGAGGCGCCGACGGAGCGCACGAGCGCGTTGAAGCCGGTCGCCTCGCCGGTCTGGCGCGGCGGCACCGCCTCGACGATCAGGTTCGGCATCGCGGCGAAGGCCAGTCCGATGCCCGCCGACAGGACGAGGTTCGACGCCAGCACGGCGCCCTGGGTGGAGTGCTCGAGCGCCAGCCCCACGAGCCCGAGCGTGGCCAGCAGGCCTCCGGCGGTGAGCGGCATCTTGTTGCCCAGCCGCGCGCCGGCGATCCCCGAGACCGGGCCCAGCACCAGCATCACCAGCGCGCCCGGCAGCATCAGCAGCCCGGCGTGGGTGGCGTCGAGGCCGAAGCCGTAGCCGGTGCCGGCGGGCGCCTCGACCAACTGCGGGATCAGCACGAAGGAGCCGAACATCCCGAAGCCGACGAGCAGCGTGGCGAGGTTGGTCATCGCGATCGCCGGCCTGGCCAGGGTCGTGATGTCGGCCAGCGGCTCCTCGGTGCGCCGCTGGAGCGCCACCCAGCCGGCCAGCACGAGGCTGCCGACGGCGATGAGCCCGAGCGTCCGGGCGCTCCCCCAGCCCCAGACGTGGGCCTGCGAGATGCCCAGCAGCGGCAGCGCGAGGCCGACCGCGAGCACGAGCGCGCCGCGCACGTCGATGCGGCCCGGGGTGCGCAGCGGGGACTCCGGGATCAGCAGGCGGGTGCTGATCGCGGCGCCCCCAGCCATCACCGCGCTGAGCCAGAAGATCCAGTGGTAGGAGACGTTGTCGACCAGCAGCCCGCCGACGATCAGCCCCGCACCGCCGCCGATGCCCGCGACGGCCGACATCAGCCCGATGCTGCGCGAGACGCGGTTGGCCGGGAACTCGTCGCGGATGATCCCGAAGCAGAGCGGGAAGATGCCGCCGCCGATGCCCTGGAGCACGCGCCCCGCGACGACGACCTCGAGCGAGTCGGTGAGCGCGGAGACGATCGAGCCCAGGCTGAAGGCGAGGAGCGCGATCACGAGCAGGCGGCGCTTGCCGAACATGTCGCCGAGGCGGCCCATCACCGGTGTGAAGACGGCCGCGGCGAGCAGGTAGCCGGTCAGCGTCCATGCGACTCCGCTGGCGTCGGTGTGCAGCCCCCTGATCAGCTCGGGGAAGGCCGGGATCAGCGTCGTCTGACCCAGCGCGAAGGCGAGCGCGGCGACGCCCAGGATGAGCAGGCTGCGAGTGGGGTGCGGGCGGGAGCTAAGCGGACTCATTGGTCCGGATACTAGCAGCGCTCAGGCGGCGAGCCGCGGCGAATGCGCCAACCCGAACGCCTCGGCGGCCAGCTCGTAGGAGCGCCGGCGTGCTCCGTGGTCGTGCATGATGTTGACGAGGATGACCTCCTCCGCGCCGTAGTCGACGGCCAGCGCCTCCAGCCCGGCGCGGACCGTCACCGGCCCGCCGAGGATCATCCGCCGGCGCCCGCCGGGCTCGGGGCGCAGGGGCTGCTCGGCCAGCCATGCGAGCGCCGTCTCGACCGGCGGCACCGGGACCAGCCGGCCCTGGCGCAGGAGCTTCATCGCCATCCGCCCGCTGGCCGCCAGGCGCTCGGCCTCCTCGTCGTCGGCGGCAGCGATCGTCCACGCGGCGACCGCCACCCGCGGGTCCTCCAGGCGCCGCGACGGGACGAAGTGCTCGCGGTAGAGCTGCGCGATCTCCGCCCCCGCGGGGTTGATGAAGTCCGCGAACGCGTAGGGCAGGCCCAGCTGGCCCGCCCAGATCGCGCTTTGCGGAGAGGACCCGAGCAGCCACGGCTCCGGGACCTCCGGCCGGCCGGGCAGCGTCGCCGCGAGGCGGGCGAGCGGGTGCTCGGGCGGGAATGCGCCGTCGAAGTAGGCCAGCAGCTCGCCGAGCTGGTCGATGAAGTCGTCCGGTGGCGCCTGGCGGCGGTCGCGCCGCAGCGCGTGCGTGGTCATCGGGTCCGTCCCTGCCGCGCGGCCGATGCCGAGGTCGATGCGCCCGGGGAACAGGCCGCTGAGCACGCTGAAGCTCTCGGCGACCTTTAAGGGGCTGTAGTGCGGGAGCATCACGCCCCCGCTGCCGACCCGGATCCGCTCGGTGCCCGCGGCGATCGGCCCGATCAGCGCCTCCGGGCTGGGGCCGGCGAGCAGCGGGCCGCCGTGGTGCTCGGCCACCCAATAGCGGTGATAGCCGAGCTCGTCGGCGAGCCGCGCGAGGTCGAGCGTGTTGCGCAGCGCGTCGACCCCGGTCGACCCCTCGGCGATGGGCGACTGGTCGAGGACGCTGAGGCGCAGGCTCACGCCTTCAGCGTAGGAGCCCCGCGGCCAGCTAGGAGAACGGGTCCTCGAGGTGGCGGCGCACGCCCGCGACGGTGCGCCGCAGGTTGCGCGAGACCAGCGGCCCAGAGATACGGTCGGCGACCAGCCCGAGCAGCCCGCCGGGCGCCTGGTAGTTGAGCAACAGCGTCAGCTCCGTGCGCCCGTCGCGGCGGTCGCGCAGCCGCCAGCGCCCGCGCTGGCTCGGGCCGGTGATGCTCACCCACGCCATGTCCCCCGGCGGGTCCCACTCGACCACTTCGACGACCCCGCCGACCTCGGCGGAGCCGACCTCCATGAGCACGTGGTAGCGGGCTCGCTCGCCGGTGCGCGGCTCTCCGGCGACCGGCTGCCAGCGGGTGACGCCGGCCATGAACGCCGCCGTCCGGTCCGGGTCGGTGACGTAGGCCCAGACCACGTCGCGCGGCGCGTCGATCTCGGTGCTCGCGCTCGTGCGCATCAGCCGATGACCGGGAAGCGGCGCTCGGCCTGCAGCTCGGTCAGCTTTGCCTGCATCGTCGCGGTCACCGAGTCATAGACCTCATCGAGGTCGGGCTCGGGGCCGAAGCGCTCGCGCAGGTCGATCGGCGCCAGCGCCTCGACCGTCAGCTTCGCGGGCAGCGGGAAGTGCGTGGCCATGTCGCCGATGTTCAGCCCCCACGGCAGCGCGAGCGAGATCGGCAGCACCTTGAGGCGGAACATGCGGTCGATGCCGGTCAGCTTGGCCAGGCGCTCGCCGCGCGAGAGAAACAGCGCGGTCTCCTGGCCCCCGACGGCCACCAGCGGCACGATCGGCACGTCCTCCTCGAGCGCGAGGCGGATCCAGCCCTTGCGCCCGGCGAAATCGACCTTCGCCGACTGCCAGGACGGCCGGTGCACCTCCCAGTCCCCGCCCGGGTAGACGAGCAGGGCCGCGCCCTTGCGCAGCGCCAGGCGCGAGTTCTCGTGCGAGGCGGCGACCGAGCCGTACTTGCGCAGCGGGACGGGGCTGGGCACCGCCAGCACGAGGTTGTGCACGAGCTGGTGGAAGCGCCGCTCGGCCCCGAAGAAGGCGCTGAAGGCGAGGGTGAAGACCAGCGTGTCGGGCGTGACGTTGCCGCCAGAGTGGTTGCCGACGATCAGGACCGGCCCCTCCGCGGGGATGTTGCGCAGCCCGCGCACGTCCGCGCGAAAGTAGAAGGAGGCCAGCAGCCAGAGGCCGGCGAGGTTGTCGCGGATGTAGTCGGGGTCGCGCTCGTCGAGGTCGGCCGTTCCGATGCGGTCGGTCACGCGGCGGACAAGCGCCCCGGCAACGGAGCCGAAGAGCCCGCGGGCCGCGCCCGCGAGCTCCCCCACCTCGCGGCCGGATTCGCTCACGCGTGCGCCCCGGGGGCGCGCCGCAGCGCCGGCGCCGTCCGTTTGGGCTCGCCCTCCCTGCTGGGCTCGGGCGCCGGGGGCGGCGGCTCGCCGCTCGTCCCGATGTGCGTGCGCTCGACGCGGCGCAGCCCGAGCGTGATCGCGGCGATCAGCGCCAGCGCGATCGCTAGCACCACGAGGTAGGCGATCACGGTGAGAAAGCCGGGGATGCCCTTCTTCTGCTCCCGCTGCAGGTTGCTCTTGTCGAACACGAACTGCCGAGTGAACTGAGGCTCGGCCGGGATCCGCTTCACCGGGATCGCCGGGTCGGCGGGAAAGAAGATCGGCAGGCCGAGGACCGCACGCCCGCGCTGCAGGCGCAGGGTCGTCTTCCAGTTGCCGTAGACCGGGATCGGCTTGGTCGTCTCGTAGCTGCCCGGGCCGGTCTTGCGCAGCCGGTCCACCACGCTGCCGTCGCCCTGCCAGCCCGTGACGTCGAGCCACTCAGAGTCCTTGGCGGCGTCGGCCGGGTTGAGCTTGATGGTCGCCGCGATCGTGCGCTTCGGCGCGCCGGTGAGCTGGCGGGTGGTGATGCTGGCCTTGATCGGGTCCGCCGGCGTGGGCATCGGCAGCGAGAAGGCGAGCACGCCGAAGGCCACGAGAGCGGCCAGCGGAACGGCCCAGCGCGGCGCCGGGTCGCGCTCGACCAGCGGTGTCAGCGCGCGCCCGATGAAGCCGCCGAGCACGCCGGCGGCGACGGCCATGATCAGGCTCAGCACGACCGCCTCGACCAGGAACGCCGACGGCCACGGGTTGACGAAGAAGACGTGGGTCCACCCCCACTCGACGGCGAGCCCGAGCGTGGCGATGCCCAGGCCCGCGAGCGCTCCGAACGCCAGCGGGCGCTTCTCGGCCCCAAAGCGCAGCGCGATCAGCTCGACGGCGACCGCGGCCCCGATGTAGAGCGGGAACTTGGGGGTCGTATGGCCGAGGATCGGGCCCACGATCACGGTGAGGATCGCGCGGATCACGAGGAAGGAGAGCACCGCCATCAGCGCCGCGCCCCGGCCGCCGCGGACGCGCGCGGCCACAAGCGCGACGCCCGCGGCCAGCATCAGCAGCACGGGATGGAAGATCAGGCGGAACTGCGGCACGGCGTAGTCGAACTCGGCCTGGAAGGTCGAGAGGCCGATCAGGAACGCGCCGCCCATCGCGTACTCGCGGTGGCGCGTCCAGCCGGGCAGCCCCTCGGCGTGACGGGTGAGCTTGCCGCCCAGGCCCTCGACGTGCAGCGTCCAGGCGCCCAGGACCGACAGCCCGGCGCCGCCGATCAGCATCAGGTGCGTCGGCCCCCAGAGCGTCACGTCCTGCCCGAAGATGCGGTGCCAGATGTCGTCGAGGGGGAACGCGATCAGCGAGAACGCGCCGCACGCGGTGATGATCAGCGCGCCGACGGGCGAGCGCCAGCGGTTGGGCAGCGTGACCTCCGCCCGCCCCGCGCCGTCCAGCGGCAGCGCGATCGCCATCACGCCGGCGAACAGCACCCCGAACAGGCCGACGAGGATGAAGTAGTGGGCCGGGTTCGCGAGCGGCCCGGGATCGCGGCCGTTGTCGATATGGATCGAGATGTCCCAGTACATGCCGAACACCGCGACCGTCAGCGAGCCGAGCAGGAACGCCCCGGGCAGCGCGGCCCAGCCGCGGATGCCCGACACCCGCTCCGACAGCGCCGCGAGGCGCGCGAAGATAGGGATGCGGCCGCTGCGATGACCGAACACGAGCGCGAACAGCACGAGCGTCCCGACGAGCCCGCCGGCGGTGGCGACGATGACCTGGCCGATCGCGGCGCCGCCCGCCGGCGGAGGCTTGGAGGCCGCCGGCGCGACGGCTGGGACGGTGAGCAGCGCGGCGAGCGCGCCGAGCGAGGCGAGGGTCAAGCGATGACGGCGTCCGTGCATCAGCGGGCTCCTGGGTTCGGGTTCGGGGGCGTGTCGGCACCGTCCTTGATCAGCGCGCGCCAGCGCGCTTCGTCGACCTCGGCGGGCTCGGTGGAGTCGATGAAGTCGCTGACCACGTCGACGAAGCGCTGGGGCTCGTCGAGCTGCGGGAAGTGCCCAGACTGGGCGAAGACCTCGAGGCGGCTGCCGGGGACGTTGCCGTGCGCCTCGCGCCCGTGACTGACCGGGATGATCGAGTCCTTCTCGCCCCAGATCAGCAGGAACGGGATGTGGCGCGCGAGGTACAGGCGGTCGGTCGCGTTGACGCGCTGCCCCCCGGGCTCCACGATCGTGCGCAGCGTGTGGAGGAAGGCCTGGCGTGTCTCGCGGTCGCCCAGCGAGGCGTGGCCGCGGGCCATCTCCGACACGTCGGTGCGGGTGCGCAGCCCGACGCGACCCAGCGCGCGCCCCAGGCTGCGGCCCCCGTTCAGGACGCGCGCACTGGCCAGCAGCGGCAGCAGCAGCTCGGAGCCCGGCAGCGTCGCGGCCCGCAGCAGCAGGCTGACCTCGCGCCCGAGGCCGCCGCTGTCGACCAGCACGAGGCGCTCGCAGCGCTCGGGGAACTGGTAGGAGAGCTGCATCGCCACCCCGCCGCCGAGCGAGTGCCCGACGAACGTCGCGCGATCGTGGCCGAGCGCGGCCAGCAGGTCGCGCACGCCACTGGCGTGGGCGCCGAGCGAGTAGTCGCCGCGTGGCTTGGCCGATCCGCCGTGCCCGATCAGGTCGGGCGCGATCACCGTGAAGCGCTGCGCCAGGTAGGGCATCACGCGCTCCCAGGTGGCCGAGCTCGACGTGATGCCGTGCACGAGCACGACGACGGGCCCGCTGCCCGCGCTGCGGTAGGCGACGCGGTGCCCGTGCAGCGTGAGCTCCTTGAGCTCCTGGCTCCCGGCAGCCGCAGGGCGGTTGGCTGACATTTCGGTCACTTTTCAGAGCCTAGGCACTAGAGTCTCGGCGTTCTTGTTTCCCAGGCGCCAGGTGTCCTAACGGATTTATGAGCGTGCAACAAACCAGCACAGACCGGCCGTGGGAGGGACTGCCGCCCGAGGCCCTCCCCGCCTTCGCGCCCCATCTGGCCGCGCTCGCCGACGAGATCGTCGAGGCCATTGCGCGCGAGGTGCCGGCCTACGCGCGCCCGCTGGAGGGTGCGTTCGGCGAGGCGATGAGCCGCGGGGTCGAGCAGGCGCTCGAGCAGTTCAACGCGATGGTCCGCAACCCCGGCAGCGGCCGCGCGCCGGGGCGCGAGCTCTACATGGAGCTCGGCCGCGGCGAGGTGCGCGAAGGTCGTTCGCTGGAGGCGCTGCTGGCCGCCTACCGGGTCGGCGCGCGCGTGGCCTGGCGCCGGCTCTCGAGCCTCGGGCTCGAGGCGGGGTTCGCGCCCGAGGTGCTCGTGCTGTTCGCCGAGTCGATCTTCGTCTACATCGACGAGCTCTCCGCGGAGTCCGCCGAGGGCTTCGCCGCCGAGCAGGCCGAGCGCGCCGGCGAGGCCGACCGCCGCCGCGCCGCGATCATCGGGCTGCTGCTGCGCGAGCCCTCGGCCGAGCCCGCCGCGCTGGCCGCCGTGGCCGAGGCCGCCCATTGGCGGATCCCGGCCGAGCTCGCCGTCGCGGCCTGGCCCGCGCAACACGGTGCCCGCGTCGCCGCGGGCCTGCCGCTGGGCTCGATCTCCGCGACCCACGACGGCGTGATCTGCGCCGCCGTGCCCGATCCCGGCGCGCCCGGCCGCCGCCAGGAGCTCGCGCGCGCCTTCGCCGGCGTTCCCTCCGCGCTCGGCCCCGCGGTCGTCGCGGCGGATGCCTCGCGGTCCTTCGCGCGCGCCGTGCTCGCGCTTCGCATCGCCGAGGAGCGTCCCGACCCCGGGCTGGTGTTCGCCGACGAGCACCGCGTCGAGCTGCTGCTGCGCGGCGAGCCCTCGCTCGTCGAGGAGATGGCGGCCGAGCGCCTCGCGCCGCTGAGCGAGGAAACCGAGCTCTCGCGCGAGCGCCTCGAGGGCACGCTGCTCGCGTGGCTGCGCCACGACGGCAACGTCGCCCGCGCCGCCGAGGAGCTCCACGTCCACGTGCAGACCGTCCGCTACCGGCTCAGCCGCCTGCGCGACCTGCTTGGCGACACGCTCGAGGATCCCGACTGTCGCTTCGAGCTCGAGATCGCCCTGCGCGCCGCGCGCTAGCGGAGCGTGGAGCGCGCGAGCAACCGGGTCGTCGTGCCCGACGGGCCGCGGACCGCCGCCCGCAGGGTCAGTCGCAGCGGCCCGCGGCGGGAGCGCAGCAGGCGCCGCCCGCCGGCGGTCAGGCGGATGGGCACGCGAGCGCTCCGGCCCGCGCTCCCCTGCGTGCTCGCGCGGGCGAGCACCGGCCCGCCGCGCCGCGCAACCGAGAGCGCGGCGCTGCACCCGCTCGGGCAGCGCAGCCGTGCGGCGAAGCCGCGCCGGCGCAGCACCGTCGCGCGCGAGCGGCGCAGCAGCGAGATGGTCGGCTTCGCGGTGGTCGGCGCGCCACCGCCCGGAGGCAGGGCCGGTCCCACGCCGGTGGCCGCCGTGGGCCGGAAGGATAGCAGCGTGGCGTTCGACGGCGCGTAGGTGGGCGGCTTGTTCTCGGTGTTGTAGGGCTGGATCAGCCACTGCAGGATCCCATCCTTCACGCTCGCCGTCGCGAGCCCCTCGGACTCCCCCACGATCTGGCGCTCGATCTCCAGGCGCCGCGCACCGGTGGCGAGGTCGATCGACCAGACCCGGAAGGGCCCGCCGTCCTGGCCGGCGACGTAAAAGCGTCCGTCGATGAACGTCGCCCCGGTGATGCCGCTCGGCGGCACGGCGTTCTTCAGCCGCCGCACCGACTTGATCGGCCCGCGGCCGGGAGCGGCGTTTGCCTGGCTGACGTCGGCGCTGCGGTAGGCGAGCAGGTCCTGACCGCTCGAGGTCCACAGCAGCTCGCCGTCGGGCGAGGTCTCGACGAACATCGCCTTGGGAATTTCGGCCGGGTCCAGGCGCACGTAGTAGCGCCACTGCAGGGTCTGCGGGTCCGCGACGCCGATCGAGCCGGTCTGGCAGGAATTGCCGCCGTTGGGGCCGCCGGGCACGTAGCACTCCATCGGCAGCAGCAGGCGGCCGCCCTCGCGCGGGTCCCACGACAGGTCGCCGATGTGGTTGTAGCCCTCGCGCAGGTGCACCTCGGGCGGGATCACGTCGTCGTTGCGCCCGGTCTCGGTGAGCCCGCTGTCGGTGCGGTAGACACCGACGTAGACGCCGTCGAAGTAGAGGTTGCGCAGCGGGTCGACGGTGACCCCTTGGTAGTACTGGATCGGCAGCGTGCTCGTGCCGGTGAGCGTCCAGCGCCCAGGATCGGCGGCTCGCGCGGCGGGCACCGCGCCGAGCGCGGCGAGGACCACGGCGAGGGCAACGATCCGGCGCATCGCCGAGGACGCTACCGGTTCACAGCTCAGCGGCGAGCAGCTCCACCCGGCGGCCGGTCAATATCCTCGCGGGCGATGCGGGTCGAGATCTTCTACTTCGATGGGTGCCCGAACCACGAGGCGCTGCTCGCGCGCCTGCCCGGGCTCCTGGAGTCCGCCGGCGTCGAGGCGCAGGTGGAGCTCCGCCGGGTCGAGTCCGCCGAGGCCGCCGAGCGCGAGCGCTTCCTCGGCTCCCCCACGCTGCGCGTGAACGGCCGGGACGTTGACCCGGCCGCCGGGACGCGCACCGACTTCGGGCTCAAGTGCCGGCTCTACGCGACCGGTGCCGGCCTCGGGGGCCTACCTCCCGACGAGTGGGTCCTCTGCGCCCTGGAGCGCGGGCCGGACTAGCGGCGCGGCGCCGCGAAAAGCGTCGACGAGGTCGCTCAGCACCGGCCCCGCGCCTGCGGGCGCCTCGATCGTGAGGACGACGGCGCCGGGCTCGCGGCCGACGCTCATCGAAAGGAAGGCGCAGCACCGGGACTCGGCGGCGACGATGGCATCCATGCGCTCGCGCACGCCCGCGGCGTCCGCGAAGGCGAGCCGGGCGCTGCCTTCGTCGCTGCGCGCGTCCAGCAGTGCCTCACGGCCGAGCGCCGACATCTCCCCCACGCGCGTGGAGAGCTCGGCAGCGCTGAGCGTGCAGGCTATGGGCATTTCTTCGGGCATCTCGACCTCCGTCGCGGTGGTAGGTGCGGCTACTGTGCACCTTCAACCCACGTTGAAGTCAAGGCGGACGATGGACGAGACCATGAGCATCGGCCGGCTCGCGCAGCGCTTCGGCCTGAAGACCTCGGCGATCCGCTACTACGAGGCCCGCGGCGTGCTCCCCCAGCCCGCTAGACAGAGCGGCCAACGACGTTACGGAGCCGACGCCGTGCGCCGCCTGGAGGTGCTGGACGTCGCCAAGCGGGCCGGGTTCTCGCTCGACGAGGCGCGCGTCCTGCTCCAGAGCGCCGACGGTGGCACGCCGGCGTTCATGTCGCTTCGCGAGCTCGCCGCTCGCAAGCTGCCCGAGGTGGAGGCGCTGATCACGCGCGCCGAAGCCATGCGCGACTGGCTGCTGATCGCGAACGACTGCTCGTGCACGACCTTGGACGTCTGCGCGCTCTTCGAGCCCGGCGCTGCGCATCACGCTCAGTGGGGGGCCGGGACGAACGGGTCAGCATCGAACGCCGTCGCGCAGTGCGCCGAGCAGAAATAGAGCGTCCGCCCGCCGAGCTGCCTGACCACCGCTTTGTCCCGGTCGACCCGCATGCCGCACACGGGGTCGGTGCTGCCGCGGCGCACCGTCAGCCAGAACAGCGCGGCGAAGAGGCCGAGGCCGAGCACGTTGAGTGCGAGCTTGTAGTCGAGCGAGATCGTGCCGAAGACGTCGCCGCGCGACGGTCGCGGACCGGAGGGCACCAGGCCCAGCACGGAGAAGGCCCCGTCGACGACGAGCGCGGCGAGCACCATCGTCACGAACATCAGCGCCGTGATCCGCAGCGCGAACGCGGTCCCGTAGTACTTGCGGTAGATCGCAAGGATCGGCAGCACGATCAGGTCGGCGAACAGGAACGCCAGCACGCCGCCGAAGGAGATGCCGCCCGACCAGAGCACCGCGGCCAGCGGGACGTTGCCAACCGAGCAGACGAAGCTCAGCACGGCGATGATCGGCCCGACGATCACGTTCTCGACCGCCTGCAGCCCCGAGGGGCCGTTCTGGATGAACAGGCCGTTGAAGAAGCTGTCGCCCAGCTGCGCCACGAAGCCCGCGAGCAGGAACCCGAGGCCGATCTCCTTCCACAGCATCAGCCAGTCGTTGCGGAAGTTGTGGGCGACGTCCGACCACGCCGTGGCGGACGTCAGCCGCCGGCGCCAGCTCATCCGCTCGCCGGCGCTCTGGTGCTGGTGGCCGGCATCGGCGTCCTCCGCGATCTCGCGCGCCCTCGCTTCGAGCCGGGGCGAGACGAACAGGCGCAGCATCGCGACCATCAGCACGATCATCACGATGCCGCCGAGGTACTCGGCGACGGTGAACTGCCAGCCGATCAGCACCCACAGCACGAGGCCGAGCTCCCACACCAGGTTGGTGGATGCGAACTGGAAGGCCAGCGCGGTGGCGGCCGAGGCGCCCTTCTGGAACAGGCTCTTGGCGATCGCGATCGCCGCGTAGGAGCAGCTCGAGGACGCCGCGCCGAGCACGGTGGCCAGCGCCACGGGCCGCGGGCCCGAGCCCGACAGCGCCACCTCCACGCGCTCGCGCGGCACCCAGGCCTGCACGATCGCGGAGATGGCGAAGCCGAAGACCAGCGCCCACCAGACCTCCCACGCCATCAGGAAGGCGTCCTTGAGTCCCATCCAGATCACGTCGAGCACGCCGGCCATCGGCGATCGACTATAGCTTGTTTACCCCTAGGGGGTATAGTGGCGCCCATGGCAACCTCGACTACGCACGCACACGCCGAGCCGTCGCTCAACCGGACGGCCATCTCGGCCACGCTGCATTGCCTCACCGGCTGCGCCATCGGCGAGATCCTCGGCCTCGTCCTCTCCACCTGGTGGGGCTGGGGCAACACGGGCAGCATCGCGCTCTCGATCGCCCTCGCGTTCTTCTTCGGCTACCTGCTGACGACGCTCCCGCTGCTGCGCGCCAACCTCAGCCCGCGGCAGGCGCTGCCACTGGCCTTCGCCTCCGACACGCTGTCGATCGGCACGATGGAGATCATCGACAGCCTCATCGTCATCGCGGTCCCCGGCGCGATGGCCGCCGGCCTCGGCGACCCGCTGTTCTGGGGCTCGCTGGCGTTTGCGCTGTTCATCGCGTTCTGGGTCGCCGTGCCCGTCAACCGCTGGCTGATCGCCCGCGGCAGGGGCCACGCGGTCGTCCATGCCTACCACCACGCCGGCTGAGCGTCCGCAACTCAAGGAGACACGACCTCGATGAAGTCCAAGAACCGGGCGCTGCTCGCTGCCCTGCTCGCCCTCACGGTGGCGCTCGTCGCCGCCGGCTGCGGCGGCACTGACGGCAACTCCACCGACCGGGCGTTCGTCGCCCAGATGGTGCCCCATCACCGCTCGGCCGTGCAGATGGCGACCGTCGCCAGGACCGAGGCCACGGGCGCGTTCGTCAAGACCCTGGCCGGGAACATCACCCGCACCCAGACCGCGGAGATCGGTCAGATGCAGCGCGTCGACGCGCAGCTCGCCAAGGCCGGGATCAAGACGGGCGACCTCGGGATGAACAGCCACACGATGGGCATGGACATGAACGCGTCGGCGCTCAAGGGCGCCAAGCCGTTTGACCGGAAGTTCATCGCAATGATGGTCCCCCACCACGAGGGCGCCATCCAGATGGCCAGGGCCGAGCTCGCCAACGGCAAGAACCCCGAGCTCAAGACGCTCGCGACGAACATCATCAGCGCGCAGGCGCGCGAGGTGAAGCAGATGCGCGCGCACGGCTGAGCGGACGGGGAGCTCAGGTGGAGGCTTCGATCGAGAGCAGCTCGCCGCCCTCGTGCTCGACCTGCAGCGTGGTGTGATCGATGCCGAACTCGCCGCTCAGCAGCCGCTTTAGCTCCCGGCTCACGTCGTGGCAGTCGGTGTCGGTCCCGACGATCACGTGCGCCGACAGCGCGGGGAAGCCGGAGGTGACCTCCCAGACGTGCAGGTCGTGCACCTCGGCGACCCCTGGACGGGCCGCCATCGCCCGGCCGACGTCGTCGGGGTCGAGGCCGGCGGGCGCCGCCTCGAGGAACACCCGCCCGGACGCCTTGAGCAGCCCGAAGGAGGCGTAGAGCATGATCGCCGCGACGAACAGCGAAGCGATGCCGTCGGCGCGGTTGAAGCCGGTCAGCAGGATCACCGCGCCGGCGATGGCCGTGAAGGCGAACGCGGCGAGGTCGGTGAGGATGTGCTGGAAGGCGCCCTCGACGTTCATCGACTGCCGGTTCGCCCTGGAGAGCGTGTACGTCGCCCCGAGGTTCACGACGATGCCGACCAGTGCGACGACGAGCACCGCGGTGCCGCCGACGTCGGGCGGGTCGACCAGCCGGCGGATGCCCTCGAAGACGATCAGCAGGCCGAGCACGAGCAGGGTCGCGCCGTTGAACTGCGCCGAGAGGATCTCCGCGCGCTTGAAGCCGTAGGTCATCGCGCCCTTCGCGGGCTTGGCGGCGAGGCGGATGGCCACCAGCGACAGCCCGATCGCGGCCGCGTCGGTCAGCATGTGCGCGGCGTCCGACAGCAGCGCGAGCGAGTGCACCAGGGCGCCGACCACGACCTCGAAGACCATGAAGCCGACGATCAGCGCGAGCGCGACGGTGAGCTTGCCGCGGTCGGCGTCGGCGGAGACGCCGTGGGAGTGCCCGGCGTGAGCTCCGGGGGGTTGGCCGTGGGCCATCAACAGCACCCGCAGCTGCTGTCCTCACCGCGCCAGAGCTCGATGCCCTCCTTGGCGGCGATGCCGGCGATGACGAGCGCCGCGAGAGGATCGAGGAACCCGAGGCCGGCGCTTCCCAGCCCGATGCCGGCGATGGCGACGAGGCCCTGCAGCGAACACAGGAGGTTCTGCACCCCCTCCCCGGCGGTGGCGCCGGAGTCGAGCCGCCGGCCCAGGCGCAGCTTCGCCCAGCCGAGCAGGGGCATGAGTACGACGCTCGAGGCGAGCAGACCGATGGCGAGCCAGTTGCGCTCAGGCTCGGCCCCGGCGATGAGCCGGCCAGCCGCCTCATAGAGGATGTAGGGCACGAGCAGGAAGAAGCTCCCCGCGACCCACTTCTGCGCTCGGCGCTCGGCGGTCTCGGAGACGCGATGAGCGCCGCTGAAGCGCACGATGACGATGACCGCGGCCGCGCCCTCCACGATTGATCCGACCGCCCACGCGATGACACCGATGGAGTGCGCCTCGGCGCCGAGGATGAGCCCGCCGATGCCCTCGGCGATCATCCAGACGAGGCTGAAACAGGACAGCAGTCGCGCCTGACGGGCCGCGCGCAGCCATCCGGCATCCCGTTGGGGCGCCGCGACCGGGACCGCGGCGGCGCTCGCTGCTGGCATCGCGATGCAGTCTAGGCCGATCCCGCCGCAAGCCACCTAAGCCTGCATAGCTGAGCATCTGTTCAGCTAAACTCGCGGGTGTGGCGCACGGAGACAGCCAACGCACGCCCGACCAGCTCGACGCGGCCTTTGCCGGCGTCGTCGCCGAGACGATGCAAGCTCTGGCGGCCCCGAGTCGCGTGCGGATCCTCGGCCGGCTGCACGCCGGCGCCTGCTCGGTCAACGAGCTGGCTGACGCCGTCGGCATGGAGTCATCCGCGGTCTCCCACCAGTTGCGGCTCCTGCGCCATCTCGGGCTGGTCGTCGGAAGCCGTGACGGGCGCCGCGTCGTCTACGACCTCTACGACGACCACGTGGGCGAGTTGCTCGAGCAGGCCATCTCCCACGTCGAGCACGTCCGCGCCGGACTCGCCAGGACCGCTCCCGAAGCTCAGCACGCCCAGGCCTGACCGTGCCCTCGCCGGACACCCACGCGCCGTCTCACCACGGTCACGAGCACGGCCACTCCCACGGCCTGGTCGACGACTCGATCAAGCGCTCCCGGGCGGGCGTGCGCGCGGTGCTCATCTCGCTCGGGGTCCTCGGCCTCGCGGCCGTCGTCCAGACGGTCATCTTCGCGGCCTCGGGCTCGGTCGCCCTGCTCGCCGACCTGATCCACAACTTCGGCGACGCCCTCACCGCGGTCCCGCTGGGGATCGCGTTCCTGCTGCGCTCCGAGCGCGCGGAGCGGGGCGCCGGCCTGTTCGTCGTCGCCGCGATCTTCGTCTCCGCCTGCGTCGCCGGCGTCGAGGCGGTGCTCCGCCTGATCCACCAGTCCCCGCCCGGCCACCTGTGGGCGCTCGCGGCCGCCGGCGTGATCGGCTACGCCGGCAACTTCATCGCCGCCAAGGTCCGGACTCGCGCCGGCGATCGTCTCGACAGCCCGGCGCTCGTCGCCGACGGCAACCACGCGCGCGCGGACGCCTATGTCTCGCTCGCGGTGATCGCGTCCGCGGCGGTGGTCGCCGTCGGGCTGCCGATCGCCGATCCCCTGATCGGCCTCGCCATCACCGCGGTGATCCTGCGGATCACGTGGCAGTCGTGGCGGACGGTGCGCGGTCACGCGCACCGTCACTAGCCCTACTGAATCGCGTCGTAGACCTTGAACATCGGCATGTACATGGCGACCACGATGAAGCCGACGATGGCGCCGACGAGCACGATCATGATCGGCTCGAGGATGGAGGTCATCGCCTTGATGGCGGCGGCGACCTCGTCCTCGTAGAAGTCCGCGACCTTGGTGAGCATGGTGTCCAGGTTGCCGGTCTCCTCGCCCACCGCGATCATCTGGGCGACCATGCCGGGGAAGATCGGGATGTCTCGCAGCGGAGCGGAGATCGAGCCGCCGGACTTCACCGAGGCGATCACCTGGTCCATCGCCCGCTCGACGACGGTGTTGCCCGCGGTCTTGCCGGTCACCTCGATCGCCTGCATGATCGGGACGCCGGCGGAGTAGAGGGCCGAGAAGGTCCGCGACCAGCGAGCCATGGCGATCTTCTGGATCGTGGCGCCGATCTTGACCGGGAAGCGCAGCCGCAGCTGGTCCCACTGGGGGCGCCCCCAGGAGGACTTCTTCCAGCGCTTGAAGCCGATGACGATCCCGATCGAGCCGAACAGCAGGATGTACCACTGGCCCGTCACCACCTTGGAGGCGTTGACCGTCAGCTGGGTGATGAGCGGCAGCTTGCCGCCGAAGTCCTTGAAGACGCCCACGAAGACGGGAACGATGAACGCGATCAGCGCCAGCAGCGTGATCAGCGCGAAGGACAGCACGACCGCCGGGTAGGCCATGGCGCCCTTGACCTGGCGGCGCAGGGAGTCGTCCTTCTCGAGCTGGTCGGCCGTGCGGTCAAGCGACTGCTCGAGCACGCCGCCGGCCTCGCCGGCACGCACCATCGCGACGTAGAGCTCGCCGAAGACCTTGGGGTGCTTCTCGAGCGCATCGGAGAAGTTCAGGCCGGCCTCGATGTCCTCGCGGACGGCGGAGAGCGTGTCCTTGAGCTTGGGGTTCTCGACCTGGTCCTCGAGCACGTAGAAGGAGCGCAGCAGCGTCATGCCCGAGGAGACCATGGTGGCCAGCTGGCGGGTCATGACGGTCAGCTCGGCCGCCTTCACCCGCTTCGGCATGAGCGAGATCTCCATCTTCATGCCGCTCTTCTTCTCGTCCAGGCGCATGACCTGGAGCCCGCGGTTCTTGAGCTCCTCCATCACGGCGGACTCGCTGATCCCCGTGATCATGCCCTCCTGGGGCAGGCCGGCGCCGTCGACGGCCTTGAAGGCGAATGTCGGTGCCGCGGCCATCAGGCAGCCACACCGATCTGGGGCAGGTTCTCGGCGTTCTCGACCAGGCGGCGCAGCTCGGCCGGCTGGCTGGAAACCGTCTCGGCGGT
Source organism: Solirubrobacterales bacterium (assembly GCA_038238015.1). Classification (GTDB taxonomy): domain Bacteria; phylum Actinomycetota; class Thermoleophilia; order Solirubrobacterales; family Solirubrobacteraceae; genus DASQFQ01. The sequence goes on from JBBRYA010000022.1 coordinate 50,556, forward strand.
GGCCATCGTGATGTGCCCGGCGCGGACGAGGCCGGCGAGCGAGGTGTCCATGGTCTGCATGCCGTGCTGGGCTCCGGTCTGGATGAGCGAGTAGATCTGGTGGGTCTTGCCTTCGCGGATCAGGTTGCGCACGCCCGGGGTCGGGACGAGCACCTCGGCGGCGACGCAGCGGCCCAGGCCGTCGGCGGTCTGCACGAGCGTCTGGGTCACGATGCCCTGGAGGCCGATCGAGAGCTGGGCGCGCACCTGGCCCTGCTGCTCGGGCGGGAACACGTCGATGATGCGGTCGACGGTCTGGGGCGCGTCCTGGGTATGGAGGGTCGCGAACACGAGGTGCCCGGTCTCGGCCGCCGTCAGCGCGGTGCCGATCGTCTCCATGTCGCGCATCTCGCCGACGAGGATCACGTCCGGGTCCTGGCGCAGCGCGGCCTTCAGGCCCATGGCGAAGCTCTGCGCGTCGGTCCCGATCTCGCGCTGGTTGACGATGCACTTCTTGTGCGAGTGCAGGAACTCGATCGGGTCCTCGATGGTGAGGATGTGATCGTCGCGCGTCTCGTTGATCTCGTTGATGATCGAGGCGAGCGTCGTGGACTTGCCCGAGCCCGTCGGGCCGGTCACGAGCACGATCCCGCGCGGCTTCTTGGCGAAGTTGCGCACCACGGTCGGGAGGCCGAGCTTCTCGATCGGCACCGTCTCGTTGGGGATCAGGCGGAAGGCGGCGCCGATGGAGCCGCGCTGGAAGTAGGCGTTGACGCGGAAGCGGCCCTGGCCGGGGACGGAGTAGGCGAAGTCGATCTGCCAGTCCGTCTCCAGGCGCTGGCGCTGGCCGGAGTTGAGGATCGTGTAGACGATCTCGCGGACGTCGGTGGGCGTCATGACCTGGAGGCCCTCCATCGGCACGAGCCCGCCGCGCTTGCGCAGCATCGGCGGCGCACCCGAGGTGAGGTGGAGGTCGGACGCCTTCTGGCGTACGACCTCGATGAGGATCTCTGAGAAGTCGAAGTTCATGAGCGAGGGATCTATCGGCAGTTCGCCGGTCGATCTGTAGCTCAGCCGGGATCCACCGATCATCGTGGATGGCTCGGTGTCGTGGGCCGAGTCAGGGTCGATCGGCCGCGCATCCATGTGGTGATCCACCTGGTTCGCGGCC
>JBBRYA010000023.1:0-50986 GCA_038238015.1 Solirubrobacterales bacterium
CACCTGATCGGCGTGCAGGGGATGCCGCGGCGCGTGGCCGACTACCCGGAGCAGTTCGCGACCTGGAACCTGTTCATCTCGATCGCCAGCTTCGGCCTCGGGCTCTCCACGCTGGTGTTCGTCTACAACATGGTCTCGAGCTGGCGCACGGGCACGCGCGCGCCGGCCAACCCCTGGCGCTCGCTGACGCTCGAGTGGCAGGTCTCCTCGCCGCCGCCGATCTTCAACTTCGACGCGGTGCCGACCGTGGTCGGCGGCCCGTACGAGTACGGCGTCCCCGGCGCGGTGCACGGCATCTTCCAGCCCGCGGTCGAGGAGGTCCGCCCGCACGGCGAGCCCGCTGCGGTACCCGCCGGTGACCGCGAACGGGAGCAGGACGCCTGATGGCCGACATCCTCGTCCTTGCCAACGAGACGATCGGCGGCGCCAAGCTGCTCGACGCGATCCTCGAGCGCGCCAAGCAGGGCGACGCCCACTTCCACGTCGTCGTCCCCCAGAGCCGCCCCCGCCACGGCAAAGTGATCTACGACGAGGCGGTGCGCGACTCCGCCCAGGTGCGCGTCGACCTCGCGCTGGCGTTCATGCGCGAGGAGGACATCGAGGGCACCGGCGAGGTCGGCGACGCCGATCCGTTCAACGCCGCGATGGACGCGGTCAGCGCGTACGGCATCGACGAGATCATCATCTCCACGCTGCCCGCGGCCAGCTCGGGCTGGCTGCGGCGCGACCTGCCCGAGCGCCTCGAGGCGGCGACCGGGCTGCCGGTGTCCCACGTCGTCGTCGACCTCGACACGGAGGGGCTGCCCTTCGACGTCACGCTCGTGCTGGCCAACCAGACGATGGCCGGCGACGAGCTGCTCAAGCGCCTCGAGACGCTCGCCGAGGAGCGCCCACGGCGCTTCATCGTCGTCGTCCCGCAGGGGTCCGGCGAAGGCGGGGCGGTCCGCGCGGCGCGCGACCGGCTCAACCAGCTGCTCGAGTCGCTGGCCTCCGACGGCGTGGTCGCGGCCGGGCTGATCGGCGACCCCGATCCCTTCACCGCCGCGATGAACGCGGTGCAGTACTTCCACATCTCCGAGATCGTGGTCTCGACGCTGCCATCCAACCGCTCGGAGTGGCTGAAGAAGGGGCTGGTCGAGAAGCTCGAGCGCGACACCGGCAAGCGCGTGGAGCACGTCGAGTCGGCCGCCGAGCCGGCGGGGGCGGAGGCCTGATGGAAGCCGCCTCGATCAGCGCCGGGCACGCGCCCGGCGAGCACGAGCATCACGGGCCGCCCGAGGCCAATCGCTCCTCGCGCGTCGAGCCCCAGCTGCTCGGCATGATGCTCTTCATCATCTCGGAGATCATGGTCTTCGGGGCCTTCTTCACGGCCTACTTCTTCATCCGGGTCGTGGGCGGCGTCCACTGGCCCGCCGACGGGACCGAGCTGCCGAAGCTGATCGCGGGCGTCAACACGGCGATCCTGATCTCGTCGTCGTTCACCATGCACTGGGCGCTCGAGTCCGCGAAGTCCGACAACCGCTTCGGGCTGCAGGCCGGGCTCTTCACGACCATGCTGCTGGGCGCGACGTTCCTGTTCATCCAGATCAACGAGTACGTCCACATCGGCTTCTCCCCCGCCGACCACGCCCAGGGCTCGATCTTCTACGGCTTGACCGGGCTGCACGGCGCCCACGTGGCGATCGGCCTCACGCTGCTCGCCTTCGCGACGATCCGGTCCTTCAAGGGCCACTTCACGCCCGCGCAGCACCGCGGCGTTGAGGTGCCCGGGATCTACTGGCACTTCGTCGACGTCATGTGGATCATCGTCTACACGGCGGTCTACATCGCGTAGTGGGTCGCTCTTGCTGAACCCGCTGCGCTCCGAGCGCGAGGCGTTCCGCCTCCTGCTCTACGTGCTGGTGGCGGCGCTGATCGTGATCGGGCTGATCCTGATCGTCCGCGCACTGCTCTAGCCGCCGCGTCACACTTCACCGGATGGGGATCGTCGTCTGGCTGCTGCTGGTGCAGGGGCTCTACCTGCGCGCGCTGCGCATCCTGCGCCGGCGCGGGGTGAGCGTCCCGCGCTGGCAGATCGCGGCGTGGCACGGCGGCGTCGCGCTGCAGACGATCGGGCTGCTCTCGCCGCTGGACGACCTCGGGGGGCTGGCGCCCCACATGGCCCAGCACCTGCTGATCGCCGACCTCGCGGCGCCGCTGCTGCTGGCGGGGATGCGCAATCCGGTGCTCGCCTTCCTGCTGCCGCGCGACGTGCTCGTGACCCTCGCGCGGGCGCGGCGCCTGCGCTCGGCGTTCCGCACCCTGCGCCGGCCCCTGGTGGCGATCCCGGTCTACGTGCTCGTGCTCTACGGCTGGCACTTCTCCTTCGCCTTCGAGGCCGCCGTGCGCCACCCGCTGATCCACGCGGCCCAGCACGCGTCCTTCGTGGGGATCGGCATGCTCGTCTGGTGGTCGGCGCTCGAGCCCAAGCGCCGGCGCCTGCGCGGCGAGCTGTGGAAGATCGGCCACATCCTTGCGGCGCGCTTCTCGGGGATGTTCCTGGGGATGGGCTTCGTGTTCATCCGCCACCCCGTCTACGCCGGCGTCTACGGCACCGGGCAGCGCGAGCTCGGGCTCAGCGCGCTCTCAGACCAGCAGCTCGCCGGGGCCCTGATGGTTTCCCTCGACATCCTCATCATGGTCTTCGCGCTGGGCTTCTTCTTCGCCCACGCGGGCCAGGAGGAGGACCGCTCCGAGGCGGCACGCGCGCGTGAGCGCGCGCTCACTTGACGGTGAGCTTGCCGACCATGCCGCCCTGGCGATGGCCCGGGACCGAGCAGTAGAACGTGTACTGGCCGGGCTTGAGCGAGACGGTGACCTTCGAGACGCCGCCGTTCTTGACCACCGGCCCGATCTTGTTGACCCCGTTGCCCTCGATGGCGATGTCGTGGTCGATCGAGGACTTGTTCGGCGAGTCGATCTCGACGTTGCCGGCGGGCGCCGTGGCGGAGGCGAACTGGTAGGCGAGGCCGCCCGAGGGATCGGCCGGGATCGCCACCTTGCCGCCCTGCGCCTTGGCCACCGCGTTGGAGCGCTTGACGCCGACCCGGGAGAGCGCGCCGGTGTCCTTGCCGGGCTTGCCCACGGCGGAGGCGACGTAGGCCGCCACGTCCTCGGCGTCCTTGCCGGTGTACAGCTTGGCCGGCATCATCGGGAGGGACTTCTTGGTGACCGGGTCGACCTGGGCGAGCCTGGCAGGATGCTCGATCTGGCCGAAGACGACGCCCTGGAAGGTGCTCTCCCCCATGCCCGCCTGGCGCGCCTGCTGGAAGGACTCGTCGAGGTTGGGGCCCGTGACGCCGGTGGTGCCCGCGCGCGCGAGGGTGTGGCAGGAGCCGCACTTGGCGACGAAGTTCGTCTTGCCCGCGATCTCGTTGCTGGCGCCGGAGGTGAGCTGGCAGCCGCTCACGCTCGCGAGCAGCACGGCGGTGGCGGCGATCTGACCAAGCCCTCTCCTCATCGGCGCGGAATCGTATAGGAGGGGGTGGCCTGGAGAGCCGTGGCCCTACGGCTCGGGCAGGCCGTCGAGGCGCCCTTCGGCCGCGGCCAGCACCGTGCGGGCGACGCCGTCCCAGGAGTAGCGCTCGTGGGTCACCTCGACCATCGCGGCGCGCGTGGCGTCGCGCAGCGGCTGAGGGGCCTCCAGCCAGGCCACAAGCGCGGCGGCGAGGGCCTCCACCGCGCCGGCGTCGAGCTCGAAGGACAGCCAGGGCCGCGCCGCCTCGGGCACGGCGGCGCCGAGCGCCTCGGCCACCTCGGCCAGCCCCGAGTGGCGGGCGACCACGGGCAGCGTGCCGCAGGCCGCCGCCTCGGCGGCGACCATGCCGAACGCCTCCGGGAACGTGCTGGGGACGACCATGGCCTCGGCGGCGGGGAGCAGGTCGGCGAGCTCGCCGTGGTCCAGGCGCCCGGTCCACGCCACGCGCTCGGGCAGCCCGGCGGCCGCGCGGCGGTAGGCCTCGGCGCGCTCGCCCTCCAAGTCGCGCAGGAAGGCCCCGAGCAGGGTCAGGACCTCGCCGTTCTCGCCGCGCGTCGCCGCGGCCGCTTCGAGGTCGCCTCTGGCGAGCTGCGCGGCGAGCCGTTGCAGACCCTCTGCGAACGCGCCGAAGCCCACGAGCACGAGCTTGGCCTCCGGCACGCGCGCGAGCACCAGCGGCCAGGCCGCGAGCAACAGATCGACGCCCTTGGAGGCGATCAGCTTGCCGACGAAGACCACCAGCCGGTCGGTCTCCCACTTCAGCGCGGCCAGCGCGGCGGCGGCGGCGGCCGGGTCGCGCGCGAAGGAGGAGGCCCCGGCCTCGCCGGCCGGCTCGCCGGCCACCCGCTCCGCCAGGTCCCTCAGCCCCGCGCGCGCGGCCTCCGGCGTCCTCGGCGTGAACGCCTCGACGTCCACCCCAGGCGGCCCCAGCCGGGTCCGCTCGCGCAGCCCCGGCTCCTGCATTGCCGCCCACAGGCTCTCGCCGGTGTGCCGCGAGCCGACGAGCACCGCGCGGGCGCCGGCCAGCCCCTCGCGGGCGTAGGGCATGAAGCGCGGGTAGGGCTTGACGGTGTACTCCAGCGCGCTGCCGTGGACCTTCACCGCGTAGGGCACCCTGAGGCCGGCCAGCGCTCGCGCCACGATGACGGGGCCCATCACGAGGTGGTTGGCCAGCGCGACCTCCACCTCAGCCCGCTCGGCCACCTCGCGCACGGCGGCGACGTTGCCCGCCAGGTAGCGCTCGAGCTCGGGCTCGGTCAGCTCGGGGAACGGCCGCGCCTCGATGCCCTCGTAGCGGTCGGCGACGTAGACGGGCAGCAGGGCGCCGATGTCCGGGCGGTAGACGGTCGCGCGGGCGGGGTCGCGCCGGGTGTCGAGCCGCAGCTCCCCGGAGTCCCAGTCGCCCGCGGCGTCGACCCAGGGCTGATCGAGCGGCGCGCGGTCCTGGCTGAGCACGTGGACCTCGTGACCGGCGCGCACGAGCGCGGGGGCGAGGCTCGTGGTGTAGACGTTGGAGCCGGTTCCGCCGAGCAGGTAACCGTGGAAGATCAGGACGCGCACGGCTCTGACCCTAGTCGGGAGCCGTTGCTATGGTGCCGCGCGATGCGCCAGCTGTATCGCCTGCGCACCCCGTCGAGCGGCCGCGAGATCCTGCTGCCCGCGGAGCCGGGGCGCACCTACGTCGACTCCGAGACCGGCGAGGAGCTCGAGGTGGTGGGCAAGGTCCTCCCGCTCGCGCCGTCCGCCTCCCAGCTCCCGTGGACCGTGGAGAACCTGCGCTTCTGCAACTGGTGCGACCAGCCCTCCCAGCGCGACCTCAACGACTGCCCGACCTGCGGCCGCCGGATGGCCGCGCTGCCGCGCGGCTGACCTGTCTGGCGATGCCCCGGCCGCGTTCGCTCCCACTCGCGCTCGTCCTCGTGACCGGCCTGCTCGCGGGCTGCGGCACCACCACGGTCGAGTCCGAGGAGGTCCCGGGGCCGCCGCCGGAGCTGAGCGTCCCGCGGGCGAGCGGCTCCGCGACCGACGCGCTCGCTCCCACGGCGAGCACGACGCCGACGCCCACCCCGACCGTGACCGGCACCGGCTCGACGGGCACGGGCACCCCGACCGGGGCGGCGACCACCGGCGGGACGACCACCGGTGCGACGACCACCGCGCCCGCCCCGGCACCCGCCGCGACCACCGCCCCCGCCGACGGCCCGGCCAACGACACCGCGCCCGCCGCGGGCAGCGCCCCGAGCAAGTTCGAGGAGTTCTGCCAGCAGAACCCCGGCGCCTGCTGAGCGGGCGCGAGCGATCAAGCGGCGCGCCCCGGGGGCCGATGACTGACGGGACCTCGTGCCCGCCACCGCCGCCTCCTCCACCGCCCGTTCAAGGGTCGCGCTCGGACCCGCGCTCAGCGCCATGCACGAGCTCGCGCGCGTGTCGGCCACGGCCCGCACGCCCGAGCAGCTGACCGCGACGCTGACGACCGTCCTGCAGGCCGTGCTGCCCATCGACCAGGTCCACCTCTCCGAGGTCTCCCAGGGACAGGAGCTCAGCCGGGGCACGGTCACCGCGGCCGAGCTGCCCGACGCGAGCCCCGCCTATGTGCTCGTGCTCGACGAGCGGCCCTCGGGCATCGCGCACGTCCTCGCCACCGGCGAGACGCTCCACGTACCCGACGCGCGGAGCTCCACCGTGATCCGCCAGGACCTGGTCGAGCGCTGGAACGCCGCCTCGGTGCTGTGGGTGCCGATGAGCTGGGGCGGCGAGGTGCGCCAGGTGGTCGTTCTCATCAGCCACGTGCGCCGGAGCTACACCGCCACCGAGATCGCCCTGGCCGAGGCGCTCATGGGCCAGGCGGCCGCCGGGCTCGCGCTGCTGGAGTCCGAGCGCGCCCGGTCAGACGGCGCCGATCAGGATCGGGCGCTCGCCCGGGCCGCCCTGGCGCTCAACGCCTCGCTCGACCTCGAGGCGGTACTCGAGACGCTCGCCCGCGAGGCCGACCGCGCGGTCTCCGGGACGATCACGGGCGTCTACCTGGCCGACGGGACCGGAGGCGGTATCGCGACCGCCGGCCACAACGTCCCCGCCGACTGGCGCGGCTACCGGATCGGTGCCGGCGAGGGCGTCGCCGGAAGGGTGCTCGAGAGCGGGCGCTCCTGGGTCACCAACGCCTACCAGCAGGAGGTCACGGTCCCCGCCCACCCCGCCCTTCGCGACCTGCAGACCGCGGTCGGGGTGCCGATGGCCTGGGGCGGGGAGCTCAAGGGCGCGCTGTCGGTCGGCTTCGCCGAGATGCGGCGGATCACCGAAGCGGACCTCGGCACCCTGCAGGCGATCGCCGAGCTGGCGGTGGCGGCGTGCCGCAACGCCGAGGCCTACGAGCAGGCCCGGGCCGCCGCGAGCACCGACGCGCTGACCGGCCTGCTCAATCACGGCGCGCTCCACGCACGGGCACGCGAGGAGGTCGCCCGCGCGCGCCGCGACGGCACGCACCTGGCGTGCCTGCTGCTCGACCTCGACGAGTTCAAGGCCGTCAACGACGAGCACGGCCACCTCGCGGGCGACGGCGTCCTGCGCGACGTTGCGGCCGCGCTGCGCACCGAGCTGCGCGACTACGACCTGCTGGCCCGCTACGGAGGCGACGAGTTCGTCCTGCTGCTCCCGGGCGCGCGCGCCAGCGCGGCGTCCCTCGTGGCCGAGCGGGTGCGGCGCGCCCTGGCCTCGGTCGCCGGCTGCTCGGTCGGGATCGCCGAGTGGTTCGAGCCGCTCTCGGCTGACGAGCTGCTCGAGCGCGCCGACCGCGCGCTGCTGCTGGCCAAGCGCACCGGCAAGGGCAGGATCCGGGTCGCCGGAGCCGAGCTCGAGCAGGAGCTCGAGCTGCTGGGCGCGCCGGAGGGCTCACCGGCCGCGGTGATGCGCGAGTTCTGGGAGCTCGTGGCCGGCTGCGACATGGGCGTGCAGACCGAGCCGGCCGACCGCGACGCGCCCGCCGGCGCGTACGCCGCGGTGCCGCTGCTGGGCTCCGGTGCGGCCGGCGGCCTGTTCGCGCTGCGCGCGCGCCGGGCGGTCCCGCTGGAGCGCCTGCGGCTCGCCGAGCTGCTGGCGCGCCAGGTCACGGCGATCGTCGCGGCGCGCACCGAGGCCGGTCTGCCGGCCGCCGTGCAGGCGCTGGCGGCCGCCATCGAGGCACGCGACAACTACACCCACGAGCACTCAGAGCAGGTCGTGCGCCTCGCCGCGGCCGTCGCCTCAGGCCTCGGGCTCGGGCGCGCCGAGCTCGAGCGCGTGCGCCACGGCGCCCTCCTGCATGACGTCGGCAAGCTCGCGATCCCCAACGACATCCTCCACAAGCCGGGACCGCTGACCGAGGCGGAATGGCGCGTAATGGCCGAGCACCCCGCGATCGGCGAGCGGATCCTACGGCGCACGCCGCAGCTCGCGCAGCTCGCCCCGATCGTGCGCCACGAGCACGAGCGCTGGGACGGCGGCGGCTACCCCGACGGGCTCGCGGGGACGGCGATCCCCGTGGCCTCGCGAATCATCCTGGCCTGCGACGCCTACAACGCCATGATCACGACGCGGCCCTACCGCGAGGCGATGCCGCCCGCGCACGCGATCGCCGAGCTGCGCGCCGGGAGCGGGACGCAGTTCGACCCCGACGTCGTCGCCGCGCTGCTCGCGGCGCTCAGCCCGCTGAAGCCGGCGAGGTGACCAGCGTCGCGCTGTAGGTGAGGCGGGCGGTGCGGTAGAGGCAGCGGTACTGGGCGAGCGCCTTGCGCTGCAGCTGGGCCGTCTGCACGTCGGTCGCGGCGCAGCGCCCGCGCGCCCGGCTGGCCCGCCACGACGTGTCGTTGGCGGCCCCCAGCGCCAGCGCCGGCGCCCAGGTGGGGACCGTCAGCGCCACGAGGTAGCCCTTCTTGACGTTGAGCGAGCGCCCCAGCGGAAACTGGACCGTCTGCCCGAAGTACGGCTCGAGCGCCTTGAGCGGGCTCTGCCCCGTCACCCGGGCGAACAGCTTCGTCCCGGGCTTGAGGATCGAGATGCCGGCGCGCGCGTCGCCCCCGTAGTTCTTGCGGAAGAAGTCGACCTGCTGCGGGCCGGGCTTGCCGAGCGTGATCGACCAGGCGACGATCTTGCCGTCGGCCGGCGCGGCGAAGATGCCGCGGTCGGCACCCACCTTCGCCTGGTACCCCGTGGTCCGGGAGACCGCCTGGCACGGGTTGGAGGGACAGCTCGGAGCGCTGTCGGTCGCGCTCTTGCCGATCTCCACGATCCGGGCCGCCGCGGGGGCGGCTCCGATCGCCACGGCGACTGCGCTCAGCAGTACCGCGCGCCACGCGTTGTTCATCGGCCGCATCCGCGCATTGAACACCACGCGGCGGGCGAGGTTGCGGCCGGGCGGCGCGCTAGAGCTTCACGACATTGACGGCCTTGGGGCCCTTGTCGCCCGACTCCTCGTCGTAGGTCACCTTGGCGCCCTCCGCGAGCGAGCGGTAGCCGTCGCCGCTGATGCCGCTGAAGTGGACGAACAGATCACGGCCACCCTCGTCGGGGGTGATGAAGCCGAACCCCTTGTCGTCGCTGAACCACTTGACCGTCCCGGTGCTCATGCGTGCGTGAACCTCGCTTGTCCCTTCGACCGGCGCTGTCACCGGTCCTTACGCTGACAACGCTACCCCGGGGATGTGCCAGAACGCAAGCCCAGCTGCACGGTCGCCGGCGCATCCGGCGCCGTGTCGCGGCAACCGAGCACGCGCGGGCAGTCCTGCGCCCGCGCGACCACCTCGGCTGCGAAGCGCACCGACGCCGGCCGGCCGATCGCCGACTGGGCGAAGCGGAGGTAGACGGTGCGGGCCGTCGGCCGCGTCGCCGCCGCTGCTGCCACGGTGCGCGGGCGGCCGTTGGCGCGGTCGCTCAGCACCCTGCCGACCAGCTCGTCACCAGCCACGGGCGGCGTCGCGCAGACGAGGCGATCGGGCTGCTCGACGCCGGGCACGCGGGCCATGAACAGCTGCAGGCAGATCGAGCCCTGCGGGCCCGCCGCGCCGCGCAGGTCCTGCGCGTTCCAGTCGTCGGCCATCGTGACCTCCCCGCGCAGGCGCCCGTCCTCGCCGCGGGCGAGCGCCACGCGGACCACGTCGAGCGGACCGCGCACGTCGCCGCGGCGGTCCTTGACCGCCGCTGGCGCCTGCGCCGCCGCGGGCGCCGCCAGCACCGCGGCGAGCGCGACGGCCCCGGCCGCCGCCCGTCTCATCCGTCCTCGAGCTCCCGCGCCGCGGCGGCGATCTCGTCGCGGTCGCCGGGTGTCGGGCTCCAGGGCAGGCGCAAGGGGTCGCCCTCGAAGCGCGGGACGACGTGCAGGTGGAAGTGGAACACGGTCTGCCAGGCGGCCGCGCCCGCGCAGCTGATGAGGTTCACGCCGTCGGCGCCGAGCCGCTCGCGCATGCGCCCCGCGAGCTGCTGGGCCGCCAGCGAGCAGGCCGCGAGGTCCTCGGCGCCGATCTCGTGGAGGTCGGCGGCGTGCTCGCGCGGGACCACGAGCAGGTGGCCGCGCGTCGCCGGGTTGATGTCCATGAAGGCGACCGTGCGCTCGTCGTCGTGCACGAGCGTCGCCGGAAGCTCGCCCGCGACGATCTTGCAGAACAGGCAGTCGGGGTCCGCGGCCATGGCGGCGCAGCGTACTTCAATAGCCTGCCGCCGGATGCCGCCCGACCGCGACCGCCTGCGCCACGGTCGAGCACCTGGCGGCGATCGAGCGCGGCTCGGCCTCTGACGGGGAGCGCCGCGCGGCGGATTGGATCCGCGACCGGCTGCGCGACCACGGCCTTGCCGCCCGGGTCGAGCAGGAGCCCGCGGTCGGCTCCTTCCACCTTCCGCTCGCGCTGCTCTCGGCCGCCGTTGATCGCTCACCGGGCGGGGTTTCCGACGGCCACGCTCGCGTCGGTGAACGAATACAAGCTGCCCTCCAACTACCACTCCCGCGACGACACGGCCGCGAACGTCGACTACGCGACCGTGGCAGCCGCCGCGCGCGTGTCCGAGGCGGCGATCAGGTCGCTCGCGCGCTGAGCCGCGCGCGCGCCCAGCGCAGCGCGTCCTCGCGCGTGGCCAGCTCGCCGGTGAAGCGCGCCTCCTCGATCGCGGCCAGCAGCTCGCCCAGGCGCGGCCCCGGCGCGAGGCCCAGCTCGGCCGCCAGCTCGTCGCCGCGCACCAGCGGCGCAGGGCGCCCGGCAGCCTCGCGCGCGAGCGCGTGCCCCGCCATCGCGCGGGCGAGCTCGAGGTGCGCGGCGATTGCCGGCTCGGCGTTGCGCCCGCGCGTGGCCAAGCGGTCGGCGACCGTGAACGCCGTCACGTCCAGCGCGTAGGGCTCGGTGGCGACGAGGTAGCGCCACAGCGATCGCCGCGACAGCGGCCGCTCGTGGACGAGGAAGCCGAGGCGCAGGTGATGGCGGGTGAGCGCCGCGACGTACTCCACGAGCCGCTCGGAGGCGCGCAGCCGGCGCAGCACGGCGCGCGCGAGCTCCGCGCCCGCGGCGTCGTGGCCGACGAAGGTCACGCCCCCGCCGGGGCGCTCGCCGCGCGTGGCGGGCTTGGCGGCGTCGTGCAGCAGCGCCGCCAGGCGCATCGCCTGCCCGCGCGTCAGGCCGTCGGCGAGCGGCGCCGCCAGGCGCTCGGCGACCGCGCCCGCGTGCTCGCCGAAGGGGCCGCCGTCGCGCTCGAGCGCGATCACCTCGTCGAGCACGGCGAGCGAGTGCTCGTGGACGTCGAGGTGGTGGTAGACGTTCTGCTCGACGCCGCGCAGCGCCTGCAGCTCGGGGAGCACCACCGCGGCGACGCCGTGCGCCTCCATCAGCTCCAGGCCGCGACGGGCGCGGGGCGCGGCGACGATGCGCTTGAGCTCGGCGAACACGCGCTCGGCCGACACGCCGCTCAGCCCGCCCGCGTGGCGCGCGACTGCCTCGGCCGTCGCCGCGTCGATGTCCAGCTCGAGCTCGAGAGCGAGCCGGCAGGCCCGCAGCGCGCGCAGCGGGTCGGCGGCCAGGGCCTGCGCGGAGACCATCCGCAGCACGCGGGAGCCGAGATCGCCGCGCCCGCCGTAGGGGTCGAGCAGCTCGCCGCGCTCCAGCGGCTCGGCCATGGCGTTGACCGTGAAGTCACGCTCGGCGAGGTCGGCGAGGATGCCGCCCTCGCGCACCGTCACGACATCGACGTTCCAGACCTGGCCGGGGCCCGAGACCCGCCAGGCGCCGAACGCGTCGGAGAGGCGGAACGGCGTCCCGCGCGCGGCCCGCGCCACGCGCCGCGCGGCTTCGCCCGGGTCGCCCGCCACCACGAGGTCGAAGTCGCTCGTCTCCCGCCCCAGCAGTCCGTCGCGCACCGCGCCGCCGACCAGCCACGCGGCCTCGCCCGCGAGCGCCGAGCGCGCGGCGGTCAGCGGATCGCTCATGTGCGCCGGTGCTCGCGCGGCACCCGGGCCGAGATCCCGCAGGTCACCTCGTAGTTGATCGTGCCGAGCCGCCGCGCCATCTCCTCGGCCAGGATCCGCTGCTCCCCCTGGGCTCCGAGCAGCACCGCCTCGGCGCCCCGCTGCGCGGGCTCGGGGCCCAGGTCGACCGTGAGGTTGTCCATCGAGACCGTCCCCACCAGCGCGACGCGGCGCCCGCCGACGAGCACCTCGGCGTTGTCGCTCAGCGCGCGCCGCACACCGTCGCCGTAGCCGATCGGCACCGTGCCGAGCCAGGTCGGCTCGGAGGCCACGAAGCGCCGCCCGTAGCCCGTGCTCTGCCCGGGCTCGGCGCGCTTGACCTCCGCGACGTAGCTGACCAGCGAGAGCGCCGGCTCGAGCCCGTGGGCGAACGGGTCGGCCTGGAAGGGGTCCATCCCGTAGAGCGCGATCCCGCAGCGCACCATGTCCAGGCGCGCGGCCGGCTCGCGCAGCGTGGCGGCCGAGTTCGCGGCGTGCACGAGCAGATCCGGATGCTCCGCGCGCAGTCGCTGCGCCCACGGCGTGAAGACCGCGAGCTGCTCGGTCATGAAGCCGGGGTCGTCCTCGTCGGCGGTCGCCAGGTGCGTCATGGCGCCCGCGAGGCGCAGCCCCGGCGTGGCGGCCACGAGATCGGCCACGCGCCGCGCCTCCTCGGGATCGCGCGTGCCCAGCCGCCCCATGCCGCTGTCGAGCTTGACGTGCACCCCGGTGCCCGCCGGCAGCCCGGCCACGAAGGCCTCGCGCCAGGCGACGACGTCGGCGCCGGCCGCAACGGCGACGGCGAGCTCGGGCTCTGAGAGCGCGCCCATCACGAGCAGCGGGCCGCCGACGCCGCCCTCGCGCAGCGCGCGCGCCTCCTGCGCGGTGGCGACCGCCAGCCAGCTCGCGCCGCCGGCGTGGGCGGCGCGAGCGCACGGGAGCAGCCCGTGCCCGTAGGCGTCGGCCTTGACCACCGCGCAGAGCCGCGCTGGGGCGGCCGCCGCCGCGAGCCTTGCGGCGTTGCGCTCGATCGCCCCGACGTCCACCCGGGCCAGCGCCCGCAGCGCCACGAGCGGCTACTCCCGTGTGAGCGCCGCGAGCACGTCGACGCGGGTGACCATGCCGACCAGGCGTCCGTGCTCGACCACGGGCAGGCGGTTGTGCCCCTTGCCGGCGATCGTCTGCGCGGCCTCCTGCACGCTCGCCGTCGGCTCGATCGTCACCGGGTGCTCGGTCATCAGGTCCCCGGCGGTGGAGGCCACGGCCTTGCGCAGGCGCTCCTCGAAGTGCCCGAGGCTCTCGAGGAAGACGAAGCCGCCGAAGAGCTGGAAGTAGTGGGGCAGGTGCAGGTCGGCGTCCTCGCCGCGCATGACGAGGTCCTCCTCGGTGATGATCCCGACGCAGCGGCCGCCGTCGTTGACCACCGCGACGCCCGACAGCTCGCGCTCGCGCATCATCGTGAGCACGGCTTCAACCGAGTCCTCCGCGCGCACGGCCGGGAGCTCTGAGTCCATGATGTCGCCGACGGTCTGTGCCACGACCGTCAGCTTCCCAGAGCGGCGGGCAGAGAGCGGATCACGTCGGAGGCGATGACCCCGTCGGGCCCGTCGGGCGCGGCGGCGATCTGGCCCGCGCGCAGGTGCGCGTAGACGCCCGCGCACGTCGCGTGGGCGGGCGCGAGCCCCTTGGCCAGCATCGCCCCGATGACGCCGGAGAGGACGTCGCCGGTGCCCGCCGTCGCGAGCGCGGCCGCGCGCCCGCGCGAGATCGCCACTTGGCCGGTCGGACCGGCCACGAGCGTGTCGTCGCCCTTCAGGACCACGAACGCCTTGGCCTTCATCGCGGCGGCGCGCGCGTGATGCAGGCGGCGCGCCGAGATCTCCTTGGAGCTGACCCCGAGCAGGCGCCCGAGCTCTCCGGCGTGCGGGGTCAGCACCGTCGGCCAGGGGCGCAGCGGCACGATCTCCTCCATCCGGCCGCCGTCGAGCGCGTTGAGCCCGTCGGCGTCGATCACCAGCGGCACGTCGACGCGCTCGATCAGCTCGTGGGCCAGCTCCTGGGCGGCCGGGCGCTTGCTCAGGCCGGGCCCGAGGACGACCGCGTCCGCCCGGCCGATCGCGGTCAGCGCGGGCTGCAGGGCGAGCGGGGTCAGCGACCCCTCGTTCTCGGGCAGCCCGACCATCATCGCCTCGAGCAGGCGCACGGTGAACGACAGCTCCAGCGAGGCGGGGGCGCCGACCGTGACGTAGCCCGCTCCGGCGCGCATTGCGGCCAACGCGGCCATCGACGGCGCGCCCGTGAGCCCGTGCGAGCCGCCGATGATGAAGACGTTGCCCGAGGAGAACTTGGTCGACTCCGGCGTGCGCCGCGGCACGTCGAACAGGACGCCGCCACCGATCAGCCCCGCGTCGGGCTCATGCGGCGCGCCCGACGGGATGCCGATGTCGACGACCTCGACGGCGCCCGCGTGCCCCTTGCCCGGATGGATCCAGAGACCGGGCTTGGCCTGGTGGAAGGTCGCGGTGGCGACCGCCCGCACGGCCGCGCCCGACACCTCGCCGGTGGACGCGTTGACGCCGCTGGGCACGTCGGCGGCGACCACACGCGCCCGCGCCGAGTTGATCGCGAGGATGACCGCGTCGACGGGGTCGCGCGGGGCGCCCTCGAAGCCGGTGCCGAGCACGGCGTCGACGATCGCGTGCGCGTTCTCCAGGCGGTCGGGGTGAAAGGCGACCGGGGCCGGGCCCGGCAGCACGGCGGCCTGTGCCTGGGCATCCTCCCCCATCCACTCCAGCGGCCAGACCACCAGCACGTCGACGTCGCGCCCGGCCTGGCGCAGCAGCCGCGCCGCCACCAGCCCGTCGCCGCCGTTGTTGCCCTTGCCGCACACCACCGCGATGCGCCCGGCGGGCGCATGCTTGGCCACGGTGCGCGCGAGCCCTTCGCCGGCGCGCTCCATCAGCTGCCTGCCGGGGACCTTCTTGACCTCGATCGCCCACTTGTCGACCGCGCGCATGACGGGCGCGTCGGGCAGCGGGTCAAGCCACGCCGGCAGGTTCACGCGCCGACCACCGCGACCGCCCCGGCCATCCCGTGGGTATGGGTCAGCGAGATCGCCACGGTGGCCCCGAGCTCCCCCGCGCGCGCCGCGGCGCGGCCCGACAGCCGGACCGCCGGCGGCACATCGCCGCCGCCCACCACCTCGACGTCGTGCGGGTTCCAGACCTCCAGCCCGAGGGCCTTGACGACGGCCTCCTTGGCGCAGAAGCGGGCGGCGAGGTGCTGCGCCGGCCGCGCCCGTGCGGCCGCGTAGGAGCGCTCGGCGTCGGTGAACAGGCGCCCGGCCAGGCGCGGCCGGCGGGCCAGCGCCCGCTCCAGCCGCTCGATCTCGAGAAGGTCGATGCCCACGCTGCCCACAGCGGGCGACTCTATAGGCCCTCGGCCCGCTACTCGACGGTGACGGTCTTGGCGAGGTTGCGCGGCTGATCGACGTTCAGCCCGCGCAGGCGCGCGATCCGGTAGGCCAGCAGCTGCAGCGGGATCACCGCGAGGATCGGCTGGAGCATCCAGTCCGTGCGCGGGATCCGCAGTACCTCCTCGGCATGCTCGCCGATCGCCTGGTCGCCCTCGGTGGCCACGGCGATCACGTGCGCCCCGCGGGCGCGGACCTCCTGCATGTTGGAGACCACCTTCTCGAGCACCGGGGAGTCGGTGGCGACGACCACGACGGGGGTGGCCTCGCCGAGCAGGGCGATTGGCCCGTGCTTCATCTCGCCCGCCGCGTAGGCGTCGGTGGCGATGTAGCTGATCTCCTTGAGCTTGAGCGCCCCTTCCAGGCACACCGGCAGCCCGACGTGGCGCCCGAGGTAGAGGAAGAACTCCGCGGCGAAGTGCGCCTGCGCCGTGCGGTCGACGGCCTCCCCGAGCTCGCCGGCCAGCATCGCGTCGATGTGATGGGGGATCCGCTTGAGCCCGGCCACGAGCTCGCGCAGGCGCTCGGGCCCGAGCGTCCCGCGCAGCTCTGCCATCCGCAGCGCGAGCAGGTACATGGCGGCCACTTGGGCCACGAAGGTCTTGGTCGCGGCGACGCCGATCTCCAGGCCCGCGCGCGTGAACAGGACGCCGTCGGCGTCGCGCGTGACCTGCGAGCCCATGGCGTTGGTGATCGCCAGCACCGACGCGCCGCGCTGCTTGGCCAGGCGCATCGCCGCGAGCGTGTCGGCCGTCTCGCCCGACTGGGTGATCCCGATCACGAGGTCGCCGGGGCCGACGACCGGGTCGCGGTAGCGGTACTCGGACGCGACGTCCATCTCGACCGGGACGCGCGCCCACTGCTCGAGCGCGTACCGGCCGATCAGGCCGGCGTGGTAGGAGGTGCCGCAGGCGACCACGACGATGCGCCGGCAGTCGCGCAGGAACGCGTCGTCGATCGAGCCCATCCCGTCGAGGTCCACGCCGTCGGGGCGCACGGTGCGGTCGGCGATCGTCTCGGCGACGGCGTCGGCCTGCTCGTAGATCTCCTTCAGCATGAAGGTCTCGAAGCCGCCCTTTTCCGCGACCTCTTCGCTCCAGTCCACGCGCTCGACGGCGCGCTCGATCGGCTGGCCCGCCGAGGTCAGGAACTCCACCGAGTCGCGCCGGACGACCACGATCTCGTCGTTCTCGATCAGCTGCACGTCGCGCGTGCTGGCGAGGAAGGCGGGAATCGCCGAGGCGAGGAACTGCTCGCCGTCGCCGCGGCCCACGATCAGCGGGCACTCCTTGCGCGCCCCCACCAGCAGCTCGGGCTCGTCGGCGGCGACCGCGACGAACGCGTAGTGCCCGCGCATGCGCCCGTAGGCGGCCAGCACGGCCTCGACGAGGCCGGTGCCCGCGCGGTCGCGCTCGCGCGAGATCAGGTGGGCGATGACCTCGGCGTCGGTCTCGGAGGTGAACACCGCGCCCTCGGCGACGAGCTCCTGCTTGAGCTCCATGTAGTTCTCGACGATGCCGTTGACCACGACGTGGACGCGGTCCTCGTTGTCGCAGTGCGGATGGGCGTTTGCCTCGGACACGCGCCCGTGGGTGGCCCAGCGCGTGTGGCCGATCCCGGTCGTCGCGGGCGGAGCGGCGACCGCGACCCCGCCACGGCCGATGTCGTCCTCCTCGACGGCGGTGCGGAGCGCACTGAGGTTGCCCACCGCCCGCACGGTCTCGAAGTGCCCGTCGGAGATCACCGAGATGCCCGCGGAGTCATAGCCCCGGTACTCGAGGCGCTCCAGGCCCGCGAGGAGCACCTCCTGGACCGGGCGATGCCCGACGTAGCCGACGATTCCGCACATGAGAGTGGCGATTCTAGAGCCGCGGCCCTGAACCTTCCCCGACCCGCGCGGAGTCCTCGACGGCCGCGACCAGCCGCGCGCACGTCTCGTCAGCCTCCTGGGCCGTGGGGGCCTCGACCATCACGCGCACGAGCGGCTCGGTGCCGCTGAGACGCACGAGCACCCGCCCGCGCCCCTCCAGCGCGGCCTGCTCGCGCTCGACGGACCCCGCGGCGGCGGCCATCGCGGCCGCGAGCGCCGCCTGGTCGGGCAGCCGCACGTTGACCAGGCGCTGCGGGAGCTTCTCCATCGCTGTGCGGTCCGCGAAGTCCCCGCCCTCGAGCGCCTCGAGCGTGAGCAGCGCGGCGGCGATGCCGTCGCCCGAGGGGACGAAGCCCATGTCGATGATGTGTCCCGACTGCTCGCCGCCGAGCGTCCAGCCGCGCTCGCGCAGCGCCTCGAGGACGTAGCGGTCGCCGACCTGCGTGGTAGCCACCTGCACCCCGGCCTCGCGCATGGCCGTGTGGAAGCCGAAGTTGGTCATCACTGTCACGGCGACGCCGTCACCGGGCAGGCGGCCCGCCCGGCGCAGGTGCAGCGCGGCGAGCGCGATCAGCTCGTCGCCGTCGACGACCGCGCCGTCACGGTCGACGGCCAGCACTCGATCGCCGTCGCCGTCGAAGGCGAAGCCGGCGTCGAAGCCGCCGCCGCGCGCCTCGCCGGCCACGAGCCCGAGATGGGTCGAGCCGCAGCCGGCGTTGATGTTGCGCCCGTCGGGCTCGGCGGCCAGCACGCGGGGCTCGGCGCCCAGGCGCCGGAAGATCTCCGGGGCCGCGCGGTAGGTCGCGCCGTTGGCGCAGTCGAGCACGATGCGCATGCCGCTCAGGTCGAGCCCGCTGAAGCGCTGCTCGAGCGCGCCCACGTAGTCCTCCAGCGCACCTTCGAGCGCCCGCGCGCGGCCCCGGGGCACGGCGGGCGCGGGCGCCTCGAGCTCGCGCTCGATCGCGAGCTCGGCGGCGTCGGTGAGCTTGTGGCCGTCGGCGCCGAAGAACTTGATGCCGTTGTCGCGATAGGGGTTGTGGGACGCCGAGATGACCACCCCGAGGTCGAGGCCGTGGCGGGCGATGAGCAGCGGCGCGCCGGGGGTGGGGAGCACCCCGCCGAGCAGCGCCTCGCCGCCCGCCGCGACGATCCCCTCGGCGACCGCCGCCTCGAGCTCCTCGCCCGACTCGCGCGGGTCGCGCACGACGAGCACCCGTGCGCCGGCACCGCCCGCAGCCTGCGTCGTGGCAGCGCGCGCGAGGGCGCGGGCGAGGTCGGCCGTGAGGAACTCGCCGGCGATCCCCCGGACGCCGTCGGTGCCGAAGAGCTTGCGGCCCAAGCGTCTAGTGGTTCGTCTCGTGACGATCGGCCTGAAAGGGCGTGCGGCGGCGCCGACAGGCAAGGACGCAGACCCGCAGGAATGCCAGCGGCATTTCAAGGGTCGAGGACGCCGCCTGTCGGTGATCGACGCGCATTATTTCAGGTCGATTGTTGCGAGGCGGGCCACTTAGCGCTTGGAGAACTGCGGCCGCTTGCGGGCCTTCTTCAGCCCGGCCTTCTTGCGTTCCTTCACGCGCGAGTCACGGGTCAGGAACCCGCGGCGCTTGAGCTCGGTGCGCAGGTTCGGGTCGGCCTCGAGCAGCGCACGTGAGATCCCGTGGCGCAGTGCGCCGGCCTGGGCGGACACGCCACCGCCGTGCAGCTTGGCCACCACGTCCATGCGGTCCTGGTAGCCGACGGTCTCCAGCGGCTGGCGGATGTTGCGCTGCAGCGTGAAGCGCGGGAAGTGGCGCTCGAGCGTGCGGCCGTTGATCGTGTAGACGCCGGTGCCCGGGCGAAGGATCACGCGGGCGACGGAGGTCTTGCGCTTGCCGGTCGCGCGGTAGCGCGCGCCCGCGGCGAGGTCGATGCTCGCCTCGGCGATCGGCTGGCTGGCGAGGTCCTCCTCGGCGCCGTCGGCGCCGGAGTCGTCGGCGTGCTCGTCGTACTCCGAGCGGAAGGCGTCCTCGCCCTCGCGGACGATGTCGACCTCGAGGTCGGCACCGGGGATCTCGGGCCGAACGCGGGGAGCGGGCTCCTCCTCGTCGGCCTCCTCGGAGGCGTCGGCCTCGGGCGCGGCGGCGGGCGCCTCGGCCTCGGCGGGGGCGGCCTCGGGGCCGCCGGCGTCGGGCACGTCCTCTGCGGCGAGCCGCTGGGACTCGGCGACGGGCTCGTCGACGATCTTCTGCTCCTCGGACTGCGAGGCCTCGCTGGGCTGCTCGGAGGCGCCGGCGACGTCCTCGGCCTTGTTGTCTTCGTCGGCCATTAGGTCTTGATCTCCAGGGGTTGCGGCTTCTGCGCGGCGTGGGGGTGCTCCGGGCCGGCGTAGACCTTCAGCTTGGTCAGCTGCTTGCGGGCGAGGCGGTTGCGGGGCAGCATCCCCTTCACGGCCAGGCGAATGACCTCCTCGGGACGGCGCTCGAGCATGTCGTTGAGCGTGCGCGACTTCAGCCCGCCCGGGTAGCCCGAGTGCCGGTAGTACATCTTCTCGGCGCGCTTGTTGCCGGTCACCGAGATCTTCTCGGCGTTGACGACGACCACGAAGTCGCCCGTGTCGACGTGCGGCGTGTACACGGGCTTGCGCTTGCCGCGCAGGGCGTCCGCGATCTGGGTCGCCAAGCGGCCGAGGGTCTTGCCCTCGGCGTCGACGAGCAGCCAGTTGCGCTCGCGATCCACTGCGTTGGCGACGTAGGTCTTCATGACGTGAAAAAGGCCGCGCGAGAAGGCGCGGCGGCGGTCGATGATAGCGGCCGGTGAGGGGTGCAGCGACGCCGGGCCCGCCGGTATACTGCCGCGCGTTCATAACGCCAGCCGAGTCCATCTCAGCCGATGGAGCGGGGGAACCGAGGTTCGGGGCGAATCCAGGCACTGCCGCCTGGTAGCGATCTCCTGAGGGAGGCCGCGAGCCCGTCAGCTAACCCCGTAGGCCGACGATCTAAAGGGGCGCATGCCGCAGATCGCGGTGGTGACCGGCCGGGCACGCCTGGCACGGACAACTGCATACGGGCTCGCCACGGCCATCGCGGCCCTGGCCATGGCGACCGCTGCCGCGGCGCAGGTCGCTCCCCCGACCGGCGGCGCGGTCTCGGGCCCGGCGCCGAAGCTCCGTACGCTCGCCTGCGCCACCAACTGCGCCGCGGTGGGCACCGTCCGCCCCGGCTCGCTGCTGCGCGTGCGCGGGCGCGCCCTCGCGGCGGTCGAGGAGGTCGTCTTCCAGGGCGTCGGCGGCGCCGCCGACGACGTCACGGTCAAGCCCCTGCGCACCCGCCGCCTGTTCCTCGACGTGCGCGTACCGCGCACCGCGGTCAGCGGCCCGGTGATCGTGATCTCCGCCGACGGCGGGGAGTCCGCCCCCGCACCAGTCCCGCTGGCCGTCGAGCCGGCGGCCGCGCCCGCCCCCGCCTCGGGCGGTCTCGGCATCGACGTCGAGGTCCAGGGCGACAAGGTCTTCTACGGCGCCGAGCGCCAGGCGCAGGTCGCCTACGTGGTCCGCAACGACCAGCCCGTCGACGTCGTGGTCGAGCTGGTCCGGACCTCCGACGGCGTCGCGATCGCCCGCTGGGAGCCCGGCGTCGTCACGCCGGGGACGCCCCAGACCGCCGCCTGGGACGGCACCGCCGGCGGGCGCGTCCAGCGCGACGGCCGCTACCAGTTCCGCATCACCGCCAGGGCGCAGTCGGGCGCGACCGCATCGAGCTCGCAGTCCGCGCCCGGAGCTCCCGCCGACGCCCCGGGCAGCTTCATGTTCCTGCGCCACAAGTTCCCGGTCCGCGGGCCGCACCAGTTCGGCACGGGCGCCGCGGCCTTCGGCGGCGGGCGCAACCACCAGGGCCAGGACGTCTTCGCCCGCTGCGGCACGCCGCTGGTGGCGGCGCGCGGTGGTGTCGTGAAGACCAAGCAGTACCACTCCGCTGCCGGCTACTACATCGTCATCGACGGCGACCAGACCGGCGTCGACTACGTCTACATGCACATGCGCGAGGCTTCTCTGGTCAACGAGGGCGACCGCGTCTACACGGGCCAGCCGATCGGCTTCGTCGGCGACACCGGCCACGCCGACGGCTGCCACCTGCACTTCGAGATGTGGAAGGCGCCGGGCTGGTACTCCGGCGGCTCGCCCTTCGACCCGCTGCCCCAGTTGCAGAGCTGGGACAAGGGCTCCTAGTGTCCTAGCCCCGGGGCTCAGCTCCTCGGCGCGGTGACGAGCGCCTCGCGAGCCGCCCTGTCGTCGGGGTCCACCATTGCCGAGGCGGCGTCGAGCAGCGGGATCGGGTCCATCCCGACCTTGCGCGCCGCGTGCACGAGCCGCGCGACCTCGGCGCGGTAGCCCTCGGAGTCGCCGCCGGTCCCGGCCACCGCCAGCACCACGCAGGCCCGCCGCACGCCGCCAGGATCGAGCTCCCGCTCGGCCCGCTCCG
This sequence comes from Solirubrobacterales bacterium, assembly GCA_038238015.1. Classification (GTDB taxonomy): domain Bacteria; phylum Actinomycetota; class Thermoleophilia; order Solirubrobacterales; family Solirubrobacteraceae; genus DASQFQ01. Next base: position 21,772 of record JBBRYA010000023.1, read on the forward strand.
CGTGCTCGCGCGCGTGCGCCCAGAGGTCGGCGACCGTCTCGGGGGCTATTCCCACTCGATCGTCCCGGGCGGCTTCGACGTGATGTCGAGGACCACCCGGTTGACCTCGCGGATCTCGTTGATCATCCGCGAGGCGATGCGCTCGAGCAGGTCGTAGGGCAGCCGCGCCCAGTCGGCGGTCATCGCGTCGTCGGAGGTGACCGCGCGGATGGCCACCACGTAGCCGTAGGTGCGCTCGTCGCCCTGGACGCCGACCGTGCGGATGTCGGGCAGGACGCAGAAGGACTGCCAGAGCTCGCGATAGAGGCCCGCCTTGCGGATCTCGTCCTGGAGGATCGCGTCGGCGTCGCGCAGCGTATCCAGGCGCTCCTTGGTCGCCTCGCCGCCGACGATGCGGATCGCGAGGCCCGGGCCGGGGAACGGCTGGCGCCAGACCAGCCGCTCGGGGAGGCCGAGCTCGGCGCCGACGGCGCGGACCTCGTCCTTGAACAGCGCCCGCAGCGGCTCGACGAGCTCGAACTGCAGGTCGTCGGGGAGGCCGCCGACGTTGTGGTGGGACTTGATCGTCGCCGCGCCGGTGCCGCCGCCGGACTCGATCACGTCGGAGTACAGCGTCCCCTGCACGAGGTAGGCGGCGCCCTCCAGGCGCAGCGCCTCCTCCTCGAAGACGCGGATGAATTCGGCCCCGATCGCCTTGCGCTTGGCCTCGGGCTCAGACACGCCGCGGAGCCGCTCCAGGAAGCGCTGCTCCGCGTCGACGGCCACGAGCGGCACCTTGAAGTGGTCGCGGAAGGCCGAGATCACCTGCTCGCCCTCGTTCTTGCGCATCAGCCCGTGGTCGACGAAGACGCAGGTGAGCTGGTCGCCGATCGCGCGGTGCACGAGCAGCGCGGCGACCGAGGAGTCCACGCCGCCGGAGAGGCCGCAGATCACGCGCCCGCCGCCCACCTGCGCGCGGATGCGCTCGATCTGCTCGTCGATGATCGAGGCCGCGCTCCACGTGCGCTCGGCGCCGCAGATCTCCTCCAGGAACGTCGTCAGCACGTGCTGGCCGTAGGGCGTGTGGACCACCTCGGGGTGGAACTGGATCCCGTAGAGGCCGCGCTCGAGGTCCTCGACGGCGGCGACGGGCGACTCCGTCGAGCTCGCCAGCGCCGTGAAGCCCGGCGGCGCCTCGAAGACGGTGTCGCGGTGCGACATCCAGCAGGTCTGCTCGGCCGGGGTGCCGGCCAGCAGCCGCCCGGGCTCGGAGACCGTCAGCTGGGAGCGGCCGAACTCGCCGACCTCGGCGCCCTCGACCTTCCCGCCGAGGGTGAGCACGAGCGCCTGCATGCCGTAACAGATCCCGAGCACGGGGATCCCGAGCTCGAGCAGCGCCGGGTCCAGCCGCGGGGCGCCGTCGGCGTAGACGGACGCGGGCCCACCGGAGAGGATCAGCCCCTTGGGCCGGCGCCGCCGGACCTCCTCGGCGCCGACGTGGTGGGGCAGCAGCTCGGAGAACACCCCGCACTCGCGCACGCGGCGCGCGATCAGCTGCGAGTACTGCCCGCCGTAGTCGAGCACGACGACCTCGTCGGTCGCCAGTTCGCGCTCGAGCGCGAGCTCCTCGAGGGGCTGGTCCGCCGCGACGGCGGACCCGTGCCCTTCCGAGCGCAGGTCAGTCGGCGACAAGCGCGACCCCGCCGCTTCGCGCCCCCATGCCGATCTGCTGGTCGCGCTGCAGCGCCTTGCCCTCCGTCTGCAGCGACGGCGCGATCATCAGCTCCGCGCGGTTGAACTCCGCGAGGTCCTGGTAGCCGCAGGTTGCCATCGAGGTGCGCAGGCCGCCCATCAGGTTGAACGTGCCGTCGTTCTCGTGCGCGGGCCCGGACACGATCTCCTCCATCGTCCCGTTCTGCACCGTCGCGACGCGCGCGCCGCGGGGCAGCGAGGAGTGGAACGTGGCCATGCCCCAGTGGTAGCCGTGGCCCGGCGCCTCATAGGCGCGGGCGAGCGGCGAGCCGATCATCGCGGCGTCGGCGCCGCAGGCGAACGCCTTGGCCACGTCGCCGCCGGTGCGCATGCCGCCGTCGGCGATCACCTTGCAGTACTCGCCGGTCTCGAGCATGTGCTGCGAGCGGGCGGCCGCGACGTCGGCGATCGCCGTCGCCTGCGGGACGCCCACGCCGAGCACGCCGCGCGTGGTGCAGGCCGCGCCCGGGCCGACGCCCACCAGCACGCCGGCGGCGCCGGTGCGCATGAGGTGAAGACCCGCGCTGTAGCTGGCACAGCCGCCGACCACCACGGGGACCGGCACGTCGCGGACGAACTCCTTGAGGTTGAGCACGTGGCCCTGGGAGGAGACGTGCTCGGCAGAGATCACCGTGCCCTGGATCACCAGGATGTCCAGCCCGGCCTCCAGCGCGAGCTCGTGCCACTGCTCGACCTTCTGCGGGGTGAGCGAGGCCGCCGCGACGACGCCCTGCTCCTTGATCTCGGAGATCCGCTGCGCGATCAGCTCGGGCTTGACCGGCTCCGCGTAGATCTCCTGCATCTCGCGCGTGGCCTCCTCGCGATCGAGCGTGGCAATGCGCTCGAGCAGGCCGTCCGCGTCCTCATAGCGGGTCCAGATCCCCTCGAGGTTCAGGACCGCCAGGCCGCCGAGGCGGCCGAGGATCCCCGCCGTCTCGGGCGAGACGACCCCGTCCATCGCGGACGCGAGCAGCGGGAGCTCGAACCGGTACGGGCCGAGCGTCCAGGAGATGTCGACGTCGTCAGGGTCACGCGTGCGGCGGCTGGGGACGATCGCGATGTCGTCGAATCCGTAGGCGCGGCGCGCCTTCTTGCCTCTGCCGATCTCTACTTCCATGACGGGATCCTAGGTTTGGCGGCGGACGGAAGGGGGGGCGTTCACTGTAGCCGTCCCCCAGGCCGCTCAGCCGACCTCGGCCGGTAGTTGCGGACGCAGGACCTCGACCTCTCCGAGCAGCCGCTCCACCTGGCCGGGATCGACGAGGCCGGCGCCCAGGTGCTGCGTGGACTGCGCGCCGCAGGCCACGGCGTAGACGAGGCTCTCCTCGGTCGCGTGGCCGAGGTAGCGCGAGGCCACCAGGCCGGCCAGGAACGCGTCGCCGGAGCCGACCGTCGCGCGTGCCTCGATCGAGCCCTCGGGCATCCGCACGCGATACAGGGCGCGCGCCGCTCCGGGCTCCTCCGGCGCCATCAGCGCGTAGCAGCCGTCGGGCGCGGTCATGATCGCCTCGCGGGCACCGAGCTCGGCCAGCTCGCGCACCGCGATCACGTGGTCCTCCTCGTCGTTGAACTCGTGGCCGACCAGCTCCTCGGCCTCGAGCACGTTGGGCGAGATCACGTCGGGCTCGGCGCGCACGGCGCGCCGCAGCGGGTCGCCGTCGGTGTCGACCATGCAGACGACGCCGAGGCGCTTGAGCTCGCGGATCAGGCGCGCGTAGATGTCGACGTCGACGTCGCGCGGGAGCGAGCCGGCGAACACGCAGATGCTCGCGCCCTTGGCCAGGTAGAGCAGCTTGTCGACGAACAGCTCGACCTCGGTCTCGGTCACCCGCGGCCCGCGCTCGTTGATCTCGGTCTGCTCGCCGGTGGTGGGGTCGATCACCGCCGTGTTGGTGCGCGACTCCTCGCGGATGCGCACGAAGTCCGACAGCACGGACATCTGGGTGAGCTGCTCGACGATCCGCGTCCCGGTCGCTCCGCCCGCCAGGCCGGTGGCGATCACGGGCTGGCCGAGCGTCTTGAGCACGCGCGCGACGTTGACGCCCTTACCGCCGGGCATCGTCGTCTGCTCGACCGTGCGATGGCGCCGGCCGAGGCGGAAGTTCGGCACTGCGAGCGTCTTGTCGACCGCCGAGTTGAGGGTGACGGTGATGATCATGCGGCCTCCGGCTCGCGCGCCCTGCGGCGACCCTGGGGGCCGCTCCGGCGCCGGCGCGCGACCGGGAACGTAGCGCCCACCCCGGCGAGTACGACCGCGAGCAAGGAGAACGGGCGCGTGAACCAGTCCTTGGTCCGCTGGCCCAGCCCGGCGGCGGGGACCGCCGCGGCGGCCACCAGCGGCACGCGGGCCACGTGCCTCCTCCCGCGGCATATGTCGACGTGACCGAGGCGCGCTCCGCGGCGGATCGGGCCGGCGACCTCGGCCGGGTGCTCCAGGCCGCAGCGGCGCAGCCGCTCGCCGCGCCGCACGACCAGGCGGCGCGTGCTGCGCTCGGCGACGAACCCGAGCTCGGCGCCGCGCCGGAAGCGGATCGGCACGCGCGCGAGCACCACGCCCGGCTCGACCAGCCGCACCCGGCGGAAGCGCCCGAAGCCCCAGTCCAGCAGCCGTCTCGTGTCGCTCTCGCGAGCGCTCTCGCTCGCGGCGCCGAGCACCACCGAGACGAGCTCGACACCCCGCCGGCGGCCGGAGCCGACGAGCACGTAGCCGGCCTGCGAGGTGTGGCCGGTCTTGACCCCGTTGACCTCCGGCAGCCGCACGAGGCGGTTGCGGTTCTGCAGTGTGCGCGGCCGGTCGCCGGACGTCAGGGTCACCTGCGCCCGCGCGACGGTCTGGCGGAAGAAGCGCCAGCGCCGCAGCCGCAGCGTCAGCCGGGCGAGGTCGCGCGCGGTGGAGTAGTTGCCCGCGGTGTCGAGGCCGATCGGGTTCGAGTAGTGCGTCTCGCGCAGGCCCAGCTGCGCCGCTCGGGCGTTCATCGCGCGGACGAACGCGGAACGCGAGCCGGCGACGCCCTCGGCGAGCGTCTCCGCCGCGTCGTTGGCGGACTCGATCAGCAGCGCGCGCAGCAGGTCGGCGACGGTCATGCGCTCGCCCGGGCGCAGGTCGATCTTGGACTCGACGGGCAGGGCGTGGTAGCGCGCCCCGCGCAGGACGGCCGAGGGCTTGGCCCGCTCGAGCGTGAGCAGGGCGGTCATCAGCTTCGTGGTCGAGGCGATCGCGCTGCGCCGGTCGGGAGCCTTGGCGTAGGCGACCTCGCCGGTCGTGGCCTCGACCACGATCGCGCTGGGGGCGGAGACCGCGGGCGGCGCCGTGGCCGCACGCGCCGCGGGAGCGCCGGCGCCGGCCAGCACCAGCGCGGCGGCGAGCGCCCACCGGCAGGCCCGCCGGCTCACGGTCGCAGCTTGATGCGGTCGCCGGGAGCGAGCAGCTGGGGGTCGAGGCTCGGGTTCAGGCGCTGGATCTCCGCCAGCGAGACATGGGTCTTGACCGAGATCGAGGACGGCGTGTCGCCGGGCTTGACCGTGTAGGTCCGCGACTGCCTGGAGCGAGCGCGCGGCGTGCGGGTCGGCTTCGGGCTGGCCTTCGGCGCCGCGCCGCCCTGGGACGCCGGGCGCGTGCCGGAGTCGTTGGAGCCGTTGAGCACGAGCAGGAGGGCGAGCACGAAGCCCACCAACGCGAGCGGCGCCAACAGGCGCACGGGGCTGCGACGGGCCATCGCGGCGATGATACCCGCGCCTCCCGGCGGTCCCCCGGCTACGCGAGCCCCCACGCGAGCTCGCGCAGCCGCTCCGCCTCCGCGCGCGCGGCAGCCTCGGGGGCGCCGCCGTGAACGGCGTGCGCGCCGGCGATCGAGCGCGAGGCGCTCACGAGCCCGCCGGCCCGGCCGGCGGCGAAGGCCGGCGCGAGCGCCCGCACGTCGCCGCCCTGGGCGCCGATGCCCGGGAGCAGGAACGGGGCGTGGGGCATGAGCTCGCGCATGCGCGCAAGGTGCTCGGGCGCGGTCGCGCCGGTGACGGCGCCGACGTCGGCGAGGCCTGCCGGCCCGGTCGCGCCGAGCTCGGCCGCCAGCGCTGCCAGGCGCTCCCACAGCGGCTCGCCCGAGGCCAGCGGAAGGTCCATCAGGTCGGCAGCGCCGGGGTTGGACGTGCGCACGAGCACGAACACGCCGCTGCCGGCGTCGCGCGCGGCGCCGACGAGCGGCTCGAGCGCATCGCGCCCGAGCAGCGGGTTCGCCGTGAACGCGTCGGCGCGCAGGCCGGGGACCGCACCGAACGGGGTGGGCGTCTCGCCCACGAGCGCCTGCGCGTAGGCGGCCGCGGTGGAGGCGACATCGCCGCGTTTTCCGTCGGCGAGCACCAGCAGGCCGGCGGCGCGGGCGTGGGCGCACACCGCCTGCAGCGCGAGCCAGCCCGGCGCGCCGAGCCGCTCGAAGTGGGCGAGGTTGGGCTTGGCCGCCACGCAGGCCGGCCCGGCGGCGTCGATCAGTGCACGGCAGTGGGCGAGCACCGCGGCGGCGGCATCGGCGGCGGCGTCCAGCGCGACGCCGGCCGCGTAGCCGGCCTCGGCGAGCGCGGCGGCGATGCCCCTGCGCTCGGTGCCCGCGGCCTCGATCGGGCCCGGCCACAGCGCCTGGGGATCGGGATCGATCCCGACGACGATCTGCGACTCGCGCCGGGCGACAGCAGCGGCGAGCCGGTCACCGAAGCCGGGCGCCGGGAGATCCCCGGCGCCCGGCCCGGCGTTGACGTCCTCGACTACTTGACGGCCTTCTTGAGGCCCGAGCCGGCCGTGAAGCGCGGCACCTTGCTGGCGGCGATGGTCATCGTCTCGCCGGTGCGGGGGTTGCGACCCTCGCGGGCGCCGCGCTGGGCGACGTGGAACTTGCCGAAACCGGTGAAGGTGACCTCCTCACCGCCCTTGAGCGCGCTCTCCACGGTCTTGATGACCGCATCGACTGCACTGCCGGCGTCCTTCTTGGACAGCCCGCTCGATGACGCAACCTTGTCGACGAACTCCGACTTGGTCATAGCTCCTCCTTCCGGCGGGTCGTTTCCCCGCGCGGGGTCGTGATCGGCGCGAAGCTAACAGCGGCCCCGGACAGCGGAAGGGGGGTGCCGAACGTGAATCCCGGAAATTGCGGCTTTTTTAGGTCTCGGAAGTAGGACCAGAACCGCCCTGCGCCGCCAAAACCAGGGCCTCAGCGGCATCCAGGAGCCGCCGCGCGGCGGGGTCGCCGGGGACAAGCGTCGTCGCGCGCCCGCTCTCGTCGCGCACGATCACACGGGGCTCGCGGACGGCCCTGCGGCGCGCGAGCGAGGCGCTGACCGCTCCCACGGGACCGCGGCGGCGGCCGGGACGCGCGGGGCTCATGCCGCCCGCTCCCCGCCGGCGCCCGCGAGGTCGGCCAGCACCATCCGCAGGTCGTAGCGGATCAGCGCCGGGAGCGCGAAGCGGCCGCACACGAGCACGACCGCGTGACGGTCCGAGCGCGCGGCGAACACCCACGCATCGCCCGTGGCGACCTCGACGTCGTCGGCGTGCGGCGCCGCGGCCAGCAGCGTGCGCGCCGGCTCGGCGAGCTCGGGGGCCCCCGCGAGCAGCTCTCCGCCGGGGCCGAGCACCGCGCCGGCGCGGATGTCGGCCGAGAGCGTGCGCAGGTAGTCGAGCGCGTGGGCGGGCGTGAGGGCGTCCGTCATGGTCGGTGGGGCACACTACCCCTACGTGCCGCTCTCCCGGATCGCCTGGCTGACCACAGTCGTCATCTGCCTGGCCATCGCCGTGCTGCTGCTGCTCTCGGGCTACCTGGGCTACGCCGGCGTGCTGTTGGCGGTCGCGATCTCGGCGGGGATCAACCTGCGCTAGAGCTGGACGAGGGGGCCAGCTCGGTGCCGGGGTGCACGCTGCCCTCGGGCTCGAGGTGGATCAGAACGTCGGCCCCGCGCAGGCTCGTGGCAATCGAGTCCTGGAGCGCGTGCGCGATCGCGTGCGCCTCCTCGAGCGTGGTCCCGGCGCGGAACTGCAGGTGCACGTCGACGTAGCGGCGCGGCCCGGCGCGGCGGGTGCGCAGCTTGTGGTACCCCGCGACGCCGCGCCCCCCGAACTGCTCGATGCAGCCGCGGATCGCGGCCATCTCCTCGTCCGGGAGCGCCTCGTCGACCAGCACGCGCCAGGAGCCGGCCACGACGCGGAAGCCGGTGAAGACGATCGCGACGGCGATGACCAGCGCGACCACCGGGTCGATCCACGTCTCACCGGTGAGCGCGACCAGCGCAAGCCCGACGAGCACCGCCATCGACGTGTAGGCGTCGGTGCGAAGGTGCGCGGCGTCGCCGGCCAGCGCCGCGGAGTCGGTCGCCGCGGCGCGGCGGTAGAGGTAGGAGGACACCACGAGGTTGACCGCCACCGCGAACGCCACGATGCCGATCCCGAAGCCCAGCCGCGCGACCTGCGTCCCGGCGACCAGGTGGCTCACCGCGGTGTAGACGATGATCCCCGAGCCGACGAGGATCAGCATCCCCTCGACGCCCGCGGCGACGTTCTCGAACTTCTCGTGGCCGTAGCGGTGTGAGGCGTCGGCGGGCTCCTCAGCCTGGCGCACGGAGAAGAACGCGATCACCGACGCGAGCAGGTCGATCGTCGAGTGGATCGCCTCGGTGAGGATCGCGACCGAGCCGGTGAGCGCCCCGGCCACCAGCTTGAGCAGGATCAGCGCGCTGTTGGAGACGATCGAGACCGCGGCAGCGCGCGAGCGCGCGCCCGAGCGCTCGCCCCGTGCCGCGCGGCGGCCGCCGGGGCTCATGGTGCCAGCCACGCCTGCAGCGCTCGCGCGGCGATGCCGCGGTGGGAGATCGCGTCCTTCTCGGCGTCGGAGAGCTCGGCCATCGTGCGTCCCGAGCCGTCCACCTCCGGGAGGAACACCGGGTCATAGCCGAAGCCGCCCGTGCCGCGCGGCTCGGGCGCTATCGTGCCCTCGCAGCGGCCCTCGAAGCTCTGCTCCGCCCCGCCGGGCGCAACGTGGACGAGCGCGCAGACGTAGCGCAGCCCCGAGCCGGCGGGTGCCTCGGCGCGCAGCTTGGCGAGGTTCGCCTCGTCGGTCGCGCCGGGGCCCGCGTAGCGCGCGGACAGGATCCCCGGGCGGCCGCCGAGCGCCGCCGCTTCGATCCCCGAGTCGTCGGCGATCGCTGCGCGGCCCGTCGCCGCGGCGGCGGCCCGCGCCTTGAGCAGCGCGTTCGCCTCGAAGCTCGCGCCGGTCTCAGGCGGCAGCTCGACGTCGCCGGGCAGCGGCTCGAGCTCCACGCCGTCGAGCAGCCGCGCGAACTCGCGCAGCTTGTGGGCGTTGCGGGTGGCGAGCACGAGCCGCACGCCGGCCCGCTACCCGGCGGCGCCGGCCTGGACCGCCCGCAAGCCCTCGATGCCGTGCTGGGCGAGCGCCAGCAGCTCGTCGAGGTGCGCGCGCGAGAGCGGGGTGCGCTCGGCCGTGGCCTGGACCTCGACCAGGCCGCCCTCCCCGGTCATCACCACGTTGGCGTCGACCTGGGCGCCGGAGTCCTCCGGGTAGTCGAGGTCGAGCAGCGGCACGCCGTCGACCACGCCGCAGGAGACCGCCGCGACCGTGCCGGTGAGCGGCAGGCGCGCGAGCTTGCCCTCGTCGACCAGGCGGCGGCAGGCGAGCTCGAGCGCCACGAACCCGCCGGTGATCGACGCGCAGCGCGTCCCCCCGTCGGCCTGCAGGACGTCGCAGTCCACGTAGACGGTGCGCTCCCCGAGCGCCTGGAAGTCGACGACGCCGCGCAGCGAGCGGCCGATCAGCCGCTGGATCTCGACCGTGCGCCCGTCGGGCCGGCCCTTGGTGACGTCGCGCTGCTTGCGGTCGCCCGTCGAGGCGGGGAGCATCCCGTACTCGGCCGTCAGCCAGCCGCTGCCGCGACCGGCCATCCAGCGCGGCACGGACTCCTGCACTGAGGCGGTGCAGATGACGCGCGTCTCCCCGCAGGAGATCAGCGCCGAGCCGGTGGCCGTGCGCACGAAGCCGGGCTCGATCGTGACCGGCCGCAGGTCTGAGGGCCCGCGCCCGCCGCTGCGCTCGCTCATGCCGCCGCCCGCTCGCGCGCCGCCAGGCGGACGGGCTCGACCGTGCCCAGCGGCATCTGCAGGAAGCGCGAGCCGAGCGTGTGGAAGGCCTCGGGGTCGCCCGTCGACAGGAACGAGTAGCGCCCCTCCCCCGTCTCTGGCGTTCCCAGCCCGCGAGCGCCGAGCACGTGCTCGACCTGGCGGGCGAGCGGCGCGCCGGAGCTGACGATCTCGACGCCGCGGCCGAGCGTGCGCTGGAGCATCGGGCGCACCAGCGGGTAATGCGTGCAGCCGAGGATCACCGTGTCCACGCCCGCCTCGCGCAGCGGCGTGCAGTACCGGCGCACGGTGTCGACCACGCGCTGGTCGAAGGGGAAGCCGCCCTCGATGATCTCCGTGAGGTCGGGGCAGGCCACGGCGGTCACCTGCACGAACGGGTCGGCCGCGGTGATCGCGAGCTCGTAGGCGCGGCTCACCACGGTCGCCGGCGTGGCCATCAGCCCGACGCGCCCGTTGTGGGTCGCGGCCACCGCCTGCACCGCGCCGGGCTGCACCACCCCCAGCACGTCGACGCCGAGGGTGGTCTGCATCAGGCGGTCGCGCAGCGCGGGCAGCGCCGCCGCGGTGGCGGAGTTGCAGGCGACGACGAGCAACTTGATCCGCCGCGCGATCAGCTCCTCGGCGACCTCGAGCGCGAAGAGCTCGAGCTCGGCGGCGCTGCGCTGCCCGTACGGGAAGCGCGCCGCATCGGCGAAGTAGACGAAGTCCTCCTGCGGCAGCTGGACCAGCAGCTCGTGCAGCACCGTGAGCCCGCCGACGCCGGAGTCGAACACGCCGACGGGACGCCGGCGCAGCTCCTCGGGGGCCGGCGGCGGGGACGCCTGGGTGCGCGATGCGGCCATCGGGCCAGTGTGCCACGTGGGTTGGCGCCGGCCGTGGTCGAGTGCGCGGGCGGCGGCTCCGGCGGGCTCGCGATGGCGCGAACGAACGTCAACTGCGGCTGGGGCCAACCGCGCGGCGCAAGCGAACGTCAACGGCGGCTGGGTGGGAGTGGCCGCCAAGCGGTCGCGTCCCGTCGCTTCCGCGATTGAGTACGCATGTGATGCACAAAAGCGGAAGCGACCGCGCCGGCGCGCCAGAACCGGCCTCGAGCGGTCCGGCCGGGCGAGTTCGACATCTTGCCGCTATGTGATGCAGAAAGTCGCACTCGACCGCTCCGCCGGCGCACGCGCTTCCTCACCCGGCCGCCGTTGACGTTCGCCGCCCCCGCCCGCGCCCGCTACTTCCCGCCGACGTTGTCGATCGCCGCCTTGAGCTTCTTGACCACCGCCTCGGCGATCCCGGTATCCGAGAAGGAGCCGCTGGCCTTGACCACCCCCGCGAGGATCACCGCGACCAGGAGGATCAGGCCCACGTACTCGACCGTCCCCTGCCCGCCCTGCGCTCGCAGCCCCGCCGCCAGCCGCGCGTGCAGCCGGCCCATCGCCTCATAGGGCATCTCCTGCCTCCGATCCGTCGCCGTTCCCCGCGGTCTCGCGGGGCTGGGATGCAGTCAACGCCCGGGCGCGTCACGTCTCTAGACGCGTTCGTGACGGAATCGCACCGCTTCCGCGTAGGCTCGGCCCACGCCGTGCGCGCCCTCGTCGTGACGAACATGTACCCGACCGCCGAGCACCCCGCGAGCGGTCCGTTCGTGCGCGACCAGGTCGAGGCGCTGCGCCGCCGCGGGGACGTCGAGGTCGAGCTCTTCACGTTCCCCAGCGGGGCGCGCAACTACCCCCTGGCGGCGCGCGCGCTGCGCCGCCGCTACCGCGGGCAGCACTTCGACGTCGTCCACGCCCACTTCGGGCTGACGGCCTGGCCCGCCCTGCTGGCCGGCCTCGGCCCCGTTGTCGTGACCCTCCACGGCAACGACCTGCTGCACCCGCGCTCGCGCCCGTTCACGCGCGCCGCGCTGCCGTTCACGCGCCTGCCGGCCACGGTCTCGCGCGCGTTCAGCGCGAACCTCCCGGGCGCCGGGCGCACCCGCCGCGTCGCGGTGCTGCCCTGCGGCGTGGACCTCGGCCGCTTCCGCCCGATCCCGCGCGCCGAGGCGCGTACGCGCCTCGGCCTGGACCCCCACGAGCCCTGCCTGCTGTTCCCGCACGAGCCGTCGCGGCCGCTCAAGCGCTTCGAGCGCGCGCGCGAGCTGGCCGGCGACGTCCGCCTGCTCACCCTCGGGAACGTGGCGCCCGCCGAGGTGCCCTACTGGGTCAACGCGGCCAACGCGGTGCTCGTCCCCTCCCAGGACGAGGGCATGGGCCTGGCGGTGATCGAGGCCTCCGCGTGCAAGGTGCCCGCGCTCGGGACCCCGGTGGGCGCGCATGCGGTCGCGCTCGCCGGGATCGAGGGCTCGCTGTGCGCGCCGTGGGACCTGGCGACGTGGCGGCGCGCGCTGGCGCCGCACCTCGAGGCCGAGGACCCGCGGGTCGACGGCCGCGCCGCCGCGGCGCGGTTCTCCGCCGACCGCATGGCGGCGCGGGTCGTCGAAGCGTGGCGCGAGCTGCTCGAGGCCGGCGCCTGACCGGCGCGCTGGGGCGCTGGGGCGCCCGGCAGGCCACCTATACTCGCTCCTTCGGGACGCGTGCCGCGTTTCCCTTTGATCGCATGAGCGGCCTCCTTCGACGCATCCGACCCTCGGGCGCCGCCGCCGGCGAGGCCGGGACAGAGCCCGAGACGGGCTCCGAGACGGCCGTCGCGCCGCTCCCCCCGGCCCCGGACGGTGGTTCCCCCGTGCCCGCTCACCCGGCGCTGCCGGCCGGCGTCGACGCCGCCGAGCTCGAGCGCCGGCCCAGCACCCGCAGCCGCCGCGGCCTGCGCCGCCGCGCGCGCTTCCTGCGCCGTGCGCGCGAGCTGATGCTGCGCGACCTCGGCGGCGTGGTCTATGAGTCCCATCGCCGCGGGCCCGAGCGCGCCGAGCGGCTGATCGCGGCTAAAGCCGAGCGCCTCGAGGCGGTGAGCGCCGAGCTGCGCGAGCTCGATGCCGAGCTCGGCGTGACGCGTGAGGAGACCGTGCTGCGGGTGCCCGGCATCGGCGGATCGTGCCCCGCCTGCGGCGAGCTGCATCCGAGCGAAGCGCGCTTCTGCGCGCACTGCGGCGAGCCGCTTGGCGTGGCCCCCGACCGCGCCGCGCCAGCCGCCACGGCGTCCGAGCAGCCCACGCGCGAGGAGCCCGCGCCCGCCAACGGCCGCGCGACCGAGCCCGTCTCCTCCGAGCGCCCCGGCTCGTGACCGAGGTCGCCGAGCCGCCGCCCGCCACCGAGCGGGCGTGCCTGCGCTGCGGCGCGCCGCTGGGCGAGGACCAGGACTGGTGCCTGAACTGCGGCACGGCGGTCGGCACGCGGGTCGCCCCGACGCCGCGCTGGCGCGGCCCCGTGGCGCTCGTGGGCAGCCTGCTCGCGGCGCTCGCGCTCGCGCTGGCGCTGGCGCTGGTCGAGCTGTCCGGTGACCCGCAGCCGGTGGCCACGACCCAGCCCACCCCGGCGCCGGCCGCGACGGCGATCCCCACCCCGGCGCCGACGGCGGTCGCCGGCACGACCCCAACGCCGACGCCGCTGCCCGGCGCCACCCCGAGCCCCACGCCGTCGCCGGCGAACGGGGCGACCCCGCTGCCGAGCGCCACACCGTCCACGACCGGGTCGGCGATCGCCCAGTGGCCCGCAGGGCGCACCGCCTACACCGTCGTGATCGCCTCCAACCCCTCGCGCGCCCAGGCCGAGCAGCGGGCGCGCAAGGAGGCCTCGCAGGGCGGCGGGGAGGTCGGCGTGCTGCACTCCGACGACTACTCCTCGCTGCGCAAGGGCTACTGGGTGGTCTTCTCCGGCCAGTACCCCTCGCGCCAGCAGGCCGCAGACGCCGCGCAGAGCCGCGGCAGCGAGGCCTACGCGCGCCGCGTCGTCCCGCGCTGAGCCGTCGCGAGGCCGGGCCACCAGGGCGCGAGCCGCTGCGCCGCCGCGGCGGCGAGCGGGTGCACCGCGAGCTCGGCGGCCGCGCCGGCGGGCGCCTCGGCGACCAGCACGGGCATCAGCGCCGCGACCGAGCTCGTGAGCGCCTCGAGCGAGTAGCCGCCCTCGAGCACGAGCCCTACCGGCGCCCCGACGGCCGCGGCGGCGCGCCGCACCGACGCCGTCATCGCGGCGAAGCCCGCCGCGCTGCAGGTGCAGCCGGCCAGCGGATCGAGGCGGTGGGCGTCGAAGCCGGCCGACACCAGTACGAGCTGCGGCTCGAAGCTCCGCACGAGCCCGCACGCGACGTGCTCCACCAGCGAGCCGAAGGTCTCGTCGCCCGAGCCGTGGGGCACCGGGAGGTTGACGGTGAAGCCCTCCCCCGCCCCCGAGCCGAGGTCGCTCGCGGGGCCCGTGCCGGGATACAGCGGCGACTCGTGGATCGACACGAACAGCACGCTCGGGTCGGCGTGGAAGATCGCGTTGGTGCCGTTGCCGTGATGGACGTCCCAGTCGAGGATCAGGACGCGGTCGATCCCGTGGGTGCGCTGGGCGTGGCGTGCGGCCACCGCGGCGTTGGCGAAGAAGCAGAAGCCCATGGCCCGGTCGGGCTCGGCGTGGTGGCCGGGCGGCCGCAGCGCGGCGAAGCCCGTCGCCGCCTCGCCCTCGAGCAGCGCGTCGGCGAGCGCCACGGCGCCGCCCGCGCCGCGCACGGCCGCCTCCCACGTGGCGCCGACCGCGACTGTGTCGCCGTCGACGAAGCCGCCGCCGCGCGCGCACAGCGCCTCCACGAAGTCGACGTGGCGGGCGGGGTGCACCGCCAGCAGTGCGTCGCGCGACACCCGCGGGGCCTCGCGCCGCTCGGCGCCGAACCAGCCGTGGTGCTCCATCTCGGCCTCGAGCGCGATCAGCCGCTGGGGCCGCTCGGGGTGGCCCGGCACGTCATGCGCGAGCGAGGCGTCGTGGCGCAGCCAGACCGAGCGGGGCACGTGGATACCGTACGCAACGAGTGGCGGACGCCGATCTGATCGTGGTGGGAGCCGGGGCGGCCGGCCTCTACGCCGCCCTGTGCGCTGCGCGCGAGGGGGCGCGCGTGGCGCTGGTCTCCGCCCGCCCGCTGGCCGAGACGGCGTCCTACTGGGCACAGGGCGGCCTCGCCGCGGCGCTCGCCCCCGAGGACTCGTCCGAGCGCCACCAGGTGGACACCGAAGCCGCCGGGCGCGAGCTGGTCCGCCGCAGCGCGGCCGCCGTCCTCTGTGCGGAGGCACCCGATCGCTTCCGCGACCTCGAGGGCCTCGGGGTGCGCTTCGACGCCGACCGCCACGGCACGCTCGCGCTCGGCCTCGAGGGCGGGCACTCGATCCGGCGCGTCGCCCACGCCGGCGGCAGCGCCACCGGCCGGCGGATCCTGCGCCAGCTCTCCGCGGTCGTCGCCGAGCACGAGCAGATCGACGTCCTCGAGGGCCATCGCGCCAGCTCGCTGGCGCTCGACGAGGACGGGCGCTGCGGCGGCCTGGATACGGACGCCGGGCTCGCGGTGCGCGCCCGCTCGGTCGTGCTCGCCACGGGCGGGGCGGCCGCGCTGTGGTCGCGCACCACCAACCCGCCGGGCTCCTTCGGGTCCGGGCTGCTGCTGGCCCGCGGGGCCGGCGCCGCGCTCGCGGACCTGGAGTTCGTGCAGTTCCATCCGACCGCCGTCTCGGGCATCCCGGGGCGCGAGGGCTTCCTCGTCTCCGAGGCTGTGCGCGGCGAGGGCGCCACCCTGCTCGATGCCGCCGGCGAGCGCTTCGTCGACGAGCTGGCGCCGCGCGACGAGGTGGCCCGTGCGATCGCGGGCGTGATGGTCGAGCGCGGCGTCCCGTCGGTCTCGCTCGACATGCGGATGGTCGACCCCGAGCGCTTCCCCAACGTCGTCGGGGCGCTGCGCGAGGCCGGCCTGGACCCGGCCACCGAGCTCGTCTCCGTCGCGCCGGCCAGCCACTACGTGATGGGGGGGATCGTGAGCGACCTTCAGGGCCGCTCCGACGTCCCGGGCCTCTACGCCGTCGGCGAGTGCGCCTGCACGGGCCTGCACGGTGCCAACCGGCTGGCGTCCAACTCGCTCTCGGAGTGCTTCGTGTTCGGCCGCCGCGCCGCGCTCGCCGGCCTCGAGGAGCCGGCGCCGCGCACGGCCACAGCCTTGGGCTCCCCGGGCGTCGAGCCGCCCTCGCGTGCCACGCGCGAGGCGATGTGGCGCCACGCGGGCCTGGAGCGCGACGCGGAGGGCCTCGCGCCGCTGCTCGAGGACCCATATCCGCTGGCCCGGCTGGTGGCCGCCGCCGCCCTGGCGCGCGAGGAGAGCCGGGGCGCCCACCGCCGCCGCGACCACCCGGCGAAAGACCCGGCGTTCGACCATCGCCACTCGGTGATCGCCGCTCCCGGGGAGGGCGTCGAGCCGACCCACTGGAGCTGACTTAACGCGAACTCAACAGTGCCTTCGTTCGGAACTACACAAGGCCTTCGCAATCTGCCGGATTGAGGGAGGTGACCGTCGGAGAGGGTCGACGCGGGGGGGGACAGACCGCACGATGTACCAGTTCAGCCGCTCCATCTACCGCGAGCTCGCTCCGGACATCCTCGAGGCTCGCGGGGGCGGCGGTGCAGCGAACCGCGAGCGGGTGCTGCACGCGTGCGAGGCGGCGATCCTGCGCCTCGCGACCGACCGCCATTACTTCGCGCGGCCGTCGAAGACCCTGTTCAACGACATCCGGGCGTTCTTCCCCATGTCGGCCCAGTGCCGCGTCTACCACGTGGTCGACGTCTACCTGACGCTGGCGCGCGAGTGGTTCGAGACCCAGAGCGTCGCCGGCTACGACCTCGCGGGCAACCGGCTGGAGTGCCGGGCGACCACGCGCAAGGGCACGCCCTGCCAGCGGATGCCGCTGCCCAACAACGGCTACTGCCCCTCCCACCAGCACCTGGCCGACTCCGAGGAGGTCGCGCTCGTCGCCTGAGCCGGCGGCCGTTGCACTAGGGTCCGGCGGGTGCCCGACCGCGTCGCGTTCATCGGCCTCGGGATCATGGGTTCCCGGCAGGCCGCCAACCTGCGCCGCGCCGGCTACGAGCTGACCGTCTTCAACCGCACGACGGCGACGGCCGAGGCCTGGGCCGCCGAGCACGGCGCCGAGGTCGCCGCGTCGCCGCGCGAGGCCGCCGCGGGCACGAGCGCGGTGATCTCGATGGTGGTCGACGGGCCGCAGGTCGAGGCGATGCTGCTCGGGGAGGACGGTGCCGCGGCCGGCGCCGCACCGGGGACGCTGTTCATCGACTGCTCGACGATCGCGCCCGCCGACGCGCGCCGCATCGGCGCCACGCTGACCGGGCAGGGCCACGGCTTCGTCGACGCGCCCGTCACCGGCTCCGCGCCGAAGGCTCAGGACGGGACGCTCACGATCATGGCCGGCGCCTCGGAGGCGGACATGGCCCGCGCGCGGCCGCTGCTGGAAGCGATGGGCAAGCTGGTCGTGCACACCGGCGAGGTCGGCCAGGGCCAGGCGGTCAAGGTCATCTCCAACTCGGTCACCGCGGTCAACTGCGCGACGCTCGCGCAGGCGCTGGTCGTGGCGCGCCGCGCGGGCGTCGACCTCGAGGCGCTCGTCGAGGTCATGGGCGCGGGCTCGGCGAACTCGACGATGCTCGAGCTCAAGGCGCGGCCGATGCTCGAGCACGACTTCTCCCCGCTGTTCAAGCTCGAGCACATGCTCAAGGACGTCGGGCTGTGCCTCGACGAGGCCCGCGGCGCGGGAGCGCCGTTCCCGTTCGCGGCGCTCGCGCGTGAGCTCTACAGCGCGGGGATGGGGCGGGGCCTCGGCGAGCAGGACTTCGCTGCGGTGCTCGAGGTGGTCGAGGGCCTTGGTGCAGCGCGGCTCTGAAGGACATTAGAACTAATAATCCCTGTTTTGCAGGGACATTATGAATATTCGGGACCTTGTGCATAGTATGTGACGGCTTCCCCGAGTCCGGTGTCCCGCCGGACGAAGCCTGCGGTTCCCTCCCTCCGTCCCCGTCCCCACTCATCTATGCCAATCGCTTTCAAGGAATGGGCTGTCACCGTGCGCGCACTCGCCGAGGGCGAGCAGCTCGTCACCCTGCGCAAGGGCGGCATCCGCGAGCCCAACAAGCACTTCGAGGTGGAGCACGACCGCTTCTTCCTCTACCCCACCTTCGACCACCAGCGCCACGACCTGGTGCGCGAGTCCCACCAGCCCGAGCTGCGCCGGGCGCTCGAGGAGGGCGTGTGGGCCGAGGGCGAGCCGCCCGCCCACGCGCTGACCGTGGACGGCGGCATCTCCCAGCCCGACCGGGTGCGCATCCGCGCCTGGGCCGAGGTCGCGGGGTCCTGGACGGTCACCGACCGCCGCGCGGTCGAGGCGCTGGCCCCGTTCTACGTCTGGACGCCCGACTACGCCGAGAAGCGCCTGGCCTGGAAGCGCCGCCACCCCCTGCACGTCCTGCTCCTGCGCACCTACCGCATCCCGCGTCCGGTGACCGTCAAGGTGCGTGACGACCACGGCGGCTGCCGCTCGTTCCTCGAGATCACGCGCGAGCTGCCGTTCGAGGGCACCCCGGTGCTCTCCGACGAGGAGTTCGACCGCGCCTCCGAGGAGATCGCCGCGCTGGCCGAGGGCAACGGCGCCCTCGCCTACGCCTAGCGGGCCACGCCTGACCGCAGGGGCTCGCGGAGCGGCCGTCTGAACGGTAGCGTTCGGCCGATGCCCCGGGTCCCCCTGCTGGCGCTCGTCGCCGGCCTCGTCCTCGCCGCGCCCGCCACCGCCCTCGGCCAGCTGCCGATCCCCACCGCCGTCCCGACGGTGCCGCCCGTCCCGACGGTGCCGGCCGGCGTGCCGGTCCTCGGCCAGACGGGGCCCGAGCCGCAGGCCTACCAGGCCAACGACGGCAAGGGCTTCCGCGACATCCTGCCCTCGGGCACCCGCGGGCTCTACGACGCCGCCGACCTCGGGCTCTTCCTCGCGTCCGGCAAGACCGTCCCGCACTGCTGCGACCAGCTGCCGATGTACGGCGACCTCGTCTACGCGACCCCGGGCCTGCAGGCCTCCGACATCCCCAAGTACTTCAAGGACTCGAGCTTCGGCGTCCCGCCGGGGCAGGAGGAGCGCCGCTACTCCCCGCGCGCCGACGTCACGATCGTGCGCGACAAGGGCTTCGGCGTGCCGCACGTCTACGGCGCCAACCGCGACGGCGCGATGTTCGGCCTCGGCTACGCGGGCGCCGAGGACCGGCTGTTCTTCATGGACGTCATCCGCCACGCCGGCCGCGGGGAGCTCTCGAGCTTCGCCGGCGGCTCCAACGCCAAGCAGGACGCCGAGCAGTGGGCGGTGGCGCCCTACACCGAGGCCGACCTCGACAAGCAGGCGCAGGACCTGCCGAAGTACCTCGGCCCGATCGGCGACACGATCCGCACCGACGTCGACAACTACGTCGCCGGGATCAACCAGTACATCGCCGAGGCCAAGCTCGACCCGACCAAGATGCCGGCTGAGTACGCCGCGATCGGGCGCCCGCTGGGGCCCGACCCCTGGAAGCCCAGTGATCTGATCGCGTCGTCCTCGCTGGTCGGCGGCATCTTCGGCAAGGGCGGCGGCAAGGAGATCGAGTTCACGCAGATCTACCAGGCGCTCGTCTCGCGCTTCAAGCGCAAGCTCGGCACGCGCGTGTTCCGCAACTTCCGCTCCGCGGAGGACCCCGAGGCGCCCAGGACGATCCTTTCCACCAAGCGCTTCCCCTACCAGGTCAAGCCCAAGAAGGCCGCGAAGGGCAGCGTCGCGATCTTCGACCGCGGCACGCTGAGCAAGCACCAGATCGTCGCCAGCCACTCGGGGGCCTCGGCCTCCGCGACGTCGGCCCACACGACCGGCGCCCTCGGCGGCCTCCTGGCCACGCCCAGCCGCGCGTCGAACGCCGTGCTCGTCTCCGGGCGAGAGTCCGCGAGCGGCACGCCGCTGATGGTCGCGGGCCCGCAGGTGGGCTACTTCAACCCGCAGATCCTGATGGAGCAGGACGTCCACGCGCCCGCGGCGCCCGGCAAGCCCGGCATCGACGCGCGCGGCGCCAGCTTCGTCGGCCTCAACCTCTACATCCAGCTCGGGCGCGGGCGCGACTACGCCTGGAGCGCGACCTCCGCCGGGCAGGACAACATCGACACCTTCGCCGTGCCGACCTGCGGCGGTGACTCCATGCATTACGTGTTCCGCGGCCGCTGCGAGCCCGTCGAGGTGGTCGAGCGCAAGAACAGCTGGCAGCCCACGCCGGGTGACTCGACGCCCGCGGGATCGGAGACGCTGCGCGCCGAGCGGACCGCGCTCGGGCTGGTCGCCGGCCGCGCGCGCGTGGGCCACAAGAACGTACTGCTGACCAAGCTGCGCTCGACCTACTTCCACGAGGTCGACTCGGCGGCCGGCTTCCTGGAGTTCAACGACCCGGCGAAGGTCAACTCGCCGCAGTCGTTCATGCGCGCGGCCGACAAGATCGGCTACACGTTCAACTGGCTCTACACCGACTCGAAGCACATCGGCTACTTCAACTCGGGCGCCAACCCGGTCCGCGCAAAGAACGTCGACCCCGACTTCCCCGTCTGGGGCAAGCGAAAGTTCGAGTGGCGCGGCTATGACCCCGCCCGGCACACGTCGTCGATCACGCCCTTCGAGCAGCACCCGCAGGTGATCGACCAGCCCTACCTGGTCTCCTGGAACAACAAGCAGGCCCGCGGCTTCCGGTCCGCCGACGCCAACGCGTTCTCCTCCGCCTTCCGCTCGCTGCTGCTCGAGGACGGCGTGAAGGCCCTGATCAACGGCGCCAAGAAGGCCACGCTCGCGGGGCTGATCGACGTGATGGAGCAGGCCGGCACAGAGGACCTGCGCGCCCACGTGGACCTGCCGCTCGCGCTGCGCGTGCTCGGTACGCCGAAGGACCCGGTGCTGCGCGACGCGGTCCAGAAGCTTCGCGCGTGGCAGCGCGCGGGCGGGCACCGCAAGGACGCAAACCGCGACGGCGTCTACGAGTCGGGCGACGCGATCCGCATTCTCGACGCGTGGTGGCCGCGCTGGGTGAAGGCCGAGTTCCAGCCGGCGCTCGGCGACAAGGCGTTCAAGGTCCTCTCGAACACGATCGAGCTCGACAACGCGCCCAACAACGACGGCGCCCATCTCGGCTCGTCCTACCAGGCGGGCTGGTACGGCTACGTGCGCAAGGACCTGCGGACGGTGCTCAAGCGCAAGGTCAAGGGAAAGTACGCGCGCAAGTTCTGCGGCGACGGCAGGCTCGGCCGCTGCCGGAAGGCGCTCGAAGGCTCGCTTCGCGAAGCGCTGAGGGTTCCGGTGTCCGAGCTCTACGCCGACGACAGCGTCTGCAAGAAGGCGGGCAAGCCGGGCAGCCAGTGGTGCTTCGATGCCGTGCAGCAGCGCCCGGTCGGGGGCGCCACCCAGCCGCTGATCCACTGGATCAACCGCCCCACCTACCAGCAGGCGGTCGAGATCCAGGGACAGGTGGGGCGCTAGCCGATAGAACCCGCCGGGCCCATGGCCTGGCTGGAGACCGCATCGGAGACCTTCGTGGCGCGTCATGACGAGCGCGACGAGGCCGAGGCCGAGCGCGTGCTCGCCCAGCTGGAGTACGCCCGGCCCCGCCTGGAACGGCTCCTAGAGACCGGGGCGGGCGAGCTGGCGGTGGTCATCCACCCCTCCAGCGCACAGCTCGACGCCGCTGCTCCCGGGCTCGTGCTCCAGCGCGCCCTGACCGATCCGGCGGGCCGGCGCTACCTCGTCGGCTGGGCGGCTCCGACCGAGCTGCACGTGCTCTCCCCGCGCCTGCTCGCCGAGCGGGCGTCCAACGTCGAGGGCTCACTGGAGCTGCTGATGCTCACCCCATCGGCGCTGCTGGCCAAGCGCCTGCTCGGCGTCGGCCGGCGCGACACGCGGCGGCGCTTCGGCCGCGCGGCCTGGCGGCATGAGGGCGCGGCCCAGTTCTTCTCGGGCCAGACGCGGCACGTACGGCCCGCCGTGGTGGCGCGGCTGCACGAGGGAGCGACCCCGTCCTTCCCGCCCGGCCGCCGCGACGCCCCGCTGCTGGGCGGGACGGTGTTCGACCTGCTGGCGCGCGAGGAGGGCGAGCGCGCGTGCGTGGCGCTCGCGCGCGGCGGCGAGCTGGAGAGGGCCTTCCACGGGCGCCCGATGCGCCAGTCAGAGCAGGCCTGGCGCTCGCACCTGGCGCGGCTCGGTGCGGGACGCCGCGGACGCGACGCGGGCCCCGAGCGCTGAGTCACGGCCAGACGGCCGCGCCGACCCACGCGACCAGCAGGGCCAGCACGAGCAGCGCGAGCGCGGCGGCCAGGGCTCGGTGCCACCGCGGCGAGGCCAGGGGCTCGCGCGGCGGGGGCGCGGTCGTGCCCAGGAGCTCGCGCGCAGCCTCCCCACCCGACTGCGGGACGAGCACGTCGCGCGGACCGGCGGCGAGGAAGTCCGGCACGTCGAAGCCACCCGAGCGGCGAACCAGCGACGGGATGCCCTCCTCGAGCAGCATCCCCTGCAGCAGCTCGGCCTCTGACTGGTGGCTCGCGGTGGCGACGCGCACCAGCGGGCCCTCGGCGTAGCGCGCCTGCACCTTGCGGGCCCGCTCGCGGCGCTCGGAGACCGGCTCGGCGTGGCCGGCGGCGTGCACGAGCGGCATTCCGCACGCCGAGCAGAAGCGCTCGGACAGCTCGTGCCCCGTCCCGCAGGAGGGACAGACGAGCGGCGCGCTCACTCGATCTCGAGGGCCCGCTCTGAGACCTCGCCGTCCACGATCGCGAAGGCGCGGATCTCCGGCTCGGCCTTGGCGACGCCCACGATCACGTACAGCGCGTCCGGATAGAAGGCGAGGTTGATGTCGGTCTGGGAGGGATAGGGGTCAGACCGCGTGTGGGAGTGGTAGATCGCCCCGAGCTCGCGCCCGGCGTCCTCGATCGCGGTCTGGATCCGGTACTGCTCCATCCCGTCCATCTCGTACTTGAGCGGCGAGGCCGCCGCGTTGCGGGCGGGGTGCAGCTTCACCGCTCGCCCGTCCTGCGTGGCGAGGATCCCGCAGCACTCGTTGGGCGCCTCGTCGCGCGCCTGCTCGACGAGGCGGTCCAGGAACTCCTGGCTGATCCGCACTCAGCGCTGCGCGAACGGGCTCTCGGCGGGCTTCGCCTCGGGCTCGGCGGTGACGGTGCTGGTGGTCGCGGTCGTGCTGGCCGGGCGGATCTCCGGCGTGATCTCGTCGTGCTCGTCCTCGTCCTTGCTGTCGCCGGTGAGCGAGTCCTTGAACTCGCGCATGCCCTTGCCCACCGCGCGGCCGGCCTCCGGCAGGCGCTTGGGGCCCAGGACGATCAGGGCGATGACCAGGACGATGATGAGCTCCATCGGTCCGACGTTGAATGGCATGGGCGCCTCTTTCCCCTTCGAAGTCGTTGTCCTCAGTGTATGCGCCAGACCCCGGGGTGGCGGATCACCACCAGACCGTGGACTCCAGCGCCGCGATCTCCTCGACCGGCTTCGTGTAGAGCCCGGAGGACAGATATCGCCAGCCGTCGTCGCACACGAGGAAGACGACGTTGCCCTCGTCGAGCTCGCCCGCGATCCGCACCGCGATCGACGCGATCGCCCCAGAGGAGACCCCCGCGAAGATCCCCTCCTCCTCGAGCAGGCGCCGCGTCCACACGATCGCGTCGGTGTTGGTCACGAAGATCTTCCGGTCCAGCAGCGAGAGGTCGATGATCGGCGGGATGAAGCCGTCCTCGAGCGAGCGCAGCCCCTGCACGGGGTCACCCTGCTTGGGCTCGGCCGCCACGATCTTCACCGCGTCGCCGAGCTCCTCCTTGAGGCGGCGGCCCGTGCCCATCAGCGTCCCGCCGGTGCCGAGGCCCGCGACGAACGCGCTGATCTCGTCGAGCTCCTGCAACAGCTCCGGGCCGGTGCCGTGATAGTGGGCGCCGGGGTTGGCCTCGTTGCCGTATTGGTAGGGCATGTAGTAGCTCGGGTCCGCGGAGGCCATGTCCAGCGCCATCTCGACGGCGCCGTTGGAGCCCTTACCACCGGGTGAGTAGACGATCTCGGCGCCGTACATCTGCAGCAGCTGGGTGCGCTCCGGGGTGACGTTCTCGGGCATCACGACCTTCAGCTTGTAGCCCTTGCGCGAGCAGATCATCGCCAGCGAGATCCCGGTGTTGCCCGAGGTCGGCTCGAGGATCGTCTGGCCCGGCGAGATCGCGCCCTTCTCCTCGGCGTCCTCGATCATCGCGCGGGCGACGCGGTCCTTGACCGACCCGGTCGGGTTGTGGGACTCGAGCTTGGCCCAGATGCGGACCCCGGGCTTGGGCGAGAGGCGCTTGAGCTCGACCAGCGGCGTGTTGCCGATGGCCTGGACGATGTCGCCGTAGCGGCCCCCGCAGGGGCGGTTCTGGAGCTCAGGCAGGGACACTTCAGAAAGTGTAGCCATACGCCGGGTTAGCCCAAACCTGTCGAGGGTAGGCGTGCCGCCGGGAGGAGAACGGGTTGCTTTACACGAGACGCGACGTGGTGAGGATGGCCGGGGCGGGCGGAGCGTCGCTCTGGCTCGGCGGCTGCGGCAGCTCGGGCACCAAGGTCAAGCCGGTCGCGGGCGACGAGTGGAAGCAGTTCGCCGGGACGTCGCTGAACTTCATCTCGGAGAACACGGCGCCGACCTCGGCGATCGCGGCGAACCTCAAGCCCTTCACCGACCTGACGGGGATCGACGTGAAGATCACGCAGCTCGAGCTGTCGGCGCTCGTGCAGAAGGTGGCGCTGGACTTCGCCTCCGGCCAGGGCTCCTACCAGATCATCTACGCCGACCCGTACCAGATCCTCGCGCCGTACCACAAGGCCCTGGCCGACCTCAACGCCTTCCAGAACGACGACAACCTGCCCCACGCCGAGGCGCTGTCGGACTTCATCCCGACCCAGCTCGACGCGGCCGGGCGCTTCGCCGGCGACGGCAAGCTCTACGCGCTGCCCTACGACGCGCCGACGATGATCTGGATGTACCGCAAGGACCTGTTCGACAAGTTCGGGGCGCGCATGAAGCAGGACCTCGGCTTCGACCCGATGCCGAGCGACGCCTCGACCTGGGAGGACTTCTACAAGACCTCGCAGTGGTTCAAGGCGCACGCCAAGGACACCGGCGTGCCGTACGGGCACGGCCACATGGCCAAGCAGCACGACTCGCTGATGAACGACTTCTCCAACCTGCTGTGGGCCTACGGGGGCGACTACTTCAACGACGGCGTGAAGGTGGGGCGGCTGGGCTCGGCCGACCCCGGAGAGCCGCTGCTCGACCGCCCCGAGGCGCTGCAGGCCGCAGACGTCTACCGCCGCCTGGTCTCGATCGCGCACCCGTCGAGCCTGGGTTGGGACTGGACCGGGCTGGCCGAGGGCTTCACCGCGGGCGGCATGGCGATGGCGCCGCTGTGGCACGAGTTCGCGGCCACGATCGAGGGCTCCAAGCTCAAGGGCAAGGTCGGCTACGCGCGCCTGCCGCGCGGGCCCAAGCGCTCAGCGAACATGTACGGCGGGACTGGGATCGGGGTCAACGGCGTCGCCTCCAAACGCGACCAGCGAGCCGCCTGGCTGTTCGTCGTCTGGTCCACGCAGCGTGCCACCCAGCTCTCGAACCTCAAGAGCACGGTCGGCGGCGGGACCCCCACGCGCGCGTCGGTCTACAAGCTGCCCGAGGTGCAGAAGGCCAAGAAGCCGCCCTCGAAGATGCCCAACATCCTCACCACGGACGCGGTGTTCGAGGCCTGGAGGCCGGAGAACATCGGCCTGCGACCGAAGATCGCCGCCTGGAACGAGTGCGACACGACGATCTTCACGCAGCTCTCGAAGATGCTCGCGGGCCAGCAGGACCCGCAGGCCTGCATGACCAATACCAAGCAGGGCTTCGAGAAGGCGATCGAGAACGCGGCCAAGTCACTGCGGAAGGCCTGATGCGGCGGCTGACGTTCCCGGGCCGCATGATGACGCCCGCGCTGGTCGTGCTCGCAGCGCTGTCGCTGTTCCCGTTCGTCTACATCATCGTCATGAGCCTGTCGTCGGTCGGGCTCATCGGCGGCATCCACTTCAGCTGGTCGGGCCTGGACAACTGGACGCGGCTGTTCACGGACCCCTCGGTCGGCGCGAGCTGGATCCGCTCGGTCGTCTACTTCGTCGCGACCGTCGGCCTCGAGCTGGTGCTGGGCATCGCGATCGCGCTGATCGTGCACGAGCTCGTGTGGGGCAAGAACATCGCGCTGTCGCTGATCCTGATGCCGATGTTCATGGCCCCGGTGATCGTTGGGCTGCTCGGGCGCTTCCTCACCGACTCCACCTACGGGCTCTACGCGTGGGTGCTCAAGTCGACGGGCCTGTACAGCGGCGACATCCTCGGCTCGACCAAGGCGGCCTTCGTCGCGGTGACGCTGATGGACGTCTGGCAGTGGACGCCGCTGATCACGCTGATCGTGCTCGCCGGCCTGGCCTCGCTTCCAGGCCAGGTGCTCGAGGCGGCGAAGGTCGACGGGGCCAGCTACTGGCAGCGCCTGCGCTACATCGTGCTGCCGATGGTCGCCGGGGTGATCATCGTCGCGCTGCTGATCCGCTCGATGGACGCGATCCGCTACTTCGACATCATCCAGAACACCACCAACGGCGGCCCCGCGGACGCGACGAAGACGATCCCGATCCGCCTCTACGAGACGGGCTTCCGCTTCTTCGACCTCGGCTACGCGGCTGCGATCGGGCTGTCGATGCTGGCGGTTTCGATCCTCGTCGCGAACCTCTTCCTGAAGACCCTCCAGCGGCGCGGGCTCGCGCGATGAGGTCGCGCTCGAGGGGCCGCATCGGCGTTCGCGCGCTGATCGCGGTGGTCCTGCTCTGGACCGTGGTGCCGCTGGCGTGGATGGTCCTGTCCTCGTTCAAGCCCGCCGACAAGCTCACCGCCAGCCCACCGAGCCTCACCTTCAAGCCGACACTCGATCACTACAGCGCCCTGTTCGGCGGGGCCAACGACATCGGCGGCTATGCCGTCAACTCGCTGATCGCCGCCGGCGCGTCGACTCTGATCGCCGTGGCGCTCGGCTGCCTCGCCGGCTACGGGCTCGCGCGCAGCCACTTCCGCGGCAAGGACCACGTGTCGTTCTGGATCATCTCGACCCGGATGGCGCCGATCGCGGCGGTCGTGCTGCCGCTGTTCGTGATCTTCCGCACGACCGGATTACTGGGCTCGACGCTCGGGCTGATCGTGGCCTACCTGACCTTCAACCTCCCGTTCGCGATCTGGATCATGAACGCGTTCTTCGCGGACCTGCCGCCGGCTCTGGAGGAGGCAGCCATGGTCGACGGGGCGAGCCCCTGGGTCGCCTTCCGGCGCATCGCGCTGCCGCTCGTGCTGCCGGGGATCGCCACGACCGCGGTCCTCTGCCTGGTCTTCTCGTGGAACGACTACGCATTCGCGGCGACGTTTTCGGGCCCGGACTCCCAGACGCTCCCGATCGCCGCGTCTCAGCTCGTGACCCAGACCGAGATCGACTGGGGGCAGTTGACCGCGATCGGGACGATCGTCGTGGCGCCGATGATCGTGGTCGGGCTCGTCGTCCGCCGCTGGCTCGTGACGGGGCTGACGCTGGGGGCGGTCACCGGCGAGTGAGGGCAGCCGTCCTGCATGCGCCGGGGGAGATCCGCATCGAGGAGCGCGAGCGCCCGCGACCCGGCCCTCGCGAGGTCCTGGTCGAGATCACTGCCGTGGGCGTGTGCGGATCAGACGTTCACTACTACGAGCACGGGCGCATCGGTCCCTTCGTGGTCGAGGCGCCGCTGGTCCTGGGCCACGAGTCCGCGGGACGCGTGGTCGAGCTCGGCGAGGGGGCGACCGGGCATGCGGTCGGCGACCGCGTGGCGCTCGAGCCGGGCGTGCCCTGCGGGCGCTGCCGCGAGTGCCGCGCCGGCCGCTACAACCTCTGTGCCGACGTGCGCTTCTTCGCCACTCCGCCCGTCGACGGCGCGTTCGCCGAGTTCGTCGCGATCCACGAGGACTTCGCGTTCGCGCTGCCCGATTCGCTCTCAGACGAGGAGGGCGCGCTGATGGAGCCGCTGTCGGTCGGCGTCTGGGCGTGCCGCAAGGCGGGCGTGAGCGCCGGCGACCGCGTCCTGGTGACCGGCGCCGGGCCGATCGGGCTGCTGGCCATGCAGTGCGCGCTCGCCTTCGGCGCCACCGAGGTCACGGTCTCAGACGTCAACGAGCACCGGCTCGAGCTGGCGCTGCGAACCGGCGCCACGCACGTGGTCCGGGCGGGCGAGCCGCTGGGGCTGGAGGCCGACGCGCTGATCGAGTGCTCGGGACATCCGGCGGCGCTGCGCGACGGCGTCGGCGCGCTGCGCCCCGCGGGCACCGCCGTGCTCGTCGGCATGGGCCCGGAGGAGGAGGGCGTGCTCCCGCTCAGCCTGATCCAGGCCCGCGAGCTGTGGGTGACGGGCACCTTCCGCTACGCCAACACCTACCCCGCCGCGATCGCGCTCGCGGCTGCCGGCCGCGTCGACCTGAAGGCGATCATGTCCGGGCGCTTCGGCCTGGACGAGGTGGACGCGGCGCTGCGCGCCGGTCGCGAGGACCCGGCGAGCGTCAAGCCGATGGTGGTGCCGTGACTGCGCCGGTCAGGCGCTGCGGTCGGCCGTCGCCGCGGTCCTGCTGCGCGACGGGCGGTCGCTGAAGCGCTTGCGCGCGGTGGCGTGCTCGGCGCGCTCATCCTCGGTCATCTGGCGAATCAGCAGCGAGCCGTCGGAGACGCTGTCGCGCAGCTCCGTCAGGTTGCCCTCTCGCTTGGTCTGCCTGAGCTGATGCATGGTCTTGCGCATGAAGTCTCTCCCCGGCGGTGTCGTTCGATTCCCGATACGACATTTGTCGGCAGAACGGGCCCGGAGCTTGAGTTTTCCCCTCAGCCTCCGGCCATCGCCGGGAGGATCACGAGCGTGTCGGTCTCGCTCACGCTGGTCTGGAGCCCGTCGAGCACGCGCACGTCCTCGTCGTTGAGGTAGACGTTCACGTAGCGGTTGAGCTGCCCCTCGCCCGAGAACAGCTGCGAGCGGGTGTCGGGGTGGTCCTCGGCGAGCGAGGTCAGGACGGCGCCGACGTCCTCGCCGGCGGCCTGCACCTCCTTCTCGCCGCCCACGGAGGGGCGGAGGACCGGGGGGATCTTCACGGTGGCCATGATCAGGGGTTACCCCGTGTCGGCATCCGGCCGACACCATTGATGACGGGGGTCTCCATCCTGTCGACCATTCAGCCTGCCGCGGCGCAGAACGCCTCGTAGTCCGGGAAGACGCCCATCTCCTCGTCGGTGATGTCCTCGG
This sequence comes from Solirubrobacterales bacterium, assembly GCA_038238015.1. Taxonomy (GTDB): domain Bacteria; phylum Actinomycetota; class Thermoleophilia; order Solirubrobacterales; family Solirubrobacteraceae; genus DASQFQ01. The sequence continues at coordinate 50,970 of JBBRYA010000023.1, forward strand.
GCGGCCGCGAGCAGATC